>WTBR01000079.1 GCA_013138975.1 Bacteroidales bacterium
TGCTAATGGCTTCTTTCAGATTCCAAATCGCTCTGGACACCCTTGCCAATTGCTAATGTTTCCTATCAACTCGGCACATGCAGAAACTTGCATTCTGCCAGCTTATTACCATGCCCGACATACAAAAGGGTAAAGAAAATAATTCTTTACCCTATATATTATAAATTTTATTTCTTAATGTACATGCCCGTGTTCTATTTCTTCTTTTGTAGCTTCTCTTACTTCAATAATGTTACCGGCAAAATGCAAATTATCACCTGCTAATGGATGATTGAAATCCATCTTTACATTTTCTTCGCCAACTTCCATTATAACACCGTTAAATTTATTGCCATCATCATTTTGCATTGGAATAACATTTCCTTCTACTAATAGTCCTTCTTCAATTTCACCTTCAACCTCGAAAATATTTTTTGGTAAATCCATAACAGCTTCTTCCGTTGCTAAACCGTAAGCATCTTCACATTTCAAGGTAAACTCAAATTTATCAGTTGCTTTTAAACCATCTAAATGTTCTTCGAATTTTGGAAGCATTAATCCTACTCCATATAAAAATACAAATGGTTTTTCTTCTTTAACTGTCTCTACAACATCACCTTTATTATCATCAACTCTTAATTCATATGTTAAGGTAACTACTTTTTCTTTTGAAATTGTCATAATATTTATTTAAAATTAATAATTGTTGCAAAGAAAGATTTTAATTATCAAAATACCAAAAATTATTGGTTTAATGATGTCTAATTATACGTGTTTATAATTACTTAAGTAGTCTTTGCAAGAAAACGCCAAATTACTCACAATCACTTTTAATTTTCAAAGGTGTTCGTGAGCTTCGCTAAGTTCTTCGTTACTCTCGTTTTGAAAACAGTCATTCACAAAAGTGAACTCCTTGGTTTTCAAAACTTCGAAAGCCTCGTCTTTGACGCTTTCTTATCAAAGACCTTAAAAATAAGTAGTTTTCTTGCTGGCACTAAGTAAAATATTTTTGTAATTTTAAATATTCAAAATTATGATTATTAATGAATTCATTACAAAATAAATATAAAAAACTAGTTATTTATTACTTCTCGGGTACTGGAAATGCAAAGAATGTATCATTTTGGATTGGTGGTATTGCTTCACAATATGATATTAAGGTTCAGATCATTGATATAAGTAAAATTAAATCAAGAAAAGAGATTGTTATCCCTGAAAATGCCTTAATTGGGTTCTGTTCTCCGACGCATGGCTTTAATTTTCCTCCAATAATGTTTCATTTCCTTTTAAGGTTTCCTAAATCAAAGAAAAACAAGGTATTTATTATAAATACAAGAGCTGGGTTAAAATCCGGGAAATATTTTCTACCAGGATTAAGTGGAATGGCTCAATATTTTTCTGCACTAATTTTGTTATTAAAAGGATTTAAAATCGTTGGGATGCATCCTATTGATTTACCTTCGAATTGGGTTTCATTTCATCCTGGAGTTAAACCAAAGGTTGTGAAATCTATTTATGATAAACGAAAACGGGAGACTGAAAGATTTGCATTAAAAATGATTAATGGGAATAAAGATCTTAGAGCTTTGAAAACTATCCCAATTGACTTAATTGTTACCCCTATCTCTTTTTTATATTACATTATTGGTAGATTTATTTTAGCAAAATCATTATTCGCTTCAAAGGATTGTACAAAATGTGATTTATGCATTAAGAAATGTCCAATTCAAGCAATTAAAACAATTGATAATCGTCCATTTTGGACTTATAAATGTGAAAGTTGCATGCAATGTATAAATATTTGTCCTGAACGTGCTATTGAAGCAGCACATGGCTATGTTTTTGCTATTTATTATTTTATTACGTCTGTTCTAATTGTAAAATTTTATAGTTTATTGAATATTAATCTATTTCTTAATCGCTCTTTCCCTGATTGGTTAAGCAATATCTTTAACTTTATTATTGAATCTGCATTAGTAGTATCTCTGTTTATAGCATTTTATAGGATTTTCCATTACTTGCTCAGATTTCGATTCTTTGAAAGGATTGCTGTATATACTTCTTTAACAAGGTGGAAATTTTGGAGAAGATATAAGATTATAAAGAAGTATTAGATTTGAGTATCAGTATCAAGAAGTATAAGGAAAAATAATTTTTAAGTTTTTTGATACCAAAATAAAAAGCAGTAGGCCTATAAGCCGGGTCCTGTGTTACGACGAATCGTATTTTTCATCATTTATCTACGCAACCTACCCCCCGACATTGAACGAGTAGCTCTTAATTGCCGGTATACATGGTCTTGCAACCCAAAAGACAGACAGCATTCGATATTGCTACCGAAACTGGTGAGCTCTTACCTCACCTTCTCACCCTTACTTTAACGAATTAAAGCGGTTATTTTCTTCTCTGTTACTATACCCTCGCGAACATCTCTACTTTCGAGAGTTTGGTACTCTTTGTTGCCCGGACTTTCCTCTTTACGAATAAAGCGATGAAACAGCCTACTGCAATTTAAATTTAAGCTTTTTATAAATTACACTTTATACTTATATTTATTTTAGTCTTTTATCTTGATTATTTAATTATTACCATTGTTGCTCCGTAACCATATTCTTTAAATGAAGCGTCCTGATATTTTAATTTAGGGTACTTACGATTCAGCGTTTTTGCCACTTCATGCTTAAGTCTGCCGTTCCCTAATCCATGAATAAAAACCATTTTTCTTGTGCCAGCAATTATTCCGCCATCAAGTGTTGTTGCAAAGCGACTCATTTGAATATCTAACATTTCACTATTTGATAATTTGCTATAATCTTCAACTAACTCCTCAATATGTAAGTCTACTTCTTCAATTCCTTTGTTTTCGCCACTTTTACTACTTTTTAAGCGCTTTCTTGGTTCTTTTTGATCTTTATTCTTCTTTGATTGCTCAATATCCGAATCAGAAATATGATCATCTAAATTAATTTCGTCAGTAGTTAAGGTATAAATAAATGCATTTTCGTGAAAGAAATCATTCTCAGTAAAGGCAGATTGTTTAAAAAATCTGGCAGGTTTTACTGTCCAAGTTTTATTTATAGGATTTAGTAAGAAATAGTTTCCCTTTCTAAAAAATAACAATTGAAAGTTTAACTCCTCAAATTTGTTAAGATCTTCTCTTTTTATAGATTCTAATATCACTTTAGTATTATCTTCTAGGTTGCCATATGCAAAAAGAGATTGAAATTTATCTTCTGATTTGGATATTGCATATGAAACTCTAAAGTTGCTGTCATTAATTAAGTATACATCTAAATCAGAGCTAATCATATCTTCTTGATTCTTTGGAACCAAAGCAAAATAAACTTTTGCTTCAGAATCTGTATTTAAACCATCCTCTTCTAGATCGTCTTCTTCAATAACAATATTTTGAGGTTTTGAAGATGCAGTATTACCAGAGCTTTGTTCTTCGTTATTGTTAAATGTATAATCACCTTCGATTTTCAATAATTCGCTTATTAACACAGGAATTTCGAATCCGTCTTCATTTAATACAAGAGCTATTTTTTCATCTTGAAATTTAACTATTGTACCTTGTCCCACATCATTTAAAAACTTTACAAGATCGCCTTTTCTGAAATTCATCGTTTTATATTTTAGTTTTAATATTAAGTACCTTAAGTTAAGGGTGTCTAGATTGCCTAGAGTTTTAACAATTATCAAATAAATAAAAACGGAACGGTTAAACCCCTTACTTATCTATAAAAATGATTTTAGGCACTTAAAAATTTAGTTCATTTTAAGTACTTTATTTTATCACGCAAAATTAGTTATTTTTGCACTCTCAAACATTATAAGATGAACATAAATCCCGAAAATATTAGAATTGAAGATTTTACTTACAATTTACCTGATGAACGAATTGCCAAATATCCATTAGAGCTAAGAGATTTGTCTCAGTTATTGGTTTATAATCAAGGTATAATAAGTAAAGATCAATTTGCAAATATTAATATGCATATTGATTCGAAAACTACGTGTGTATTTAATAATACAAAAGTAATTCAAGCAAGATTAAAATTCAGGAAAGAAACCGGAGCTCAAATTGAGATTTTTTGTCTGGAGCCTATTGAGCCGTCGGATTATATATTAGCTTTTCAGCAAACCGAAAGAATTAAATGGAAATGTATTGTTGGAAATCTTAAAAAGTGGAAAGATCAGGATTTAAAAAAAATAATTACAATACGCGATACTGAGGTTGAGCTAAATGCTTCGAAGATATCAAGTGAAGGAAATGCTCAGATTATTGAATTTACTTGGAATAATAGTGAATTTTCTTTTAGCGAAATACTTGAAAATATTGGGCTTACTCCTATTCCTCCATATTTACATCGTGAATCGGAGGATCTTGATAAAGAAAGATATCAAACTATTTATTCGAGCTTAAAAGGATCAGTTGCTGCACCAACTGCCGGCTTGCATTTTACCGATTCAGTGTTAAATAAATTTAAGGCTAAACAAATTAATTTAGAAGAAGTTACACTGCATGTTGGTGCCGGTACTTTTAAACCTGTAACATCGGAAACGATTGATGAACATGAAATGCATACTGAGCATCTTGTTGTAAAAAAGGAAACGATTGAAAATCTTTTGGCATCAGAAACGATTGTAGCAATTGGGACAACTTCGGTAAGAACACTTGAAAGTTTGTACTGGCTTGGAGTTAAGTCGCTTCAAAATAAAGAGTTAAACTTACATATTTCTCAGTGGGAAGCTTATAATTTACCACAAAATTCTAGCAAGAGAGAAGCTTTAAAAGCATTATTGAATTATATGGAAATTAAAAATATTACTGAGCTTCATGCATCAACACAAATAATGATATATCCTGGATATGCATTTAAAATGGTTAATATGCTTATTACTAATTTTCATCAACCTAAAAGTACTTTATTATTATTAATTGCAGCTTTTATTGGTGAAGATTGGAAGAAGGTTTACAATTTTGCTTTAACAAATAATTTTAGGTTTTTAAGTTATGGAGATAGCTCTATACTTATACCATAAGCATAGTTCTAATTTGAAAAAGGCTTAGGTTTAATTGTGGCTTGACTCATTTTTCAACAAGTTTACGGTTTCAGGTTTAGTGCACTAAAAACTAGAAACTAGAAAACATATACTAAAAATTAACTCACTTGCGAATATTACATAAATCTATTAAACGTTAATTAGTTCTCAATTGACTTCGAGACTGAGCTTAAGAATAATTCATTCAATTAGGTTACCTTTGTCATCACTTTTATTATGCAAGAAAACAAACCTACATATAGAATAAACGATTGGTTACCGACAACCAAGAAAGAAGTTGTTGCCAGAGGTTGGGATCAGTTAGATGTTATTCTTTTTAGTGGCGATGCCTATGTTGATCATCCATCTTTTGGACCGGCAGTAATAGGTCGATTATTAGAATCACATGGATTAAAAGTAGCAATTGTTCCGCAACCTAATTGGCAAGATGATTTGCGCGATTTTAAAAAGCTCGGTAAACCCCGGTTATTTTTTGCGGTTACGGCAGGATGCATGGATTCAATGGTTAATCATTATACTGCAAATATACGTTTACGTTCGAATGATGCTTATACTCCGGGCGGAAAAGCTGGTTTCAGACCCGACTACGCAACGATTAAGTATTCGAATATATTAAAAGATCTATTCCCGGATATACCAATTGTTATTGGTGGCGTGGAAGCATCGCTTCGTAGATTGACTCATTACGATTATTGGAGTGATAAACTTAAACCAGGTATACTGGATGATAGCAAGGCAGATTTACTTGTTTATGGAATGGGTGAAAAGCCATTGAGTATGTTGATTAATCTTTTAGAAAAAGGTATTCCATTTAATAGTATTCAAAACATTCCACAAACAGCATATATTACAAACAAAGAAATTAATTCTGAGACAGAAGACTGGAAAGATTTTTATCTACATAGTCATAATGACTGTTTAAAGGATAAAGTAAAGTATGCTGAAAACTTTAAAGTAATTGAAGAAGAATCAAATAGGTATCAAAGTGAAAAAAGAATAATTCAAAAGGCAATCCAAAATAATATTGTTATAAATCCTCCTTTTGAGCCATTATCTGAAAAAGAAATAGATACTGTATACAATTTACCTTTTACAAGATTACCACATCCTAAATACGCTAAAAAGGAATCTATTCCTGCTTATGAGATGATAAGACATTCGATTACATTGCATCGTGGTTGTTTTGGTGCTTGTTCATTTTGTACTATTTCGGCTCATCAAGGTAAATTCATTAGTAGTAGATCAGAAAAATCGATTTTAAAAGAAGTAGATCAGGTTACTAAGATGCATGATTTTAGGGGTTATATTTCAGATTTAGGAGGTCCTTCGGCTAATATGTATCGCATGCAAGGAGAAGACCTTGATATGTGCAAGAAATGTAAAAGAGCATCTTGTTTGCATCCTAATGTTTGTAAAAATTTAAATACCAATCCGAAACCTCTAACTCAAATTTACAAAAAGGTACATCATAATAAAGATGTTAAAAAAGCATTTGTTGGTAGCGGCGTTCGTTATGATCTATTTATGCATAAATTAAACTCTCCTGAATATGCAGAATATGCAGATGAGTTGATAAAAAATCATGTGTCAGGTCGATTAAAAGTTGCACCAGAACATACTTCAACAGATGTTTTGGGTATTATGCGGAAACCTGATTTTTCAATGTTTCACGAATTTAAAAAGCTTTTTGATAGAGTAAATAAAAAGCATCAATTAAATCAACAATTAATTCCATATTTTATTTCGAGCCACCCAGGTTGCAGTAATATTCATATGGCAGAACTTGCTTTAGAAACCAAAATAATGAATCTTCAATTGGAGCAAGTACAAGACTTTACTCCTACTCCTATGACTTTGGCTACTGTAATGTATTATTCTGGTATAAATCCTTATACTATGAAAAAAGTTTCTGTAGCTCGTGGAAAGGATGCAAAATTATCCCAACGCAAATTCTTTTTCTGGTATAAAAAAGAATTTAGAAATGAAATTATTTCTGAATTAAGAAATAGTAATAGAGAAGATTTAATAGATAAGCTTTTCGGAAAATCAGACTCTAGAAAATATATGAAAAGTAAAAAAAGAAGATAGCATTTCAATTACAATTGCTTATTAACAATTAAATAGATTGGAAAAAGATTGTCGATTGAGAATTAATCAAATGACTTAAAAGTAGTTTTTGATAGTTAATAAGAAAGAGTCAGAGTTTATTAAAATTGAACCGTCTTTCGTTTATTATAAAAATTAATTTATAAAAAAGAATATGATACACAAAAAAGATAAAATGCCAAACGATGTAGTAGATTCAGCAATCGACAATGTATCAAATAAGATTTTATATCATTATGCAAAAAATGAAGCTGACATTGAAGTCTTGAAAAGTGTAATGGAAAAATATCCGGTTAAATTCACTTCTTATTTATTAAAATTATTTGAAAATTCAGAAGCTATACGAAAACAATTTTTGCCTTCTTGTTTAGAAAATAAGACAAGTGAAACTCCAACGCCTTTTGAAGAAGGTATAGATGCATCAGAGACTTATGGACTTGAAAGATTATATCGAGACAGAGTATTAATTACCCCAAATTTCGATTGTCCGGCATATTGCAGGTTTTGTTACAAAAAAAGCAATGTTATGCATAATAAAAATGCAATGACATATGAAGAAATTGATACGGTAATAAAAAAAGTTGGAGCAATGGATGAAGTTAGTGGAGCTTTAGTTACGGGAGGAGAACCATTTCTTGATATAGATAAATTGTTCTATTTGCTTGATAAATTAGCTACCTTAGATAATATTTCAGTAATTCGAATAGGAACCAGAACCTTGTTGACTATGCCTCAGATATTTAATGATGAATTATGCACTAGGTTAGCATCTTTTAATAAAATAAGCTCTTCAAACCCATACAAAAGTAAACATTTAGCAATTAATGTACATTTTAATCACCCTGATGAGTTGGCTCCTGAAGTTCTGGAAGCATGTAATAAATTGACATCAAAGGGAATCCTTTTAAGAAATCAGGCAGTTTTATTAAAAGGGATTAATAATGATCTGAAAACAATGCAACATTTGTTTAACTTGTTAATACAAAATAATATTACGCCTTATTATATGAATCATTGCATGCCTGTTGAAGGTAGCGATCATTTTAGGACTTCCTTACAAAAGGGAGTAGACATTTATAAGTACCTTTGCACTGAGTCATCAACAGCAATACCTCATTATGTATATGCCCCAAGTACAGGTAAAATGCATGTTGGACCTGACAGTAAATTTGAATACATATTTAAAGATGACATACGATATATTAAAATTAAAACTTTATATAAAGCAAGTGAATTTAAAGAAATTACAAAAAAATCTCTTCCTCCAATGCATAACGAAACTAAAGATGGATATATAGAAGGACTATATATTGACGGAGACGATCTTTAATCGCTGAACCTAAATCAATTAATTATACTAATCAATTTAAATTAAAAAGCACAGAATATTTATACATTCTGTGCTTCTAATTTTTTATTAATTCAATTATGAGTAATAAAATTAAATTTTATGCTGCATAACAAGGAACTCTTCCTCCCTTGCAATATATAAAATTAGCAAAACTAATAGAAGATTAAAAGTACGATCGAATATATGTTTATGATGACTTATTTTACTATCCGTCGATTCCAATTTTAACTTTAATTGCAGAGCACCTAAGAAAATAGAACTTGGTTCATGTTTATTAAATGGTTTTTATCGACATCCAACAATTATTGTATCTAATATCTTGTCTATTAAAGAAATCGTAAAAGGTAGAACGGTTTTAGGACTTGGACGCGGAGCATTTTTTGATTTTTTAGAAATGGACTGTTCAAAAGAAAATACAATGAAAGCTTTTGAAGAAAACATAAAATTGGTTAAACATTTTTTAAGTGAGAAAAAGGAAGAATTTAAAGGAGATTATTTTAATGCTAACAAAAATGCTTATTTAAGAATGACTTCAGCTGATATACCTTTAATTACTGGAACCTGGAATGAAAAAATGGCCAAAATCGCAGGACAATATTGTAATGAAATACAAATTGCAGATGTTTGGGATATAAATTATCTAAAACAATTGCAAAATAATTTTTTAATTGGGAATTCTAAAACAACCAGATTGACAATCCTAAATTTTCAATTGGAGGAATATGTTGTATTGCAGAAGACGAAGAAAAATGTAGAAAAAAAACAGATGAAACACTTGTTGTATATCTCTCCTATTTAAACAATATACTAAAACGAAGCGGTATAATTTATAATGAGGAAGAAATAACTAAAATATCCGAATTGTTAAAAGCTGGATAGATTAAGGAAGCATCTCATTTTGTTACAGATGAGATGTTAGATACCCTTACAATTTGGGGTACACCAGAAAAGATTGTTGAAAAAATTAATAATACTATTAAGAATGTGAAAATTAATTCAATAATATTTTCAGTACCTTTTGGTATATATGATTCTATTGAAAAAAACTTAAAATTAATTAAAGAAAAGGTTATCCCGTATATTTATTAATATAATTAAATTAATTTCTAAATAAATTTGATGTGTTATTTTATGAATTAAAATAACACATTATTTTAATATAGACGAAGGTATTAATATGCAATTAATCATCTTTTTTAGCAAAAAAATCAATGAAAAATCAGCGAGTATTGCCTCGCTGATTTGATAATTTTATTTAAAGTTTATCAAACTATTTTAAGAGACTCACATTATTCCGATTTAACTACTTTTTAATAATCTTGCATGTATTTGAACTTCAGTAATAGAGATGCGATAAAAATAGATTCCATTTTTGAAAATTTCTACATCCAACTAAAATTAATTAAAACTCTTATTAATTTCAATTTACTTATTTATTAACTTATTATCTGTTATATCAATAATATTAATTATAGCATTAAATGCTTTATCTTGTTCAATAATTATACTTAATTCTGAAATACAGGTGCTTCATTGACATATTGAAAAATTGTATTTATATTATGACTTTCGGATCAAAATTAAACTCCCTTACGCTTTACTTTTAAATCTGGATGCAGTCGAATAATTTCTCTCGCTGCAATACTCTTTATATTCTGAACTAATAATTTTAGTGGAATATTAGAACGCTTATTATTAAAACATGTACGAACGTAAAATAGACTTCATATAAAGACTAGGGAGTTGGTGATTTGTAAACTTATTGCTATCTTCATGCTTTAATAAAAGGAAATGATGAAACAAGGCAATCTATTGCGCATTAGCAAATAATCACGGCTATTTGTTACATAAGAAACTTTGTGTAGCATTTACAACAATAAAATTTCCCGAATTAGTTGACTGTTTTTGAAGAGCAGGAAGATAATAAAGAATCTATTGGAATTAAACTGTTATGAACAGACTAATACTGATTAATATAGATTTATAAAATATATAGTTGTATACTAAAAAGATATAAAATGAGTAAATATTTCAATCAAGGATGGTTCGGAAGACATCCAATTATGTATGATTTTGCCGGTTTTTTTATTTCGCCAATTCGAAAATTTGCTGCAAAAAAAATGGGTTTAGAAAAATTAAAAATAATTGATATTGCAACGGGTACAGGTGCACATGCATATCAATTAGCTAAACAAAAACATAATGTGATTGGAATAGATCTTGATAAAAAAATGTTGGAAAAGGCAAGTAAAAAAATTATACCTGATCTTAAGCTCAAGTTTAATTATGCGGATGGTACAAATACTAATTTTCCGGATTCTGAATTTGATGCAGCTACAATATCATTTGCTATGCACGATATACCTTATGATATTGGGATTAAAATATTAAATGAAGCCAAAAGAATTGTTAAAAATACCGGATTTATTTTTATTGTAGATTATAATAATCTTTCGGGAATTGGTTCCAAGATATTACATTTTTTTGCCAGATTATATGAATCTCCAAACTACGAACCATTTGTAAGAGATAATTTAAGCAGTTATTTGAAAAATGCTGGATTGGAAATAGAAGATAAATCTACTTTCTTAGGTGCTGTACAATTTGTAAAAGTGCGTTCTATGTAGAAAGCTCATACTTAAATTAATTGACGCTATTTAATACAGGAATTAAAATATTACGATTGTCCATATGTTTACCTAAAATTAACGAGAGTTAATAATATGGTTTTCGATAAATATTTAAACCTTAAAGAGGGTGCTTAATGACCATTAAGCACCCTCTTAAAATATAAAAAAATACAATCACTATATTTCTGTTTTTAAATCTATTTTTTGTTACGTAACTTTTACAAACCAAGCTGAAAGAGTTTATTTATAAATTTAAGTACTTGATGGAAATACACCTACAATACAAATTATGTAATTTATTCCTACATAAGGTTGCATATTGTTGTGGGGCTGGCTATCACCTGCAGGGTTAATTGCAACACTTAATCCGGTAACATCAACACTTAATCCTGAAGTGTCAACTGTTATGGCATCGGCAGCAAGTGTATTTGCCGTTGCTTCATCAATATATAATTCCTGTCCAGTACCTAATTTACCGATGTAATTTCCTGAGGGGGTAATTGTTTCTGCTTCATCATTGTTTACCTTCATAGTAGCAGTAGCAGTGCCTCCTATGCTTGCACCTGTAGCAGTTGCCTGAGTAGCATGAGTGTGTGTAGGCATTTGTTCTTCTACTAAATTAACATTTTCTGTACCAGATCTTTCTCCCATATTTCTATGAGTAAGTCCGGGACCACTACCGGCACCAACTGGTACACAGCCTCTTAAATCCGGAAGTGCAAAATTCGTTTCTCCATCACCACCAAACTGTGTTCCTAAAATTGTAAATAGTGCATTGTAACTACTAATAGGCAATAAACTGCCATCGCAAAAAGCCCATGATCGTGGCGGGAATGTTCCTGCAAACATTCTTACTTCGCCTAAGAATCCTTCCATAATTTTTATTTTTAAAGGTTTAGTTTATAACTATAATTTAATTAGTACAAATTCTTTCTTGAATTAAGTGAAAAATTAGTAGTGTTAAGTAAAACTTGCAACTCTGCATTCGATTTGAGGCTTGTCCGATAACGAATACCAAAATTCAATATCTTTTGCATATTGCTCCTTGAATTCATAAAATTTAAGGGGTAAATTTAAACTACAATCGTTTGCCCCTAATACTTCATCTTCAAATACAGTGATGGTTGTATGTAACATTAATTCTATAAAACCGTTAAGATTTTCAGGAATTCCTACCGTTTCCCTATATTTATTACAGTCGAGGTTTGCTCGGTGTACGGAAAATAATTCCTTTAAAAATTTTGATTCCATGTTAACTTTTTGTGGTATTTTCTCATCCCATTTTTCAGGATTTTTTAAATAGGCATCAATAGTTATTTTTTGAGGTATAAATATCGCATTTTGTTTCATTTGAGGGATTAAGTTTTGCATAATAGCAACCTGTGGTTCATTGTGTAAACAGCATTGCATAGTTTCTGAGATAACAATATCATAATCTTTATTAATACTATAATCTGAAGCATCTGCAAGGATGTATTCATCAATAAAATTATCTAAGCCTAAGTCATGAATCAGCTTTTTAACAGCATCTATTGCAGTTAGGTTTATATCAAGCATGGTAACTTTTATATTCTCAGCTTTGTATAAAGTAAGCAATGGAGAAATTAAAGTAGCATAAGGACCACATCCTGCGTATAAGATATCAATTAATCCTGTATTGTTTTTTACTTTAATATCGATCGCTTTTTTAATTCCTCTTAAAAAGATAGCTGTTCTTTTCATTTCAAGAAGACAATGTGCTGCTGCAGAGGGAGAAATAGCCACACCTGAAGGTAGAAGAATTTCACCTTCATTTAATTTAGTAATATCTATGTTCGTAATTGCCTTGAAAACTTCATATAAACTATCTACAGCCTGTTTCATTAAATAAAAATCTTCTTCACAGTTTATTAATGTCAGAGATGCTTTTTTTACTTTACCAATATAACTTGAGATTGCCATTTATTTAGTTGGAATTATGTTTGAGTAAAAGTATACCAAAAAATAAAAGCATGTTATAAATTAAACAAAAAAGAAATGTGACTGTTTAACTATTTTAGTATATTATTTTTAATTTGGATTTTAATAAAAAACATAAATCTTCTGTTATTCATAATATATTATAAGATATAATTATTTGATATTTGACAGTTAAAAATTTATGTTGTATTTTTATTCGGTAATTTTTAACAAAAGGAATATTATTAATTAAATTTTGTTTGAAATTGTTCTATATTCGCTTAATCAATTAACTAATTATATTAAAAATTAATCAAATTAAAAACTAAAATTATGGAAGGAACTATTGGAGAAATTAAAATGTTTGCAGGCAATTTTGCCCCAAGAACATGGGCATTTTGTGAAGGACAATTGTTGTCTATTGCACAAAATAACGCACTTTATGCAATTATTGGTACTATTTATGGAGGTGATGGTAGAACAACCATGGCGTTGCCCGACTTAAGAGGAAGAGCACCAATAGGGGTTGGACAAGGACCTGGATTACCATATTTTAGACAAGCGCAAATGGGTGGAGCTACACAGCACACTATGTCTATTAATGAAATGCCTAATCACACCCATACTGCACAAGCAGCAGGTGGTGCTGGTAGTCTTACTGGTACTGCTACAGCAGCAATGAAGGTTAACAATACAGAAGCTGGAGAAAACACTCCATCAGGAGGGTATCTTGGTAAAAGTTCTTCAGAACTTTATATTGAGGAAGCAACTGCCAACACATTAGCAGCCGATGCCATAACTGTTGATACATCAGGTTTAAGTGTTGATGTTACAGGATTAAATGTTGCCGTTGATCATTCAGGAAGTAGTATGCCATTTAATATTATGCAACCTTATATTGCAATGCATTATATAATCTGCCTTCAAGGTGTATTTCCATCTAGAAATTAAACGATTATTAAATCAATAACCCGAGAAGAGTAAAACTCTTTTCGGGTTTATTCCAGAATACTTATTATAATGAAAATTGGATTGCTGTTACCATATTCTAAATTCTATCCATACATTGGTAGTGATTTGTACAATTGCCTGAAATTTGTGTTGGGTGATTCACATAGCTATGTAATTAAAGACACCAATTTGGCTGTTCCAAATGATAACCAAAATGCGCTAAGAGAGCTTATATTATATGAACATGTGGATATGGTGGTTGGATTTATAGGATATAAATCTCTTACAGCATTAAATCCCCTTATTCAGCAAACAAAAACCCCAATTATTATATGCAGTGCCGGAGATCATCCCGTTTTAGAAGCCGATGCCAATCCTTATATGGTGCACTGTTCTTTGGAAATGTTCAACTCAATATATTTTGCGTGCAAATGGGCTTTTCAAAATATTGGTCACAACTATTCAAGGTTATTGTCTTTTTTCGATAGTGGATTTCCCATTGCTGTAGCCACAGAATTGGCTGAAAAAAAATATTCAGGTAAGGTTAATTTAACAGAAGTATCGCACAAAAATGAGAATAACGATTTAGCCCTACACCTTAAGCAAATTGAAAAGGAGCAAAACAATTTTGTTTTTATGGGGTATTATGGTTTCGAAGCCATCGAAGCGATGAAACATTTGTCACAATATGAATCATTTAAAGAGATTCCGCTGGTAGCTACACCATTTTTTGCCGAAACTGAAACCATTGTAGCAAATAATAATCATTCAATATATTCAGTTAAAACTTGGGGGAATTCAGAAAACAGTGCATCTAAAACGCTGAAAAAATATTTTACATCACAGTTAAAAAGAGACCTTACATTTTCGGGAATACTTGGCTATGAAGTTGCTTTAATTATAAAACATTGTATGTCTCAAAA
This sequence comes from Bacteroidales bacterium, assembly GCA_013138975.1. Taxonomy (GTDB): domain Bacteria; phylum Bacteroidota; class Bacteroidia; order Bacteroidales; family UBA12077; genus UBA12077. The sequence continues at coordinate 14,946 of WTBR01000079.1, forward strand.
CTGGGTTTCAAAAGAGGAAATAGTACCAAAACTGAACAATTTGGAAATAGAATCACCCAGAGGAAATTTGGAGCTCAACACAGAATTGAACAGTATAAAAGCACCATTCTATCTATATGAATTAAAAAAATCTAAAGCTAGTTTAGTACCCAATAATATAATAAGCACAATAGTTACCGATAAATCGGATTGGGAAACATTGAATGGTTTTAAAGAAGAGTTGCCCGGATGGCAGAACACCTATTTATGTAATTAAATTATGAAGACACTGGTCTTTTGCAATAATATTCAATCGGCTCAAATAATTTTTGAGCTTATACGGCGCAGAATCTTTTCGGGCATCGTAATCCCTTCATCAAACAGTGAACTTGTTAACGAAATTTCAAGCTCTGGTTATGTTGAATCCACCAAAATGTTCGTTGTTGATCACAACAACGATAGTGAAATAATCGATGTGTTAAATGATACACAATCAAATGTTTGCATCGTAGCAACATTTCCAAAAATATTTTCTCAAGAAATAATTGATATCCCCGAATTGGGATTTTTCAATTTTCATTATGGTATATTACCAAAATACCGCAGTGCCGACCCCGTTTTTTGGCAGATAAAAAACGAAGAAAATCAAGCGGGAGTCAGCGTAATTAAAATGGATGCTAGTATTGATGGCGGTGCAATTGTACTTATGAAAAAGTTTCCATTAGAGCCTTACGACACTTATGGTATTTTACTACATAAAAGTGTTGCGGTTGCTTGCCAACTTCTTGCTGAATTTATCGACGCATTAACTTCAGAAAAGATTGTATATAAACCACAAAACTTAAACGGATCAGTATATTTGCCAAAGCCAACGTTGAAAGATGTAACCATTGATTGGAAACAGATGAGCATGAGCGAAGTAGTGGCTATGATTAATGCAGGCAACCCATGGAATAGAGGTGCAATAACACGATATGAGGGTGAAGAGATACGAATTGTACAGGTTTCACCTGCCAAATACAATAAGGACTTACCCGATGATGCGGGTAAAATAATACTGGCAAATCAACAATATGGAGTATTTGTGGTTTGTAAAAACAAAGAACTGATTCGTATTGAAACAATTCATTCAGCCGTGGGATATAATTCAGGTGGTATGATTTTAACCACAGGAATTAAGGAAGGAAAGTTATTTGTATAAAATTATATGAAACTTAAATACACTAAATTATGAAAAAAAATTTACAATTAATTTTACTGTTTCTATTTATTGGAAACATGGGTTTTTCACAAACATTGCTTTTACAGGAAAGCTTTGAAGGTGATGCAACAAACTATGATGCCAACACTTTTACAGATGGAGCTTCTGACTATTTCACAGTTTTCAATACTTCTTCTCCTCCTACTGGTTGGCCAAGGGCATTTTCAAACGTCGATGGTAGTTATATGTTTGGAGCAGAGGATTTGGATGATGTTGATAATCCTCTTGCCCCAACAGATATTAATGGCTATATCGTAATTAGTAGTCAAAATATTACATCATATGATCAAGTACAAGTTACATTAGCATTAAGTGCAGTGTATGATGGTGGACTTGATGTAAGTTTTGAAGAAACAGATCCTGATGGAATATTTGTAGAATATGCCTTTGATGGTAACATTGCAACTGTAGGTGATGCATTTGTAAATACAGGAACATATACAACAGTAGGGCAGTTTAAAGGAAATAATGGAATCAATGCTACAGGTCTTTATGAAGATACCGACTTAGATGGAAAAGGTGATGGAACATTATTGACTGAAGCATTTCAGGATTTCTCCTACACTATTAATACAAATGGAGCTACAAACATTTCGATACGGATTGTGGTAGAAAATGATCTCTCAGAAGAGATAGGAATTGATAATATTCGGGTATATGGAATAGCAGCTGCTGGTCCGGAAATGGATGTACAAGGAAACAGCATATCAATAGTTGATGGAGATATTGCACCATCAATATCAGATCATACTGATTTTGGAAGCACTGGAGTTAGTTCTGGGACAGTTATAAGAACTTTTACAATAGAAAATTCAGGTGCGGCTTCTTTAACTTTAACAGATGTATTGCCTTATGTAGCAATAACAGGTCACACTTCTGATTTTTCCATTACATCTAATCCAGCAAATAGTATAGCCGCAAGTGGAGGAACAACTACCTTTAATGTTACTTTTAATCCTACTGCTAGTGGAACAAGATCAGCAACTCTTAGTATAGCAAATAATGATAGTGATGAAAATCCTTATAATTTCGATATACAAGGAACTGGTAATGTGGCACCAACTGTGACTACAAGTGCAGCAGGTAGCATAAGTACGACCTCTGCCACTTTGGGTGGTGAAGTAACATCTGACGGTGGTGCGGCTGTATCCGAGCGAGGTATAGTTTATTCTACTACAGATGCAACACCAACGATTGCAGAAGGAGCAACAAAAGATGCAAATGGATCAGGTACTGGAACATATTCTGAGTCCATCGGATCATTAAGTCCTAATATAACTTATTACTATAATGCATATGCTATTAATACCGAAGGCACTTCTTATGGAACAGCCAGCAGTTTTACTACCTTAAAGCTTTCACAAACTATTACTTTTGCTGCTCTATCAGCAAAAACATATGGCGATGCCGATTTTGCACCTGGAGCATCCGCAAGTAGTGGCTTAACAGTTACATATAGTAGTTCAAATACAGCTGTTGCAACTATAGTAAGTGAAAAAATTCATATTGTCAGCGCTGGTAGTTGTACAATTTTCGCAGATCAAGCTGGAAATGATACTTATTATGCAGCTAGTCAGGAATCTCAATCATTAACTATTAATAAAGCAACACCAAGTATTACATGGGCAGATCCATCTGATATTGTTTATGGTACAGCTTTAAGCGCAACAGAATTAAATGCAACAAGTCCTGTAGCAGGTACTTTTGTTTACACCCCTGCTTTAACTACTGAATTAGATGCAGGTGCGGGACAAATTTTATCTGTTGAATTTACACCAAGCGATGTTGATAATTATAATAACAATACAGCAACGGCTACTTTAAATGTAACCAAAGCAACACCTAGTATTACATGGACAGATCCATCTGATATTGTTTATGGTACAGCTTTAAGCGCAACAGAATTAAATGCAACAAGTCCTGAAGCAGGTACTTTTGTTTACACCCCTGCTTTGACTACTGTATTAAATGTGGGTGCGGGACAAACTTTATCTGTTGAATTTACACCAAGCGATGCTGTTAATTATAATAACAATACAGCAACGGCTACTTTAAATGTAAGCAAAGCAACACCAACTGTTAATACATGGCCAACAGCCGCAGGAATTCTTTATGGTGAAGATTTATCATCGGCGACATTAAATGATGATGGTGAAGCAACGGTAGATGGAAACTTTACATACGATGATAATACAATAAGCCCTGATGTAGGAATATATAGTGCTGCTTTAACTTTTACACCAATTGATGGAAGCAATTACAATACTGTTGCTGGAAACATTAATGTAAATGTTTATGACCTAGCTACTGTAACAACAAATACAGCCACAGAAGTTGCAGCAAAAACAGTAACTTTAAACGGATTAGTAAATGCAAATAATGCTGATACAGATGTTAGTTTTGAATATGGATTAACAGATAGTTATGGAGAATTTATTGCTGCTGTTCAGAGTCCAGTTTCAGGTACAACAAATACAGATGTAAATGCTGATATTTCAGGATTAACTCCAAATACTACCTATCATTACAGAGTAGTCGGTGATAATGTCGTAGGAATAAGTAATGGATCAGATTTAACTTTCACGACATTATCGCAAGATCCAATTGTTACTACCAATGCTGCATCTGATATTGAATCATCAGGAGCTATTTTAAATGGTACGGTAAATGCAAATGATTTAAGTACAACTGTTACTTTTGAATATGGATTGACTGAAGCTTATGGAACTTTTGTAACTGCAGATCAAAGTCCTGTGACTGGTACAACCGGCACTGATGTAAGTTTAAGTATTACTGACCTAATCCCTAATACTACTTATCATTTTCGTGTTGTGGGAGTTAATTCAGAAAATACTGCTTATGGTTCAGATTTAACATTTATAACTTTGTCGCAAGATCCTATTGCTACAACCAATGCTGCATATGGTATAGAACCTACAGTAGCTATTTTGCATGGTACCATAAATGCAAATGATTATAGTACAACAGTAACATTCGAATATGGATTTACTACTGATTACGGAAATACTGTAACTGCTGATCAAAGTCCTGTGACAGGAATAACAGATACAGAAGTAAGTGTTATTATTACAGACTTGAATCCTGATACTACATATCATTTCCGTGTAAGCGGAGAGAGTTTAGGTGGTACAAGTAACGGTGATGATCAAACGTTTACAACTAATAAATATAGCCAGACAATAACATTTGCTGCTTTAGTTGATAAAACAACTGATGATACTGATTTTGATCCAGGAGCAACTAGCAGTCTTGGATTAGTTATCACTTATATTAGTAGTAATGAGCTAGTAGCAACAATAGTTAATGATCAAGTTCATATTGTTGGTGCGGGATCAACAAGTATTTTTGCAGCTCAGTTAGGAAATGATACTGTATATGCTGCTACTCCTGTTGAACAGAGCTTAACGGTTACCCAAGCTACAGGAATTAAAGAAACTGAATTTGCCAAGTTTAATATGTATCCAAATCCGGCAACTGACATTATTAGTATAGATATTGAAAATATATCATACTCTGAAAATGTAGAAATTTCAATTATTGATTTAAATGGTAAAATAATATATCATAAAAATATTGAAAATTCTAATTGTAAGATCAATGTTAGTGATTATAGCGCTGGATTATACTTCGTTGAACTAAAAACATCGGGTAATATTCACAAAAGAAAATTAATTATTGAATAATTAATTGATAAAAAATCCAAAAAGCACAAGCAATTTTTGCTTGTGCTTTTTTATTTTATATTAAATCAATGAAAAGTATTTATAGAATAGACTTATTATTTGCAAGTACATTAATTAGTTTATCGCAACCACCGTTTTTAATAAATTCTGTATGTTCATCAATTGTATTAAAACGTTTCCCACATATTTCGTGACATTCCATTTTATAATCGGTTGCTTCATAGAATTTTTTTATTATCTTTTCTGAATCCGGATCAGATAATGAAGATTTCCAGTTTTCTTTTTTAACTAATTCGAGAATGGTCTTCCAAATGGCAGCACTAAGTGCTCCGCAACCACTACCACTCAATCCTAGGCCTCCCGCAAATCCGGCAACCATGGACATTTCTTCTTCACTCCCATCCATTTTTTTCACAACTTCAGAAGCACAACTTATGGCCTGTTGAGTAGATTCATTTTGTTCTAATGATAATCCTTCATGTGCTGCTTTAATAGCTTCTGGAGCCCATTTTTCAGCAAGCTTATAGCAAGATAGGAATTTACCGGTAAACATATATTTTGCAAAATTCCATTTATTTTTAAAATCCGTCTTAGTAAAATCTTCACATTCAATACATTTTGTCCTGTTTTCAAAAGATTTCATAAGATGCTGAGTTGCTTTTATTGCTACAGCTATTGCTTTACCCATTTCATTATTCCTACGAAAAGATTCTGCACCAACAGCCATTGATGCTCCCCAGAGCATTCCACATTGATATCCTTGTTGTAATATTCCACCAGCTAATGGATCTAACGCACGCTCTTCTTTTTCTTTTGGATGACCAAATTCGCGATTTAATATATAAAAAAATGTGTGCGAGCACGTACCTTTAGTTAGAAATACTCTTTTAGCACTTAATTTTGCCTTTTTTGTTTTTATCAGATTCATGGTATTCCTCCTGATTATAATTTGTTGGTTTTATTATCTATACTTTTCTGGCTACAACAAAATAGTTTGGTGGATTATGAGATGTTTTTTTAGTATTAATAATTTGAAAATTTTCAGCTATTGAATCTTCTAATTCAGAAATTTTGAATGGTTTTATAAATGGAACAATTCCTATTTTACTTAAGAATATAAAGAAAAAGCCCAATAATAATTTTTCTCCCAAGCAAGCTGTTTCTGAAATAAAAAGCCCTTCTAGTTTTAATAATTCTTTTATACGTTGCATAACATTTTGATTATCATCTAATAAATGCAAAATTGTATTAAATGATTCTTTTTTATACTTCTTATCAAATATGTTTGAGTGCTCAAAATAAATATTATCAATTTTGCGTTCATCTACTTTTCTTTTTGTAATATAGATCATCTTAGATGATATATCTTTCACATTGTCAGCAAATCAATAGCCATTGCTCCTGTCGAACATCCATAATCCTTACTATTACTAATACCTGAAACCCTGTCACAAAACTTTTCTGATTTATTCATTTTATACATATTTTGACATTGTTAAAATATGTCCCTTAATTAAGGATAATGGTCATTATTTCTGTATTAACTTTTTTCATATTTTAATCAATTTATGAAACTGTATGTTGAATGTGAAATTTCGTCAGTAATTAATCACAACTATTGTTTATATTTTTAAATTGAATCTTCTTAACAATTGGCATATTATTTTACTTCTAAAATCAACATTATCTGCAATTTACAATATTTTGTGTAGTATGCAAAAGAAAAAGATGTACCTTCTGAAATCTTGATATGAATAATATTAGATTTATTCCGGGAAATTAAGAAAGCAATTTTTCTGTTAGGTATTTATAAAATAATTACAAAATAATCCCCTGTTTCTTCATGCGAATTTAAGATAGTCTTCTACAAAAATAAGATTATCAATATTTCTTTGATTATAATAAATACATTGCATACTGTTAATATTAGAATCTTATAATCAATTATTTATAAATTTAATAATTGAAGTACAACTATCTAATCAAACCGCTAGCTTAAAGCTAGTTTAATCAATAATTATTTTTTATTTAAACATTTTATTAATTAACCAAAATCTTATGAAAAAACTATTACTTATTATGGTGTTGGGTTTATTTGCGTTTGGCTCAAATGCTCAACAATGGAAAAAAAACTTACCTCAACAAGACAAAAAGGCTAATACCTTTTTCGATTACCAAAAAGCATTTAATGACTATTGGGGATCATATGATGTTGTTGGCGGAATGTATTTAGATGAAGCAGGAAACAAAACAAAAGCTCCGGGATGGAAACAATTTAAACGTTGGGAGTATTTTTGGAAATCAAGAGTTGATAATGTAACTGGTGAATTTCCTAACAAATCTGCTTGGGAAGCTTGGGAGGATTATCAAGTTAAAAATCCTTCATCAAAATCTCTAAAAGGAGATTGGGAACCATTAGGACCATCAAATCTGGATGCATCTGATGACGGAGCATTGCAAGAAAGTGGAACAGGTCGTTTAAATAACATGACTTTTGACCCAATTGACGATAATCATTTTTGGGTAGGCGCACCTTCAGGTGGCGTTTGGGAATCTACTGATAACGGAATAACATGGACATGTTTAACTGATGCTTTACCAATTATTGGTGTTAGTGATATAGCAATACCTTCTAATTATAATGTATCAACAAACCCTGTTATTTATATTGGTTCTGGTGACAGAGACGCTATTGACGATCCTTCAATTGGGGTACTTAAATCTACTGATGGTGGAACAACATGGGTAACTACCGGACTTACTTTTAATGCATCTTCAAATGTTAGAATAGGTCGTGTATTATGTTCTCCTTATGATGCTAATACAATTATTGCTGCAACCTCAGTGGGTGTTTATAAATCTACTGACGCAGGTGCTTCATGGTCAATGATGCAATCAGGTTTTTTCATTGACATGGAACTTATTCCTACTACTAACACATTAATTGCAACAACTATGGGTTTAGGCTCAAAAGCATTCATGTCTTCAAATATGGCTGATACTTGGACAGAAGTGTTTACAGGAGATGTTGTTAATGAGTATAGATGCGATGTTGCTGTTACAGCTGCAAGTACAAGTATTGTATATTTAATTACTGATTATGCTGTAACTGATGCATTATACGGTATTTATAAATCAACAAACGGAGGAGCATCTTTTACAAAAGTATATGATGGTTTAACCGCAAACAATTTATATGGTTGGAATGCAACAAATACTGAAAATGATGGAGGTCAAGGATGGTATGACGTTGCTTTAGCTGTTTCAAATACTGATGCTAATGTAGTATATGTTGGTGGTGTTAATGCTTATGTTTCAACAGACGGTGCTACTAGTTTTACTATTTGTAGTGGTTGGAGAACAGGATTAAATTGTGATGTAGTGCATGCTGATCATCATAATGCATATTTTAGAGCATCAGACGATAGAATGTATGATGTTAATGATGGTGGTGTTTATTATTGTGACAATGTTACTGCTGGAGGTTCAAGTGTTTGGACATCTATCACTAACGGTATTGTAACTGGTCAATTATATGATATTGGTGTTTCTCAATTAACAGAAGGAACTATTGTTGCCGGTTTCCAAGATAATGGAACTAAATTATTAACACCAACTTCTTATCCTAACTGGAATATAGTAAAAGGTGGAGACGGAATGTGTTGTGCTATTGACCCAACAAATACAGCTACTCAATGGGGAACTTACGTAGAATTACAAGTTGACCAAACTACAACAACATGGGGATCTGCATCAAGTATTAGAAACGGTGGTACTGCACAATGGGCTGGTCCACTTGAGGCTGACCCAACAGGCAACGGTGTTGTTTATATTGGAACTGCTTCTGTTGAAGTATATCCTGCTCCAGCAAAAAATGATTCTAAACCCGGCGGCGGCGGCGGCGGTGGACGTTCATCATGGGGAAATTTATCCGGAACATTAGATGGAACAAATTTCCTAAGTGCATTAGATGTTTTTAATGACGGTCAAGATCGAGTTATTTGGACAGCAAGTCCTGCTGGATGTTGGAAATCTGATAACACTGGTTATAACTTTACTTTAGTTTCTGGTTTACCAGCAAATTTGGTAACTGACATTGCTATTGATGAAGATGATTACAATCATGTATATGTTTGTTTTGGTGGTTATGATGCATATAATGTATATGAAACAACTGACGGTGGATCAAACTGGGCTGACGTGTCTACAGGTCTACCTGTAGCACCAACAGGAGCTATTGTTATTAACGAACAAAATACAACTGATCATGAGGTATATGTTGGTACAGATGCTGGTGTATTTGTTAAATTAGGTACAGCACCATGGCAATTATATACTAACGGAATGCCATTTGTTAGTATTACTGACTTAGAATTTTATTATAATGTGAATCCTGAAAATTCATATTTATGTGCAGCTACTTATGGAAGAGGAATATGGAAAACTGATTGTTATACACCTCCTACCTTAGATGCTTCTATTTCTGCAGTTGTTGAACCACAAACTGAATATTGTGATCCAGGTACGATTATTCCTACATTCACTTTATCAAATATTGGAATTAATGCACTTACAAGTGCTGATATAGCATATTCTATTGATGGTGGTACAGTTATTTCTCAAAGTTGGACTGGATCTCTTGCACAAGGAGTATCTGTAGATATTACATTCTCTGCTATTAGTTTAACTCTTGGAGCTCATTCAATTACTGCTACACTATCTAATCCTAATGGTAACAGTGTTGATGAAAATTCTGACAATGATTCAAAACAAAAGGATTATGCACTTTGGGATCATAACATGCCTTATACACAAAACTTTGATGATTTCCCAAGTGGAGGTAATACAAATAATTATGATGGTGGTATAGTTTTATTAAGCAAATGTTGGGTGAATGAATCAAATGATGATATAGACTGGAGTGTTACATCCGGCGCTTCACCTTCTTCAAGCACAGGTCCTTCAGGAGATCATACTTCTGGCAATGGAGTTTATCTTTATACTGAATCATCAGGTAGTAATAATGCTAAAATTGCAAAAGTTTCAAGTCCGGTTATTGATTTAACATCATATACTACTAGTACTGTTACATTCTGGTATCACATGTATAGTGTTGATAATACAATTGGATCTTTAACTATTGATTTATTTTATAACGGTACTCAATACAATAACGTTTCTGTTAATTGGAACGGTACAGTTGCTACAAGTATTTCTGGTGATCAAGGTGATGCATGGTATCAAGCTACAGTAGATATTTCAGCTGCTGATGGTTCAAGTGATTTTGTATTTACTTTTGATGCTTTAACAGGTAGTGATTTTGCAGGTGATATGGCAATTGATGATTTTTCAGTTACAGGAACTGATGCATCAAAAAGCACTACATCTATATATGATTTAGAAAATTCTGATCTATTTAGTGTATATCCAAATCCTAGCAACGGAAGATTTAATATTATAACTAAAAATGTTGAAAATGAGTCTGAAATTGAGATTCATGATGCAGCAGGAAAATTAGTTTATAAAGGAAGAATTGAAAATAGTGATACTCACGCAGTAGATCTACAAGATTCTCCAGCAGGAATTTATTTTATTAAAGTACAGTCTGGTAACACAATCGTTAACAAGAAGGTAATTATTAAATAATAATTCGCTTAATTAAAAAGAGGATGTCTAAACAACATCCTCTTTTTTTATATTATAATGTGAGTTTAATTTCAATAGAAACCCCACATATTCCAAGACTCAATGTTATAAACTGTGCATTGTTTTATTCTGATTTGTCAATTTGTTATGTATTAAACATGAAATACGAAATAATTTAGTATTTAGGTTGAAATCTAAATTGCCTGAAAGGCAAAAATTAAATAAAGCCAGATTTTAAATCGCTTTTTTTCTCCTCCATTTTATACAGTTAGTATTATTTATCTTTTAGAAGTCTTTTATATTTCAGTTGATTTGCTTTATTTGGCATTTCGTATAAAGAATCAAATACATTTTCAATTATTTCAATTGCCAAACTTAACTCCTCCATTGAAGGAGTATTCAACTCATGAATGGAAGTATTTCCAAGAAATCTATGTTCATGTAAAATCTCCGCATTTTTTTTTGTTAATATACCTTGTTGATGTAAACCATTTATCTTTCCTTGAAGATTATTTCGTTTCTCAACCTTAATTGTATCATCATCCTTTTTAATTTCTACATTTCCATTTTCTATACCATTCACCTTACACAGCCCCTCTACAAGAGCTCTAGCACCTGCACCACATAAAGTAAAGTTTTCATTATTATAACAGTCAATTGTTTCTTTATAAATTCGACTCAAATTATTAGGAACATTATAAAACGATTTTACATTCCAGGTATCTTTACTTCGTTTTGGATAAACTTGAATATCTGCATAAGATCCTCCATCTTCTCCAATACCATATTCTTCTGAATTAGTCTGCTCAAGTCTAAATGAAATAGTTTCACAACCTAAACATTGAATTATTTCATATTCATTATGCCATTGATAAACATCATCATAATCCATGGGAGCTTCACCTCGTTCATTTGCAGATATTACTACTTTATGATTCGTGGCAACTTTACAATTTTGACAAACCACTGAATGGATGTTATTTTGTGTCTCGTTTAACAATATCTTTATGGTTTCTTTCATATTAAATTACTCTATTTATTTATGAAGGATTCTCATTTATGGGACTAATTACACCTAACTAAAACATATAGTAAAAATTACAAAATACTGATTCTTTGAAATTTTCACATTAGCTAAGTTTTTCTTTAATCAACTCAACAAACTTAATAATATCCTCTTCCTTAGTGTCGAATGATGTCATCCAACGTACTTCAGATCTGGCTTCATCCCAATCGTAGAAGAAATATTCTTGTTTCAATTCAGGGATTATTTCCGGTGGAACAATTGCAAATACACCATTTGCTTCAACTTTTTGGGTAATTTTAATTTGAGGTATATCTTTTATTTGCTGTGCTAATAATTGAGCCATTTTATTTGAATGCTTAGCATTTTCATGCCACAGATTATCAGATAAATATCGTTCAAATTGTGCAGAAATAAAACGCATTTTCGATGCTAACTGCATTCCTTGTTTACGAATGTATTTAAAATCCTGTCCTAATTCCTTATTCAGAAATAGAATTGCTTCACCATACATCATTCCGTTTTTGGTACCACCAAATGACAGGATATCAACTCCTGCATCTTTTGTAAATTCCTTAAATCCCGAATCCAATGCAAGGGCTGCGTTAGCAATACGCGCACCATCCATATGTAGATACATTTTATTTTGATGGGCAAAATCAGCTAATGTTTTTATTTCATTTATGGTATAAACAGTTCCCATTTCTGTTGACTGAGTAATAGAAATAATTTTAGGTTGAGAATGATGCTCAAAATCAAAACCCTTCATGTGTTTCTGAATTAGATCTATAGTAAGTTTACCATTAGGAGTTTCAACTGTAAGTAATTTAAATCCATTAAATTTTTCAGGAGCACCGCATTCATCTTCATTAATATGAGAGGTTTCTGCACAAATTACCGAATTCCACGAACGTGTAGCAGCATTTAAACCTAATACATTTGCAGCAGTACCAGTAAAAACAAAATAAATATCGATATCATTTCCAAAGTGTTCGTGTAATTTAGCTTTTGCACGGTCAGTATAAATATCATCACCATATCCAACTGTATGACCTTCGTTTGCTTCTAAAATTGCTTTCAAAATTTCAGGATGAACACCTGAATTATTATCACTGGCAAAACCGCGTTTGTTATTCATAAAAATAATTTAAATTTCAGTAATATGTATTAATTATAATGTCACACTGTCCCAATAGTTATCGGGATATCGAAGTGTGTTTCAATCCTTAGTGTCATACTTCGACAAGCTCAGCATGACACTAACAATTGCATTTGTATTAAAATTTTTCGTCGTATTTAGTCCAAAGAAAATCACCTAGATTCCATGCCTTATCAACCACTTTATTTCCCCAATCATTTGTATATTTGGTTACATAGTTGATAGTTTTTTGTGGTTTCTTTTGATTGTAAAGTTTTAAAGCTTCTTCTTCAAATGTTTTTTGATTCTCGAATAATTCCTTTTGCATTGGATTCCAAACACCATCAATATCATGACGCATATCTCCCCAACGTTGAGCTGTTAATGTTCCTAATCGGTTAAATGCCCACCAAGCCGATTCTCTTGTATATCCATTAACTCTACCGGGAGTTTTATAAGATTGAGGTAAATCTGTTGCACTGCAATAAACAGGAACATAAATTGAAGTTGCTACATTATCTTGTGCCATCCAAACTACTCCACCAATTTCGTTAGGTAACCAATCGCGACACTGAATAATAGTTGCATACATTGTATACCATCTGGCAATAGTTCTTTCTCCTAGAAACGTAATATTTTCTGTTTCGTGATTTACACTATACCATCCCCCACTAACATTTGAAATCTCCAACTGATCATAAGGCATAAAAGGATTTGCCAAAGGAGATATAATTGATTTTCCTTCACTATCAGTAGCTTTTATACTTCGTGTCATATCATAAGGTGTTCCTTCGTAATAATCTTTGAAAACCTTAACCAAATCCCCTAAAGAAACTTTTTTATCAGGCTTTACCGAGAATGGGTAATTCTCTGCATTTGGATCTAACTTTAAAGATGGTGCCAGTAAATCAAAAATTCTCCACTCACGACGACGAGAAGCAAAAGACTTCCTACTATCAGGTGCATAAGCATAACAAAAACGGAAAGTTTCTTTTTCGTTCCAATATCCATTTTCTTTTGCTACATCATAAATATTTTCTGATGCCATAAAGTAATCAGGTTTTTTTAAATCTATTTCTTTAATGGTACTTGCATTTACATTTGCTGCAATATGATCATCTGGAACTCTCTGAGCTACCCATACTCCACCAACTTTATCTTTACCAGGGCCGACAATTTCGAAATGCCAAACTTCTTTCGGATCAGCAATTGTTAAGCATTCACCAGCATCATTCCAACCATATTCTTTAACTAATTCACCAGCCATTTTAATTGCTTCTCTGGCAGTTGTGCAACGCTCAACCATTAGTTGACATAATCGTTGACAATCAATTATACCTGCATCCGACTGCAATTCACTTCTTCCTCCAAATGTTGATTCACCAATTCCCAATTGTTTTTCGTTTAAACAAGGATATGCTGAATTAACAAATTGAAATGTATGATCTACCTGAGGTATTTCACCAATCTTATCGTGTTTATATGTCGGCATTGCCTTAGTAGTATCGGCATTACGTTTATACATTGATACCATTTCACCAGATTTATGATCTTTTGCAGCTTGAATATCCATCCATGAACGTGTTCTGTGACTATCGTCGGTATGTGAAGTAATTACTGAACCATCTTCCGAGGCTAATTTACCTACAGTAATTGAAGTACAGCCTTCAGGTACACCACCTTTCCAATCGCTCTTATCCTGTGCATTTATAGAATTTAAGAATAAAATACTTAACAATAAATTCAATGTAAGTGTAATTATTTTTTTCATATATACTCGTTTTAAATTTGATTTGCCAATTTACTAAAAATGTATTCTAACTTAATAGAATTATTTATATAATTTAATTTGATTGATTTATTATAAGATAGTTTAAACCCCATAAAAACTTTTATAAAGCATTTATGAATAAGTACAACTAATTAGTGTTTGTCCATAAAGTCCGACTTCTTCGTTACGCTCGCCCTATAATTGGTCATTTACAAAAGTAAACTCCCAATTCTAGGACTTCACAAGCCTTGAATTCGAACTTTCTGAACCAAACACCCAACTTTATAGACAGACTCTAATTAGTCTTTACATGAAAACGCCAAATATTCAACAAAACCATGGTTTACAGGATTATGATGGATATATTAAACTAAATACTTTAGTTATGATTCATTTTTAATAAGGATACGTTTAAAAGGTCTTTCAAATAATGAACCTGTGCGATTGTATTTTTTATTGAAATATTTAGTATATGCGTTAAATAAGTGTGATAAGTGTCTACTAGGATTTGGATTTTTGACTCTTTCAGGTGCTACGCACTCTGAAAGGTCATTAAAACTTGACAGAGTCCATAGACCTGTCAGTGTTTATTATATTATAGCTTCATACAAAATTTCAACGGGATGTAAAGCATTACGTCCCGTTCCATCTTTAATCTGATGACGGCAACTTGTTCCGGGAGCAGCTATCAATATATCCTGATTAGATTCACGAACTGCCGGAAATAGCACCATCTCTCCTATTTTCATTGATACTTCATAGTGTTCTTTTTCATAACCAAAAGATCCTGCCATACCGCAACAACCTGATGGTATTTCTTCAACTAAATAGTTTTCAGGAAATGATAATAAAAATTTAGTTGGATCGGTTGATGCAACAGCCTTTTGCTGACAATGACCGTGTAATTTTATATTCCTTTTTTCCTTGGTAAATAGATCTTTAGTAATGTTTCCTGATTCAATCTCACGTTTTAAAAATTCATCTATCATTAAAGCATTTTTTCCTAAATTAATTGCTGTTTGTTTTAATTCCTTACCCACTAAATCAGGGTACTCATCTCTAAAAGTTAATATTGCAGAAGGTTCTATGCCCACTAAAGGTGATTTATCTGTTATAATGTCTTTTAAGTAGTTAACATTCTTAATTCCTATTTTCTTGGCTTTACGTATTAATCCTTTCGACAAGTATGTTCTTCCGCTATCTATATGCTTAGGTATAATAACTTGATATCCTAATCGTGTTAACAATTGAACAGTTTTAATACCTATATCAGTATCATTATAATTGGTAAATTCATCATTGAATAAATAAACCTTTCTCTTATTATTTTGATTTCCTGTTAATTCAGAAACGTATTGTTTCATCCATTTATTCATTGTTTGATTTCCAAGTAATGGCATACTTCTCTTAGGTGCAAATCCAATTAAATTCATAATAAATGAAGAAATCGCTTTATTCTTCATAACTAAATTATACAAACCAGGCCATACGGAAGCTAACTTATTAATTTCTGTTATATATGCTATAAGCTTTGATCGAAAAGGAACACCATGAGCATCATAATAATGTTGCAGAAATTCAGCTTTTAATTTAGCTACATCTACACTCGAAGGACATTCTGATTTACATGCCTTACACGATAAGCATAAATCCATAACCTCTTTTATCTCCTCATGATCAAAAGGATTTTTCTTTGTGGAATTAGTTAAAAATTCGCGTAATATATTGGCACGTGCCCGCGTTACATCATTTTCGTTACGAGTAGCCATATAACTTGGGCACATGGTACCACCAGTTTTTTCAGTTTTTCTGCAATCTCCACTCCCATTACATTTTTCTGTAGCTCGAAGAATTCCTCCTACATTCGAAAAATCAAAAACAGTTTCTATTTCAGGTTCTTTTCTATCTGATTCATATCGCAAATTTGAGGTCATTGAAGGAACATCAACGACTTTACCAGGATTAAAAATATTATTCGGATCCCAAACTGATTTTAAATCCTGTAATAATATATAATTCTTTTTACCTATTATTATTGGAATAAACTCCCCTCGAACCCTACCATCACCATGTTCTCCACTTAATGAGCCATTATATTTTTTAACTAAATGAGCAATTTCTAAACCAATGGTTCTAAACATTGCTACATCCTTAGAATCTTTCAAATTTAAAATTGGTCGCAAATGTAATTCACCTGAGCCTATATGAGCATGATAAACACATTTAAGTTTATGTTTTTTAAGAATGATTTTAAAATCATCCATATAATCTGGCAATACCTCGACATTAACTGCTGTATCCTCAATTATTGAAACCGGCTTTGCATCACCCTCCATATTTGACAATACACCAAGTCCTGCTTTTCGCAAAGCCCAAACCTTTTTAGTATCATCACCATGTATTATAGGAAAATGATAACCGTAACCGGATTTTTTAAAATCATCAATTAAATTTTTACATGAATTATTGATTTCTTCTTTGCTATGTCGAGCAAATTCAATGATTAATATTGCCCCTGGATTACCATCAACAAATTCACGATTTTTTAATTGATTACGATTCCCCTTGGTAAGATTTAGAATAGTATCATCCATCATTTCTACTGCGCCAGGATTATACTTTAAAGCTATCAAATTAGCTTTAAATGCCTCTTCCTTTGTTTTAAAATGAGCAGCAACAACGGCAATATTTTGCGGAGGTGTTTCAACTAAATTAAGTTTTATTTCGGTTATGAAACCTAAGGTTCCTTCGGAACCACAAATTAGTTTTGAGAAATTAAATTGATTATTTGTATTTGTAAAAGGCTCTGTTTCAAGAAGCATATCAATTGCATATCCTGTATTACGCCTGTAGATTGATTTATCGGGAAACTCTTTACGAATCTCTGTTTGATTTTCTATATTCGATAAAACCGTGTTTATATTTTGATATATCTTGTTTTCTAACCGATCTCCTTTGAATTTTTCTTCAAATTCCTTTTTATCAATAGATTCAAAAACAACCTCTTTACCATCACTTAAGATTACATTTGTTGCTAAAGTATGATCACGAGTTGTTCCATAAATAATTGAGTGTGAACCACAAGCATTATTTCCAACCATCCCTCCAATCATACATCTATTTGCAGTTGATGTTTCAGGGCCAAAAAATAATCCATGGGGCTTTAAATTCATATTCAGTTCATCGAGAATAACTCCAGGTTGTACCCTTACCCATCGTTCTTCCACATTTAACTCTAATATCTCAGTAAAATATTTTGAAATATCAACTATAATACCATTTCCAACAACCTGTCCTGCCAATGATGTTCCAGCTGTACGAGGAATTAGAGAAGTCTTATGTTGACTTGCAAACTCAATAAGTTTTATTAAATCACTCTTATCTTTGGGTCGAGCAACAGCTAATGGTAGTTCACGATATGCAGATGCATCCGTTGAATATAATATTCTATTTTTTTTATCGGTAAATAAATCTCCATTTAATTGAGAGCTAAGTTCCTGTAGCTTATTTAACATACTTTCTATATATAAAATGTATATTGTAAAAATAGTAACATCTAAATAAAGCTAAACTTTTTCGGCACTATTTATTAAAATTTTATGTAAATTTTCTTTTTTGCATTTAGTATAAATTAATGTATTTTTGATTAATCATTAAAATTTTTTACAAATGAGTGTATTAGTAAATAAGGATTCGAAAATTATAGTTCAAGGATTTACTGGAAGTGAAGGTACTTTTCACGCACAACAAATGATTGAATATGGAACCAAGGTTGTTGGTGGAGTAACTCCTGGAAAAGGTGGTCAGACACATTTAAATATGCCAGTTTTTAATACTGTCGAGGATGCAGTAAAAACAACAGGATCAGATGTTTCAGTAATTTTTGTTCCTCCTGCCTTTTGTGCTGATGCAATTATGGAAGCTGCTGATGCAGGGATTAAAGTTATTGTAACTATCACAGAGGGTATTCCTACTTCTGATATGGTTAAGGTTAAAGAATATTTAAAGGATAAAGACTGTAGAATGGTTGGTCCTAATTGTCCGGGGATTATAACACCGGGAGAAGCAAAAGTGGGGATTATGCCAGGATTCATTCATAGAAAAGGTACTATTGGTATTATATCCCGATCGGGTACATTAACATACGAAGCTGTTGACCAGATTACAAAAATGGGTTTAGGACAATCGACCTGTATTGGTATTGGTGGTGATCCAATTATTGGAACAACTACACTTGATGCAGTAAAATTACTAATGGATGATTCCGAAACAGAAGGAATCATTATGATCGGAGAAATTGGCGGAAGCATGGAAGCCGAAGCTGCTGAATGGATTAAAGAGCACGGAACAAAACCCGTTGTAGGATTTATTGCAGGAAAAACAGCTCCTAAAGGTAGACGAATGGGACATGCCGGAGCCATTATTGGTGGTAAGGCAGATACTGCTGAAGCAAAAATGGAAATCATGACTAATTGTGGTATATATGTGGTAGAATCACCTGCTGAAATTGGAAAGAAAATGTTTGAAGTATTAAAAAAATAACTTACACATTTACAAGCGGATAAAATTATTATTCGCTTGTATTCTTTATATAGCTTAAATAACTATTAATCAAAAAGATCTTGTAAGTGATCATATAGGAGTTTACATTAACAAATGTTAAGAAACTGGGAAGATATAGTAGTTGTAATAGCTGAAGATGAGCAGATAAATTATTTATTTCTTAAAGCTGTATTAAAACCTACAAAGGCTAAAATAATTTGGACTAAAACCGGAAGAGAAACCATTCATATTTGTAATTCAGAAAAAGTAGATATTATTTTAATGGATATCAAAATGCCTGATTTAAATGGATTAGAAGCTACTATTGAAATAAAAAAAACTTACCCTAACTTACCCATAGTAGCACAAACAGCTTATGCAATGGAAGAAGATGAAGTAGCCAGTATTAAGGCTGGTTGCAATGATTATATTTCAAAGCCTATCCGACCCGACAACTTATTAACCATAATGTCGAAATTCATATAAAAATGAACTACTCCGCTGCAAGCAGACGGGGTATCAATAAAAGATTTCTTTTTAATTTCACCCAGAGGGGTGGGGAACCTGACTGGCTTCAGGCAAGTTATGACCCAAGAGATCCTTCGACTTCACTTCGACAAGCTCAGTGGAGTCCGTTCGGGATCAGTTCAACTAGATACTTTCAGTTCACTATCGTTCCTGAAATTATAGTTTCACTGAACTAAATTGCAATAGAAAATCCTATTCTTAACTGAGGATAAGTGTATGGATTATTAGAAGTTTCGTTAACGTTCCACAATAATATAATATAGGATTTTGAACCTTTTCCTATTTGTTGAAAATATCCTCCGCCAATAAGTATATTGTGTAACCAATACCTATCATAATTTAAATCAGGATCATTAAA
This sequence comes from Bacteroidales bacterium, assembly GCA_013138975.1. GTDB lineage: Bacteria > Bacteroidota > Bacteroidia > Bacteroidales > UBA12077 > UBA12077. The sequence continues at coordinate 34,897 of WTBR01000079.1, forward strand.
ATAGATATAATTATACTCTGTATTTAAAAATTCATATTCGATATGAGCAATAATTCCACTGTGCCCTTTTACCTTAACAAGGTTTCTAAAATCCTTTATAATTGCAATTTGAGAAAAAACACTTCCTCCATATACGCTTGTTTCAAAATTGCCTGCAATTGATCTTTTATCATTGTAATATTGATACTTACCACTTAATCCCAAATTAAACCTTTCTGTTATTTGTAATCCAAATACTGCGTTTACATCAACATAGGTATATGAACCTAAGCCCAACCACAATGATCCTCCCCAAAATAAATGCATCTCTTTTTCTTTATTGTTTGTATTTTTATCACCCTCGTTATTTTCCTGCGCAAAGCATTGATTTACAATAAATGAAAATAAGAACAAACAACTCAATGATACTTTTATAAATTTCATAATTACAATTTTAAACAAACAAATTTATTAAATCATAAAAAATATTTAAATTACCCAATAATTAGTTAAACCTGTTTTTTACATTAGTAAATAAGATACATGAAAAATTATCATGTAAATTCAAAGATAATGAGTTAACATTTCAGGTTCAACAAATTTTAATGCAAAGTGTTTTAAAGGTGCATTATATCAATTAAATACAATGCTTATTAAAATATCTAATAGATAATACAATTTAAATATAAACCAAATATAATGAATATAGTAATTACAGGAACAAGCAAAGGAATTGGCTATCAAATTGCAAAATTATTTGCTGAAGATGAAAATAACACAGTAATTGCAATAGCTCGTAGTGAGAATCTACTAAAAGAGCTAAAGAATGAATGTATTAGGCAAAATCTAAAAAGTAAGCTTAAAATAATTGTATTTGATATTGAAGATCCAAAAAATGTTAAAAACAATCTAAAGAATGAAATTTTTAAGTATATACAATCCATTGATATCTTAATAAACAATGCAGGATATTTGAAGCACAGTGCATTTATTGATACTGAGATTGATGAAATCATAAAGATTTTTAATATAAACTTGATTAGTCATTCTGTTTTAATTCAAGATCTTATTCCAATGTTAAAGGAAAGCAAACAAAGCCATGTTATAAATATTTCTAGTATGGGTGGTTTTCAGGGTAGTTCTAAATTTCCCGGTTTATCATTTTATAGTTCAAGCAAAGCTGCATTGGCAAATTTAACGGAATGTTTGGCTGAGGAATTTAAATCAGATAACATAAAATTTAATTGTTTGGCTTTAGGTGCCGTAAATACTGAAATGCTAAAATTAGCATTCCCAGATTATGATGCTCCATTAAGCGCTCATGAAATGGCAAATTTTATTTATGATTTTGCTATAAACGGTAGTAGATATTTTAATGGAAAGATACTACCGGTAAACCTTTCAACACCATAATAATACCAATTAAACACCAAAATGACCGATATAATTCGTTTCTTTTTTACTTATATTTCTTCAAAAAATAAAACCGTAGCTACGGCTATGCTTGGATTTTTTGAATTATCTAAGCAAAAAATAATTCAAATTATTTATAGTTCATTTTGAAATTTAATTGATATAAAAGAGACACCCAATGGATGCCTCTTTCTTATATTATAAAAAATGGTTTATTTATAGATACTAGGTTCTACTTCACCTTGCAAAACCATATATCCGTTCATTGCCAGTGCTTCCATTTCATCTTCTCCAGGATACACAATTACGGGAGCAATAAAGCTAATCATCTCTTTTATATAATCAATAAGAATTTTATCATATGCCATTCCGCCGGTAAAAAGAATAGCATCAACTTTACCTTTTAAAACTACATTTAAAGACCCAACCTCTTTAGCTATTTGATATGCAATAGCGTCGTGAATCTTTTTGCTTTCTTTATCTCCAGCTTTAATTCTCATTTCAACCTCGTAGGCATCATTTGTACCAAGATAAGAAACAAAACCACCTCCACCTACAATCATTTTTTTCACCTCTTCGTGAGTATATTTACCGCTAAAGCATAATTTAGCAACTTGCCCACAAGGCAATGTTCCTGCTCTTTCAGGAGAAAATGGTCCTTCACCATCAAGGGCATTGTTCACATCAATAACCCGACCTTTTCTGTGAGCACCTACGGAAATTCCACCACCTAGGTGAGCAACAATTAAATTAAGTTCATTGTAAGGTTTATCAACAGACTTAGCATACTTTCTAGCAATTGCTTTTTGATTTAAGGCATGGAATATTGAATGACGTACAAATTCAGGGTGACCTGCATATCGAGCAACATCTTCCATTTCATCAACTACAACAGGATCGGCAATAAATGCACGAGCTCCTTTTAATGTTTGAGCTATATCATGAGCAATAAGTCCACCTAAGTTACTTGCATGTTCTCCTAACTTACTTTCATGCAAATCTGTAATCATAGCTTCGTTTACTTCATAAACTCCTGATTCAATAGGTTTAACTAATCCCCCACGTCCAACTATTGCTGTTATTAAATCAATTCTAATTTCAGCATCTTTTAACTCTTTTAGAATTATTTCTTTTCTAAAACTAAATTGATCAACAACTCCCTTAAATGGCTGTAAATCTTCTGCTGAATGTTTTATATTTTTTAAAAAAATTGATTTTGATCCTTGATAAACAGCTATTTTTGTTGAAGTTGAGCCAGGATTAATGGCTAAAATTCTTTGTTCTTCCATATTATACTTCTTAAGTATTAAATATTAATTACGACATTGCAGCTGCTAATGCAATCGACATCATTTTGCTTTTATCGGTATCGGCTCTTGACGTTAAAACTATTGGCACTTTAGCACCCACAATAACTGATGCTGAAGTACTTCCGCCCATAAACATTAAAGCTTTATACAGCATATTACCGCTATTTAAATCTGGAACCATTAAAATATCTGCATCACCTGCTACTTCACTTACAATTCCTTTATGTTCAGAAGCTTCTTTAGACACAGCATTATCAATTGCAAAAGGACCATCTATTATACATCCTTTAATCTGACCTCTATTATTCATAACAGTCAATATTGCTGCATGAGTTGTAGACTCAATTTTAGGATTTACAACCTCTAGGGGACCAACAACCGCTACTTTAGGGTTTTCAATTCCTAAACGATGAAATACTTCAACTGAATTTTTAATAATACTTACCTTTTCATTAATATCAGGTACAATATTCATTGCTGCATCGGTTATACCAATAAGTTTATGATAATAAGGAGATTCAACAAATGCAAAATGACTTAAAGTCGAACCTTTTCTTAAGCCATGATCTTTATCTAAAACAGCTTTTAATAAAGGAGCTGTGCTAACTAAGCCTTTCATTAATATATCGGCTTTACCCTCCTTGATCAAAGCAACAGCCTTTATTGATGATATTGCGGGATTTAATTCCTCATGAATTTCAATATTTGAAAGATCAAAATCAATTTCTTTACTGATTTTTTCAATTTCGGATTTATTTCCTACCAATACCGGAATAATTATTCCCTCAAGGTAAGCTTTTTTAACAGCTTCAAGTACAGGTTTATCTCCAGCTGCTGCAACTGCCAGGCGTCTAGTTTTTTTACCTTTAGCAATGCTAATAATATCATTTAATGATTTATATATCATTTTACTATTTTGAGTTTAGTAAAGCTTTTTTAATTATTTCAATTCGCTAACAATCTTCTGAGTATCTTGTGCAATTACAAGTTCTTCGTCAGTTGAAACCATAACAACTTTAGTTCTTGATCCGGTTTTAGTAAGCTCCAAATCAACACTACGTTTTTTATTATTTAATTCAACATCAAAATCAATACCTAAATACTCCATATCTTTACAAATATCACGTCTTGTATCCCAACCATTCTCGCCGATTCCTCCTGTAAAGAGAACCATATCTACTCCACCCATTGCAGCAGAATATGAACCTATATATTTTTTCACACGATACGAAAACATATCTAATGCAAGTTGAGCTCTTTCATTTCCTTCTTTAGCAGCATTCTCAAGGTCTCTCATATCTGATGATATTCCAGAAATACCTAACAAACCACTACGTTTATTAATCATGTTATTTGTATCCTGAATAGTCAAATCTTCTTTTTCAGCAATAAAAAGTAGCGCACCTAAATCCAGATCTCCTGCTCTTGTACCCATAATTAATCCTTCAACAGGAGTAAATCCCATAGATGTATCAACAGATTTTCCGTTTTTAATAGCAGCAATCGAAGCTCCGTTGCCAAGATGACAAGATATAATCTTTTTTTCTTCCCAATTCCAGCCTACTAAATTACATGCTTTTTTTGCAACGAATTTATGACTTGTTCCATGAAAACCATATCGTCTTATTTTATATTTTTCATAATATTCATAAGGCAATCCATAAAGAAATGATTTTAGTTCCATTGATTGGTGAAACGAAGTATCAAAAACTACAACCTGAGGTACTTCCGGTAATAATTTTTCCATTGCTAAAATCCCTTTTAAATTCGCAGGATTATGTAATGGTGCTAATTCAATACATTCTTCTATTCTATCTTTTACTTCCTCTGTAACTAAGGCACTTTCCTTAAAATACTGACCTCCATGAGCTACTCTATGTCCAACAGCAACAATATCTTCAGCATTCTTTATAACTCCATGTTCTGAAGATAATAATGCATCAAGAATTAAATCAATACCCCTTGTATGATCAGGAATATCAGTGGTAAAACTATATTTTCTACCATCTTCAGTTTTGTGTTTTAGTTCTCCATTCGTAATACCAACTCTTTCAACAATCCCTTTTGCTAGTAAGTCTGCATTTTCAGCACCAGACATACTTAGTAATTGATACTTTATTGATGAACTTCCACAATTTAATACTAAAATTTTCATATTTTGTTTCGCCTTATATATTGTTTAAACTAAATTCCTGCTGCTTGATTTGCTGTAATTGCCACTAAATTAACGATATCGCTAACAGAACATCCTCTCGATAAATCATTAATTGGTGCTGCCATACCTTGTAGTATTGGACCTACAGCTTCTGCTCCTGCTAATCGTTGAACAAGTTTATATGTTATGTTTCCTGTTTCTAATGTAGGAAATACTAGTACATTTGCTCTACCTGCTATTTCGCTTCCCGGTGCTTTCTTTTGTCCTATTGCTTCAATAATTGCTGCATCAGCCTGTAACTCACCATCAATTTTTAATGATGGATCCATTTCCTTAGCCAATTTTGTTGCACTAACTACTTTATCAACCATTTCGTGTTTTGCACTTCCTTTAGTTGAAAAACTTAACATAGCTATTCGTGGTTCGAATCCAGCTATAGCTCGTGTAGTTGCCCCTGTTGCTACTGCTATTTCTGCTAACTCTTTATCTGTAGGATTTGGGTGAACAGCACAATCAGCAAATACAATTATTCCATTCTCACCAATATTTTTATCTTTAAATATCATTAAGAATGCTCCGGAAACTACACTAATTCCCGGTTTTGTTTTTACATATTGGAAAGCAGGGCGTAATACATCACCTGTCGAATTTTCAGCACCGGCAACCTCACCATCAGCATCTCCATTCTTAATCATAACTGTAGCTAAATACAATGGATCTTCAACTAATTTTGCTGCATCTTCACGAGTAAGTCCTTTTTTCTTACGGATATCAACCATTAAATCAATGTACTCTTCTTTTTTATCATGATTTTTCGGGTCAATAATTATTGCTTTTTCAATATTACTGAGATTTAATTCAATAGCTTTTTCCTTAATTTCTTTAGGATCACCTGTTAGAATTATTTGTGCAATTCCGTCTTTTATCAATTCATCAGCTGCTCTTAAAGTTCTTTCTTCGGTTGATTCAGGAAGAACAATCTTTTTATTATACTTTCTTGCAGCTTCCTTAATTTTAATTAATAAATCCATTATGTATCAGTTATTTATATTGTTTTTAAAATTATCACAAAGTTATACAAAAATCAAGGTTTAGCCTTATAATACACATGAATAATGTCATATGAAAATGTGTTTCACAACAAGTTTTAGAATAAGTATTTAATAGTATTAGATTAACGTTAATGAATATATAATTGTTTATTAAAAATAAGGTTTAAACTAATAATAGAATTATGTAACATTACATATAATTATATTCAAATAAGCATTTTTGTCAATCTACAATTTTTTAAATTAAATTACAAAAAAACAAATTATTCTATAATTTATAATTCTCTGAATTTAAGGCATTTTACTTATATCTTAAGGACATTAGAAAGAAATATTATTCCAGATTTTCCAAGAATACTTTGCTTGTATTATAAGTATTTCAAATCCATTTTTTATAATAGCTCCTTGCTCCTATAATTTTATTGGCGAATTTTTGGTTTTTTAAGAGTAAAAATTGGACAAAATGGATTATCAACAAACCAAAAAGAAAAACATATACGCACTGTTAATCGAGACCTCGCTTGCAAGCTAATAAAAAAAAATCCGAGTTAATTATTTAACTCGGATTTTTAATAAACCAATTTTCATTTATTTAATTACTATTTTCTTAGTAATTTGATTTGTATCGGTTTGCATAATTAAAATATACATACCCTTTTTATATGAACTTAAATCAAGATCAACTAATTCTCTTTTAACATTCTGATTATGTATAAGTCTTCCTGAAAGATCCGTAATGACAATAGATTTAACATCCAATTCATAATTTATTAAATCAATTTTCATATTTCCTGTTGTTGGATTTGGATAAACTAATATCTCATTATCTGTCGGAAGATTTTCTATGCCACTTGTAATGTCAGCTACTACAACCATATCTATAGCTGCTTCATTTACATTTCCTGCATCATCTTGGGCAACATTGGCTGATAGAGCAATAGTTACATTACCTGAAGCTGTAGGAGCAATTGTCGCTGTATATGTTAATCCTGCATCAGCTGTAGCTAAAGTACTTGTTTTTACTGATCCATTGGTAACAACAATCTCATTTTCCAGCAAACCTGTTGTTTCTTCGCTAAAAGTTATCGTGATATCAAATTCTCCACTTACGGGTTCTGTAACTAATGTTGTAAGAACAACAGTAGGTGCATCAAGATCTGCTTCTACAACTAAATTTGTTGCTGCTTCATTATCATTTCCTGCTGCATCTTGAGCTATATTTTCCGGCAATGCAATAGTTATATCGCCTGAAGCTGTAGGAGCAATTGTCGCTGAATATGTTAAACCTGCATCAGCAGTAATTAGACTACCTGTTTTTACTGATCCATTAGTAACAGCAATCTCATTTTCCAGCAAACCTGTTGTTTCTTCGCTAAAAGTTATCGTGATATCAAATTCTCCACTTACGGGTTCAGTTACAGCAGTAACTACAGTAACTGTTGGTGCAACAATATCAGGCTCAAATTCTATCACTAAATTGGTAGCTGCCTCATTTTCATTTCCTGCTGCATCTTGAGCTATATTTGCTGGTAAAGCAATAGTTACATTTCCTGTTGCTACCGGTATAATTGTCGCTGTATATGTTAATCCTGCATTAGCAGTAACTAAACTACTTGCTTTTACAGATCCATTTGTAACGACAATCTCATTCTCCAACAAACCTGTTGTTTTTTCACTAAAAGTTATCGTGATATCAAATTCTCCACCTACCGGTTCAGTTACAGCAGTAACTACAGTAACAGTTGGTGCAACAATATCAGGCTCAAATTCTATCACTAAATTGGTAGCTGCCTCATTTTCATTTCCTGCTGCATCTTGAGCTATATTTGCCGGTAAAGCAATAGTTACATTTCCTGTTGCTACTGGTATAATTGTCGTTGTATATGTTAATCCTGCATTAGCAGTAACTAAACTATTTGCTTTTACAGATCCATTTGTAACGACAATCTCATTTTCCAGTAATCCAGTTGTTTTTTCATTAAAAGTTATTGTAATATCAAATTCTCCACCTACCGGTTCAGTGGCTATTGTAGTAAGTGCAACAGTTGGTGCATCAAGATCGGCCTTTACTACTAAATTTGTAGCTGCTTCATTATCATTTCCTGCAGCATCTTGTATTACGCCTTCTGCAATTGCAATTGTTATATTACCTGATGCTGTTGGTGTAATTGTTGCTGTGTAGACTGATGGGCCAGCTGGTTTTGCTGTAGAAAAGGCTTTTAAAGTTCCGTTAGAAACCGTAATATCTGTCTCATTTAGTGCAGATACTACTTCGTTAAAAGTAATGCTAATATCGAAATCTCCATTTACCGGTTCAGTAGCTAAAGTAGTAAGTGCAACAGTTGGTGCATCAAGATCAGCCTCTACTACTAAATTAGTTGCTGCTTCATTATTATTTGTAGCTGCATCTTGTGCTACATTTGCCGGTAAAGCAATTGTTACGTCGCCTGAAGCTGTAGGAACAATAGTAGCTGTGTATGTTATTCCTGCATCAGTTGTAACTAAACTACTTGCTTTTACAGATCCGTTTGTAACATTAATTTCATTCTCAAGCAATCCTGTTGTTTCTTCGCTAAAAGTTATTGTTATGTCGAATTCTCCATTTACAGGTTCAGTAGCTAAAGTAGTAAGTGCAACAGTTGGTGCATCAATGTCAGCTTCTACTACTAAATTAGTTGCTGCTTCATTATTATTTGCTGCTGCATCTTGGGCTACATTTGCAGGTAAAGCAATGGTTACGTCACCTGAAGCTGTAGGTGCAATAGTAGCTGTATATGTTAATCCTAAATCAGCTGTAACTAAACTACTTGCTTTTACAGATCCGTTTGTAACATTAATTTCATTCTCCAGCAATCCTGATGTTTCTTCGCTAAAGGTTATTGTAATATCAAATTCTCCACCTACCGGTTCAGTAACTAATGTAGTAAGTGCAACAGTTGGTGCATTAAGATCAGCCTCTACTATTAAATTAGTTGCTGCTTCATTATTATTTGCTGCTGCATCTTGAGCAACATTTGCTGGTAAAGTAATAGTTACGTCGCCTGAAGCTGTAGGAGCAATAGTAGCTGTGTATGTTAATCCTGCATCAGCAGTAACTAAAGTACCTGTTTTTACCGTTCCATTGGTAACAACAATCTCATTCTCCAGCAAACCTGCTGTCTCTTCACTGAAAGTTATCGTGATATCGAATTCTCCATTTACAGGTTCAGTAACTAATGTAGTAAGTGCAACAGTTGGTGCATCAAGATCAGCCTCTACTACTAAATTAGTTGCTGCTTCATTATCATTTGTTGCTGCATCTTGAGCAACATTTGCAGGTACAGCAATAGTTACGTCGCCTGAAGCTACTGGTGTAATAGTTGCTGTGTAAGTAATTCCAGCATCAACTGTAACTAAACTACCTGTTTTTACCGATCCATTTGTAACGACAATTTCATTCTCTAGCAATCCTGTTGTTTCTTCACTAAATGTTATTGTTATATCGAATTCTCCATTTACCGGTTCAGTAGCTACAGTAGTAAGTGCAACCGTTGGTGCAGTAATATCAGATATATCTCCTGCTTTAATTTCTACATCTTTAGTCTTCTCGTAAGCCCATTCTTTAACAACTAAGGAAGTACTGTTTGCGTTCAAGTTTATTAAAATCCATCCATAATGATATTCGCCTGAATTTATTTCAAATTTAACACCAATGTATTTATCTCCTACATTTAGGAAATTACCCCTGTTTGTTCCGAAGCTATTATAATATCCCAAGTTATACCAAATGTTATTTGTAGTCCATTTTTGCGCTGAGTTTATATTGTAGTTGGTTGATAGAGCATAAACAAAATTACTACCACCTATCCAAGAGTTATTAGCAAGATTTTGAATGCCAGCATACTCTAGAGACATAAATCCTTGGAGTCCAAAAGTAAAATCATTTGTTCCATCTCCATCAAGGTCTATCGGATTTGTACCATGAGTATTAAAAGTCAAATTTTGTAGTCCGGAGTATGCTATTTGAGCATCGGCATTGGAGCTAATAGCTATTACTGCTCCAGCTGCAGCAGAATATTTTACTAATCTGTTTTTAAGTGAATCTTTGAGTAATTTTTCTTTTTTCATAAATATTTTCAAATTAAAATTAGTTCTTATTTTTTTGTCGATAAAGCTTTTTATCCACAACACAAGCCAAATTTTCAATAGTGGATTTAGAATTTGTAAGCTCCTTGATGATTGAAGCTGTTACTAATGGCTGTTCTATGGTATTAGCATGGTTAATAAAGGTTATTGCTACATTATGTCGTTTTTTTGCCCATTCTGTAATTTGCAATAAACTTTTTCGAAAACTATTTTCCAAAGCAAGCGGATAAGCACTTTTTTTACCTTCTCTGTCCAACATAGCATGTTGTGATGCTATAATCTCACGAATATCTCGTAACATAAATATAATATTATAATTATATTTTTCAGGAAGATGTTTAAGCTGTTGAGCTATTATCTTTACCACTTTTCCCTGAGCATCCTTAAGCCAGACTTTATTACGAGCTAAACTTTTTGCTCCTTCATGTTCGTAATAACCTTTGGGGTTGTTTTCGTCAGCTTTTCTAATACCGTCGGTCAATACCTGAATACCGGCAGTCTCCATCATTTGCATCATCATGGAAGTACCGGAACGAGGGAGTCCGGAAACAATAAAAACAGAATCTTTAAGATTTCTATTAATATTTTTGAACTCAATATCATTAATCGCCTGTACCTCTTCCTTTTTTGTTGTCACATTGCTATTTTCTGATTCAAAATAAGCTATATGTGAAGCTAACTTTTCAGCATTTGGCAAGTGCTTTTCGTATATTTCAATTAGCCTGTTTCTAGACTTACCGTATTTAGGAATTTGTTGAAGAGATATTTCGTACGCATTGGCAGCATGTTCATAGCTTTCCAATTGAAACAGTGCTTCGCCCAAATGAAAATGTGCATAAGGGAAAAAGTGCATGAGCCCAACAGCATCTAATGCCGAACCGGCAGCATCTTCATATTTTTGTTGATTTAGGTATGCTATTGCCAATCCATCGTGATATTTAGGATTTTCAGGATCAATTTTCAAAAGATTAATAAATAATGCTTCTGCCTCCTTCCAGTTTTTTAATCCAAGATGTAAATTCGCAAGTTTTGTATTTAGAAGCTTACGATCAGGCATGGACTTACTAATTTCTTTTATCCTTACTAAGGCTTCATTAAATTTATTTTTATGAATTAAAATATCTAATTCAATTAATTTAAGCTGTACAATTGCCATTCTTAGGGTTAATGACTTCTTTATTTTTTCCTGCTTTTCTTTTATCAATTTATCCTCACTATTGATTGGGTCTTGTTCAATGGATTTGTTTATCTCTTCTTTAAGTTTTTCGATATTTTCATTAGACAGGACTAACTTTGGGTATAGTTCTGTGCATTCTTTGTGAAGTGATTCTGCTTTTTCGATTAAGTTGGTTTCTAAATAAGCAGTAAGAAGATTTAGAGCAAAACGTGATTCTGTTGGGTCTTTTTTTTGTAATTCCTCCAGCAAAGGAATAGCTTTATCGTAACGATTTGAACCTAAATATACTCTTGATAGATTATAGTTTTGTTCTGCAAAGGCTTTTGTAGTAGCTTCTTTTACATTTTCTCCAGGATCTTCAACATAACCCAATTCAATAAGTTGCTTAAGCTCTTCAAAATTAGCTTTTGGGTCTGAATTCTTTTCACCGTCGAGCATGCCTGAATACCCATCCACTTCGTCCCAGGAAGGTATCATATTAGGAAACGAATTACTTTCGAATGCTTGTACCAATGGAGCTGCATCCATATCTTCACCTATTGGTAATCCATAAATATTGAGAATGGTAGGTGTTATATTCATTAGAGATGCTCCATAAATTCGTTCATCTTTTTTTATACCCGGTCCTTTCATACAGATAATTCCATAATCGCGATGTTGATATGCCGGACCGGCAGGCTCAGAAGGAATAAACGAAGGTCGAAGATGATCGGAGTGAAAGCCATGGTCAGAAATAAGAATCACAGTTGTGTCTTCATCTGTTTTCTTTAATAATGTATCCAGCATCATGTCGTGAAAACGATAAGTAGAATTTATAACATCCTTATAAACCTCAAATTCATTTTCAGAAATATTTTTCATTTTTGGAGGATGATAATTCATAAAGCCATGACAAAGGTGATCAATTGTATCTAAATAAACAGCCATAAAATCCCATTCCTGATTGTCCATAATCCAAGTAGCAGCAGCATGATAACTTGATGCTTCAGCTATACTTTTAGCTAATTGATAGATTCGATTATCTTTACTTTGATCAATTTTATCTGCTTTAGGTACAAAAGGCAGCAAGTGTTCCTGGGTTAATTCAGATGGGTGTATGCGCAATTCACTAAAAAATCTACTTAGGTTTTCCGGGTGAACAGTTTTATCAGGCATAGCCCATTTATCAGGCGCTTGGTTACACTTTGCAAAATTATTGGAAAGCATAATACCATTAATTGGTTCAACAGGATGCGAAGGCCACCAACCCACAACGTGTGTTTTATAACCTTTTTGTGTTAATATATTCCAAATTGCTTTTACTTTTCTGGAAGAGGCTGTTATGGGGCGCATACCTATACCTTCCGGATCTGGCTCGGTAAAACCAAGTATACCATGTTTATCTGCAGTTTTTCCGGTAGCTATAGATGTCCATAGCATTGGAGAAAACGGAGGATCCAGCGTGGCAATATTCCCCATTACTCCTTGATTTACCAAACTCTCTAATGCTGGCATTTGTCCGGCATCCATTAGTGGATTTATAACTTTCCAGTCAGCAGCATCCCAACCGATTAGTAATACTTTCTTTTTATTTGACATATTTTATGAATAGAGTATATACAATCTTCTTTTTCCTGATAGTTCTTAAAAAAATAGCTCCACAATTTCCTGTGATTTATGTGCATTAGGTTGTAAGAATATAACAACACCAAGAAATAATTTCAAAACAGTTTTTTTCATATTTTTTTGAAAATACTTTCTGTTTAATTGATTTATAAATAAATGAGAACAAAAATTATTGCTTTACTATACTAGCATTTGATTTTTGTTTCCTCCATGCAATTAATCCTTGATATCCCAAGGCTAAAAGACCAAGAGTTCCTGATTTTGGAATAGGGAAAGTTTTACCTTCTGGAGTAGTAAAATGATAGTCTTGACTATATAAATCTTTAAGTAATTCTTTTGATTCTTTCGATATTTTTTTATTCATATAAAATATATTGTTGATGGTACACAATAATACATTTTATTTTAGGTTTTTTCTAAGGCAAATCTCCAACTTTGTTCAATATTTAAATAATTTTGATAAACTCTTCTTTTTAAGTTTTAAACACTAATAAATAATGTACGATTATTCTAAACAGATAAAATACAAATAGTTTAACCTGAGTTCGATATAAGCAAATGCGCAAATGTTTAGTTTTCAATAAGCCTGAATTTTAGGTTAGGATCTTTTGATAATTGCTAAGAAGAAATTTGCTTAGGGTAAGCCTTATTCTTTGAGTTAAAATCCATGATTACTTAATATCTACAAGTAAATTTCCATTTATCTAAACATTACGTATTTAACTGTTCCACAGTTGATTTGTGCCAGCAAGAAAACTACTTATTTTTAGGGTCTTTGATAAAAAAGCGTCAAAGACGTTCCGATAGTTATCGGAATTCGAAGTTTTGAAAACCAAGGAGTTCACTTTTGTGAATGCGATATACTGAGCATGTCGAAGTAACTGTTTTCAATACGAGGGTAACGAAGAACATTGCGAAGCTCACGAACACAATTTTATAAATATTAAACTCGTGAGTAATTTGGCGTTTTTAACTAATATTGATGATATAAAATTATAATCAAATGTTGATTATTAATAAATTCGTACCATGTTTTGCGGATTTAAGGGATTATTAAAAATGAACTGATTAGATTCCACTTATACTAAATTCTTACGTCGTAATCAGGTTAGTATAAGTTTTTCATTTTTTAAAGGAAATATTATTCCAAATTTTCCAAGAATACTCTGCTTGTTTTATAAGCATCTCAAATCCATTTTTCGTTACCGCTCCTTGCTCTTTTCCTTTTCTCAGGAATTCTGTTTGTTTTGGATTATAAATCAGGTCGTATAATAAATGATCATTTGTTATTGCATTATAGGGAATATCTGGATTTTGTGAAATTTCAGGATACATACCTAGTGGTGTGGTATTTATTATTAATTTAGTTTCACCAATTATATCCTTATTAAGCAATTCATAACTTATTTCTTTGGCGTTTTCAGGTTTTCGCGAAACCTTAGTATAAGTAATTCCAAGTTTTTTTAAAGCATGTGTAATTGCTAAGGAACTTCCTCCTGTTCCTAATACCAATGCTGATTTATGTTGTTTTTTTAATAGTGGTTTAATACTTTCGATAAAACCAAGGTAATCGGTATTATATCCTGTGAGTTTTAGTTTTGAGTTAACCCAATCGAATTTAATTGTATTAATTGCTCCTATTTCCTTAGCGTCTTTATTAATTTCATCAAGGAAGGGTAGAATCTCTTGTTTATAAGGTATTGTTACATTTAATCCGGATAGTTCTGTAAAATCACTAATTAATTGATTGAATTCATCAATGCATTTTAAAGGATATAGATTGTAGAAAGTATTTTCAATTCCCTCTTCATTAAATTTTTCCTTAAAAAATGCGGGAGAAAAAGAATGTTCTAATGTTTTACCTATAAGTCCGAAAAAACGCATTATTCTTGAGTGCTTGCTAATTTTTCTATCAAATATATCGTTATAAATCCGATAATCATAAGAGAAATAGCAAGAATTACTTCGGTACTTAAAGTATCAGGAATGTATTTAGTTGACATAAGTGGAATTTTCTCACCCTCTTTTAGGATAAAATCTCCAACAGAATCAAGTAAGTAAATCTCATTTTTCCATGGCCATAGAATACTTAATGAACCAAGTATAAAACCTGTTAATATAGAGATCGTTTGATCTTTATATTTTTTATATATCCATGATAATATATGTGAAAAGGCTATTAAGCCAACGATTACTCCAATTATAACAGGGAAAAGTATTGCTAAATCAAAAGTACTTACCGATTGAATCATTACAAGTTCATAATTACCAAGTAGAATAAGAATAAACGAGCCTGATAATCCTGGTAAAATCATACTACAAATTGCAACTATACCACAAATGATTAAATAGAAAAATGAATCATTTTGTGTTGCAGGATTTAGCATTGAAATGACTACTGCTATTGACGTTCCAAAAATAAATGTAAGAATAACACTAATACTCCATTTCTTAATTGTTTTACCAACGAAATATACCGAAGCTAATATTAATCCAAAGAAAAATGCCCAAACTAAAACAGGGTAATTAGTAAATAAAAACTCCAGAAGCTTTGCTAAAGAAACAACGCTAATGATCATGCCTGAGAAAACTGCAATCAGGAAATATAAATCAACATATTCTATCAATTCTTTTATTTTCCCTTTAAATAATAGTTTAATTGCTTTAATATCAAATGATTTAATAGCATTAATCAGTCTTTCGAAAACTCCAGTAATAAGTGCAATTGTTCCTCCTGAAACACCTGGGATTACATTTGCTGCTCCCATTGCAAAACCTTTTAAAAATAAGTTTATGTATTGTTGTATTTGATTTTTCATAATTGTTATTAAAAAAAACGAAAACACTTCAAGCTATATAGAATGTTTTCGTTTTGGAATTATTTATTTTACTTCAATGTATTATTCTTCAAAACAATATTTATTTAGAAGTTCATTTACCACGTTATCCTCAATAGCATCAGGATATAACAGAATGATTTCTAAATAATCTTTGGGATCTATTTTTAGCCCTTTTTCAAATAGCATCAAAGCTTTATCCTTTTCATTTTTTAAAAAATAACATCCAGATAAACGATAATAAACCAAGGCATTTCGTGTATTATCTTTAAGATATTCTGATAATATATTTATCGCAAGATCAATTTTTTTTATTCGAACATATGAATCTGAAAGTGAGAAAGCAAAGTCCATTTCCTCAGGGCTTAAATCATGCGCTTTTTTAAAAGCATTTAAAGCTTCCTGATTTTTATTAAGTTCGTTAAGAATATTCCCATATAAATATAGAAATTCAGGATTAATATCATCAATAACTGTTGCTTTTTCGATTAAAGGTAATGCCAATTCGAATTTTTCCAATCTGAACATTACATTTGCTTTGCCAAAATATGCGTCTGCGTAATAATTGTCAATATTTAAAGCATCATCATAATATTTAAGCGCTAGATCAAATTCCTTAAGACTTTCATAGCAATCGCCAATAAAAGTTAATATCTCAACACTTTTACCATCAAATTTCAAATACTCTTTATAGTTTATAATAGCATTATGAAAATCTTCATGATTTGAATAAGCATTAGCTAAATTAAAATAGGCTACAGAAAAGTCAGGATTTATAGCGAGTGCATATTCATATGCTTCAACAGCTTCTGGGTATTTTTCATATTTATTATACAAAATACCTAAATTATACCATGCATTCTCTGAAAATGGTTCTTTATCTATATATTGAATATAAAACTCAATGCTTTTATTTATTTGCCCTAATTTTTCATAGCAATAACCAATATCAAATAAAAGCATAATATTTTTACTATCTAGCTTATAAGCTTCATGTAAATATTTTAATGCGGTTTTATATCTTCCAATTTGCTCAAACGATTGAGCTATGGTATGTATAACCTCTGCTTTATCTTCGTAACTATATATTATTGCTGTATCGAATGCTCTTTCTGCTTCGCTGTAGCGCCCCATTATATTAAGCGTACTACCTTTAAGCAAGTAAACATCAGAATTTGAAGATTCAATTTTTTCGAGTTGATTAATAAGTTGTAAAGCTGGAGCAGCGTGTCCTTTATCAACCAAGACCTGTGCTTTCTTCATTTGAATATTTAACGAATTTGGATGTTGCTGAGCTGCATATTTAACTACATTTAAAGCATTATTTGCCTTATTACTATCAATATAATAATCTATAATACTTTCAAACTCGGAAACATCAAAAAAATAACTTGTGTTATTTTTTAACATCTCTTCATAACGATTAACTAATTCGCTATATTCCTCTTCATGAAAAATATCTTCAAAATCTTCTTTCATATTCTCTCTCAAAATTTGAACGCAAAACTAATCATTTTCGAGTGATTTGTACAATCTATTCATACTTTTTTATTCTTCTATTTCTTAATTTAAATTATCATATATTTTCAATACTTCATCCTTAAGGCTTTCAATTTCAGACAATAGAATTTCATTGTTGATGCTTGTTTCTATCTCACTGTAAATCTTTTTTAAGTCTTCTTCAAAAAGCTTACCAATTCTTAGATTTTTATATTGCAATCCATTTGTTTTTATCCGTTGACATACTTCTTTTAAACCATAATAAGCATCGTTAAAATAAATAAGTTTTATTGCAATATCTCTACCATATAGCTTATTTAGTACTATCCAAAGTGATTTATCTGCATTATATGAGTTTGTATTCCAATAATAATTTGAAGCTGTAAGCAAGCTAATCATATTCAACTCATTTAAATCGCTTGTATTTAATAAAATTTTCTTTTGGGGAGATTGTTTATAAAAATTGTCAAAAGCTAGTAAATTATAAGGTTCAAAAATCGACAAAGTTCTTATTTTACCTGCATAGTAATTCCGAATTAATTCTGAATTAAATCTTTCATGTTGAATTAATAAGCTATTATCATATAATATGGGAGATGTTCCTGTAATTTCTTTTATTCTAAAATATTCAGCATTATCAATTTGCGCTGAATAATACGTTCCACCTGTCCAATATATTGAAATATCTTTAGATATATTTTTATTAATATTGTAATAATATATTTCTGCCTTACCATGTCCTTTATCAATAATATCTAAGCTTTTCCATGGGGGAAGAAGCTCAAGATTAACGGATATATTTTTCTTATTAATGTAATTGCTAAAACTATTGAGTTTCTTTATATGTGCTAAATGCAAGTTAGTACTGTAAATAGAGCTGTCACTTGATAATAATATTGATTTCAAAGATTTTGTAGTCAATCCTCTGGAATTGAATCTATCAAACAAATCAACTTTATCTATTTTTAATTTATCTAAATCAAGCAATAATCCATATTTAATGGAACTATTTTCGTTTATTATATCCTTAAATGAATCAAATGGGTAATGTTCTTCATGCTTTGTACCATACCATTCAAAATATGCATTATTGAATTTAAATTGATTCAACAATTTCATTTTTACATTAAATTCTTCAAGAGCTCCTTCAAAATTGTGTATTATGAGTGCTCTTTCCTGAAAGTCAGGATAATCAATAATATCTGCACTTAAATACAATGAATTTTTCGAGTCGAATAATTGATTGAATGTAGTTATAGCGTTTCTTATTGCTTGATCATTTATACCATTAATAAAAACCAGGTTGTCTTTATTTTTTGATTGAATAATGTAGTATGAACCCTCATGTTCTCTAATAATTGAATCTGGCAAGCTTGAATTAGAAGTTTTATAGATTTCACTTTCCCCTATTGATATAATAAATTGTTTTTCTGATATCTCATTTAAGTTAATATTCTTAACAATCTTTATATTATCATTTCGAAGGTCTGAACTATCATTAATTAAAGAGTTTAATATTTCTTTTAATTCTACTGCTGATTCTAAAATATTTTTACTGGAATTCTTTGGAATTACAATTATTGGATAAAGTGCTACTTCTTGATTAAAAAATTCTATTTGAGAATTCTTTATCAATTGCTTAGGTTGTGGAAATACTAAATCATTTGCTAAATAAGATGAATCGAAATAAGGTTCTAATCTTTCGAGCATGGTAAAATTTTCATTCGTGTATCGAAAATCAACATTATCAATCCACATTTTACCTGTTCCTTTTAGTCCAATAAATATTTTTACATATCGTGCATTATCAGGTATATCGCCATCGAAATAAGGAAAATTTGCTGTTATGCCATGAATCTCACCCCAAGCAAAGTTATCAAGTTCCCAAAAATTTGATAGTGTTAATGATTTAAATGTATTATCAATTTTTTTATCAGTAAAGGCATCTAATTCTGTTCCACTAATTTCTATTTTATTTTTATCGTAAAAATGCAATCGTATATTTATTGCATCATACATTTTTGTACCAATTCGCGACTGATTAGGATAAATATCTTCAAGTTTCAAAAATAATTTTAGGGAATAATTGCCAGGAATTACTTTAAGGTAATCGCTAATAATTCCTTCGCCTGTTATTTCTATCTCATTAGCTTTATTCCTCTCAATCTTAATTGAGTGATTTCCTTTATAAACATCTTCTGACCCAAATTCTCCATTTTCAGAATTTACCCATTTAATATTTTGCCCTACTTTCTTCCATCCATTAATCACATATGATTTTACACTACCTTCTTCGTAATAAACTTTCCCTGCTTCAAATGAATGATTAATTACTATATTTCCTAAATTCTTTTCGTTATTACGTATGTTAAAAGGGATTGATGTTGGGTATTTTGCCGACCAGCTTGTCTGTATTCTTGTTTGATTCTCTTTTTTGCAAGCACTTGCAAATATTATGATAAGTAATAAAAATATGTAAAACCTAACTTTTTTTTTGTCACTCATAACACTAAATTTTCAATATGAAAAGTACATCAGAATTTTAAATTATAACTTATTAAAGTTTAAAAGTTATTAAAAATTAATGACTTTTTATTCACATATTAGGTTTTTAAATACCTAATATCTGCAAGTAAATTTTCATTCATTTAAATATTAAGTAATTAACCGTACAACGGTTAACTAATATAGATGACATGAAATTATTATCAACTTGCTGATTATTAACAAATCCGTTGAACGCTTTGCGGATTTAAGGTATAAAAAAACGCTCCCGAATTCTAAAACCTTAATGGAAGCAATGAAAATATATGGAAGCACGAGAAAATCCTAGAAATGGAATCCAATTCCTAATGTAATTCGATTATATTCGCTTGTACGATTAATTTTTTGTCCACTATATTCAATATATTCATGCTTTACCTGCATATACTTATAACCAATAGCAAACGAAAAAGCATTATTATCATTCAATTTCAATTTTAAGCCAATTCCAGGATTAATAATATAACCTCCTTTTGACTCTGGGTTTGAATCCGAATAATTATAATCATATGGATCAGGTGATTCTAAAGGCATTGCATATCCACCTTGAAAGAATACAAAATGACTAAGTTTTGAATCCTTAAAAGAATATCGAATATCAGCAACAAGCGGCATATAGGTTTCATCAATTAAATCGATCCCTACTCCTGCTCCTAAGGCTAAACCCCAATCGAACTG
Organism: Bacteroidales bacterium; assembly: GCA_013138975.1. GTDB lineage: Bacteria > Bacteroidota > Bacteroidia > Bacteroidales > UBA12077 > UBA12077. Next base: position 55,272 of record WTBR01000079.1, read on the forward strand.
ATATCCATTTAAAAACATTAAGCTTAAAGATGGAAATATTGATTCCATCTCCCCGCTAAGCATAAAACCAATATTAATATTAGAGTAATATCCTTTAGTCTTACAGGATATGTACTCATTTGAGTCTTTCTTTATTTCATTTGACAATGGCTCCTTTGCTATACGCATTATATCATTTTGATTTACTACCCATCTATCTCCACAATTACTAATTATCGTTATTGATTCATTTACTTGAATTTCAATAATTTCTCCGTGAAGAATACTTCCATTATTTAAGTATACGACATCATGTAATTTTTCTTGTGCTTGAGAAATTTTGGGTACAAACAAAATAATAGAAAATAAATATAAGGTAATTAAGAACTTAGAAAATCTTTTCATGTAACTTGTATTATGTTTTATATCTTTAAATAAGGCTAGTATTCAATTGCTTTGCTTTATAAACTCATTGAACCTAAAAGGCTTATGAAGCATTTTCAGAATAAGCTCACAATGTTTTTGTTAGCCAATGTATTTCAAGTCAAAAGCATATTAGCAAGATGATCAAAATATTAGCTTGGTTGCGTTCACAGAAAAAAAAATTATATATTCATCTTTACGCAACCATTTTTAAATGTTCTTCATCTTTAATTTGACTTATTTATACAAATATAAGCTTTGATGAAAATGAAATTAAAATCGATAATTTTTCTATTAATTGTAACTTCTATATTTTCTAGTTGTGATGATAAAATAATGGAAACATACATGGCAAATGTACCTGTTTACATTACATATGGAGAACTAAGAAACTCTGTTCAAACAGAAGCTGTTCGAAACCTTGAAAACCCTGGTAAAATATATTTTTACAATGATTATTTATTTATTAACGAATACTTAAAAGGAATTCATGTAATTGATAATTCGAATCCATCTTCTCCACAAAATATTGCATTTATTAATGTCTCTGGCAATGTTGACATTTCTGTTAAAGACGATATTCTTTATGCGGATAGTTACATCGATCTAGTTGCACTTGATATTTCTAATATCAATAATATTGTTGAAGTAAACAGATTAAAAGACATTTTTCAGTATATAATTCCTCCATACGATAATAACTACCGTGTTGATGATATTAACTACGATAAAGGTGTGGTAGTTGATTGGGAATTAAAGAAAATAACGCGCGAAATTGAACAACACAACTATCCTATTTATCCATGGTCAGAAGGCGTTGATTATATGGAAGCATCATACTCTAACGGAACATCAGGATATTCATCAGGTGCTTCATCTTTTGGTGTAGGTGGATCTATGGCACGTTTTACGATTAGAAATAATGTTTTATATGCAATAGATTCAGGTGAATTAAAAGTTGTTGATATAACAAATCATACTGACCTATTATTAATTAGTTCACTTTATGTTACTTGGGGAATTGAAACTCTTTTTCCATCGGGAGATCATTTATTTATTGGCTCTCAAACAGGAATGCTAATTTATGATATTACAAATCCTAAATACCCCTTATTTATCTCTGAATATCAGCATATCACTAGTTGTGATCCTGTTGTTATTGAAGGCGATTATGCTTATGTAACTTTAAGAGCAGGGAATTTATGTGGTGAAGAATCTAATCAATTAGATGTAATTGATATTAGTGATCTTGAAAATCCTGAATGGGTAGAATCATACCCAATGACAGAACCTTATGGTTTAGGAATTGATAATTCTACTTTATTTGTTTGCGATGGTAGTGCCGGGCTTAAAATATTTGATGCAAGCGAAGTGGACGGTATAGCTGATAATATTATTGCCACATTCCCAGATATTGAAACCTACGATGTAATTCCATTAAACGGGATATTAATGCTTATTGGCGATGATGGTTTGTATCAATATGATTATTCTGATTTAAATGATATACAACTATTAAGTTCTATTGCAATAACAAATTAAATCTAGTTTGTTATTACTTACTATGCAATATTGAGTATCCTAAGCCAGTCACCGATAATTATCAGGATGAACTTTAGAGGTTTGGATAGTATTTTTATCTTGTGTACCAGCGTTAAAAATTTATCCAAAATAATAATTATTGCTAAAAATTAAATAAAAATAGAAACTTGAAAGAATTCCTATTTTTATACTTTCATTTTGTACTTATTTAATTGAATTAATTACTTATTGAGTTCTAATTTAAATTCATCTTCTAATTTCAAACGTTTATTCTCAAATATTAAGCGTTAATTTCCAAAATCAATACGTTAAATTATTTAGAATTAATCTACGAACAAAAAAAACATACTTGTAGGCTTAAATTTAAATAATGAACTATTATTTATACAAATACAAAATTTGGACATGTTTTATCCCCTAAACAGGTGATTAAAAATACCTTGATTAAGGGATTGAATAATCTTGTAACAATGTAAAATATTATTACGTATTATGTTATACTTAATACTATAAACACAAAAACAATTTTAATAAACATTTAATAATATAATACGGCAAAATCTATGATAAACACTGACAATGCCATTTTGGCAATGCTCATGGAGCAGGAAGAACTCAATGTTATTAAGACTAAATTGAGTTTCGTTGAAAAAACAGTTGATAACAAACAGGATAATTTTCACGAAGGAGACGATGAACCTGACCCTAATGTGCAAGGGAAATTCTGGATGCGAAATCATGAAGGAAGACGTAAGCTTCACTATTGGAATTCAGATACTAATCAATGGGAATTAATGACGCCAACCAGTCCTGATGATATTGGAGCCATTGGTTCAGAACAAGCCTCAGAACTTGCTGACCGACGGATCGGAGCCAGAGTCGGTACTCAACTCGTAGAAAATGATTGGACTATTGGCTCGGGCACTACTGACTTTTTTGATTTAATCGGGAATGATACTGAAAACCACAGAGTATATGGCATTAACCCAAAAGGTCAAAGATCTGTTTTATGGGAATGCAGGCCTGATGCTGTAAATGATGCTGATGGTGGCTGGATTACAAAACCTTTTGTAATTGACAAATCAAAAACCTATCGATTTTCTGTTTTTATTAAAACAAATAATAATTCAGGTTGGACTTATTTTGGTTGCACACCTGATACTGTGGCTACACTAAATACAGACACAAAAAATCCCAGTCCATATTTTTGGGATGGAGATTTACCCGAAAATGATAAATGGTATTTAATAGTAGGATATATTTTTCCTACCGGTGAAACCGGACTGGACAATTTGGGTGGAGTTTATGAATGTGAAACCGGGAAAAAGATTACCGATGTTGAACATTCTTTTAATTGGGCAGCAGATTGTATTAGTTCGTCTCACAAATGCTCACACTATTTTAATACTAACATTGAAACGAGACAATGGATGTTTAATCCAAGAGTCGATCTTATTGATGGAAATGAACCTTCTGTAATAGCATTATTAGGAAAAGTAGAGGAATTAGGTGGAGTATTATCAGATGACATGTATCACACGGATAATAGGCCAAATATGGATGAAATACCTGACGGAACGACTTATCATCGAATAAAAGGTTCAGAAAAAACAAATCTTGCGGATGGTAAAAAACTAGATGGAAGCACATATAATGTAGATGATGTTGATGGAGCTATATCATCCACTGATGCTGATGATCGAATTAGTGCTAAAGTTGGTAGTGATACTGAAATTAGTTACCTAAGAGATGGTAAAAAATATAATGGTTCATATATTCAAGCTTCTAACATTGGTGCAGTAACTTCAGCTGAAGCCTCAAACCTTGCTGACAGTAGAATTAGTGCCAGAGTTGGCACACAACTTATTGAAAACGATTGGACAATAGGTTCCGGAGCTACTGGTTTCTTTACTCTAAACGGAAGTGCTACAGAAAATTATAGAGTTTACGGCTTAAACCCAAAAGGAGAAAGATCGATACTATGGGAATGCAGACCAGATGCTTCATACGATGCTGATGGTGGTTGGAATACAGTTGATTTTGCAATTGACAAATCTAAAACTTATCGTTTCGCAATTTTTGTAAAAACAAATAGCGATTCCGGAAAAACTTATTTGGGTTGTAAAGGTTCTACTGTAACAACTATAAATACAGATACAATACATACAAATCCCTATTTCTGGAGTGGAGATTTACCTCAGAACAATAAATGGTATTTAATAATAGGATATGTTTTTCCTGCAGGACAAACCGGTTTGAGTACCCTTGGGGGTATTTACGATTGCGACACAGGGAAAAAGGTTACGGGAGTAGGTGCGTCATTTAACTGGGCAGCTAATGCTACTATTTCGTATCACAGATGTTTACATTATTATGATACTAACACTTCAACCCGACAGTGGATGTTTGGTCCAAGAGTTGATCTAATTGATGGTAATGAACCTTCAGTAATGTCATTGCTTGGTAAAGTTGATGAAATTGGAGGTGTAGCTTCAGATAACATCTATCACACTGGCAAAAAACCTAATGCCACCGATGTTGGAGCCAGACCTAACACCTGGACACCTACTGTAGATGATTTACCATTAATACCAGTAGCTAAGGTAGAAGACTTATCAACGCGCTTAGATGTTATGGACGATGAAGTTGTGACACTGATAGATAGAGTAATATTTTTAGATGAGCATTTACCTAATCAAGTTTAATAACTCACAAATAAGAGTTAAAATACGAATCGTTTTTACCATAAAAATTAAATTAAATACAAAAATCAACAAATTATGATATATCCAATTGAAGATTACGATATGCTTTCAAATTTATTTTATAAGCCAATTCCTATACCTGATCCTACACCACTTAGAAGTTCATTAACCATTACCGGTAAAATATATGATTTATCAACCTCCGGTTACGGAGAAAATCTAAAAGTATGTGCTTACAATTATTCCGTTTATGATCCTGAATCTGATCAGGCCGGAGAACCTAAAATTGAAGTTATAGGCTCAGCTATCTGTAAAAAAGATGGCAGTTATTACATGGTAATTGAAGAAGATGAGTTAATAGGATTAGGTATCCCGTTCGAACTTGAATTATTTGTTTTTCAAGGGGACAGGCAATTAAACCTTGACAAACAAGAAATCGTTATCAGGGAAAGCGAAACACAAACAACAATATTAAGACATTTGAAAGTTTTTACACTTGCTTCTGTAAAAGGAATTGTAAGAAGAAAGAATTTTATTGGTGCCGTTGGTTGTCTGGTAGAATTATATGATGGTTTAAGTGAAGAGGTTTTAGGATACGCAGTTACAGATTTAAAAGGAAAATATGAAATTCCTTATGGAGAACCCATAATTAAGGGGCTAAAGAAAAGGTCAAAATTAAGGTTACGATATTTTAACAACGAAGACCTAATAAAAATAAGTGAAACAGAAGCAAGTATAACTGATAGTAAATCTACTACTTTTGAGATGCCAACCTCTAAAACAGAGATTATTACTGAGCAGCCATATTTAGGGGATATTGATATTGACGAAGAATATGATTGTGCATATGAAGTTAGTTCTATAGAAAATACGGGTGATTCCTGGACTGTAACCAAAAAAATATTTTCCATTAATGAAGATGAAAGTGCGGAAGAAAATAATTATTGGAAAGTATTAATTGGCAGTGATAACAATCCTTTTAAAGTTCTCAATCGAAAAGTAGTTTATAGTGCGGACAAAAAGTCTAAAACCACTTATATTCGTGTTACAGAAGACAGTGAAATTCAAAATATAAGTACTGATGTAATAGTATATAAAGAAGTTATAGAAAATTATGCAATAAGTAATTCACCAATCGTTTATACAGGTAGGCGAAAAGAAACTATTAACTTTCAATTCATAAAAGATACACTTGATATATATACCAGACTTACAACAAGAGAAATAGAATTATTGCCTTTGTCAAAAACTATCGCAATTGAAGAGGAACTCATACCAATTAGAAGTCGAAAGAGAAGCTACTCTATGGAAGAACATCCTTATGTAGCTTCAGTTACAGGAGCAAGTTTAAAGAATGTTCAACATTTAGGAAATGCAAGAGATCTTAACAATACTCTGCGATTAGAGCATGAGGACATTTTTTTTGGTCTCATAATGAAAGGATGCAAAGCAGATATATCCTCCTTATTTTCCATGTCGAATTATGCTTTAACAAATAAAATTCGCAAAGCAGTTAGCGAGAATATCATCCCCGAACAAGCTATGCTTATTGTGAAAATTGAACAACTAAAAGATAAAATCGTTCAATTTATAGCTGGAAGGTTTGACGATTTCTTTAGTAATATTAGTGACACAACAATTTTGGCTATAAGTAATGATGAAACAAAAAGAAGTGAGTTTACCAAATGCCTTGTAGAGTATTCCTACGATAGCCAAAATATTGATAGCGGATTTTGGGAGAAATTAAATTTATCGGCAGAAGATGAACTAAAATTAAAACTAGTAGTCGATTACAGTGAGTTGTGTGAAAGTAACAATGCTTTTATTAATTTATTTGTAGAGTCTGGAAACTTAGTACCTTTAAACGAACTACTTAAATTAACTAAAGATGAAATAATTGCTAAAATTTCTTCTGCCTCTGAAACGGTGCAAAGTGAAATATTATCGACTAATTATTTATCAGAAGATTTATTGGACGTAAATGCATTTAGTGCGTTAATTAACGAAAAAATTGAATTATATCATCCTACAAGATCCTTATTTTTGAGGTTGGACAAGATGTCTGATTTAAACTCAAGTAACTCTTTACTAAACACAAAATTCAATGTTCTGCGTAAAAAGCTTATTTCAGAAACAGAAACAAGTACAACACATTTTTTTGATATAGGTATAAACAATAGCAAGGAGTTCAATATCGAAAAATCGCTTGTGCGTGATTATACAGAAAACAATTTATCCTTATTTGAGTCTTTCTTTACAGATCTCACTTCATATACAAAAACCGATTGGATTGATTTTATGAACCTCATCCAACGTGTTTTTAGTGTAACTAAATACTCAATATTTGAAACGTTGGTTTATTTAATTGAAAAAGGTTTCAATTCTGCTTTTGATGTTGTTAAAGTGGGACGAACAAATTTTATAGCAAAAACCTCCGATGTTTTGGAATCTACAAACCAGGCTTATATTTACAATGCAGCGGAATATAAAGTAAATAAAGCATTATCGTTGTTAAATAAATATTCACATGCTACAAACAGTGGAAATCCTACGGTTGTAAGCCCAAATAATCCCATTGCGCAAAGTGATACCCAGAATGTTCAGTTGCTAACATTACCAGATTTAGAAGTTCTTTTTGGCGATCAGGATATTACCGATACAAAGCATGGAGAATCTGTTTTGGGGCCAGCAGCCTATCTTGTGGATATTTTGAATTTATTGAAACAATATAAGATTACGGATACTACAACTTTATATGACGAAATAATTGAACGCAGGCCTGACATAGGTAATATTCCATTAAACTGTGAAAATGCCATTACCCCTATTCCATATATTGATTTGGTGATTGAAATTTTAGAAAGTGAGATATTCAAAAATGAAAATCTTGCAGCTACAAATCCTGAAGAACTTGATAAATTTAACTTTAACACAACCAAAAGTTCAGATCAGTTAAAAGTGAATCCAGAAAATTGTTTATATAGTGTTTATGATAAAATTGAAGAATCGCCAATTTCCAGTTGGCAACAAACACCTTTTCAATTAAAAAGCGAGGAATTAAAGATTTATTGTGAAGCTTTGGGAATAAACCGAAGTAAATTGGTTGAACCTTTTTACAAAAACACGACAGATAACGCCAATCCTTATTTTGACGCACTTGGCTTAACCAAGCAAGATTTAGAATTTGTTTATCCTGAAACAATTCCTGCCTTACCCGAAAACTTTCTTCCTTTTATAAATAATGATATCCTCGATCCGGATGAATCTGCAGGTTTTTTACAAATAAGACTTATGATTACTGATTTTCTTGATAAATCAGTCATGAATTTAGAGTACTTTAAGCTGTTATTATCTTCTTATTATGTGAATCCGTTTGTGAATAATGATGGCCAGAATGTGCGCCACACAATTCACTTTAAAACTAAAATGGAATTAAAGAATGCATATTTAGAATTTATTACACGCGACCTTGGAAATGAATTTATGAAACGTATGTATCAATTCAAACGCCTGCTTGAAATTACTAAATGGCCGGTTTCTGTTCTTGATGCTGTTATTTTATCTGATTCCAGATTCTCAGCTTTTTACGATGGTGGAACGGCTAATACAAATCCACTTTTAGACAAAACTTGTATTGAAGAAATAGGGAAAGCAAAAAAAACTCAATTGTCTTTAAATGTATCAAGCAGGCAAATAGCAGGCTTGTATGGTGATTTGAAATTTTTAGAGTACAAAAATGAAAAATCTTTTGCTGTAGAATATTTTGAAGAAAACAACTTACCGGAAGAGCATAAGGATAGTTTGAAACTGTTGTGTAACGAAGGTGTTGATTTTAATTATATTTTAGGCACACCTGCTTTAAATACCGATGACACTTTTTCTTCATTTATAGAATACCTTCAAGGAGTTATGCAATTCGATTTTGAAGAAATGAACGAATTATTATTTGTTTCTGAGAAAAGTGATGAGCAACATATTATCACTTTAAAAGGTGTTCTCAATATAATTCGATCATGGCAATTAATTAATTCTATAAATGTTTCTGTTAATGAATTTGTTTCTATTTGTAAGCTACTAAATATTTCGGGCAATGATACTATTTCCGATTTCATACCGGCCATAACAAATGCATATAAGTTAATGATTTCTCACAATGTAGATATTGATGAGCTTCTATATTTATTAACTCATGAAAGATTAGAGGATAGCAAGCTGCCAACTGACGAAGATTTAGCTATAATTTGTACTAATATTAATGCTAAGAAAACAGAATTACAGCCTACTTTAGAAGATGTTATTAACCCTGAAACATTTAAAGCATATATTATCCAGGAACTAGCAAAAATATCCGGAGCTAGTAATGAGATTACAGAATACCTTGTAACTATACATATATTAAATTCAAAGACTTTAGTTGAAGTAGCACTTGACGAAACTCTTGATACAAACACGACCGTAAAATATATTAAGGCTCTTTGGATTTCAAGAATATTGGATCTTTCTCAAAGCGATTTTGAAAATATGTCTTCAATTCCTCTCGATATATTTAATCTACCTACTAGCATTGGCAATCAGAGTAGCTTTAATGATTTCGAGAAATTAATTGCTATTTGTGATGTCGGTATATTTCTTAAACCGGAAGTAAACAGATTTGAATTTTACAATACTGTTTCAACTAATGATAAAGTGGCAGTTGATTTATTACTTGATGACTATATACAATGGAAAGCTATTTTGTCTGTTTGGGAACATAACGAAATGTTAGATCCTGATGTTGCTACAAACTATAATTCAAATCTTACTTGGTTTAACACTCTTGGCGAGGTGAATGCTTATTTTGAAAAGAAAGATATAGATACAAGCCAAGCCGTTAATTGGTTAAAATGGAATAACATTCAGCTGGATGAGATACAATACATTTCGGAATGTGCTGAAAAGAAACTTGGAACTGAGGTATATCAGGGTAAAGTTTCGGAAGGGCGCGATGAACTCCGAATTAAACAGCGAAATGCTTTGGTTCAATACATATTGGAAACTGAGTTGGCAAAAGCTGAGGATGACAGGTTAATTAAGGATATTAACGATTTATACTCCTACTTCCTTATTGACACTCAAATGACTCCGGCAGTTTCAAGCAGTAGAATTCTTCAGGCTACACTTGCGGTGCAGTTATTTATTCAACGTATTCAATTTAATCTTGAACCAGGCAAAAGCCTTTCACAAGAAGATGAAAAGAAATGGGATTGGATGGGAATTTACAGAGTTTGGGAAGCCAACAGGAAAATATTCTTATATCCTGAAAATTGGATAGAACCTGAACTTCGCGACAATAAATCCACTTTCTTTAAAGAACTGGAAAAAGAATTAACAAGTAGCGAATTAACAAAAGAAGTTATTGAAAATTCATATTTAAACTACGTTTCTAAATTAGAAAAAGTAGCAAATATTGAATTCTGTCAAATGTATAATGAAGAAATTGGGTCTTATTCTATTTTACATGTAATTGGCAGGTCGCGTTTTGAGCCAAGAGAATATTTTTATAGAAAACTTATTAACGAATCTTATTGGACTCCATGGGAAAAAATGAACATTGAGATCCACAGTGAACATATTGCACCTGTTGTAATAAATGACCGTTTAATTGTGTTTTGGTTAGAATTTTTCGACGACGCTAAAGAACCATCAGACAGTGACTTAAAAGCAGATACAAGTCAAACTACTGTACAAGCAAAAAAAACAAGTAAACAATTAAAGGTTCAGATAAGTTGGAGTGAATTTATTGATAAAAAGTGGACGGAAAAACGTAGTTGCGAGCAACAAGTTATATATAATACCGACAGCAAGCAGAAAATGAATTATCGTTTTGTTTATGAAAATGGTAAGAATGACGATCCTAATTACTTACATATTATAGCCCCGAAAAGTGCCGGCAAGACAGGAGATTCATTTATGGTAGAATGTTTTAATCATATTCTACTTACAAAGCAATCTATTTATAAAGGATCTGATTATAACATTCCGGATAGTATGCAACCATTTGCACAAAAAGTTAAAATGAAAGCTCAGGAAGATTGGGTTTCAATGCCAGTTGTATCTTCAACCGGAGGTGCTTATTCACATGATATTGTTGAGAATATTGGCAATGTAACTACTGTGCTTTATCCTCATCAATACAAGAGTTTTATGTGTAATTCACCTTTTGTAGTTGAAAGTAAAAAACAATCTGTTGTTTTTATTCCAACTGTAAAAGCTGATAAAATTTCACCTCTTTTGAAAAAAGTCACTAAAGTTTCCAAAACTATAGACAAAGCGGATTTTATCAAAGATTACAGAATTTCTGACTCTGCAACTAAGTTTAAAGTTGATACTTATGATGTAAAAGAAAGCTCAAAAATAGAAAATTATCGAGAAGAAGCTAATACAAAAGATCGAAGTTTTAATGATGAAGAAACAGATGAAAAAGAATCATTTTTCACTGATGATGACAAAGATACTTTAGTTGTAAAAGAAACTTTGGATGACAAGCCTGTTTTTTATGAAAAAGAAAATTTTACTTATGTTATTCCTGAAAATGTTAAATTTAAACCGGTAATAAACGCTTATTTAGGATATCACCCATATATGGGAACAATGAGAAATGTGTTACAAACACATGGTATTACAGGAGTTTTAGATCCAATTAAACCTTCCAGTAATGATTACAATAAACTTCTTCCAAAACAGGCTAACAAGCGGTATTTAACAGATTTTGAATTAAATACAGAAGTAGTTATAAATTCAGCTATTTCTGCTGACGAAAATATTGGTTATATTGCTGAACAATTTGAATTCCAATCGAAAGGTGCTTCTTCGATTTATAACTGGGAGCTGTTTTTCCATATTCCTTATATTATTTCCAATAGGTACTTCCTCGAAGGAAACTATGATGAGGCTCTAAAATGGTTACACTATATTTTCGACCCAAGAGTTTCAGAAGGAGAAGAACCTGCCAAGTATTGGAAATTTAAACCTTTTTCAGATTATCATGCAACTGAAGGAATAGATGATCTTTTATACGATTTAAGTATGAATGAAGATTCTGATTCGGATGAAAATGAATTAAATGACCAAATCGAGATATGGAGTAGCGATCCATTTAAACCACATAATATTGCCCAAATACGCATAAGTGCTTATATGAAGGCAGTAATAATGAAATATATTGACACATTAATAGCCCGTGGCGATAATTCATTTAGAGTGGATACAATGGAATCGATAAACGAGGCTACACAGTATTATATTCTTGGAGCACAGCTATTAGGTAAGAAGCCTGAAATACTTGAAACTTCAATAATTAATGCAAAAACATACAATGAATTTGAATCCGATGCAATGGGTAATGGTATCGAGTATTTCGAGGAAGCATTAATTAAGCCTGAAAACTCAGCTTATCTGGAGAAATTTGTTGAATCGAATGAAATGGAAATTGCTGCTAAACCATCTTCGCAGGACAAGGATCTAAAAGATATGGTTACAAGTATTTTCAGTTCAATTGATAAAACCGATACTGTGGCAAAACAATACTTTGGCATTCCAAAAAATGATAAAATGTTTGGCTATTGGGATTTAGTTGCTGATCGATTGTTTAAAATTCGAAATAGCCTGAATATAGATGGTTATAAACGTACCGTAGCTTTGTTTGCACCTCCTATTGATCCTGGAATGTTGGTAAAAGCAGCTGCAGCAGGTATTAATATTAGTCAATTGGTAAACGGTGGAGATGCAAGCTTAACCCAATATCGCTTTCAAACATTATTACAACGTGCCTTGGAAATTTGTGGTGAGGTAAAATCTTTAGGTGCCGGATTATTGTCGGCTTTAGAAAAAAGAGATAATGAAACTATTTCTAAACTTAGAGCAGGCCACGAGCTAAAGCTAACTGAAATGCTAAGCAGTATTAAAGAAAAAAATATTGAAGATGCAGTTTTAGGCATTGAGCAGCTTCAGAAGCAAAAGGAAATAATTAATTTTAGAAAAGCACATTACAAAGGCTTAGAAAAGATTAGCAAAAAAGAGCAACAGCAAATGGATTATCAGGATAAAGCATTGAAAACACAAATGCATTCTCAACTTCTCCAGCTTCAAGCTAGTGGTTTAAGCCTTATTCCTAATTTTAATGTTGGTGCAGCAGGCTTTGGTGGGACACCACATTTTGTAATGTCAATTGGAGGGAGTCAACTATCAACAATGGGAGGAATGATAGCCTCTGCCAAAGGAATGGAATCCTCTATTAAAAGCCATAAAGCATCACGTGCAGGAACAATGGCCGGTTACGACCGTCGCAAAGAGGATTGGGATTTTCAGGCAGATATGGCCGAAAAGGAATTAGGACAACTGGAGATACAAGTGCTTTCTGCTCAAATTCGCAAAGAAATTTCTAATCTTGATATGAAAAATCATCTTTCACAAATTGAGCAAAGCAAAGAAAGCTTAGAAATTCTTTCGTCTAAATTCACCAACGAAGACCTGTACCTGTGGATGATAGGAGAAATTAATACTGTTTATCGTTCTGCATTTGATATGGCATATAAAATGGCTAAACAAGCTGAAAAAGCATATAGCTTTGAGTTATGTCCTGAAAATCCAAAAAGTATTATTACAAATGATCATTTCGACGCTAACAACAAAGGTTTACTTGCCGGCGAAAAATTATACCTGCAATTAAAGCAAATGGAACTGGATTACCTAACTGATCATAAACGTACGTATGAGCTTACAAAGCATGTATCACTTGCATTACTGGATCCTCAAAAAATCCTGGATTTAAGACAAGGGGGAACATGTGAGATAACTTTACCCGAGATTCTTTTTAATATGGATCACCCTGGGCACTGTAATCGTAGGATAAAAAGTGTATCGCTTACTATTCCGTGTGTTAGTGGGGCGTACACAACAATTTCAGCTAATTTATCATTAATTAGCAGCCAAATAAAAGTATCTGCAACAAAAACTATTTCAATTGATAGTAAAGTAGGCACCATGGCTACCAGTAGTTCATTAAATGATAGTGGAATGTTTGAGCTTAACTTTAATGATGCTCGATACCTTCCATTTGAAGGTGCCGGAGTAGACAGCAATTGGTCTCTTACTCTTCCCAATAAAGTTCGTCAGTTTGATTATAACAGCATAAGCGATGTAATTTTACATATTAATTACACTGCTCAGGATGGATTAAGTAGAGAAGTAGTAGAAACAGAAGTATTCAACACCTTGAATTCATTGGCAAGTGATAGCGAAATGGTATCTATGTTTAGCTTAAAATCGCAATATCCTGAAGCTTGGGCAGAAATAGGAAATAAGGATGTAGTTATTGAGATTAAAAAATCGCAATTGCCTTATTATTTGCAAGGAAGAGAAATAGATGTAACAGGATTAATTGCTTATGATGTAGTTGGTAATACTAATATTCCACGTGAAATTTTAGATGTTACAACAAATGATTTTGTATCTCAAACAGTTACAATAAATATGGAAGATGTTACGGATAAGCCTAAGGATATTGTTTTGGTAATGAAATACATAACAAAAGATACCTGGGTAGCAGAATAATTAATATTAAAAATTTGTTCTGAGTGTCTATGTGGTGAAGTAATATTTACCACTAAGGCACTTAGAACACAAATTACCACTAAGTCTAAGTGCAATAAAATGGTAAATTTATAAACTTAGTGAACCTAAGTGTCCTCAATGCCTTAGTGGTAAAAAGATATGAAATATGAATAATCTTAGTGAACCTAAGTGCCCTTAGTGTCTTAGTGGTTAAAAAAAAATGTTAACACAAAAATACATCAACAATATAGCATACAAAATAGTCGGTTGCGCCATTGAAGTGCACAAACATCTTGGAGCAGGATTATTAGAATCGGTTTATGAAACCTGCCTTCTAGATGAATTAAAAGAATGTGGATTAAAAATAAAATCGCAAGTTCATGTCCCGATAAAATACAAAGAAAAAGATTTAGGTGGTGCATTAAAACTTGATATATTAGTAGAAGATTTAATTATTGTTGAATTAAAAGCAGTAGAAGTAATGATTCCTGTTTTTCAGGCACAATTACTATCGTACTTAAAATTGGCTGATAAACCCAAAGGCTTATTAATTAATTTTAATTGCGAAAATATTACACAACATTTAGTACCATTAGTAACAGAAAAATTTGCTTTGTTGGCTAAAGAATAAAAAAAAATATTCACCACTAAGACACTTAGAACACAAAGAAACACTAAGCCTAAGTGCAACAAAGTGGTAAATTTATAAACTTAGTGAGCCTAAGTGCTCTTAGTGCCTTAGTGGTAAAAAGATAAGAAATATAAAAAATCTTAGTGAATCTAAGTGTCCTAAGTGTCTTAGTGGTAAAAGAAAATCATAGTGGTAAAAAAAGAATAACATGGAAAACAATAAACCAAAAAAAATAGAAAATCAACATACAGACCCGGAACAACAAGAACAGCAACAAAATAATTCTACCGGTAAAACTTCCGGTGGAACAAAAAATGAAAGTACTCAGCAAGGGTCAAAATCATTGATAAACCTACCCAAGGGCGGTGGAGCTATTCAAAGTATTGGTGAAAAATTTGAAACTAATCCCGTTACAGGAACCTTTTCCATGAGTGCTCCTATTGCTATTAGTCCCGGGAGAAGTGGTTTTTCTCCTCAACTCGGTTTGTCGTACAATTCAGGCAGTGGAAATAGCCCGTTTGGTATTGGCTGGGGAGTTGGAATTCCGAATATTACACGCAAAACAGATAAAGGATTACCACAGTACGATGATGATAACGACTCCGACACTTTTATTCTTTCGGGAGCAGAAGATTTAGTACCTTTTAATGAACCGGATCGCATAGATGGCGATTTTTCAATTCGACGGTATATTCCCCGAACAGAAGGTTTGTTTGCCCGAATTGAGCAATGGAAAAATACTACCACAGGAAAAATTCATTGGCGAACAATCTCAAAAGAAAATATCACCTCTATTTATGGAGAAAGCATAGGCAGCTGTGTTTCTCATCCTACCCAACAAAACAAAATATTTAGCTGGAATCTTGAGAAAACATTCGATGCTAAAGGAAACCTGATGCTATACTCCTATCTGAAAGAGAATAAAGATGGTATAGAGAACTCTGCAAATGAGATGCATCGATTAAAATCCGAAAAGGCATTTAATAAAATCTATTTAGATAGAGTACAATATGGAAATACAACGATGTACTCGCCCGATGCAGTTAATTATACAACGAATTGGCTCTTTACACTTGTATTTGATTATGGCAATTACAATGGATTTTCCACAGCCAATGGTGTCATAAGCCCACAAGCATCCTGGGAAGTAAGACAAGATCCATTTTCTGTTTACAAAGCAGGATTCGAATTGCGTACATATCGTTTATGCCAACGTGTATTGATGTTTCACCAATTTAGTGAGTTAGGAGTTGATCCGGTATTGGTAAAATCAACCAACCTGCAATACACAAAGAATGAGCATTTAACCCAGCTTAATAAAGTTACTCATACAAGTCATGATGGAGCTGAAACAGCCGAAATGCCCCCACTTACATTTAGCTACAGCGAGGCACAAGTAGGAACCAAACTACACGAGGTTTCGCCTGAAATGCTCGAAAATTTACCCTCAGGAACAAGTGATTCTAACTGGCAGTGGGCCGATTTATATGGTGATGGTATTAGCAGCCTTTTACGCACCGATAATGAGGCGTGGTATTATAAGCCAAACCTGGGAGAAAAATCCTGGACACAAGATACTTTAGTAAACGAAATTAGAGAACCCGAATTGCAACTCGGTTCTCTTAAACGAATTTCTGAAAAACCCAATGTTGCAAACGCAAGAGGTACATCCTTTTATGTGGGTGATGTAGATAGTGATTCACAACCCGAAGTTATAGTACATGGTTCCGGAATGCATGGTTATTATAGTCTGGAAGATGGCCAATGGCAAAACTTCAAGTCATTTAGCCAAATGCCTAATATCGATCTTAACGATCCAAATGTGAAACAAATTGACTTAACAGGGGATGGATTAGCTGACCTGTTAATTAGCCATGGAGATTATTTCGAGCTTTATTTTTCGGCCGGTAAAGAAGGTTATAAAGACTATCGCAAAATAAGTACCGGTAGCGACGAAGATTTAGGATCGGTAATTCTATTTTCCGATGCAAAACAAAGCATCCATTTAGCAGATATGTCGGGTGATGGACTTAGCGATATTGTTCGCATAAATAATAATTCGGTTTGCTACTGGCCAAATATGGGATATGGTCGCTTTGGCGAAAAAGTATTTATGAAAAACACTCCCCTATTTGACAATCCCGATATATTTAATCCATCTCGTATTCGACTTGCAGATGTAGATGGTACAGGGACAACCGATCTTATTTATTTAGCAACAGATGCAGTTATTTATTATAAAAATCAAGCAGGAAACGGCTGGAGCAATTCAGAAAGTATTGCTGCCTTTCCTTCAATCGACAATCTTTCACAAGTTACTGTTACCGACCTTTTAGGCAATGGTACCTCATGCTTGGTTTGGTCTTCGCCCCTACCTTCACACATTCGTGAAATGCATTTTGTGGAGCTTACCTCCGGGATAAAACCATACATTCTTAGCAGTTTCGAAAATGGAATGGGACGTAAAGTGAAATTAACTTTCGCACCATCAACGAAATTTTTCATACGAGACAAACTATCCGGTAATCCTTGGATTACTAAACTCCCCTTCCCTGTTCAAGTTTTAGAACAAGTAGAAGATTATGAACAAGTTTCTGATATGCGTTTTGTAAACAAATATGCATACCATCACGGACATTACGATATTTACGAACGCGAATTCCGCGGATTTGGAATGGTGGAACAATGGGATACCGAAATCCTGAATAGCGAAACCGAAGGTTATCAGGCACCGGTTTATACCAAAAGCTGGTTCCACACTGGTTTCTGGAAAAATCGTGAAACAATATCACAGCAATTTGCACAAGAATATTTTAACCAGGATACTGAAGCATGGCTCCTGCCCGATTCAGTATTACCCGATAATTTAAGCTCGCAAGAAGAACGAGAAGCTTGTCGTGCCCTGAGAGGACAATTATTGCGATCGGAAGTGTATGCTAATGATGGCAGCGATAAAGAGAATATTCCTTATGTTGTTGAAGAAAAGAATATGTTGATCAAGCTGATTCAAGCAAAGGGAGACAACAAACATGGCGTTTTTATGAGCATAGACAATGAAGCTGTTTCATACAATTACGAACGTGACATTTCTGACCCTCGTATTTCGCATGCGCTAAGCCTTGAGACAGATGATTATGGGAATGTAGTGCAAGCAGCACAATTGGCATACCCACGAAGGGCTGTTGACGCTTTAGACGAGCAAAAATCCTTAAAAGTAGTATGCACTAAAACAGATTTCATCAATCGTTCCGAAACCGAAGTAAACCTGATTGGGATAGCTTATCAAAATCAAAGCTTTGAAATAACAGGTTTAATTTATATGGGCGATAAATTTGATGTGGCTTCACTTAAGTCATCAATAGATGAAGCAACAGAAATTGATTACTCAGAAAAAGCCCACTCCGGTAATCAAAAAAGATGTTTTAAACATGAAAAAACACTTTTTTATACGGATGATTTATTAGCAAGCCTGCCCCTTGGGCAAATTGGGGAACTGGCTCTACCCTATCAAACCTATGGTGCCGACTTAACGGATGCCTTGATTGATAAAATATATCCTTTAGGTGACCCTATTATTGATGATATATTTTTAAACGAAGGAAAATACCTATATGAAGAAGGAAAATATTGGATTCCTTCCGAAATAGTTAGTTATGACAATACTCAATTTTACCTACCGATAAAAAGTGTGGATGCTTTTGGTAATGAAAGCAGAATCACCTACGATGCGCATTCTCTTTTGGTAACAAAAACAGCAGATGCCTTATTGTACGAAACAATAGCCCTATACGATTACCGTGTTTTGCAGCCAAAAAGTGTAACTGATCCTAATGATAATATTCAGTTAGTAAGTTTTGATACCTTGGGAATGGTAAAAGCTCTTGCCCTAACCGGGAAAAATGGAGAAGGCGACACAATAGAATCGCCAACAATAGAATACAACTACGATTTATTCTGCTGGCAAAATGAGCAAAAGCCGATATACGCACATGTAAAAACCCGTGAAACACATGCTACTGCAGACACGGTCTGGATGGAAATATACGAATATTCGGGAGGACATGGAAATCCGGTAATGACAAAAGTACAAGCCGAAGATGGAGATGCAAAACAATTTAATGAAGACGGTAGTGTAGAAATTATAGCAACTAACAACCGATGGGTAGGTACCGGACGTACTGTTTTAAACAATAAGGGAAATGTAATAAAACAGTACGAACCCTATTTTAGTACTACCCACGAATACGAATCGGAAGTTCTGCTTACTCAAAATGGGGTTACTCCTATTTTCTACTACGATCCTGTTGGAAGAAATTTAAAAACTGATTTTCCTGATGGCACATTAACTCGTGTAGAGTTTACTCCATGGATGCAAAAAAACTTTGACCAAAACGACACGGTTACCGAGAGCGCCTGGTATGTACAAGCTGGATCACCGGATCCAATCGGCGCTGAACCTACAGATGAAAATGAACGTGCAGCATGGCTATCTGCCCAACACGCAAATACCCCACAAGTAAGGTATTTTGATAACCTGGGGCGCGAATTTATTGTAGAAGACGATAATAATTCAGATGGTAAATACCGCGTTACTACTGCATTTGATATTGCAGGAAGGCCTGTTACAGTAACCGATGCCAAAGAACGTGTAATGACAATAAACAGCTTTGGGATGCAACAGCCCTTGGCAGTCTCTAATATCGATTCCGGTACTCGGCAATTGTTTTCGGATGTTACCGGTAATCCAATAAGAATATGGGATAGTCGTGGGCATAATGTTCGTATGACTTACGATGAACTGCGTCGGCCTTTAGCAACATACCTTACCGAAAGCGATAAAGATGAAATTAAAGTGCAGTTTAACGAATATGGCAGCAGCAAAGCAGATAATTCCATAGGACAAGTAATAAAAGCCTACGATCAAAGCGGACTCAGTCATATAAACAAGTACGATTTTAAAGGAAACCCACTTGAGAGTACAAAACAGTTTTGTGAGGTTTACGACACTTATATTGATTGGGATAACAATCCTGTTTTACAAAGCGAAACATTTATTAGCCAAATTAGCTACGATGCGCTCAACCGCCCTGTAAATAAAACACTTCCAAATGGAACAATCGAAACTTATACATACAATAAAGCAAGCTTACTCGAAAAAGTACATTCCGGTGATAAAGACTATATTACCAATATTAATTACAACGAAAAAGGACAGCGTACCGATATTTATTACGGTAATAACTCCAAAACTAAGTACGAATACGATAGTAAAACATTTAGGTTAAAACGTTTACTAACTACCCGAAATTTGGGAGCCGATGTCTTGCAGGATCTGAACTATGTTTACGATGCCGTAGGCAATATTGTACAACAAAACGATAATGCACAACAAACACACTATTTTAGTAACAGCGTAATAGAACCAAAAGGATTATATTATTACGATGCCCTTTATCGGCTAATAAAAGCCAAAGGCAGGGAACTAAGCAGCCTTACAATGCCAAACAATACCGATCTTGCCAATACTATTGCTGTACCAAACACAGCAGCCAACGCTATGCAAAACTATACACAGGAGTATACATACGATGAGCTTGGTAATATGATGCAGTTAAAATCTGTGGGGCAATGGACAAGAGATTATTTTTATAATTTTAATAACAATAATTACCTGCTTGGGCATACCGACGGACAAACAGATTATACCTACGATGCCCACGGAAATGCGCTTACCATGCCTCATTTGCAAGCATTAAACTGGGACTACCAAGATGTATTAACAAGCGTTGATTTGGACGTGGCCGGAAACAAAGCACATTATGTATATGATGCCTCCGGTGAGCGTGTTCGAAAAGTAGTAATAAAAGGAAATATAAAAGAAGAACGCTATTATTTTGGCGCTTACGAGATTTACCGTAAATTCGTAAACGGCACATTAGACACAGAGCGTACTACAGTTAATATAAGTGATGACAAGGCAAAAATAGCTACTGTAGACACGCAAACTGTCGAAAATAGTTCTTTGACAATAAATCCAACAGATCTAATTCGATACCAGTATAGTAACCATTTGGGCAGTGCCAGTTTGGAACTTGATGATTTAGCAGAAATAATAAGCTATGAAGAATACCACCCATTTGGTACAACAAGTTACCGTAGCGGTAGAACTGAAACTGAGACCTCTCAAAAACGATACAAATACGTTGGTAAGGAAAGAGATGAAGAAACCGGGCTTTACTATTACGGGGCAAGATATTATGCGGCTTGGATTTGCAGGTTTGTGAGTGTGGATCCGCTGCAATTTGAGTATGCTTATTATACGCCTTATCAGTATGCAGGGAATAAGCCTATTACTTTTATAGATTTGGATGGGTTGGAAGAAGCTCCTGCTCCTCTAGTGGAAAACTTGCAAACGAAAAGGGATAATACAAATCTTGCTACTCCTTTTGTAATTCCAGTTGAATTTTCAGAACAGAAAGAAACAGGTTTTACACCTAGTATGCAAATACCCGAAAAAGAACCAGCTACTATTGGACCGTATAATCCTGAAGGATTTAACGAGAATTTTATAAAAAAAATGAATATCAAATGGCAGAATAAACATGATTTCGATGAAAGATTGTTGAAAGCCCAACAAATTAGTCCAGTGGTTTTCGGAAATCCAGGACAACCTCATGGTGCAGGGATGTATAGTTCTCTAGAAGCAGGATTAGAGGTTTATTCTGTTATTGAGGGTGGATATGGCTTGTATAAAGGTGGAATGAATTTATATGCCAAAGGTGCTAAGCTTCTAAAGAAACCGCCAAAGGTAGTTAAGGGATCTATAAAGTTAAATGAAGTGACAACTTTTGATGATTTTACAAAGCGGTCTGTAGTTGGAGATAATTTGGAAGGACACGAAGTATTGCAGCATGCAAATCTGAATGAAAGAGGATTGACTATAACTAGGCTTTCAACAGAGGCTTCAAAAAGCAATCCAGTAATTGCTTTAGAAAAGGCAACACATCAAGAGGTTAATGCAGCGCAAAAAGTTCTAAAACCAAGAATTCAAAGTGGAATTGAAAATATAAAATCAAACACTGAAATTTTGCGAAGAAATCCAAACATACCAAACTCAGCAGTCAAGAAAATAAAAAAGGCAGCGATTAAGCATAATAAAAAATTGAGAGATTGATTTAAATATTAAGATATAAGGTTATGAATGCAGAAATAGAGAAACTAGTTGCTAAAATTGAAAATAACATTAATAATGAGGATTTTATAGAAGTTTGTGAAGAGTATTTAGAAAAATTAGAGGAACTAGATTTTGAAGGTAGTTCTATTGAATCTTTGCTTAAGATTATTGAAGACAATCCAAATATTGAACTAGGAATGCCAGGTCCAATTGTTCATTTTGTCGAACGATTTTTTAGAAAAGGATATGAAGAAAAACTAATAAAATCAATTGAAAGAAAACCTAGAGCTCATACGTTATGGATGTTAAACCGCATAATTAATGGTGTAAAGGATAATGAAAGAGAAGATTATATAACAATTATGAAAAATATCTTAACAATGATTGATATAGATAATGAAGTGAAAAATGCAGCTCTAAGATTTTGTGAATTATACGATTGAATATTTATAAAGCTTCATATGATGCAAGTGTCCCCGATGAGCGTAGCTTATTAACGGAAAAAAATAAAAATAGAAGTTCGGCGTAGCATTTGCCCCCGCTCGCACCGACATGTTGTCGGTGTGTTATAATATAAAATAAGCCCAGCCAAAAGCTGGGTTTTGTTTTTGAGTATTTAATAGTACATTTTTTTCACACACTTTAGTTCTAATAAATAGTTGGAAATATTTTTGTTATTAAAGATAAGTTCGGCAATGTAACGGGCGTACA
This sequence comes from Bacteroidales bacterium, assembly GCA_013138975.1. Taxonomy (GTDB): domain Bacteria; phylum Bacteroidota; class Bacteroidia; order Bacteroidales; family UBA12077; genus UBA12077. Next base: position 78,028 of record WTBR01000079.1, read on the forward strand.
TGTCCTTTTTATTTTTGGAGGTTGTAATAGAAACTACAGAGCCTGATGGGCAGAATTTATTAAGCACAGCCCTTGCATGTTTTGCTTTACGAACTTGAAAAGGGATTTTACTATTGAGTTCTGGGGCATTAATGCGCGCCAGCCTTATTCTTTCTTGTCTAGTTATGTAAAATCCGAGATCGATATCGAGTAGTACTGTGTCGCCATCGATCCACCTTACTATTGTAGCTTTGTATGTATACATATGACAAATATATGGTATTAATTTGTAATACAGAGTGTTATAATTTACTGTATATGAGTTACATTATAAGACAGAGCTACTAATGCGTTTATAATAAATATATTATAAGCATTTAGCTTACAGATTTGTATGCATAAATGTAAGAATGTTGTTTTTTGTTGAGTGTAGGGTCTTGGCTACACTTTATTTATTAACATTTAAGGCATTAGAAAGTGTATCTGTAAGTCTTTTTTTGGCTATTGCAATATCTATGATAGAGAAAATAGATTTTCTTTCATGCTCATCCAGCTCGTCAATCATCTTCAGTCTTTCAATTAAAGAGCTGTCGTATGATTGTATATCGTAAGATTTGTCTTTTGTTAAAAAATCCGAAACACTAACATTTAAAGCATTAGCGATTTTATCTAATGAAGAAAGTGTTGGTTCTACCTTTCCACTTTCAATACGAGAATATTGAGCTTGGTTAATACCTATTGACAGAGCAACTTCTTTCTGAGAAAGATTTTTGCTCATTCTAACGTTTTTTATTCTTTCAGCAACAATCATCGTTATGGTTTTATGATTTGTCATGCAACAAAAGTATATAAAAATAACTTTTAGGGCAATTGTTAGAAATGTGTTGATAACTTAAATATGATGTATGAGTTATAATATATAATTTTGGAATATGATTTTTGAGTTAATTTTTTATTTGAATATTTATTAATTATGGAAATTCGGGACATTAAAGAACGCTTAGGCTTAAATCGAGTACTACAACACTACAATTTAAAACCAGACAAAAACAAGCGCCTACGTTGCCCGTTTCATAACGATAAAACGCCTTCATTGCAGGTTTATCCCGAAACCAACACCGTTTATTGCTTCTCATCGAACTGCAAAACCCACGGCAAAGCCATTGACCAAATAGATTTTATTATGCACAAGGAGAACTGCACAAAACACGAAGCAATCAAAAAAGCAAAATTTATGTTGGATGGTGTCGAAGTAGAAATGCTAAATCACATAGATATAAAACCAACCAAAGCAGAACCGGAAGCGAACATAGAAATATTAAGCAAGATATTTAACTATTTTAGAAATGGTTTTATCATGCGAAAAGACAACAAGGCAAGGAACTATTTACAAGGCAGAAACCTTGATGTAAGCAAGCTGGAAAACCTCGGGATAAGGTTTGGTTACAACTCTGCACAGTTCCACCATAGAAACAGGATAAGCCCCGAAGATATGCAAGCCTGTGAGAAATCCGGATTATTGATAAAAAGTACCAATGGAAGCAAAACAGAATACAGTTACACGCCCTGGGCCTCTCATTGTACAATTTTTCCATTAACAGATGAAAAAGGCAATATAACAGGAATGTACGGACGTGCTTCGGCAAGCTCAGCAACCACCCGTAAAAGCAAACCTGCCTCTGCTAAAGCTACGGCAGGCAGGCATTATTATTTAAAAAATAGCAAAGGATTATTTTATTATCCAAAAAGCGACAGCAAAAAACTGATAATAACAGAAAGCATCATTGATTTTTTAAGCCTTTACCAAATAGATGAAATAAGAAAATATTACACTTTTTTACCCATTTACGGAACCAACAGGCTAAACGGTGAACACAAAACAGCAATAAATAAACTGGAACACCTGCAAGAGATAATATTTTTCCTCGATGGCGACAAAGCAGGAGACGAAGCAATAAAGAAATATGCAGATGAATTAAGGTTACAAAATGAAGCAATACAAATAACAAAAGTAGAAACACCACAAGACGAAGACATAAACAGTCTCTTAGAAAGCTATCCCGAAAATTATACTGGATTAATAAATGAACTTTTAGAAAACAGAATAATCCTTTTTTCTTCAATTGAGACCGTTTTGCTAAGTTCAGTTGAAGAAAAAAAGAACGAAACAGAACAAGAGCCAGTTCCACCAGAACCAATTACAAAAACAGAACTACCTGTAATGAGCGTAGCCGAATTAAACATCAAAAATACCTACAACATAATTTATACAGGAACATCAGCAATATACAGTATAAAAGGATTTAGAGTACAACAACTCGACAGCTTAAAAGTGAGCATACAAATAACCCACCCTGACACAAAAGAAGATTACCGCACCAAGCTTGATTTATACGAATACAAACAGCTAACATCAACCGCCAAAACATCAGCAGAAAAACTAAACCTCAGAGTCGATTTTATAGAAAAAGAAATGTCGAAACTAACCAATTTACTGGAAGACTATAAAAACAGGAAAATGACAGAGACCAAAGAAAACGGCAATAACAATAATGAAAAAATCAAAGTTCCTGAAGCCACAATGAAAAAATGTATCACGTTTTTAAAAACAGAAAATCTAATCCCAAAGTTTAATAATTTAATCGGCAAAGCAGGGATAACAGGCGAAAATAAAAACCGTATCCTATTATTTGTTATTGCAAGTTCTTACAAAATGCCCGACACTTTACACGCACTAATACAAGGCAGTTCCGGAAGCGGAAAAACAAGGCTTTTAAAAATCAGCAGCGACCTGATGCCACCCGAAGACATAAAGCGGTACACGAGAGTAACCGACAATAGTTTTTATAACCAGGATGAATATTTTTTTGTAAATAAACTGGTATGTTTTGAAGATATGGACGGACTTGGAGAAGATGCACAACTGGCAGTAAGAGAACTGCAAAGCAATGAAATACTAAGAACATCTACAAGCCTGAAAGACAAAAACGGAAATATCGGCGGTGGCGAAAGAATTGTAAGAGGCCCGATAGCTTCGCTATCATGTACCACCAACGGTGAAACTTACGAAGACAATATAAGCCGAAGTTTTTTAATTGCGGTAGATGAAAGCCGTGAACAAACATCAAGAATAATAGAATATCAAAACAAAGTATATGCAGGGATAATTAATAAAGACGAACAAAAGCAAGTAATAAATTTTGTACAAAACTGCATCAGGTTTATAAAACCATACAATGTAATAAATCCTTATGCCGGTAAAATAAAACTGCCACAAGAAGCCCATAAAATAAGGCGGTTAAACGAGTTGTACCAATGTTTTGTACGACAAATAACCCTACTGAACCAATACCAGAGGCGGAGAGCCTCCGCAGGCGATATAATTTACAGTACAAAGGAAGATATGCAGATAGCTTGCGACATACTTTTTGAAAGCATAGTGTTAAAAGTTGATGAACTGGATGGAAGCCTTCGGCAGTTCTTTGAAAAACTGAAAGATTATGTACTGCAAAAAGGCAGGAATCATGACTTTACGCAAAGAGAAATAAGACAAGAACTAAACATTAGCAAAGCCCAATGCAGCAGAAATATTGGCAGGTTACGAGCAATGGAATATCTTACAAGTAAATACGAAAACAATCAAAGAAAAGTACATTACAGCATTGATTACTGGGACAATCACGCCAAATTAAGAGCAAGAATAAAAGAAGATTTAACTAACCAGATAAATAAGTTATAGGAACAGTATGGAACAATAATGGAACAATCTTTCTAACTTTAAACTTCTGAATATAAGATTTTTAACAAAAGACACTGCGTGTCTGTTCCCTGTTCCACAGAAAGTATGTGTGTATAATAAAAAACTCTACGATGATACAAGTCTACGATGAAGAATATAATAAACTGGCAAAAGAACTAAAAAACCACTTTGAAATACTTGGCCATAGCAAATACGGGGCAATCAATAAGTATAAGTTTATTATGGAATTTTTTCACCAATTGGAACAAAAAGGCATTAATGATATAAAAGCAGTTAACAGCAAAGAAATAGCACAACATTACAAGTATTTACAACAAAGAACCGGTAAAGCCGGAAAGCTATCAGAAAAAAGCATTTACACCCACATGACCGCAGTACAACAACTGTTTTCCTACCTACTAAGAAAAGGAACAATAAAAACCGATCCGGGCAGTGCGTTAAAATTCCCCTATCCAAACAATAAATCAGAACGGATAATACTAACACAAAACGAAATACAAGAGCTATACAAAGTATCAGAAAACCATCAACAACGAGCAATACTCAGTCTGGCTTATGGCTGTGGTTTACGTTCCTTTGAATTAGAAGCAATAAACATAGAAGATATAAAACTACGACAGGGAATATTAATAGTACCAAGAGGAAAAGGCAATAAAAGACGAGTAGTTCCAATAAGTTCGAGAGTAATACAAGACCTTGAAAACTACTATTTTAAAGAAAGAGAACAACTGAGCAAAGGACGAAATTATGAAGAGACCCAGCAAGCTTTTATGTTGCACAGCCGAGGCGGTAGAATGATGAAATACACCTACAATAAATACCTGAAGCGGATAATAGAAAGAACCGGGAATCAGGCAATAAAGAGCAAAAATATTACAATCCATAACCTACGGCACTCAATAGCTACGCACCTTTTGGAACAAGGCGTAAAAGTGGAACAGGTTCGGGAATTTTTAGGACACAGCCAATTAGAGACTACAGAGATTTATACAAGAGTAGGACAAAAACAATTACAAAAACTGGTAGAATGTTGAACACTGATAAAAATAGGAAATATGTGAAATCCCGTGAGCGAAGCAAAACAGGAAGCATAAACGATTATCTAAAAGAGAATTACAGCAAAACATCGATAACAGGTTATTTATGGATAATAGACCGATTTAAGCAATACACACAAAACCACGAAACAGCAAGCTATCAGGACATTTTAAATTACATATCTTACCTGAGAAAAAAACAGCTTCACCCGAAAACCATCAGAAACAACCTTTTTGCAATCAAGATTTATTACAGGTATTTAATCAGCATAGGAAAAAGAACCGACCACCCTGCAAACGATTTATATTTACAAGACAAGATAAACCGGAGCATAGACGTTGAAAACCTTTACACAAAAAAGCAATTAGAAGAATTTTATAAAGACTATAAGCCAAAAAGAAAAGAGCTGCTGCAGAGAGACAAAACAATAATTAGTTTACTCATTTATCAAGCCTTGACTGTATTAGAAATAAGCCAATTAGAAATTAATAATTTAGACTTAGAAAAAGGCTTAATCCACATTAAAGCAAATGCCAAAAATAATTCCAGGACCTTAAATCTTGAAAGCTCACAAATCATGCTCATGCACAATTATATCAATCAATACAGGAAGAAATTATTAAAACAAAACCAAAACAAAGAAACGGAAGCTTTAATATTATCATTGGTTGGCACACGCATAGCACATCACTCCATCAGTCGCCAGTTGAACTACAAACGAGAAAAACACGAAAGGTTATTACCCTTAAAAATCCGACAATCAGTAATAGCCAATTTATTAAAATCCGGAAATGATTTACGAATAGTACAAGTGTTTGCAGGACACAGAAGAGCAGCAAGTACCGAAGAATACAAACAAACAGGATTAGAAGAACTGAAAAATGCAATTAATAAATATCATCCTTTACAATAACCCACAAGCCGACACACCCCACAGGGCAAAAAACCCAGCCACTTTGTAAAATGAATTTGAAATTATTAAATCGGTATTTTACAAAGTTATCTCTGTCTTTTTTGCACTTCCCTACGCCTACCCTTCTGTAATTTTTATCGTCATACTTTTTGTCCGGCCCGATAACAGCACATTATTTTTTTCATTTGAATAAACTGATTTTTAAAAGCTAAATGAAAAAAATAAAGAGCTGTGCCATCGCTGAAAAACAAAAAGATACGCCAATAAAAATTACCCAAAGCTAAGTAACATAATACAAGTTATAAGAGCTTTTGCCTTTTCAGCGGTATGCTTCGCATGGATTTAATGCAAAAGTCAGTTATAACCGGTATTATGCTAAATAGCCCCTTGCCATCACACCCCTACCCACGCCAACGCTGACAAACAGCCTATTGCTTTTAGCTTTTGAAGTGTTGATTTTTTTTAAGGTAAAAGCTAAAATCAAAAAGCTGTTTGCTGCCCTAAAAGCGGTAGCAAAAGCAATAAGAAAAATATTGCCTTTGCTGAATTATCTATCCACCAAAACCCCGACCACCACCCCAAAGTGGTGGTGAATTTAGGTTACCTGCATCCACATTTTAAACCTCTTAGAGCAAAGATAAAGCCTACAGGCTAACGCTCGCAAGGTTAAAATGAATTTTGAAATATTTTTTTAGTTGTTATTGCTGGTTTTTAAAGGTCTAAAAAAATATCTCAAAAACCTTGACCTGCCTACGCTGGCTTTGAATGGTGCCTAAGGGTTTTAAAATGCTCTGGTTTGTTTTAATTTTACAACTATCTTTTTTTTCAATTGAAATGCCTTCAAATGAAAGAAAAAAATGTATTACTTTTGTTTTAATGGCTTGCAGAAAACTAACATATCAAAATCTTGAAACGCCTTTAAAAGTGGTGTATAAAAAGCCAATTGAAAATGAAAAAGGTGTACAGAGGTTTGTGAGTGTGGATCCGTTAGCTTCTAAATTTCCATTTTATACGCCGTATCAATATACAGGTAATAATCCTATAACATTTACTGATTTAGATGGAAAAGAAACTATAGATAATGATACTACTGGTGTTAAAACTAATGGGCAACAAAACAGCATGAGTCATTCCACTTATACTGAGAACAAAGACGAAAATGGAAATATTAGTAGTAGGACTTCAGAAAAAACTTCACTCAATCAAAATGAAGATGGTACATTTACATTATCACATGAGAAGAGTTTACAGTTGTTTGATACTGAAGGAAATGTTGGAGATTTTTATATGAAAAGTTATTCTGAAACTGTCGATTCGTATGCTCAATTAAGTGATGAAGGAAGGGGTATAACCGATAATTTAATGAGCAATACTGGTCTAGAAGTCCCTTCAAAAAGTATCTCTGAAAATAATTTTCCCATTTCAATTGAAAATACAGATATAGAATTGGCTAGTCCTCAAGTTTCTGATCCTTTATCGGATGGGATTAACATAGCCGGAATAGCTTCAGATGCTGCAGAGTATAATTCAAATGCAACTTGGGGGAAGTATAAAAACTCAAAAGGAAAGATTTCTAAAATAGAATCATTAAAACAAAGTAAAGGAATTAAATATGGGAAGCAGGGCAATATTAAAGATTGGGGCGCTACAAAAAAACTCTCAAAGCATGCGAGTAAGGCAATTAGAAGAGCTAAAATATTTAGATCAGCTGGAAGAGCACTAGGATATTTAAGTATCGCATACGATGTTATAAATGTTATAAGAAATAGAGGAAAAGGAGCGGGAAAAGCAGCTGTTAATATTGGATTTACAGCTTTAGCTATATGGGGAGGACCCGTTGGAGCCGCAATAAGTGGCGTATACTATGCCGTTGATATATTTTATCCTGGTGGATGGAAGGGTTTATTTCATAATTTTGTAGATAATATAATGAAAACACATAATCTTCATACAAAAGATGGAGTTATGACAGCACCATGGCTTTATGGAAAATAGATTATTTAAAACTTTTATATATATATTATGGAGACTTCAAATATTTGCAGATAAATATTTGTCGGTTTCCGATATTGGAAGTTGTTTATCATTATTATTAATTCCATTTTCTTTGAATGTAATATCATTAACTGTATTTATTGAACATTTACTTTCTAGAGAATTTGAAGATTACAAAAACACATTAATTACTATTATTATTGCGTTTGTTATAATTGACTTAGGGATCGTGATTTATCTAGATAATAAGGATAAATATTACAACTTATTGAGAAAATTGAAAAAGGACACTGTTTTTTGTAATGTATTGGAAAAAAGGAAAAGGCTAATTGATTCAATATTGATAGCAAATAGTGTGCTTTGGATTTTTATATTAGTTGCCACTAATAACCTTTTTTGGAAGTAATAATTATCCACATGGCGCAAGTGTCGCTTGTGCCTTAGAAAGATAAACATTTAAAAGTAGTAATAAAAGGAAATATAAAAGAAGAACGCTATTATTTTGGAGATTACGAGATTTACCGTAAATTCGTAAGCGGTACATTAGACACAGAGCGAACAACAGTAAATATTAGTGATGATAAAGAAAAAATAGCAACTGTAGACACGCAAACTGTCGAAAATAGTTCTTTGACAATTAACCCAACTGAAGTAATTCGTTACCAATATAGTAACCATTTGGGTAGTGCTAGTTTAGAACTAGATGATTTAGCCGAAATAATAAGCTACGAAGAGTACCACCCATTTGGCACAACAAGTTACCGAAGTGGTAGAACTGAAACAGAAACATCTCAAAAAAGATACAAATACGTTGGTAAGGAAAGAGATGAAGAAACCGGACTGTACTATTACGGGGCAAGATATTATGCAGCATGGATTTGCAGGTTTGTGTGTGTTGACCCGTTGCAGTTTAAATATCCACAATTAAGTCCATTTCAATATGCAGGTAATGATCCAATAGGAGATGTGGATATTGATGGATTAGAAGGAACTAAACAAGAAGAAAGGAATACCGAAAAAACTAATAGTAATCCTAAATTTGAATCAGGAAATGAAGAATTTGATGAATTAGCAAATGATGTCATTGAAAAATTTGGTGATACTGAGGCAACTATAGATATTACAATTCATAATGTAGATGACAAATTTATTGGTGGTCAAATTACAATTACAAAGGATGGTAAAACAGAAAGTGTAAAATATATTGAAGGTGAAGGTTTTTGTAATGAGGAAGGAGAACCCATAAAAGAATCGATTAGGGATGGAGCTATTATTAGGACAGGTCAGCAATTAATAGAAATTGGAAGTGATTTACAAAAACGAAAGGTTATGTATGCTGATAAATATAAAGCTGATCTTGAAATATATGATATTAATCCGACAAGAACAAATAAAGCTCAGGCAGCCGTTAATCGACAAAATAATCTAGTAAAAACAAGAGAGGCTATTTCACCATTAGGTAAAACCTTGAGTGAAAATAAAAAATCTACAGCAAAATCATTGGAAATAACTAAAAAAATTGCATTTGAAGATAAGCGACTTGGTAGATCAACAAATAGAGGTGTAGACAAATTTATTCCTGCTCGTAATATGTTTAAAGCTGCTGGCTATGTAGCCTTACTAACTGATATCTATTTTGCGACAAATAGAGTAATGTCATCAGGATTTGATGCGGGAGTAATAGCAGAAGAAATTGGAGGCATTGCAGGAGCACTTATGGGTGGTGCTATGGGAGCAAAATTAGGTTTAATGGCAGCTCCATTTTTAGGTCCTTTTGCACCTTTAGGCCCTTTACTAGGTGGTATTATAGGTGCGGCTATAGGAGCTTTTGTTGGTTCAGGCAAAATTATGAAAGGTAGAAAATAAAGTTTAACTATGAAAATTGAAAACTGGATAGATTGGTTTAGGAAAAATTTTAAAGAATTAACAATTAAAGAATACAAAAATGAGAAAACTTTAAATATATATATTACAAATAAAAAGTTAAAGAATAGCATCCAAATTAGTGTTGAAATTATGGATAAATTGTTTTTAAAGGAAATGATGTTAGTTAAGGATGATGATTCGTGGAACGGTTTTAATATATATTTCAGCCCAATGAGAACAGACGGGATTGAAATAGAGCAAGATAGTTTGGTATCAAATATTCCAGAGCTGAATTTGAAGTTTACAGAGAAGAATGTAGGAATTGTTGAAAGTTTTTTGCGAATGCCCTTGAATTTTGGGTGGTATGAGAAGGTCAATTATTATAATAATTCTGATATATCAATTGAGTTTGAATTTAATGATCCTAACTATCGAGATTATATTTTCCATAGTCTTATTTATCCATTTGAAGAACTTGAATTACCTATATTAAAATGGTTATACAAACTTAATTATAGTTATTTGAAAATTCTTAATAATTTTGGTATAAAAAAAATACTGCAAAGAACAGAAAGGATTTTACCTTTGCTAAGCGTAGGTTGTAATTCGAAATAGCTCGTGCCGACATCTTGTCGGTGTGTTATAAACATAAAACAAAACCCGGCTTATGAACTGCCCCCAAAAAGTTAGACATGGGGGCAGTTCATAAAACTAAGCTTTTACTTTTTGTGCAAATATAAAAGAAGAACGCTATTATTTTGGAGATTACGAGATTTACCGTAAATTCGTAAGCGGTACATTAGACACAGAGCGCACTACAGTAAACATTAGTGATGATAAAGCAAAAATAGCTACTGTAGACACGCAAACTGTCGAAAATAGTTCTTTGACATTAAACCCAACAGCTGTAGTGCGTTACCAGTATGATAACCATTTAGGTAGTGCCAGTTTGGAACTTGATGATTTAGCAGAAATAATAAGTTACGAAGAGTACCACCCATTTGGAACTACTTCTTATCGCAGTGGTAGAACCGAAACAGAAACCTCTCAAAAACGATACAAATACGTTGGTAAGGAAAGAGATGAAGAAACAGGACTTTATTACTATGGGGCAAGATATTATGCAGCATGGATTTGCAGGTTTGTGAGTGTGGATCCGTTGCAGTTTGATTATCCTTATTATACGCCATATCAGTACGCTGGGAATAAACCTATTTCTTATATTGATTTGGATGGCTTGGAAGAGGCGAAAAATGATGAGTTATTACAACCAGAATCAGTAAAAGTTGATAATACTTATGTTGAACCACCCTGGGCAAATTTTTCAACAGAAGAAAATCCAATTTTGTATAACGACAGTACTGATACTAATTCTAAAACAGTAATAGGCACAGATATGAAATTAGGTGAAAAAGGTGAGAAATTACTAGAAAACAGCTATTATCACAAAGGAATTGCTTATTTGCCATTCACAGACAGTAAAAGTGAAAATTCCTACGTGCAAGGAGATTCAATATCTTTAGCAGATAGAAAAAATACGTATGGCAGAAAAAATAGGCCAACTTGGTGTAATATGCTTGCTCGAGATTTATCTATAGAGGTATTAGGTGAAAATCCATTTGGAGGAGGAGACAAGTCAGCAGATGATATGTTAAAATACATGGAAGATCATCCTGAAAGTTTTAAGCCCCTTGATTCTACTTTTAAAGATGTTTGGAATAAAGAAATTAATAAACATCAATTAGTATTCTTTGCAACGCCAGGACATATTGCAGTAGGTGTCCCTACCAAGAATTTAATCTCTAGAGATTATGTTGCTGATAAAAAGAAACCAAAAGAAAAAACCACATATACGTTTGGTAATGTTGTTCAAGCGGGTAAAAATCATGGTAAAATGAGTCTTAATTATGCTTGGGGTAAATCAAGTTTTAAAAATATTAAAATGTTTAAATATGTTCCAAAAAAATAAATTTTTATCACTTGTTGCAATTATATCTCTACTTCTAGCATGCAGTACAAAGCCAGAAGAAAGAAATAAGGCTTATGATATTGTCGTTACAAAATATGAAATTAGTCAATGTTTAATATTTGGAGATAATAAGATTTCCTATGAACTAATATCAGAGAAAGATAGTAAAGGAAATGTTAGCAAAGTTAAAGATTTGTTACTTGGTAAGTATAATTTAATTACACCATTACTTCCTATAAAAGACAAAGAGTTTCTTGTAAGTTATTCAGGAGAATTATACATATATAATTTAAATGGCGAAATAAGTAGTTCTTTAACTAATATTTCAAATTTTGATAAGATATATTATTTCCAAAATCGCTTGATTCTGGTTTTAGAGAATCAAATAATGATTTTGAAGAGATCAATGGATAATGAATTTGTATTATTGAAAGAATTCGATATTGTAGATAAAGAAGTATTCAATATTTATGGAATGATTAATACCAAGCATATTCTTATTGAAGCTGGATTTTTCCCTAGTGGGGGATGTGAAAGTATAAATTACTATAATATAAACCTTAATGATTTTAGCTTTGAAAAATGTTCAGATAAAATCAAATTAATCCTAGATGTAAATAATCCTATTGATGAATATTATATGGATGTTACTCAGAGTTATTTTTTCTTTCCATGTTATAAAAAGTATGGTACTATCAAACTAGATGATTATATTTTAGACGAAAATTTTGATGTAATTGGAAGAGCATTAAAGAAGTATGGTTCTTATACTGAACGTGGTTACTCTATTAATAATAATGATGATATTGAATATTACTTTTGGGGAATAGAAAAGAATAGATACGTGTGCTTTCCTGTTAATCTTAATTTTGAAAAACAAATCTATAAGACATACTATGATAGCGTTTTGGTTAAAACTGATTTGGAACAACTGGAAAAATTTGAGATCAAATTATTAAAAAACACTATTTTACTTAAAAATGATTGTATAATTGAAAGTGAGAAAATCAGGAACATTCTTGCTTTATATGCTTTTTCCTTTAATTATGAAGAAAATAAAACAGTGGATAAAATTGAAGTTTTGCTTGAGGGTAATGAAAAGCTGAATTTTGAATTGTTAAATACTTTTTTTCAGTAAAGAATAGATTATCCCCCCAGCTAAGCGGCATATGAATTAAAATCGAAGAAGCTAAACGTCATTTGTAATGGCGCTTTCTTTAATGGAGCAATTTGCAATTGCTCTTGTCTTTAAAAACCCCGCTATCGCACGAATCCTTTCGTGTGATTAGTAAAAAGGAAAGTTTTTAAAAAAAGCCTAGCAGTAATACTAGGCTTTTACTTTTTGTACAAAAAAAAGAAGAACGTTATTAATTTGTTGCTTACGAGATTTACCGTAAATTCGTAAGCGGAACGCTCCAAACAGAGCGTACTACGGTTAATGTTAGTGATGATAAAAAGAAGATAACACAAATTGAGAAGCAAACAGTAACCGAAGGTTCTTTGACACCTGATGCCAGCCTTGTGGTTAGGTATCAATATGACAATCACTTGGGATCTTCTTCACTTGAATTAGACGATACAGCCGAAATTATCTCATACGAAGAATACCATCCTTTTGGAACTACTTCTTATCGTAGTGGCAGAACCGAAACAGAAACCTCTCAGAAAAGATACAAATACGTTGGTAAGGAAAGAGATGAAAAAACAGGACTTTACTATTACGGAGCACGGTATTATGCAGCATGGATTTGCAGGTTTGTGAGTGTGGATCCGTTGCAGTTTGATTATCCTTATTATACGCCTTATCAGTATGCAGGGAATAAACCGATTTCTTACATTGATTTAGATGGGCTGGAGGAAGTAAAACCAGAAGAAGATGGGTCTGCACAAAAACAAACTGAGCTTCCAAAATCTTCTGAAGATGAGTCTATTAATAAGCAAATTCAATTTTATTTCGATGAATATGGAGCAAATGGTGATTTTAGTGCGAACGTTGAATCGGAAGATGGTAAGTTTGTGAAAGGTTCAGTAACAATGAATGTTGGTGATGATATTGTTTTTACAGTTGATTTATTACCAGGTGAACAAGTTAGCGGAATCTTAGATAATAATACAAATCAAGAAATAGGCTACGATCAAGCATTTGGTTTTTCAATCTATACGCCTGAAGGTGGTGCAGAATCAGCTACAGAGAAAGCTAAAACAACAGAAATGATGAATGGTGAATGGTTGGCTGCATTGACTTCAAGGAGGGCGAGTTTAAGGTTTAGCAAAGGTCCATTAACTCTTGCTTCTGCAATAAATAATATAAAGGAGATTATTAGTATATTAATGGGTAAACAAGATAATCAAAATGATCAGGATACTCAGACAACTCCTGATAAAGATATTAAGCCTGATGATACAGATAAGAGTGGAAGGAAATACACTAAAGAAGCAGGTAAATTAATATCAGTTAGAACTGGATGGTTAACTGATTTACGCGACGGTGTTAGAAAGAGAGACTCTATTAGAACCTATGAAGGTGGAGTAGACTCAATCTGGAAAATTATACCTGGTATAGAAAATCCAATTCTTGTTAAACCTAAATCTAAAAATAATTAAATATGAGAAAAGTTTTGAGATTAATATTAATTGGTTTTATAATAACTGTTTTTTCTTGTTCAAATAACTCTAACAAGGAAACAATAAATGCTAATAATTCCCTTGTTAGTTACTTAGTTGATACAGTATTAAAAGATGCCCCTAATTATAGTTTATGTGGAAATTTTTCCAATTTACCTGATTCCATAATGGAAGCTTCTTTAAAGTACCTTCCTGACTCTATTCTTGGAAAGGATGATTTAGTTTTTATGATGGATCAGTACGAGAAATCAAAAAATGAAGAACTTATTCATTTTATTGATACATCCAATTATAGAATAGTGGAAAAACTAGAACTATATTCTAATTTTAAATTTTACAAATATCATTATGTTACTTCTATTCCAATGGTAAATAAAAACAAAAATTTGTGTTTATTATATTTGACTGTTTTTGTGGATAAAGAAGGTTCGAGTGATTTATTTCTTGTATTTGAAAAAGATGAAACAGATAACTGGATAAATACGGTAAATATTTTAAATGAAATTGAGATTCCATTTGCAAAATATCATTATCATGATTATTCATTGATAAAAAAAGAGATGTTTGAATAGTTTAAATCCCCTGATAATAAAACTTACAGAGATAAAAAAGTACATAAAAAGACGCTGAAAGGACGGTGGGTTTCAAAGCCTTATAAAAAATAAGTATAATGATTTATAATATTAAAATTGCACTTACAATGAAAAGAAATATTATCCTTTTTATTTTATTAATGATATTAGTTTCTTGCGCTGAAAAGAAAGAAATTAATCCAGTAATCATTAAGACACCCAATGATACTATACATATTGATCAAAGGTATGAAGCTGAATTAATCGTTCCATATAATGATTCAATTCTTCCTAATTTTAGTATTGTAATAGAAGAAGATACTTTTTTAGTACCCTATGATGAAGAAAGGGATTGTGGAGTTTTTAGAACTGTAGGAAGAGAACTTGGTAAAACTATTTATAGTGGTTTTGTTGTTTATATGGATGAGAAAAGTAAAATGCAGAAGTTTGATTATGAAATAATCTTTTATGTGAAAGATAGTATTACAGAATAAATACATTGCAGATAGTTAAATATAACTAAAAACTCAGCTAGGCGGCATATGAAATAAAATCGAAGAAGCTAGGCGGCAAATGTTTTGCCGCTTTCTTCATTGGAGCAATTTGTAATTGCGGTTATTTTAATACGCCTGAAGGTGGTGCAGAATCAGCTACAGAGAAAGCTAAAATAACAGAAATGATGAATGGTGAATGGTTTTCTGCATTGACTTCAAGGAGGGCGAGTTTAAGGTTTAGCAAAGGTTTATTAACTCTTGCTTCTGCAATAAATAATATTAAGGAGATTATTAGTATATTAATGGGTGAACAAGATAATCAAAATGATCAGGATACTCAGACAACTCCTGATAAAGATATTAAGCCTGATGATACAGATAAGAGTGAAAGGAAATACACTGAAGAAGTTACACCTTTAGATAGAGGTCAGTATAAAAGAATAATACGGACAGAAAATGTTAAAGGGAATGATTCCATTGTTAAATATGAAATATTCTATATTATTAATGGCGACAGCATTATAGGTCATAAATACAAATAAAATTATGAAAAATTATATCATTATTGTTTTTGTATTAATCTTAAATTGTTGTGCAAATAATCAAATTAAAGAATCTGCAACTTTTTACGATAATGGAAATATTAAAGAGAAATTTATTTATGAATTTCTGAAGGATACAACTACTTATTCTTATTACTCTTATTATTTAAATGGAAATATAAAGGAAAAGTATAGTAAGCATTCTGGTAAATATTCAGGGAGTAAAATTGAATATTATCAAAATGGAGTAATTAAGTCTATAGTTCCTTTTATTAAGGGCAAGGCTGATGGTACAGTAAAATTGTATTATGAGAATGGAAGTTTGGATTTAATTAAAACCTATAAGGATGATAATCTATTTGGTTTGTATATGACAATTAACCCAAAGAATCCAAGAATAATCCAAAAAATTTTGTTTGTGAATGATGAACCTTTAATTAAAATTGATGAAGGAAATACTAAAGTTGATAATGAAGAGATAGTTGGGATGACTTACTATTACTATTGCAGTAAAGATAGTATATATTATCCGATTGGAACTCTAAGCTATGATGGTAATAAGCAAAGAAGAAGACAAATATATTGTTCATATTTTGAAACTTTTGCTGCTGACACTGTCAATTATGATGAATCATATAAGATGAAAATAGTTTCACATATAGGAATTATGGAAGGACATAATATTGAACTATATCTAGGTGAAATAAATGAAGATTTTGAATTTGTGGATAGTGCAAATGTTAAGGTATTTAGGAGTGAAGACAATACTCTTGAGATTAACTTATCGCAATCAGATTATTTGCTTGGGAATAATCTATTGACAGGTAAAATAAGGGTATTTAAAAATGGAAAAGACATTACCAATCAATATATGATAGATCCAATTGCTGATATCCCTTATATCTTTTTCAAACAATTTTTTGTAAAACCCAGATGAGCGTAGCTTATTAACGGAAAAATAATAAAAATAGAAGTTCGGCGTAGCATTTGCCCCCGCTGCAATTTGATTATCCTTATTATACCCCAAATGGCGCAAGTTTTCAACTTGTGCCTTAGTAAAGTAAACGTATAATAGTCTGATAATAAAAAAAGAACGCTATTATTTTGGAGATTACGAGATTTACCGTAAATTCGTAAGCGGTACATTAGACACAGAGCGTACAACAGTAAATATTAGCAAAGCCTGCCCTGAGCTCGTCGAAGGGACAAGGCAAAAATAGCTACTGTAGATATGCAAACTGTCGAAAATAGTTCTTTGACATTAAACCCAACAGAAGTAATTCGATACCAATATAGCAATCATTTGGGAAGTGCCAGTTTGGAACTTGATGATTTAGCAGAAATAATAAGCTACGAAGAATACCATCCTTTTGGAACTACTAGTTACAGAAGTGGTAGAACCGAAACAGAAACCTCTCAAAAACGATACAAATATGTGGGCAAAGAACGGAATGAAGAAACCAGACTGTACTATTACGGGGCAAGATATTATGCAGCATGGATTTGCAGGTTTGTGAGTGTTGACCCCTTGCAGTTTGAGTATCCTTATTATACACCTTATCAATATGCAGGTAATAAACCTATTTCGTATATTGATTTGGATGGCTTGGAAGAGGCAAAAATAAATGATGAATCGGAAAAAAATCCCAAAAAAACAGAAGAGCTAGAAGGGAACAGTGACAATAAAGGTGGTCAGTGCGGTATTGCTCAATTATATTTCGGAATTGATAGAAATATTAATGCGGAAATCTTCACAACTGACGATACTTATTTAGTGAGAAACAATATGTATGAGATGATTGTCAGAGGAAGTATTAATATCCCTGAAAGAGATCCTAGTTTAGCTTATCAAATTAGCAAACATAAAAATTTAGCTAAAACTGTACATCCATTTATTGAGAGTAATATTATAGCGGCAGCAACAGTTGTGGGACTTATTGCTACTGGAATTGATACTTTTTCGAACATCCAAACACTTCGTTATAATTATAAACAAGCAAATGAAACTTCAAGAATAAATAGCGTAATTGATATGCGCAATTCTATAAATTTATCAATTTCAACAGGAATTTGGCTTTTAGAATCTTTTAGTATTGCAAAGAATCAAGATGTATTTTCTGATTTAAATATAGATAGTGCACCTGAAAACTTTGCCATTGATGTTGCAAATTATGGTATGATGGTGCTGGGTGGTCGAAATAATCTAACTAAAGATCAACATTTCTTCCATAAACCAACAGATATGTCTAAGGATAGATATGCTAAACTTGTAAATCATGCATTTAATGTATTAGCATCATCAATTGTGAATGACAAAGAGAATAGTCGTGATAAGATTAAATCAATTCAGTTAGGTGATAGAGTTATTAGAACATTTCTAATAAAAGGTGATAAATCTAGATATAGAAGTCAACCAGTAGAACCTGGTGATTTTTTAAAATAAAAATAAAAAAGACATGAAAATATTATCATTATTAATTAGCTTAATACTACTTATTCTTGTTTCGTGTATTAAGGAAAAAAAAACTAAAATTGTCGAATATAATTTGGAAAGAGCTATTTCCTTATATGATAGCACAGAGTATAAAGAGTCATTATTTATTCTTGACAGTCTGCTAAAAAGGGATACATTTAGCAATAAAGAACATTTGTTATTCGTGTTAAATAATATAAAGTTAAATAAACTTGATGAAGCTAAACAAAGTATTTTAAAGTGTGAAAACCATGAAGAATTCTTTGAAAAAAATCCGTATTATGACGTATTAAAAAAGATTAAAATAGAGTTGGACTATGCACAAAGAACTAATGATATTTTTAGTATTACTATATTAGCTGATATCATTTATGGTATGATTGATTCAGTGGAATTAATTAATAAAGTTATGGAAACTGATTCTTCAAAAGTTTATACGATAGAAATACCCCAATGAACCCCGCTAATCTTAGTTTGTAGCTCGAAGCAGCTCGGCGAAGTATTTACTTCGTCGGATAATAAAGTTAATTTGTAATTAACATTGTTTTGTAAAAACAAAAGAAATATAAAAATGAACCCGGCTTTTGAACTGCCTCCAAAAAGTTAGACACTATTTGAGGGCAGTTCAGTAATATCGGGCTTTTACTTTTTGTGCAAATATAAAAGAAGAACGCTATTATTTTGGTGATTACGAGATTTACCGTAAATTAGTAAACGGAACGCTCCAAACAGAGCGTACTTCGGTTAATGTTAGCAACGCATGCCCTGAGCTTAGTCGAAGGGATAAAAAGAAGATAGCACAAATAGAAAAGCAAACAATAACCGAAAGTTCTTTGACACCTGATGCCAGCCTTGTGGTTAGGTATCAATATGACAATCACTTGGGATCTGCTTCACTTGAATTAGACGAAAGTGCCGAAATTATCTCATACGAGGAGTACCATCCTTTTGGAACTACTTCTTATCGCAGTGGTCGAACTGAAACAGAAACATCTCAGAAAAGATATAAGTATGTAGGTAAGGAAAGAGACGAAGAGACAGGTCTTTATTACTACGGGGCAAGATACTATGCAGCTTGGATTTGTAGGTTTGTGAGTGTGGATTCGCTGCAATTTGATTATCCTTATTATACGCCGTATCAGTACGCTGGTAATAAACCTATTTCCTACATTGATTTGGATGGGTTGGAAGAAGTGAAATTTAATAACAATGAGGGGTATTATTACGATAAAAGAACTCCAGATGCAGTTAATTGCCTAGTTGGTGGACAAAAAGATTATTTTGGTAGAGAAAAAAAATTAGAACAATATGACCCTAATTATAAAGTTCCAACTGAAGTTAAAATACTGGGTATGGCTACAGCAGCTTTGCCAGCTCTTGCAATGGCGCTTCCGGCTATGTTAGGTGAATTATCTTTAATTACTAGTACATCTTGGGGTAGTTTATCTTTAGTTTCTAGTTTTGTTTCTGGCGCAGCATCAACAACAGCAATTTCTAGAGGATTGGCTTTTGGCTCTGATGCAGGAGGGCAGTGGTTATATCAGAGTTCACAAAATAATTGGAATCTTGGTGTTGGTTTTTCAAAAATAAATTGGACAAGTCCTACTTTGGATTTAATCAATCCAAGTGCAAATATTTTAAATGGGTTTCTGTCAAGTACGTTCCAATATTCGATTGAAGGTAACTGGAATCTTGGAACAGGAAATGAAATAATTGCAGGAACAGTTTCTCAATTTGCATTTGGAAATTTAACTACTCCAATAAAGTCTTCTTGGATAAATTCAATAAGTTACGAAAAGGAACTTGTAAATACATTTTTTGAAAAAGGCTTATTTAAGGCGGCACAAAAACAAGCATTAACATATGGTGCATTAAGGTATGGAGTTGGTAGCGGAATTAATTTTGGTATGGATGCTACCAAAGTTTTTATTGGGGAGGATGTGAAAAACAACCTTGATAGGCTTATGAATAATGTTAATGAAATAATTGAAAATACAGATGAATCTAAATAAAATATTTTCAGATAAAGATGATTTAAGCCACATAATACTATTTATAGGGTTATTGATTTTTATTATAGTTGTTTCTTTAATTTATAAAAATAGAAACAAAAGGCTTGAAGAAAATTTCGGATATACAATTGGTGTTACTCAAGAGATAAAAAGACCATATAATAGTAATGACTATATTCTATATGAAATTAAGGTGAATGAAAAATCTTATTCAGGAAGTTTGCTAGATATGATTAATGTGTTGGTTCCAAAGGGTAAATATATTGTAAAATATGATTTTAGTAACCCAAATAACAATAAAATGCTTAAAGAATATAAAGTAAAAGATACCGTTTTTGAAATTCCAAATAGTGGATGGACTCAATTACCAATGGAAATAATTGATAAATAGGGTACCCCCGCTACCACACGAACCTTTAGCTCAACGAAGTTAATTCTTTCGTGTGGTTAGTAATTAAAAAGAAAGAAGACAAAATGATACAGAATGTAATTTGATAACTGTTAATTTATACCTAACGGAAAAAAATTGTACTATTTAAAATATATTTACAAACTAAATTTTTTAAAATAAAAATTATGGGAGAATTATTAGGCGAAGTAAAAATGTTTGTTGGAACAATTCCGCCACGATCATGGGCGTTTTGCGATGGCAGTTTATTACCAATAAGTAGTTACAATGCACTATTTACAATTATAGGAACTCAATTTGGCGGTGATGGTGAAACGAATTTTGCACTTCCGGATTTTAGAGGCTGCGTGCCTATTGGTGCTGGCAGTGGCTCGGGGTTAACACCTCGCATGCAAGGAGATAGTGGAGGACTTGAAAAAACTCAACTTACGGTAAATGAAATACCATCACATAGTCATACAGTGGCTTGTGATATGAAAACAGCAGGTAGAGATTTGTCCGCCAGTTCTGAAAATAATGTCCCAGGTCAAATAACACAAGGTGAAGGTTTTGGATCTGACCTTTCTGATGAAACATTTATGAATCAAGATATGATAACAGATACTGGAGGTGGAAATCCTTTTGATAATATGCAACCATGGAAAGCAATAAACTTCATAATTTGTATTGTTGGTGTATTTCCTACAACTAATTAAATTTATATACAAACTCTTTTTAAAATAGTTTATAAAATTTGAATAACCACGCTGGCGCACGAACCTTTAGCTCAACAAAGTTAATCCTTTAGTGTGGTTAGTAATTAAAAAAGAAAGTAAATCGTCCTAAAATATGTATATAAACTAAATTAAAAAAAATGAGAAAAATGAGAACAAAACTAATTGTATTATTAATGATCATGGCATTTGCATCAAATGTTATGGCTCAATTACCTATTGATGAAAAAACAGGAAAAGTAGTTTATACTGATATTGTTCAATTAGAAGGAATGTCGAAAGATGAAATATACAAAAAAGCAAAAATGTGGGTAATTTCCACTTTAAAGTCAGGTGATAATATGGTTGAGTTAGATGGAACAAATTCAGATCAGATTGTTGCAACAGGTAATATTCTCTTATATTTAGATCCTGAAAAAATCAATACAAAAGTATATTTTCATTTAAATGAAGGCTTTTTAAATTTTAATTTTTAATCCTCTGCAAGGAAGGAAGAATGAAATATAAAGTGATGAATTTTAATTTAACATACACTAGGTCCTTAGCTAGTGATCCGGAAATAAATACTAGCTTAGAAAATCTTAATTGCTGTGGATATTCAAAAGGAAGACAGGTTAAATTTGAAGAATATACAAAATCTGTTGTTAATGAGAATATAAAAGCTCTTACTGAAGAGTTTGTTAAATATATGCAATCTAATGAAGAAGAAGAAGAATGGTAGAAGATACATCCATCGCTACCGCACAAACCTTTAACTCAACGGAGTTAATCCTTCACCCCGCAGCCGCACGAATCCTTTCGTGTAGTCAGCAATTTAAAAAAAACCGGACAATTGAAATACCCCCAAAAAGTTAGACATGGGTGCAGTTCAATATTGGGCTTTTACTTTTTAGGACAACTCAGCAAAATAAAGTACAAAATTAAAGCAATCGAGTAGGTAGGAGGATTACTCCTCCGTCCTCTCACACCACCACGCATGCTCTCGCACGTGGCGGTTTCAGTTAATAGTTCAACCTTTCGTAATTTAATGACAAATTAAACAAGTTTTGCTC
>WTBR01000097.1 GCA_013138975.1 Bacteroidales bacterium
AATAGAAAAGGAGCGAAAGTGCTTATTCATTAACGAGATATTAAAAATAATTAATTTAAAGTGGAAATGTTAGCTGACGAATTAGAAGTTATAACATAAACGCTCCCCAAAATGGAATTTGCCTAAAGTAATATTCTTCTTAAAGAAATAAACCGAAGCCTTGATGGTTTTAAAAAGTTCAAGGTAAATTAATATTAAAATTTAATATAATGAAAGATTTAAAAAATTTAAAAGGTGCTAAAATACTTAGCAAAAATGAACAAAAAGTTATTAAGGGTGGTGAGTATTTAGCGTGTTTTAAAGGGCTGTGTCCTGAATGGTATTATTGCAATCAAGATAATCTTTGCGTTCAATAAAAATGTTCTAATATTTAAAGATATAAACTGAAACCTTGACAGTTTTAAAATGTTCAAGGTAAATTAAACTTGAAAATTTAATACAATGAAAGATTTAAAAAATTTAAAAGGCGCTAAAACAATTAGCAAATCAGAACAACAAGCAATTAAAGGTGGAACACGTCAGTGTAATGCAGATGGAACATGCTTTGGATTTTATATTTGTATTGATGGCGAATGTGTGTTATCCCCATTTTAATATTTGAAGAGAGGTTGGATAAACCTCTCTTTTTTATTATTAATGCACCCGAATCTAATTTATTGAAAATTACAGAAAGATATTGTTTACCTTCTTTTTTTTATTTTTTAGTTTACCTTCTAATTTAATAAAAAACTACATTCAAATCAATTCGAAATAGACACACTCAGTTTACATTTAATACAAAATACTTAATTTTAAAAACCAAAATAGTGATGATAGTATCACTTGCAATAGATCTCGTTAAAGCTCTTTTAACTTCATATTTCTATTGAAAAAATGAATCCTTAAACCTAAGGATCAGTACGAGAAAAATCTTCGCGTGTTTTAAAACATAAAATACGCTTATTCAAAATGTTAATACGAGAAAAGTTTAATTGGATACGAAAATGCTTTAAATTAATACGAAAGTATATTTTGTTCATTTATGAAAAAATGTAACAGTTTGAAGATTTGTTATTTATAATTACTTTCAAGCAGAATTATTACCTTAGGATGATATCAAAATATATGTTTTACAGGAGCTAAAAGTTATATTTATTCTAGGTTTATTGACCTTGTAAATGAAGGAAAACTGTTATGCAAGAATTGTACTATTTTTTTATTGACGTGTCTTTATCTATTACTGCTTATTTATGGATTTTCTGTTGTGGGAATAACATAAGATATAAATATTCTTATTATAGAAAACCGAAACCTTGACGGTTTTAAAATGCTCAGGGCAAATTAACAAGAAAATTTAATACTATGAAAGATTTAAAAAATTTAGAAGGTGCTAAAATGCTTAGCAAAAACGAACAAATAGAGATTAAGGGAGGAATTCCTGTACTTTGCCCATGTGAAGCTGGTGGAATTATTAGTAATAATCCTGATGTTTGGTGTGATATTTTATTTGAAGGGGTGTGCTGGATTTGTAACTAGCTAAATAGTAAGAGGGAGATTTAATTTCCCCCAATTCATTTAGAATTATTTTTATCAATAATGATCTTAATTTTTATTTGTAAAAAACATAGTAAATTTATTTTGGAATTAAAGCTTAAAATATAAATTCCTTTCCCTAAGGAGAGGAGCTAGAACAACATTCTTTCGCAAAGAATAAACCGAAACTTTGACGGTTTTAAAATGTTCAGGGCAAATTAACATTAAATTTTAATACTATGAAAGAATTAAAAAATGTAGAAGGTGCTAAAATGCTTAGCAAAATGGAACAAAAAATTATTAAAGGTGGTACATGTTTTTGTGAAACTGACGATGACTGTCCTGAGGGCTATTATTGTGATTGGAGGAATCAAATCACTGGATTGTGTTTGAAAAAACCTATTGAATTGTAACATGCTTTAATTATGAGAGAAAGCTCAGTAGTTTTCTCTCATTTTAATAAGCTAATTGATATCAATAGGGAATTTATTGATTAGTTTTTTGAATATTTCACTTTGTGGATATTGATTTCTGGCTATGATTAATGTTTTTAAAGCTTCAAATTTGCATTCATTTTCTAAAAAGTTAAAAAAACGGGATAAATACTCTATTTTAGTCAATATCTTATCTATATCATCTCTTTGAATTTGATCTTCACTTAATAATTCAAAATTACCTTTGATACTATTACTTCCACTATATAATCTCCATGAATATGATTTACCGGATTCGAATGGCGCGTCATGAAAACTGAAGTCATTTGCATAACCCTTTTTCTGCCATATTATTGAATCAGAATCTTGTAAATATATATTCAATTTCATTTCTGAAACAATAGCCGGCGATATATAAAACTTTATGTTAGCCTTATTGTTTACTTTAGATTCTAAAGGAAATATTGTAAAATTATTTCGCTCATTATTATATAAATTGGGAAGGTATATAGAAGGACTATTTATAAATTTTGATATCCTGTTTAATGAAATTGCCTGCGAAATTACTTCATTTTGATTTATTGATTCTTTTATCTTAATTTTTTCACCTGCTTCAAGAATTATTTCATTACCATAAGAATCTACAAGATTTAATTTTCCTTTTCGGATTTCTATTTGCTCAGTACGATGGTATATTAGGATAGAGTCTAACTCACTTTCTGTTTCATTAATCTTTATAACTGTATGTTCTTCTAAAGGCAACAGAAGTAAAGGACAAATAAAAGTATTTTGTGATTTAATTGTAAAAAAAGCTAGAATTATTGTACAAAGGATAATAGATTTTTTCATAAAAAAGATAGATTTGTATTACATAAATATAAATAAAACATAAAATAATTGAAAAAAAGAATTCTTTTCATATTATTATCAATATTCATATTGTTATTCCTATATATCATTTTTTTGTTTGAAAATTATGTGGCTGAAAATCAATTAATTTACCATAGAAAATATCTTGAAAATGAAACTCTAACTATTGATGAAAAAATAGAATCTGCTAATTTATATTTAGAATCAGCAATACTTACCGGTGAAATAAACGAAGTAATTAATGCATACAGTATTCTTGGGAATATTTTTCTAAGCAACTTTAATTATCAAAAATCATTAGCATACTTTTTGAAGGCATATGAATATTTGGACGACATTAAATCTGAAAAAATTAAATCTGATATATGTTATAAAATTGGATGTAATTATTTAGAACTGGGCGAATATGTAAAAGCCTATGAGTTTGCTATGATATCATATTTAATTGAAAAAAAAGAAAAGGAAAGTAAAAGATACGCAGAAACACTTAATTTACTCGGGAATATATATGAAAAAACAGGGCTATATACGAAGTCATTAGCAACTCATTATGAATCATTGGAGTTGCAAAAATCCTTAAACAATATTAAAGGAATTGCAAACTCGAACCACAATATAGCTCATATAAATATAATGATAGAGAGGTATAATAAAGCCTTTAATTATTATTCTAAGGCATTGGAAATTTATGAAAAACTTTATGCAAATTCTCCCGATTCAATTGAGCTCAGTACAAATCTGGTTAAAATTTATTTGTCAATTGGGAATTATTACATAACTCAAAAGGATTCGATCTATGCACTAAGCTATTTGGATCTAGCTATGAAAATGAGTAAAAAAATTGAAGATAAATCTAGTACGGCACAATGTTTATCGTATATAGCAAATGTTTATTTTCAATGTAATGATTTTATAAAAGCTCAGAACTATTATCAAGAATCGCTTAAAATAAATGAAGAAGAAAATAATAAAATTGGCATAGTCGTTAATAATATAAATTTGGGCAGAATTTACTATTTAACTAATAAAAAAAGAGAGGCGATTGAATCGTTAAAAAATAGTTTAAATATTGCTTCTGAAATAAATGCGAAAAGACAGATGGCTGAAGTTTCAGAATTTTTATATTTAATATATTCAGAGTATCCTGATTCAATTGAGCAATCTAATAATTATGCTACTATATTTCTAGAATCTAAAAAATATTTACTCAATGAAAATATTCAGGATTCTATCATTCAACTTTCGGTAAAATGTGAAGTTACAGCTGAGAAAAATAAAGAAATTTCTTTGCAGAAATATAAAATGAAAACGAATAGTATACTTTTTATTTTTATATTGGTAATTGTTATAGGAAGTGCAATTTTTATATATTATTACAATAAATTACGACAAAAGGCGAAATATGAGCGGAAATTATCTGATGAGCAGCGTATTCGTATTAAAGAAGTATTTAATGCAATTGAGCAAGAAAGAAAGAGAATTGCAATAGATCTGCACGATAGTTTAGGTCAAATGCTAACTGCAACTAAACTGAATTTATCAATTCTTGAAGATTTAATGGAAAATCAAAATCAAAGTGATCAAAAACTTTATTATGATACAATTAAAATGCTTGATCAGTCTTCTGTTGAATTGCGGAATATCTCATTTAATATTTTACCTGGCACATTGATAAGAGGAGGTTTAAAATCAGCCATTGAAGAAGTTATTTATAAAATAAATGGTAAAAATAGAATTGAATTCGATTTTAAATCAAGTGGATTTGATAAATCAAATAATGGGACATTTGAAATTATAATATATAGAATAGTTCAGGAGATATTAAATAATATTATGAAGCATGCTAAAGCTACATTAGTTAAAATTTACCTTAGTAAAAAAACAGAGTGTACGACTTTATTAATTGAGGATAATGGAATAGGAATGGAAAATATTGAAATGTATATGGATAAAGGATTAGGATGGAAAAGTATTTTCTCAAGAGTTCAAATGCTTAATGGTGATATTAAAATAAATACAGGTATAAATAAAGGTACTAAAATTGATATATTAATTTCGGAGGAAGTTTAATAGAAAAGAAATATGATTAAAGAAGAAAATAATTCGATTCAAGTAATGTTGATTGATGATCATCCTATTGTATTAAATGGTATTAAGAATTTGCTTGCTGGTGTACAAACAATTGAATCAGTTACTGAAGCTTCAAATGGAAAAGATGCACTGTTATTGCTTGAAAATAATAATAATGTAGATTTAGTTATAACTGACATTAGTATGCCTGAAATGGACGGTATTGAATTAACTCAAATAGTTAAAAATAAATATCCGAACATTAAAGTATTAATACTTACTGTTCATAACGAAAGAGGTATATTAAAAGAAGCATTATTTTCGGGTGCAGAAGGCTGCTTATTAAAAAATACTTCTAAAAAGGAATTATTGCAGGCAATACATAAAATAATGGATAATGGATATTATTATTGCGATGAAATTTTAACAATTGCAAGAGATATAAATAAAGAGGAACAATCAGTTGTAGATGAGCCTTCATCATTAAGCAAACGGGAACTCGAAGTGTTAGAATTAATATTGCAGGGATATTCAAATAAAGAAATAGCTGAGAAATTAAGTATAAGTTATCATACTGTTTGTTCTCACAGAAAAAATACCATGAAAAAAACAGGAAGTAATAATATTTCTGGTTTGTTCAGTTATGCTAAAAAATACAATTTATTTACATCACTTTTTGAAGACAATGGTATTTAGCAATTATTTATTGTAATTACTTTCCTACAAGTATCCATGCTCCCCAGTATTTTGGCGAAGCTGTTTTAGGATTTTTAATTAAATGGATTTTTGCTTCTCTTAAGGCACTTGCATAACTTGTTCCTTGCAATACCTGTTTATAGAAATCAATCATCAGATCCTTGGTCGGTTCATCTTTAACATTCCATAGCGAAAATATAATATTTGGTGTCCCTGAATATAAAAACCCTCTTGATAAAGAAAGAAAGCCTTCTCCTTGAATTAATTTTCCTAGACCACTTTTACATGAACTCAGTGTAATTAAATCTGCTTTCGGTAAATTAAGGTTATATGTTTCTCCTGCATATAAAATTCCATCTTCTTTATAGATAGTACTTGTGTCAGGTTGAGAAAAAGCAATGCCCGACAAATTAGGGTATAAATCATTTGTAAAACTATGGCTGGCAACATGGATGTACCTGTAATTTTGAATATTTTGCTTGAAATTTTCTTCATTTGCTTCTTTGAAGAAAAATCCTTTGGCTTTTTTTCTCTTATCAGTAAAGAGTTTGACTATTGTTTCGACTTCGTTCTCAGAATAAGGCAATGAATTAAAATGAGTAAAGTTATTACTAACTGACCTGCTTGCCAGTTCTGTATTTGTTGTGTCCGGTATCCAGTCTTTGGAAACAATAAATCCATTATTATTTTTTGAACCGAAAACAGGGGCAAATCCAATAAAATTATCTTTTGTTGCAAACTTATTTTGTTCTTTTACTTTGCTGTTTAACCATAGCGTAGCTGTATGATGATAAGTAACCGAATAGTCTTTAATTAAATAATCAATGGCAGATAAATTTTCGGTGTAAGTATCATTTTTACATAATGTTTCAAAAGGGATATAATACAAATTGCCATCAGGAATAATAATTAAGTTGTCCTTGTTTTTCAAATCTTCTTCAATGGGTTCTATTAAATAACCGTAAAAGTACGAGCTGCTTTTTAATTCTTTTTCAGTAAAATCGGATTTTATATCAATATAATAGTCAATTATTTTCTCATTAAACAAACTGTCAATTTTTATTGATTTAATTTTATATTCTTCTTTTGTAATAGTACAAATAAACAGTGAAGTATCACCTGCAAAATAATTAATCAAAGCAGTATTAGTATCCAGTTCATGTTGAATATCTTTTATTTGGGCTGATTCTTGTTTGTATTTTAAAGCAAAATACTCCGGGTAATTAAGCTCTAAAGTATTAATGATATTATCATACTGCCTGGAATAATTCAATAGTGAATCCTGGTAATTTTGCACTAAAAGAGTATCATAACCATCATTCAGAGCTCTAAGTTGTTGAATTTTGATTTTATATTCACGACGGTTTATTGTAATGTCTTTTTCTTTATGCAGTAAAGAATCGGCTATGTTCGAATATTGTTTAAGTTTCAGATCATTTAAGTAGGTACTTAAAGTAGTGCTTTTAGATTTTTCTATATACTCAAAGGCTCTTTCCTTATTTTCATTACTCGGGTCTATATTATTAAATTCCAAAGCTACATGTATAGCTTCAGCAAAATAATTCTTATTTTCTTCGCTAATTAATAATTTCGTGCTTTCGTGACTATAATTGTTTCGCATTTCATTAATAAGCTTAAATGCTAATTCATATGTAGAAATAGAAGCTTTAATGTCTTTAACAGATTCACTTTCAATTTTGTATAAAAAGTACAATGCTTTTGCTTTTCCTTTAAGAGCCTGTAGAAGCTCTAGTGTGGAAAGAGCATTAAAATGTTCCGGGTTATGATAAATATTAGTATCATCAAAATCAATTAAATTTGTCATTAATGCTTTTTGATAATATACTAATGATTCTTTAAAATCATTTTTATTATTACACTCATCGGCAATTTTAATATAACTATCAGCAAGCTTTGGATGATGTTCATCAAACATATGTTTACTGATTTTTAGTGCTTTTGTGAAATATTCTAAAGCTTTATTATGATCTCCTTTGTAAGAATAGATTATTCCCATATTTTTATAAATATTTTGTACAAGATCATCCTCTTCTTTTCCGGTAAAGTTAATTCTGATTTTTAAAGCATGTGTGTAATATTCCAGAGCTTTATTGCATTCTCCTTTATTTCTATATTGTGTTCCTATATTAATATAAGTTTGCACGAGCCAAGGATTATCGTCTCCAAAGACTAAGATGCCAATTTTTAATTCTTTTTGACTATATTCTAATGCTTTATCGTAATCTCCTTTTTTACCATGTATAGATGATATATAATGATAGGTTTTTCGAAGATATTGATTACTTCCTCCATTCATATTAATTAGTAGTACTTTTTGAAAATATTCTAATGCTTTATCATAATCTCCCATTCTGAAATATATATATCCTAAACATCCATAATTAGGTTCTAAATATGGATGGTCTTTTCCTAAAGTTTGTAAATTTATATGCAATGATTTTTTTAAATACGTATGTGCTATTTGATAATTCCCTTTGCCTGTATAAGCGGACCCAAAAATGAGTCCAATTTGATTATAAGTTATAGCTACATCAGGATGGTTTTCTCCTAAAGCTTGAATTCTTAATTCTAATGCTTTTTGAAAATATTTTAATGCTTTATCATATGATCCCTTTTTATGATATATTGTTCCAAGAGAAGAAAGAGGTATAGCTACATCAATATGATTATTTCCTTGTAATAATTGTAATGTTTCAAGCGATTTTTCATAAAACTCAATAGCTTTATTATATTGGTTTTGATTATAATATGCACCTCCTATATTATTCCAAATCTTTGCTTCCTTTATTTTAGAAAGGCTATCGGTTTGTATAATTAAATTGAGAGCATTTACATAGTACAGAAGTTCTTCTTGGTAATTACCTAATTTCTCATGAACTTCTCCTAATGTTAAAAAAACATCAGCTTTTTCAAATGCTTCATTTTTGGTATTTTCTAAAAAATATTTATTACTTATGTTAAGTGCTTTTTGGATAAAATATAAGGCTGTATCTGATTTGTTAACCAAGTTGAAAGAATTTGCCGTTAAACGATAGTTTTTAACAGAATTTATCCAGTTTCTTTGTTGTTCGTATATCTCTGCTACTCGAAAATAATAATGAGCGGCACTATCATATTTAAAAGTTTCATATAGCTTAGTTGCTTTTTGTTGTAAAAACAATACTTCGAGAGTATCTGTTTGTTGGCTATATATTAAACTGTTACAAAGCGTAAAGTAGCTTAAGAAAACAATTAATAATTTCATAGTTAAAGTTTATAGTAAAATATTTAATATATCAGTAATAAAATTAAGTTATGCAATATCCCCTAAACAGGTGATTGAAAATTGCCATGAATAGGGGATTGTATAGTAAGACTACAATATATAAAATTGTAATGTATTTGAGTATATGATTACAATTAAGATTTAAACAAAGAATAACAAAAACAAGAACAAAAAACTCAGAAGAATTAGTTTAACTAAATAAAATATGTATTAACCCGTAGGCGGAAACCGAAAAGCCTTTAATAGAGTAGGTGTTTTTTTAATAAATTGTTATTATGAAAAAGCAAAGGATTAACAAAAAAATGGTTTTGAAAAAACAAATCGTAGCTAATTTGAACATGAATGAGTTGAAAAGTGTAAAAGGTGGTGATACCACATATTCAATTCATACCTATTGTAATTGCGCTTAAGGGGTATTTGTTTTTGCATCTAGAATATTTTATATGGTTAGACAGTGCTTTATGATTCTTGTTTTCATTTTGTGTAAAATGAAATAGAATAAATTAACACCCCATGAAACTTTTAATAATTTGTTTTTGTTGGGGTGTTAATTGTTTTTTATGGTAGGTGGAATCAAAAAGTCTTTAATAGAGTATGTTTTCATAGAAATAATAATATAAAAAAACCGGAAGTAATAATATTTTTGGTTTATTTTTTTTTGCTAAAAAATACAATCTATTTACAATACTTTTTGAAGATTGTGTGTTTAGTAAAGGTAGCAGTTAGCCGTGGGACGGTTCACCTAATTACATTTACGAAGAACAAAAAGACTTGCCCGATGTAAATAAATTTCTGAGAATCAAAAAAAGACCGTGCCACGTCTCGTATATATAATTTGTAATTAATTTCACGACTCCCATAAAATATTAAACAATAATTTATTATGATTATCTTCCTACAAGAATCCATGCTCCCCAGTATTTTGGCGAAGCAGTATTTGGATTAGTAATTAAGTCTAATTTTGCTTTTCTTAACGCACTTGCATAATCTGTTCCTTGCAATACCTGTTTATAGAAATCAATCATCAGATCCTTGGTCGGTTCATCTTTAACATTCCATAGCGAAAATATAATATTTGGTGTCCCAGAATATAAAAAACCCCTTGATAAAGAAAGAAAGCCTTCTCCTTGAATTAATTTTCCTAGACCACTTTTACATGAACTCAGTGTAATTAAATCTGCTTTCGGAAAATTAAGGTTATATGTTTCTCCTGCATATAAAATACCATCTTCTTTATAGATAGTACTTGTGTCAGGTTGAGAAAAAGCAATGCCCGACAAATTGGGGTATAGATCATTTGTAAAACTGTGACTGGCAATATGAATGTATTTGTAATTTTTAATATTATGCTTAAAGTTTTCTTCATTTGCTTCCTTGTAGAAAAAACCTTTAGCATCTTTTCTCTTTTTATTAAAAAGCTTGACTATTGATTCGACTTCGTTTTCGGAATAAGGTAATGTATTAAAATGAGTAAAGTCATTACTAATTGACCTGCTTGCCAGTTCTGTATTTGTTGTGTCCGGTATCCAGTCTTTGGAAACAATAAATCCATTATTATTTTTTGAACCGAAAACAGGAGCAAATCCAATAAAATTATCTTTTGTTGCAAACTGATTTTGTTCTTTTACTTTGCTGTTTAACCATAGCGTGGCTGTATGATGATAAGTAACCGAATAGTCTTTAATTAAATAATCAATGGCAGATAAATTTTCGGTGTAAGTATCATTTTTACATAAGGTCTCAAAAGGGATATAATACAAATTGCCATCAGGAATTATAATTAAATTGTTTATGTTTTTTAACTCTTCCTCAATAGGTTCTATTAAATAGCTGTAAAAATATGAGCTGCTTTTTAATTCTTTGTTAGTAAAATTGGATTTTATATCTATATAATAGTCAATTATTTTCTCATTAAACAAGCTGTTAGTTTTAATCGCTTTAATAGTATATTTTTCTTTTGTAATAGCGCAAATAAACAGTGAAGTATTGCCAATAAAATAATTAATCAATGCAGAATTATTATCCAGTTCACGTTGAATATCTATTATTTCGGCTGTTTCTTGTTTGTATTTTAAAGTAAAATACTCTGGGTAATTAAGCTCTAATGTATTTATAAGTTTATCATACTGCCTGGAATAATTGAATAATGAATCCTGGTAATTCTGCACTAAAAGCGTATCATAACCATTTTTCTGAGCTCTAATTTTTTGAATTTTCGTCACATATTCATTTCGGTTTATTGCAATGTATTTTTCTTTTTGCAGTAAAGAATCGGCTATATTCCAATATTGTTTAATTTCCAGATCATTTAAGAACGTACTTAAAGTAGCGCTTTTTAATTTTTCGAAATATTCAAGTGCTCTTCCCTTATTTTTAGTACTCGGATTTACCTTGTTTAATTCCGAAGCTGCATGTATAGCATCAGTAAAGTATCTTTTATTTTCTTCACTTATTAGTAATTTCATGCTTTCTTGACTATAATCGTTTCGCATTTCATTAATAAGCTTAAATGTTAATTCATAAGTAAAAACAGAAGCCTTAATATCTTCAGCAGAAATGCTTTCATTTTTATATAAGGAATGAAATGACATTGCTTTTTCTCTTAATATTAAAAGAAGAGCACGTTTGGAAAGAGCTTTAAAATGTTCTGGATTATGATATATAATCGTATCATTAAAGTTATTATAATTTGCTATTAAAGCTTTTTGATAATATTCTAACGCCTCTTTAAAATTATTTTTAATGGCACATTCACGTGCAATTTTAATGTAACTATACGCAAGACTTGGATGATGTTCTCCATATATACGTTTTTTGATTTGTAAAGATTTTTGATAATATTCTAAGGCTTTATTATAGTCACCTTTGTTATAATAAATTATTCCCATAGTATGATAAGTTCCTGCTACAGAACTATGCTTTTCCATGCTTGTGGTATTTAGGATTTTTAATGCTTTTGTACAATATTTAATGCCTTTATTATAATCTTTTTTTATAGAATATGATACACCCAAATTATTATAACAATTTGCCACTATGAAATGATTTTCTCCATAGATTGATATGCTTAATTTTAGTGCATTTTGAGAATATTCAAATGCTTTATCATAATCTTTTTTATAACGATATATATATGCTAGATTAATATAACTTCCTATAAGAGATATAATACTTTTAATATTCAGGTTTTTTAACAAAGTATGATTATATTCTCCATTTGGATTAATTTTTATTACTTTAAGATAATATTCAAATGCTTTATCAAAATCTCCTATGCTTTGATATGCAGCTCCTAATCTATAATAACTTATTACTAAGCTTGGATGGCTTTCTCCTAAGGTTTGTATTTTTATATGTAATGATTTTTTATAATACGTATGTGCCATATCATAATCTGCTTTGCTTAAATATGTATCTCCAATACAATTCCAAATCTTGGCCACTTTTAATTTTTCCAAGCTATCAGCTTGTAATACCAAATTAAGTGCTTTTTCATAAAATTGAAGCCCTTCATTGTATTTACTTAATCTCTTATGAATATTACCAAATATTATATAGACATCTGCTCTTTCAAAAGCTTCATTTTTTGTATTATTTATGAAATAATTATCAGCAATATTAAGTGCTTTCTGTGCAAAATATAAGGCTGAATCCAGTTTTACTGTCAGATAGAACGAATTTGCCGTTAAACGATAGTTTTTAACAGAATTTATCCAGTTTCTTTGTTGTTCGTATATCTCTGCTGCTCGAAAATAATAATGAGTGGCACTGTCATATTTATAAGTTTCATATAGCTCACTTGCTTTTTGTTTTAAATGCCATACTTCTGAAGTATCTGTTTGTTGGCTATATATTAAACTGTTACAAAGCGTAAAGCAGCTTAAAAAAACAATTAAAAATTTCATAGATAAAGTTTATAGTTAAACAATGGTATAAAAGTAACATAATTAAGTTATGCAATATCCCCTAAACAGGTGATTGAAAATTGCCCTGATTAGGGGATTGTATTAAAAAAATGTAATGTATAATATTGTATTGTGTTTACGAAACAATAATAAAAAATAAACACAAAAGTACATATGTTAGTTAAATAATAAAGATTCATTTTAAGCTTAATTTTTATATATAGAAAAAATATCATTGTAAGTAACTTAGTAATTAATAAAAATATTTATAAAAGAAAAGAGCGTTCTTGGCGGAAACCGAAAAGCCATAAATAGAGTAGGTAAATTAATAAAAATAAATGATTATGAAAAAGCAAGTTTTTAACAAAAAGTTAGTTTTGAAAAAAGGAATTATTTCAAATTTAAACATGAGCAAAGTAAAAGGTGGATGGCCTGATGATCCTTCAAAAGCAGAACCAACTGGATGTATAAATTGTTGGGATTAGTTTAGTGTAATCTTAAACTAATTTTATAAAAATTACACCTCGTAAAGTTTTTCGTAAAATAAGAACCTAACGAGGTGTAAAATGTTTTATGGTTAATAATTATTTTACACATTAAATGGTATAAGTCAAATGTATAAGCAAATAATTAAAAATTCAGATATTGCCATACAAATTGATTCCAAGATAATTAATATTGCAGAATGTTTAAATAATTCTCAACAATCAGCTATTGACATAATGGGGGGCAAAGCAGGAGAAATACTATTTTGGGCGCACTATTCATTATATAAAAAAGACGAGGTTATTTTAAATAAAGTGACAGCTATACTATCAGAAGTTTTCGAAGAAATAGAAAAAGGGTTTAATTACCCAACTTTTGCCGGAGGGGTAGCCGGTATTGGATGGATAGTAGAATATTTGGTTGAAAATGATTTTATAAATGCAGATACAAATGAAATCATTGGCAGTTTGGATGATTTTTTGTATCCTTTAATGTTGAATTTTATTCGTGAAGGGAATTATGATTACCTTCATGGAGCTTTAGGAATCGGTTTATATTTCTTAAAGAGACAAACCAATAAAAGCAGTCTTAAATATTTATTGGATTTAGTTAATGAACTTGATAAAATAGCAATTAAAGATGATTCTGGAGTAAGATGGTTGTCAGAATTAGATCGTAATAAAAATACAAAAGGATTTAATTTAAGTTTATCGCATGGTATGTCAAGTATAATTGCTTTTTTAAGCAAACTTTATTCAGCAGGAATCGCTGAAGAAAAGGTTATCAAATTATTAAACGGTGCTGTAAAATACCTATTAAGCCAGCAATTGAATATTTTAAAACATAAATCAAACTTTCCAAATTGGGTATGCAGTGAAGAACCTGCAACTCATAGCAGACTAGCTTGGTGCTATGGTGACCTTGGAATAGGTATGGCATTGTGGCAAGCTGGAAATAATACTAAAAATGAGTTATGGAAAGAAAAAGCAATTGAAATATTACTACATTCTACAAAAAGAAGGGATTTAAAAGAGAATTCTGTTGTTGATGCTGGCTTATGTCATGGAGCAGCTGGGATAGCACATATATATAACAGAATGTATAGACTTACAAAAATTAATGCTTTTAAGGAATCAGCAGAATATTGGTTTAACCAAACATTAGAAATGGCAATACATAAGGATAGTATTTCAGGTTTCAAAGCGTATAGAATTGAAAAACATGGAGGTTCATATGAAGATTTTGGTTTTCTTGAGGGTATAGCAGGTATTGGATTGACATTAATAAGTGCCGTATCAGATATAGAACCAAAATGGGATGAATGTCTTTTATTGTCATAATTGGAAATGAATATAATGAAAGATTAAGTATAAATTTAGTTGTGTAAAATTAAAAATGAAGAATAATAAAACCTATTACAAAAGCTTTAACAATTTTATAATTCGCACACCAATCCTTTCATTAAATTATATTCAGTCGGTATTTGGTAATAAAGATACTACAGAAGAAACTATTCAGGAAATTTGTAAGGATCCCATTGTTAATGAAGCTTTTTTCTTAGCTTCACCAGATTTACATAAGCAGTTGGTAAAATGGTTAAATAACGAACTTACAGATCAAAAAGAAACAGAAAATCTGAAATTTACCATTACAAAATACTTAATGCGTATGGGGAGCCGCTGTACTCCTTTTGGTTTATTTGCAGGTTACAGTCTAGGCAAAATTGGTGAAC
>WTBR01000015.1 GCA_013138975.1 Bacteroidales bacterium
AAAACAAATAAGCCAAAAACACGAAAAATCAATTCCACAATATATAAGGTGCTCCCTCTTAAATCAGGGTTTAGTTCAACATAAAGCACATATTCGGGTAAACCGAAAACGATGCTTAATTGTTATATGGTTCTCTGGCGAGGACTATTTTTAAATACTCGTTTTTGAATAAAATTGTATATAAATTTCAGATAGGTATTTAAATCTATAAAAAATAGAATTGCTAAACATCTTCCCGCCAATAACAAGTATAACTTTTTAATTTTTCATGAACGAAAATAATAAAATAATTATAAATACCAAACGTAAGTGAAAATTTAAGCTCTTTTGCGAAGCGTAGCGTAGCAAATGTGCTTAAATAAAATACCAATGCAGCTGAAAGCTGCAAAAAGCGCACAAAATACTAATTTTTTATTTATCATACTTACCGAAACAATCTCAAAAAACACACTATCAAACCACTACGAATATAAATACTTTCACTGTCAGAATGAGATTGTGTTTTCTATATGTGAAAAGTATCAACTGGTTAATATAGATCCTTGAATTAAAGACTTGTTAAAATGGGAGTGAAGCTTCAGATTTTTTTTAAATTGCCTTACTTATAACTATAAGCTAACTCCAAACCTGAAACCTCCAATAAACTGAGTGCCGGAATAACCATAATCAATCATTCCCCGATTAAATGTAGTAGCTACTTTTTCAGGCGATTCATGAGTACTATATTTTAAACCAAGCCCCATGTATAAATCAATGTAGAACTTTGAGAAAGGATTGAATTGCTTCCCTAAAATTATACTGCCTTGATAACTATTTATATTAATGGTATATTCTAAATCTTGTATTTGATAATATTGTAAGCCGTCGCTATCATTGGTTTGCACAAATGCAAGATTGTCTCCTTTAATATTAAAATAATTATAAGTTAATCTCACCATTGCATATACTCCGTTTGCTGCTGGGTTTGATTTTAAAAACATTTTACGTGCAATACCTAATCCTGCACCATACATATTTTCGTATTCATTTAATTCTAATTCAGGATTCCAATTTGAACTTAAAATACTCTTTGAAGAACCATCTGAATAATAATATGGAGATATTACCCACCATTTATTTGATTCAGGTTTTCGGAATTCAATATCAAATCTAATCCCACTTATTAAAAGATATTGAGGATTTATAAAAACAACTAGGTTTTCAGATTCTGTTTCTTGAGCCACAGAAAAATGATAACAGAAAAATAGGATTGTACTAATAAGAAAAATCTTTTTAATCTTCATAAACATGATATTTAGTATTAAATATTATAATATAAGACCAATTCTAAAACCTAAGTGTAATAAATTTCCTTGGTAGTTATATCCAGAATAATTTGAATTAAACTTATTTCTTGTAGATCCATTTGTATCCATGTTACTAAATCTTGATCCAATACCTGTATATATGTCAAGAGAAAGTTTGTTTTTAAAGAAAAGTTGATATCCAATGAGTATATCACCACCATATTTCTGTATTGTTGCTTCATTATCGATTGTTGAGCCTAAAAAATCCTCATAATATTCTATCTCATAATAGCTGTAGCTTAAACCATAACTAAAATAAACGCCGTTATTGAGGAAGTCATCGTTTGCAAAAATCTTGTGGTAAACATTAAGCCCACCTCCCAGAATTTTATTAAAATCTTCATCATCATCACTAAAGAAATTATTAGAATAAGAATCAATTGAATTCTGATTATTTTCGCCTAAGTAAAATTGAGGGCTAAATTGTATAAAGCTTCTTGGTGTAATTTGTTTTTCTATATCAATTCTAATTCCTTTAATAATTAAATATTGTGGTACAAAAGAGTAAATTATACCGTCAATTTTTGTGGTATCTTTTTGAGCAAAGGATTGGGTATTAAATAATAAGGCAAAAATACTAAATAGTAAAATAATCTTTTTCATAAGGTTTAGATTTTTGTATATAAGGTGCTTAATAAATTGAGTTCGCCATTAAGGTTTAATTCATACTGATATAATCCTGAATTTGCAACTACAATCAAGAGATTGTCAATCGGAATTACATCAAA
The DNA here is from genome assembly GCA_013138975.1 of Bacteroidales bacterium. Classification (GTDB taxonomy): domain Bacteria; phylum Bacteroidota; class Bacteroidia; order Bacteroidales; family UBA12077; genus UBA12077. The sequence continues at coordinate 2,075 of WTBR01000015.1, forward strand.
TGCATCAACGTTTTCTGTTCGAATAAAGATTGGTACATCCGGGTTTGAAATATCAAACACTTTAATTCCATTATCGCAAACAAATAAAAAATCATTGGAAATGCCTAAGCCCTTAGGATTGTCCATTACAATGGTATGAACATTAGTAGGATTTAGGATATTTGAGATATCAATAACCTCAAGCTGATTAACTCCTCTTCCACAAGGGCCAGATGAGTTAAGTGTAGAATATGCATAGTTTCCGGAAACAACAACAGGGTCACAACTGTAAATATGAGTGTATTGAGATAGTAGTTTTGGAGATTCTGGGTTCGTAATGTCATAAATGTAAACACCCCATCTTGATCCTAAGAAAAGGTAATTTTCAACAGGGAAAATGGTCTCAATATCAAAACCGGGATAAATTTGGTCAATAAATATAGGCTTCTGTTCGTTTGAAATATCAAATATTTTGAGTTGTTCATATTCAACGGTATAGAGATAATTTCCCGTTATAGCAAAACGCGCTAATGAACCTGCTGTTCCTTGATCGCTTCCTGAATCTGAAGAATAAAAGGAATCTGATTCACAGCTATACAAAATTAAACTTGCGATAAATATTAGAATGATTTTTATATATTTCATGATCTTAGTTTTATTAAAACAGGAGCGATTCCCATCCTATAATTATCGTATTTTCGGGTCTGTTGGAATGACTAAATGCAGATGGAATATAATCTAAATCGGGAGGAGTAGATTCCGGGAAAACATTTCTTGTACGACTTGTAACAGAAATATTTTGTAAACCATTACTTAAATCAATCGAAACTAAATCAATAGCATTGTCGGCTAACAAACTGTTGTTTTTTATAGCAATATCAATACATCCGGGAATATTTATAAATGCAATCGTTTCGGGAGCTGCCGGGTTTGTATTATTAATTACATGTATTCCCTTGTACAGCTCATTCAAATAAATCATATTATCTTTATAATAAATTTTCCCTGGCCGAATTATTTCTTGAACATCCTTTATAAATACACTTTTCTCTAATACTGATCTTTCCATTAAAATGGGATAAAAATCAGAGGGATTATTAAAATCAGAAACAGAAGATGTAAGTAAAAAAGGAATAAAAATTAACAGATAATAAATTTTTCTCATAACTAAGAGTGTTTTATTTTATGATGCCATTTTATAAATTTTGGTTGCTTCCTAAAATTCTAATTAACTAAATTATAATATTGGGATTGTAACAAATGCTACAATTAATAGGTAGTTGTAAGATGCAATTATTTTTTTTAAAAAATAATTAAGAAGATTGATTTGTGAAGATGTGAAAGAAAATACTATGAATATGAAACAAAAAATGCTATTTTTCTTTTTTAGGAACAAATTTCAACGAAATTGAATTTACACAGTGGCGTGTATTTTTAGAAGTAAATTGTTCACCTAAGAATACATGTCCTAAATGTGCATCGCAATTAGCACAAACAATTTCAGTTCTTCTACCATCAGCATCAGTAATTCGTTTTACTGCGCCATCAACTTCGTCATCGAAACTTGGCCAGCCACAATGCGAATCGAATTTATCACCGGAGTTATATAAAATGGCATCGCAACGTTTACAAGTATAAACGCCTTTTTCTTTATTTTCCAGTAATTCTCCTGTCCAGGCTCTTTCAGTTCCTTTATGGATTATTACATTTTCTTCTTCTGATGTTAGTTTATTAAATTGCATAGTATCTTTTTGAGAGTAAACTTGATTAACACTTAAAATCAATATAAAAATTACAAATCCTTTGATCATGACTTTTATTTATGAAAACAAAATTTAGGATAAAAGGTTAAATAGAAAATGACTAGTTTTATAATTTTTCAGTTTGTTTAAGAAGTATTTACTATTAGAACAAGGAAATATTATATGAAACTAAGGGTGAAAATTGATCATAAACTAATTTATTTATGGAGTCTTATTTTAATTGCTATTAGTTTACCCTTTTCTGAATTTTTAATTAATATTTCCCTAAGTATTCTATTAATTAACTGGTTATGGGAAGGGGGATTTAAAACAAAATATCAAATTTTATTAAAACGGAAAAGTATATTTGTTTTTCTCTTTATTTACTTGCTGCATATTTTATCCTTAATTATTACTTCAAATTTAAATCTCGGATTTCAAGATCTAAAAATAAAATTACCATTCTTAATCTTGCCAATAATTATCGGAACATCTAATTCAATAAATTACAATCAGCTTAAGAAAATAATATTTTGGTTTATATTATCAGTTTTTGTTGCAACTATTATTTGCAGTTCAGTTCTATTTGGTTTTATTGATTACCCAATAAGGAATTTTCGAGAAATTTCTATATTCATATCTCACATAAGATTTTCTCTGATGATAAATCTTTCGGTTTTTAGTTTAATCATTATCTTATATCAGGATTGGAATAATTTAGATTTGAGAAAAAAAGGCCTTGCTGTTGTAATAATTGTTTGGTTAATTGTTTTTTTATTTCTTTTAAAATCTTTATCAGGAGTATTTATATTTATAGTAGTTTCTTTTTTATGTATCTGGATATACAGTAAGAGAATAATGAATGTAATTTATCATTATGTTATAAAAATCCTTATAATTTCTACAATTCTATTTTTGGGAATTTATATTTACTCAGTGAATGAAAGACTTTTTAATATAAAAAGTGTTAATGAATCTGATCTCCTATCGCTAACTAATCAAGGTAATGCATATGAACATAATTTAAGCTATGGTATGTTGGAAAATGGGAATTATGTAATGGTAAATGTTTCTACTAAAGAATTAGAGCAGGAATGGAATCAACGAAGTATAATCCCTTTTAATGGATACGATTATAGAGGACAGGAATTAAAATATACTCTAATAAGATATTTAGCTTCAAAAGGTTTTAATAAAGATGCTCAAGGTATTTCTAATTTGAACGAAAATGATATCCATAATATAGAAAATGGGATGGCAAATTATATATTTGAAAATGTATATTCTTTGTATCCACGAATATATCAAAACTTATGGGAAATTGATTGTTATAAAAAAGGGTTTAGTTATTCAAATTCATCATTAATTTTACGTTATTTCTTTGCAAAAACAGCACTTAATGTTATCCGCAAAAACTTTTGCTTAGGTGTTGGTCATGGCGATGTGAAAAATGAATTGCAAAAACAATATAAGTCTGATGATTCTATTTTACCGGCATGGAAAAGAAGGATGCCTCATAATCAATATATTTCATATTTTATTGCTTTTGGCTTTATAGGATTTTTATTAATATTATTAGCATTTATATACCCAATCTTTTATGAGAAAAAAAATATCTTCTCACTATTTATTGTCTTTTTTCTTATCGTTATTCTTTCCTTTTTAAATGAAGATACAGCTGAGAAATTTATTGGGATCAGTTTTATAAGTTTTTTTTATTCAATTTTTATTTTCGGATATGAGAGTATCAAAACTTATAATTTAAACGAGTAAAAAAGAATGGATTATTAAATAATAAATCGAAATTTATAAAGTAGATCTTAATAAATATGATATTTTTATATCATTAAAAAATTACGAAAAAACCTTGTTTAACTTAAAAACATTAGAATTATGAGATTACGAATGGTATTATTTTTAATTGCTACAATTATTAATTCTTCCTGCGATTCTGAAAGTCCTTCAAATGATCTTCCTGATTGTCTTATAATCAATCCTATTGAAGGAGATGAGTTTGGATTAGGCTCTTCTGTTGAAATAACTGTTGATGCAGAAGACGATGATGGTAGTATAATAGAAGTTAGATATTACATAGATAATATAGGTGTTGGATCATCTAGTAGCTTCCCATATAGCTATATTTGGAATACAGAAGGAGAGGAAGTAGGAGTTCATGTTATTAAGGCAAAAGCTTTTGATGATAAAGGAGGCTCAGTAGAATATGAAATAAATATCAGCCTAATTACAACGAACTCTTTTGTGGATAGCAGAGATAATAAAACTTATTTGTCGGTATTAATTGGAGAACAATGGTGGATGGCCGAGAATTTGAATTATAATTCAAATGAAAGTTCGGTGTACGAAAATAATTCAAATTATGGAGATGTTTATGGTCGTCTTTATAGCTGGAACGCAGCGATTAATGCATGTCCTGATGGATGGCATTTGCCAAGCGATAATGAATGGAAAGAGTTGGAGATTTATCTTGGAATGAGTACACAAGAAGTGGATAATTATTATAATCGGGGTACAAATGAAGGAGGGAAGTTGAAAGGAATAGGGACTTCTTATTGGGAAAGCCCTAATCTTGGCGCTACAAACCAGAGTAATTTTAATGCTCTGCCCGGAGGTGGAATGGACGAGTATAATAATTTCTTCTATAATCTTGGAAGTCATGCATATTTTTGGTCATCCTCTGAAAATGGTTATTTCTATGCTTTAATTAGAGGATTGGGTGCAGAATATCAGACAGTCTTACGAGATATTAAGAGTAAGGATAATGCATATTCAGTTCGTTGTATTAAAGATTAAAAATAATTTCTGTCTTAAATGCCAGATACATATAAAATTCTGTAAAATGCTCTAATTTATTAGGGCATTTTTTTTGAATATATGCCACAAACTATTAATCAAACTGATATATTTGCGTTTCTTTATAATTAAGTACTATGTTTATTCCCAAGTTGGTAACTGTTTTTAAAGAGGGTTACTCAAAAGATCTATTCGTAAAAGATTTAATAGCAGGTGTTATCGTTGGTGTGGTAGCTTTACCCTTAGCAATCGCATTTGCAATAGCCTCAGGTGTATCACCTGAAAAAGGTTTAGTAACAGCAATTATTGCCGGATTCATTATTTCTGCTTTTGGAGGTAGCCGTGTTCAGATTGGAGGGCCAACAGGTGCATTTATTATTATAGTATTTGGGATAGTAGCAAAATATGGTGTTTCAGGATTAACAGTTGCAACATTTATAGCTGGCTTTATTATTATAATTTTGGGGATAACTAAACTGGGATCTGTAATAAAATATATTCCACAATCGGTTATTGTTGGATTTACAAGCGGTATAGCCTTAATTATTTTTTCAACTCAAATAAAAGATTTTTTTGGTTTGCAAATGGAATCAGTACCTTCTGACTTTATTGAAAAATGGGGGGCATATTTCAGGAATATTCATACAATAAATTATTATGCTGTAATTATTACAATTACTACAATCGCCATTTCTGTTTATTTGCCACGAATTACTAAGAAGATCCCTGGTTCTTTGGTCGCAATAATTCTTTCTACTTTAGTAGTAAGTATTTTTAATTTACCTGTTGACACCATTTATAGCAATTTTGGTGATATTCCGGCAAACTTTCCAAAACCTTCGCTTCCGGTAATTAATTTTAAGATAATAAAAGAGTTGATCGAACCTGCATTTGCAATTGCTCTTTTGGGATCAATAGAGTCTTTACTTTCAGCGGTTGTTGCCGATGGTATGACAGGAGGAAGACATCGCTCAAACATGGAATTAATTGCTCAAGGTGCTGCAAATATTGTATCGTCAATTTTTGGCGGTATACCTGCTACCGGAGCAATTGCAAGAACAGCAACTAATATTAAAAATGGAGGCAAAACTCCTGTAGCTGGAATTGTTCATGCTATAACTTTATTGTTAATTATGCTTTTCGTTGGTAAGTGGGCTAAACTAATACCAATGGCAAGTTTAGCCGGCATATTAATAGTTGTTGCTTATAATATGAGCGAATACAAATCTTTTTTCTCATTGGCTAGAGGCCCAAGAAGCGATGCTGTAATATTGTTTATTACATTTGGATTAACTGTAATGGTTGATTTAGTGATAGCATTAGAAATAGGAATGGTGCTCGCAGCATTTTTATTCATGAAAAAAATGGCAGATTTAAGTCATATTAACGAGATTACTGATGAAATAAACGATGTAAAAGATATTGAAGATCCTGAAGCTACAGGAAATTATATTATACCAAAAGGAGTTGAAATATACGAAGTTAATGGCCCCTTATTTTTTGGTGCTGCATATAAATTTAGAGATGCTCTTAAACTTTCTAATCGTAAACCTCAAGTTGTAATTATCCGAATGCGATACGTTCCAACTATTGACGCAACAGGATTACATCACTTAAAAGAAATTGCAAAAGATCTTCAACATAAGAAAATCAAAATAATTATTTCAGGTATCCAACCTGAAGTTTATAAGAAACTTGAAAAAAGTCGAATTGTATTCTTAATAGGAAAAAGGAATATTAAAAACCATATCAAGCTTTCAATTGATAGGGCAAATGAGATTATTGCCAGCTCTGGCCAGAAAGTTTAGTGAACCTAATTCATTAAAATTTTGTTTTATAGAACAGAAATATTTCAATTTGGTTTACGCATTTATAAGGATTAATATCGGTTAAATTTTCATATAAATTAGTTCAGGTTTTTGAATAAAAACGACATTAACAATTGTTAACTTTGAACAGGGTTAATTGAATTCTGAATTACCATTTATAATCAAATTTGTAGCAATATGAAAAATATTAGAACAACAAATATGCTTTTATTGATAATTGTAATACCTATTATTTTTTATCTGCTAAAAATACTATCCTTCATTTTTATACCCCTTGTCTTCTCAATGTTTATTGCATTATTATTTTTACCATTAATGAGATGGCTTAAAAAGAAAAAAGTACCAAAACCTATAAGTATTTTTATTGTAATTGTAATTATTGGGGGAGTCTTAAAAATAGGAGGCGAATTAATACAACTTTCGAGTAAAGAGATATTATCGGCCGATGGATTGTTTCTTGAAAAAGCAGAAATAAAGCTTGTAAACTTAATTACATTATTAGGAGAATTTTTTGGGCTTGAGTATGTAAAGGGTGAAAATATTTTAGGTCAATATATCTTTCAAAAAGACATCATAGCTAGAAATTTTGGTTCAACATTAGATTTTATAGGCAATATTCTTTCAATGACTTTAATGACGGCATTCTTAGTTATTCTTTGGCTTGCGGAATCAATAAACTTTCAAAAAATATTAAATAATACAATTCTTAAACAAAAGTATTCTTCGGTTAAAGCTTTTATGAAAATTGAAAATGACATAATTAAATTTATTAAAGTGAAATTTATAATAAGTTTACTAACAGGCTTATTTATAAGTCTTGCTTGTCTTTTATTTGATGTTAGTTTTCCTATTTTTTGGGGCTTATTTGCATTTGCAATTAATTTTCTTCAAATGATAGGTTCATTTATTACTGTAATTTTATTAGCCTTATTTGCTTTTGTTGAACTTGATCCAACAAGTGTTTTATTCTTTTTTATTCTAACAATTACAGCCGTTGAGGTCTTATTTGGAAGCATATTAGAGCCAATCTTTATGGGAAAATCATTTTCGATTAATATAATAACCATTTTGGTGATGTTAATGTTTTGGGGATATATGTGGGGTGTTGCGGGCTTAATAATGTCAGTGCCAATTACTGTATTTATTAAAATAATTTTAGAACAATATTCAAGAACAAAGATAATTGCAAGTTTGATGGCAGGAACCGATAAAAAAGTTTTAATTCCCTTGAAAGTAAATAAATAATGAATAGTATCAATATAAAAAGTACATCAAAACAGGTCATTATTGATGCAGTTTCTTTTGCAGCAGAAAGACATAAAAACCAAGCACGCAAAGGACTTGGAAAAATCCCATATATAAATCACCCAATTCAGGTTGCTAAGTTATTATCAGATTTTGGTGAAGAAAATGATGAACTTATTATTTCTGCCTTATTGCATGATGTAATTGAAGATACAACAAAAGACGAAAAAGAGATAAAAGAATTATCGAATATAATATTAAATAAGTTTGGAGAGATTGTTTTACTAATTGTACTTGAAGTTTCAGATAATAAATCTTTACCTGTCGAAGAACGAAAAAGATTGCAAATTGTGCATACTCCAACACTTTCTGATAGCGCAAAAAAGTTAAAAATTGCCGATAAAATTTGTAATATTCTTGATATAAAAAATGATCCTCCTGTAAATTGGACAGTTGAAAGAAAACTGAAGTATCTTGATTGGTCAAAACAAGTTGTGAGTGGAGCAAAAGGCTTAAATGAAAAACTTGACCAACATTTTGATCAAGTTTATAATGAGGTTTATTCTGCTCTAAAAGAGATAAATAATTAATATTAGTCGGAATATAAAAAACTATTAAGCCATTAGCTCTTACCCATTTTTCTAAAAGCCAACAGCTAACAGCAAAAGGCTAATTTGGGGTTTTAAACATTAACAATATTGAATGTGCTAAGCGGCGCTATTAATAATAGTTTGGAGAAAGATTTAATACAGAAATTTTATAAACAAATCCGCTAAGCACTTAAAAATTATTAAGCTTTTAACCTTTAATTCCTAACAGCCAACATTAGTTATGTACCTTTGCCCATTGTTTTTTCCTAAAAGCGAATAGCCAACAGCAAAAAGCTAACTAATACGGTTTCGCTACAAATTTCACTATTAAAAACATCACCAATATCCCAATAGGAAATAAGATCCATGGAGATACTCCAAAAGCGGAAGGAATAGTTCCAACGATTATCGAAACTCCACCTACAGTAAGAGCATAAGGCAATTGAGTTCTTACGTGATCAATATGGTTACACGAACTAGCAAGCGAGCTTAAAATTGTGGTATCAGAAATAGGTGAGCAATGGTCGCCCAATACCGATCCGGCTAAAACTGCTGAAACAACATTGTAAAATATTGATAAAGCTTCTTCGTGATTCATCCCAAAATTTTGAGCAATTAACCATGAGGCAGGTAAAATCAAGGGGTATAATATCGCCATTGTTCCCCACGACGAACCAGTCGAAAATGCTACCAAAGCACCTAGTATAAAAGTAAAAGCAGGTATAAACTCAGGCGAGATATTAACACTTACTAAACTTTGTGAAATAAAATCAGCAGTGTGTAAATGTTTTGTAACCAGAGCAATCGACCAAGCTAAAACTAAAATAATAATTGCAGTTAGCATTGTTCTAAAACCATTTACCAAACTATCTATAGTGTCTTTTAGGTTAAGGATTTTTTGAACCAGAGTAAGTGAAATTGCTGCAAGAACACCTGAAATTGAAGCCCAAAGCAGAGCCTTATATGAATCGCTATTACCAATAACAGTGGATAATTTTGTTGAAAAAGATATCGTGCTATCGTCCCAAACCGCTTGATCCCAACCGGTGTAAAGCAAACCTATAAATGTTCCAAAAATTATTATAAATACAGGTATAGCGGCATTGTACCATCGTGGAATGATATGCTCTGGAACTTCAAGTTCATTTACTTTATTCGAAAAAGTATTGCTGTCATCATCTAGATTTCTATCATCTGCTGCACGTGCCTTTTTTTCAGCATTGTACATAGGCCCAAAATCAACCTGCTTACGAATAAGTATTAAAATAAATATAAGAGTAAAAATAGGGTAGAAGGCGTATCCGAGAGAACTAATAAAAATACCATAAGCACTTTCGGTTATTCCAATTGTATTAATACCATCCTGTATATAGCTTAACTCAGCTCCAATCCATGTTGTTACAAATGCAATAGCAGTAATAGGTGCAGCGGTCGAGTCAACAATATAAGCGAGTTTCTCTCTTGAAATTTTTAACTTGTCAGTTACAGGACGCATAGTATTTCCAACTACTAAAGTATTTGCATAATCATCAAAAAAGATAGCAATTCCTAAAAGCCATGTAATAAATTGACCTGATCGAGGGCTCCTGGCGTATTTCGATAATATATTAACAACCCCCTTCATTCCTCCGTTTCGAGTTATGATATTTACCATTGCTCCAATTAGCATCGAAAATATTATAATCGACATGTGACCTGATTCTGTTAAGGATTCTATTAAGTAAGTATCAATTATTGCGAACATTCCTTTAAAAATAGCAGGAATTAATGATACATCCTGATACCAAAACATTGTAGCTGTACCAACTAAAATTCCTATAAATAATGCAGTAAATACCTCTTTAAAAATTAGTGCAAATAAAATGGCAATCAGAGGAGGAATTATCGAAAACCATAATGGAATAGGAGTAATTTTTTTTGTAAATGTATAATCGGAAATGCTAATTTTAAAATCCTGATTTTCAGTAAATTTATATTCAAATGTCCCTGATCCTTTAACTATTCTTATTACAACAGGTTTGTCGTTTACTTTTATGGTAACAGGATATCCTTCAAATTTTCTTCTGAATTCTTTATTTTTAAAGTTTAGTTTAATTTCGGTTTTAATTCCTTTAACGATAACATTCGTAATTTCAACAGAGACGTCGTCATTATATAATTTAGGAATTTCAGTTGTATCTGCTGCAATACCATTATTTACCGTAAATACTAAAATGCTTAAACAGAATAATATTTTTTTGAATACAGAAATCATTAGCAACTATTTTATGTAAAAAACATCTCTAAATTAGAGAAAAAAATGATAATTTAACTCTTTTATGACATTGTACCGTAGATTTAGTTTATAACATGGTCTTATATATTTATTTATTTTAATAAAAATATACTCAATTATAATCAAAAAGGGTTAATTTTCAATCTTTTAAAAGCAATGTAAGTTTGATTTATTATTTTGATTTTAAATCAAAAAGAATTAAATTGTATGTAAATATTTGAATGATGGGATTATATCTTGATTTTGACTTTCTGAATGTTGACCATGAAAATCTTGAACTTAAACAAGGTCGGATATTAATATCCGAGCCATTATTATCCGATACATATTTCAAACGATCGGTCGTGCTAATAACAGAATATTCTGATAAAGGAGCTGTTGGATTTGTGTTAAATAAAACAATAAATATGCCATTAGCTGAGATGCTATCTGGTTTTCCAAATTTTAAAGCTACAATTGGGATTGGAGGGCCTGTTGAAAAAGATACGATACATTTTCTGCATTCTTTGGGTGAAATAGTTCCAAATTCAGTTCATGTGATAGATGATATTTATTGGGGAGGAGATTTTGAGACTTTAAAAGAATTAATTAGTACAGGAATTGTTAATTCATCCCAAGTTCGTTTTTTCTTAGGTTATTCGGGTTGGAGTCCTAATCAGCTAGAACACGAAATAAAAGAAAATGCTTGGCTGGTAACACAAGTTGAGTCATCTAAGATTATGTCGTCTGATAGAGATTTTTGGAAAAAAACGCTAGATAAACTTGGTGAAAAATATAAAGTCTGGTCAAATATTCCTGAGAACCCTGGAATGAACTAAACTTGAAATTAAGATCTTTGGCAAAGTTAGCTTAGTTTAATTTTACAGCTAATTATCAGTAGCTTATTCTTACTAAATAAGAAACAATATAAAAACACCAGATATCAAAAAATATATCTTTTAAAATAAGTAGTTTTAAGTCGATTTTTAAAATATTACATTTATGCTCGACAGTTATAATGTGCAAAAATACTTATATGATTCCAAGTTAGAGATGTTTAAACAACGAAAGCACTTTTTTAAAACCATTATAAACAAGCAGTAAAAATTTTAACCAGAATATTTCAACTCATTTGATACGTATTTAATACAAGTAACTTCATTTCCTTTCTGATAATAAAATGAATAATATTCTTTACGGTTTGAAAATAGAACTGTCAAAATTGGTATGGCAAGTATAATAGAAAATTGTTTTTTTGCTCTGACGATCAATATGTAAAACAAATTAAATTGTTTTGAAATTGATTTTTTCATATTTTTTTTGTTTAGTTTTACCAAGATTGAAATAGACACTCTAGATTAACCTAACAATACCCAACTAATGAAAGCTTTTAAAATTGTAGAAAGATTTGAATTAATTTACAAATTTATTAAAGAAGAAAATACCGGTACTGCAAATGAATTTGCTGATAAAATTGGTGTATCAAGAAGCCAATTGTTCAATTATTTAGATTATTTAAAATCTTATAATATTGACATTCATTATAATTCAAATAAAAACTCCTACGTTATTGAAGCAGGTATTGTTATTGAAACTCAACCACCTTTAAGAATTTTAAGGAATAATGAATTAATCTCAACAAGTGGCGGTGAAAAGTATTTGCAAGAGTCCAATGAAATTGGATTACTTGGTACTTATCTTAGTGTCATACTTTTTTAAGGTTTAGCTAAAAGCTTAAGCAAATGTAAACTATTAGTGCGCAATAGTAAACAACGAGATAAGCAAAACGTTAAATTTTTAAAAGATTAATTTAATATTTACTTAAAATTTATTTTATGAAAAATTTAGAAGATTACGGAGTAGTTTCTTTGGAGGCAAAAGAAATGAAAGAAATTGATGGAGGAACAGTATTGGGCTTATTTTTCCTTGGAATTGTTATTGGAATTGCTATAGGTTATTCTGTAGCAAGTAATTAGAGTTTAGTCTAAAAGCTTAAAATATCTATTATGGAATAGTATTTTAAGCTTTTTATACTGTGATAGTATAATAAAATTAAGGATGTATTTTAGAAATATTATGTATGAAATTATTAACAAAATAAAATGAAAATATGAGAAAATTAATAATTATTTTTTCACTATTTCAAGTTCTAAATGCATTTGGGCAGAATGACTCTATAAGCAATACAATTGATTATAGTTTTATTATTCAAGACTCTCCTTCTCAGCTTTTTACAATGAGGCAATTCAATCAAAGTTATTTATCTGGTTATCGTTTATTTGCCAAAGGATTATATTCTGTTTCTAAAAATGATAAAATAGCAGATATTACCCAATTGTTATTACAAGCATTGTTCTTGATGCCTTTAACTCATGAAGAAGGACATAGGTCAATATTAACAGTTAATAATATAGGCTCTATTTCTCAACCATATTTTAATAAAAATGGTGCGGCATATGTTAAAGGAGTTACAGATCAAACTCTTCGGAATTTACGCAACAATGATTTACCAACATACATTAGATTGCACACGGGGGGATTAGAGTCTGATTATATGCTAACTAAACGAATGGAATCAATAGGTAGTTTTGGACAAGATGATTTTAGAAATTATAAGTGGGAATATTTGATGCGAAAACTTGCAATTATACAATATTATGTAACAGGACTATTCAAATATGAGATTGATTTAGAAGAGGAAGAGAATGAATTAGACAGAGATATTGTAGGTTATGATACATATGGAGCAGCGAGACACCTTTTTAGACCAACAATGGATTTCTACCGTTATACTAGATATGAAGATCTGACAGATGAAGAAATAAAATATGTAGATAGATTAGGTTATCGTTCGTTATTAAACTTATTAAATCCACTTCTGTTTGGGAAAAGTAATTTTAAACTTACCGAAACTACAAGCTTTAACATAGGATTGGGATATACAATGTCTCCTTTTGGAGATTTTATTGATGAAAATATTTGGATAAAGCACAAATCTTTAAATTTTGTTTTATATGCTCGACAGTTTCAAAATAAAGAAAATTGGTTTAATGGTTTTGGAATAAGCTTAATTGATTATCAGCCTTTCAAGAGATTGTCAACAAGTTTATCAGGACATTTTTGGCAGCAACCTGTTGATTATGATTTCAATACTGAAGACTCTTTCTCAGGAGGAGCGATAGATATGGATATAAGATATTTCTTCTTAAATAAAAGTGATACTTGGATTAATGGTTGTTCGTTTGACTTGGGGCTAATATATAAAACTAAAGGATTCTTACCTGAAGAATTATATCTTGATGAGCATTTTGGATTTAGAATCGGTACAACTGTTAGATTATAAAATAAGTCAATTATCTAGGCAATTTAAATAATAATTTTGATTTAATTAAAGCTGAGGACATGAAAATGAAAGGATATTTTAATAAACAAAACTAGAAACATTAGTAAGTTTATTGATAATGAGATATTTGTAAATTGCAATATTGTAATTTTAGTTATTTTTTCTTGAAATTTCTTCCTGTAAATGGATATAGAATTTAAATTAAAAAAATATGGTTATTATAAAAACTAAAGTATCTATAAAAGACAAAGAATTAATTCAAATCCAATATATAACCGATCATTTTATTGTTACTGAATTAAACGGTAGGAAATTAATATTTATATCTGGAAATACTTTATTTTTTGTAGATATTGAAAATAAAAGTCTTAAAGAAATTGATATTTCATCGCAGGTTGAGCAAATTAATAAGGTAAAAGCAATCCTTGGCGAGTTAAAAATAGAAAGCATTAATAAAACAGAGGATATTGCAGGTTATAAAACTAAAGGTCTAAAAGTATATAATATTAATAATGATGCAGTTAAATTTTTAATGAATACTGCTTATGCAAAAATACCTGGTATTGAAGAAACTGTTTATCCCGAATTTATGAAAATTGAACAAGGTAAACAATTAGTAAATTTGGATATAGAGCAAGATGAAGTATTAGCTTCGATGAGTTCAGAAATATATATGCAGGGTAATTTGGTACAAGAACAATCGATGGAAATAATTGACATTAAAACTGATTTGGAAGACAATGAAAAGTTTTACGAATACTTAAGCTATTCGCATGAACAATAAAATTTACCCGGTAGATATTGTTGAAACCACAGTCGAATACCATTTAGCAAAAAACTCAACGAAAAGTCAGATTATTTATATAATAGTAATTCTGGCTTTTGTTATTGCAATTGTTTCGCTTCCTTTTATATATGTAAATGTTACCGTACAAGGATCAGGGATTGTACGTCCTGTAACAGAAAAAACTGAAGTAAAAGCGCTTGTTTCTGGGAGAATTTCAAGTATATATATAAAGGATGGTCAAAATGTGCAAAAGGATGATACGTTAATTATTATTCAAAGCGCTAAACTTACCAGCCAATATTCCTTGTTAGAGAAACAAAAACAAGAAGCAGGAAATTACATTGAAGACCTTAAAAAATTAGTTATCCTTAAAACTTCAACTTTTAAAACTGGTAAATACCAAGGTGAATATTATAAATTCAAAGAAAAAATAATTCAGGTTAAAAATAAGCGAAAAAAAGCTAAACGAGAACTCAATAGAAATGAAACACTATTGGAGCAGGAATTTATAAGTAAAAAAGAATATGATGACTTAAAATACCAGTATACATTAGTGGGTAATGAATATAATATTATGGTTACAAATCAATTGAGTATTTGGAAATCCGATTTAAGCAGAAATAACTCATTACTTAATGAATTAAAATCACAAATAGAACAATTGCAAAAAGAACAGGAATATTATGTTATAAAGGCTCCCGTTACTGGAACAATTGAACAATTTAATGGAATATATGAAGGAACTAACATTCAGGCAGGTCAAACTATTAGCGGAATAAGCCCTGAAACTGATTTGATTGCGGAAGTGTATGTCACATCAAAAGACATAGGATACCTTAGTAAAGGCAGTAAATTAAATATACAGGTAGATGCTTTTAATTATAATTATTGGGGAATGATAAAGGGTGAAATTACAGAAATTTCTGATGATTATGTATTAGTTGAAAACCAACCGGTATTTAAAATAAAGTGTAAAATGGAAAAATATTATTTAAGTTTACGTAATGGTGTAGCAGGTGATTTGAAAAAAGGTATGACAATTCATGCAAGGTTTCTTTTAACTGAACGTTCTTTATACCAGCTTATGTTTGATAATGTGAATGATTGGTTGAATCCAGCTGTAAAAAGCCAGTAGGCGATAATAGCAGTTGATGGAACTCAGAACATGAATTTAATTAGTTATCTGCGTTATCAGTTCTCCAAAAAAATTAAAAAAGATAATAAACACTAAGTTACATTTTAATGAAAAAATCAGTAAGGATCAAACAACACGATATTACCGATTGCGGAGCGGCTTGTCTTGCTTCAATCACTACACATTATGGCTTAAAATTCCCAATTTCCCGAATACGTCAGTATGCATCAACGGATCAAAAAGGAACAAATGTACTTGGTGTTATTGAAGCAGCAGAAAAGCTTGGCTTAACGGCCAAAGGAGTAAAAGGACCTTTTGAAAGTTTGTTTAAAATTCCAAAACCTGCTATTGCACATTTAATAGTAAAAGAACGTTTGCAACACTACGTTGTTATATATAAAACCACTAAAAAATTTATAATTGTAATGGATCCTGACACAGGGAAAATTCATAAAAAAACACATGAAGAATTCAAAAAAGAATGGACAGGGGTATTAATTCTTATTATGCCCGATGATACTTTTAAAAAAGGAAATAAGAAAACTTCAATTACAAAACGCTTCTTTCAATTAATAAGCCCACATAAAACAATAATGACACAAGCCCTTTTTGGTGCCGTTATTTACAGTGTTTTAGGATTATCCACATCAATTTATGTGCAAAAAATTGTTGATCATGTATTGGTAGATGGTAATATGAATCTGTTAAATCTCTTAAGTGTAATAATGATTATTATATTGTTCCTAAGAATTTATATTGGAATGATGAAAGGGATTTTTGCTTTGAAAACAGGCCAGAAAATGGATGCGGCATTAATTTTAGGATATTATAAGCACCTCATGAAATTACCCCAACGCTTTTTCGATACAATGCGAACCGGGGAAGTTATTTCAAGAATAAATGATGCCGTAAAGATTCGTGCTTTTATAAACAATGTTTCACTCGACCTGATTGTTAATATAATGATCGTGTTTTTTACATTTTCGTTAATGTTTATTTACTCGTGGAAACTGGCATTAATAGTTCTTGCATCAATTCCTCTATATTTAATCATTTATTTTATTTATAACAAACTAAACAAAAAGTACCTGAGAAAAAATATGGAAAATGCAGCTGAATTGGAATCACAATTGGTTGAGTCGATTAATGCATCTTCTACTATAAAACGATTTGGTTTAGAAAGATTCTCTAATTTAAAAACTGAAACTCGATTTATTAAACTTTTAGGTTCAACTTATCACTCTGTTAAATATTCTATTTTTTCAAGCAGTTCTACCAGTTTTATTGCAGGAACTGTTACTATTGCAGTATTATGGATTGGTTCACAAAATGTAGTAAATCAGGAAATGACTCCGGGGGAGCTCATGTCATTCTATGCTTTAATAGCTTATTTATTAAATCCGCTTGCAAGCCTTATTGATTCGAACAAAATTGTTCAGGATGCTTTAATTGCTGCCGACCGTTTATTCCAGATAATGGATTTAGAAATGGAAGAAACACAAAAAGAAAAAATCGTGTTGTCAAAAGAAATGCTTGGAGATATTAGTTTTAAGCAAGTTTCGTTCAGGTATGGTTCTAGAGTAACTGTATTTGAAAATTTGGATTTAACAATACAAAAAAATAAAATGACAGCAATTGTTGGAGAAAGTGGTTCAGGAAAAACTACTTTAATTTCTTTATTGCAAAATATTTATCCGTTACAAGCAGGAAATATTGAATTTGGAAAATATAATCTCAATTATATCAGTAATCAGAGTTTGAGAGAAATTGTGAGTGTAGTTCCTCAAAAAATTGACCTGTTTGCAGGAAGCATTCTTGAAAACATTGCAATTGGTGACATAGAACCTGATATGAAGAAGATAGTTGATTTATGCCAATCATTGGGAATTATTAAATTTATAGAAAAATTACCCGGAGGTTTTCAAACTTATGTTGGGGAAAATGGTGTTTCTCTTTCTGGTGGTGAAAAACAAAGGGTTGCAATTGCAAGAGCTCTTTACAAAAATCCTGAAATCTTAATTTTAGATGAAGCTACATCGTCCTTAGATTCTGCATCAGAACAATATGTTCAACAGGCAATTCAATATTTAAAGGAACAAAATAAAACTATAATAGTTATTGCACATAGGTTAAGTACGGTTATGTATGCTGATGAAATAATTGTTATAAACGAAGGTAAAGTAATTGAGACAGGCTCACATCAGGATTTAATAAATAAAAAAGAACATTATTATAATCTTTGGAAACAACAATTTCCAATTTTGGAAAATATTATATAAAATAATTGTAGTTTATTTAAAAGCCATCATATTAAGTTTATCAACAAACTGGCGGGCAATATTACTAAAGTATCTTCTGTCTTTATATGCTAAAACCCATCTTATTCCGGAAATGCTGTTTGTTAAAAAAACTTCGTCGGCATTTAATAAGTGAGTTTCATTTAATGAATCTTCGTAATTTATTTTTAAACCGTTTGAATCTGCTATTTTAAGAATTTGTTTGCGCATTATACCTGCAACGGGGCCATCTTTTAAAGGTGGAGTAGACAGGATATCGCCTTTCACAATAAATATATTTGAACTAATTCCTTCAACAAGATTCTCCTTGTCGTTTAATAAAATACAATCACCTAATTTCTTTTTTTTAGCAAAAGAACCAGCCATTACATAAATCAAAGCATTTGCCGATTTTAAACTGGAAAATACGTTCACAGGCTTTTTAATTCCTTTAAAAATATCAATAATTAAACCTTTATGATTTAATTCGTAATGATCGTTCTCGATGTATTCTGTTTCAATTATATAAGAAACATTATTATCCGTAGGAGTATATTTTCCACCTTCGTTTCTATAAACACTCAAGCGAATACGAACTCCCTGGTAAAGTTTATTTTTATGTAAAAGTTTAATGATTTCTTTTTCAATAAAGCCAGTTTCAATAATTGTGGGAATTTCCATCTTTAAGATTTTCATTCCGTATTTTAAACGGGTCATATGATCATCGAAAAACTGAATCTCTGTTCCATTCGCATGCATGGTTTCAAATAATGCATCGCCATAACAAAAAGCCCTGTTTTTGAAACTTAATCCAAATTCATTTCTAGAATGATATTTGCCATTGTATAATATGAATGAATTTACTGCCATTTAAAAATATTCTATAAACTTCAAAAGAAAAGTACCAAATTACAAATAATATCCAATTTTCAATTATTCAAATATAAAACAAACTTTGTTTCTGTATTTGAAAATCTTTGTATTTGGAATTTGCGATTTATTTGATTTTTGATTTTTGGAATTTGTTATTTAAAATTTCATCAATATACTTTTCAATATTTTCATTTACATCAATTTTAATTCCTTTAATTCCTGCATTTTCTGCCGCTTCCACATCGCGCATTTTATCACCAATCATAAAAGATTTTTCAGGATCAATATTAAAACGTGCCATTGCTTTTTCAATCATTAATGAATTTGGCTTTCGGCAAATACATTTTTCATTAATACTATGATGAGGACAGTAATATATTTCTGTTAGTTCAATATCCACTTTTTTTAACTCATCAGCCAAAAAATGATGAATATCTTCAACATGCTTATGTGTATATATTTGCTTAGAGATTCCACCCTGATTTGTAATAATTATCAAAAGATAACCATTATCATGTAATCTTTTAAGCGAAGAGATTGCCCCCTCGTTAATTTTAAATTCATCTAGTTCAAAAGTATAGTCGCCCGGATCAAAATTTATTACACCGTCTCTATCAAAAAAAGCTGCTTTATTCATAAATTATTGTAAAAAATTAAATAATTGACCTAAAAATACATTTATCAATTTAGGTTCTAAAAGAATTGGGAATAGAAACCCAAATATGGCTCCAATAAAGTGAGCATCGTGATTTACATTACCACCACCTTTTTTTATCATATATTGCGAATATGCTAAATATGCAACACCTAAAATAATTCCGGGAATTGGAATAATAGCATATAATTCAATGGCACGCAAAGGATAAAAGAAAATGTGTGTAAAAACTATGGCAGAAACGGCTCCCGATGCACCAACCGAATTATACCAATAATTATCTTTATGTTTTTTGATGCTTGTTACTGTTGCAAAAATCATACTTGCAAAATACAATATCACAAATGATAATACAGGCGATTTAATGATTCCCTGCTCTGCTAAATCTTTAAAAATACGTTCAACAGAATTCCCAAATGAAAAAAGAACAAACATATTAATAAACAAATGCATCCAATCGCCATGTAAAAAACCATGAGAAATTACTCTGTACCATTCTTTTTTATGGTAAACAGCGTATGGATTTAGTTGTAGTTTATCGAAAATATCTTTTCGTTTAAATGCAATTATGGAAATAATACATGTTATTGCAATAAGTAATATAGTCATTCCAATATTTTTTAATGTAAAATTTTATAAACCAGTTCTTTTAATAATTCGCCGTGCGATGTACTTACATTATTATATCCTTTTGATTTTAAATCGTACTCACGGAGCAAGCTAATTATTTCGACTGTTTTTCTGGGGTTGTAACTTTTTGCAGCTTTTTCGTAATCGCCTACAAAGTATGGATTTACTTTTAATGTAGCCGCAATGCCTCTTCTGTCACTTTTATCTTTAATAAAATGATACGTTAACACCTTACTGTAAAAATGATACAAACTCGAAATAGTTAAGGTAAAAGGATTATCCTTTGAGTTATGACCAAAGTAATTTACGATTCTATTTGATTTTAGAACATTCTTTTGAGTAAGCGCTTTGTGTAGTTCAAAATTATTATAGTCTTTACTAATACCAATATTTCGCTCAATATGCGATGTGGTAATTTTGAATTCGCCTTCGGGTAGCGTAATAATTAGTTTATCCAGTTCGTTGGCAATTTTGCTTAAATCATTACCTAAATATTCGGTAAGTAACATTCCAGCACTTGGATCTACAGATCTGTTTTTCTTTTTCAGGTAGCCATTTATCCAACCCGGAACTTCATTATCATATAGCTTCTTTGACTCAAATAAAACACAATTCTCATTTAACGCCTTATATAGTTTTTTTCTTTTATCGAGTGTTTTGTATTTATAGTTTATAACTAAAATAGTCGATTTTAAAGGAGTATTTGCATAATAAATTAAATCATCAATTTTTTTAATATTCTGAGCCTCTTTTACAATAACAACCTGGTAGTTTGCCATCATTGGAAACCGTTTGGCAGTATTAATTACAGTGTGTATTTCTGTTTCTTTTCCATACAGTACCGATTGATTAAAAGATTTTTCGGCATCAGTTAAAACATTATCATTAATATATTTTGTAATTAAGTCGATAAAGTATGGCTCATCACCCGATAGAAAATATATAGGTTTGTAGATTTTATTTTTTAAATCAGAAATAATTTGTTCGAAATTCATATATCAATGCAATTAAAAACGTAAGTGCTTAACAGATTCTTTATTCTCTTGTATTTCTTTTATAGCTTCAACACCAATTTTAACATGATCATCAACAAAATTCTCGGTAATCTGTTTGTCACTTCTTGAAGTTTTTACACCAGTCGAAATCATAGGTTGATCTGTTACAAGTAATAAAGCGCCTGTTGGGATTCCATTTGCAAATCCGACTGTAAAGATAGTGGCAGTTTCCATATCAATTGCCATGGATCGGGTTTTTTGTAAATATTTTTTGAAACGCTCATCATATTCCCATACTCGTTTATTTGTTGTAAAAACGGTACCGGTAAAATAATCTTTTTTGTGGTTTCTGATAGCTGTAGCAACTGCCATCTGTAATTTAAAGGCCGGTAATGCAGGAATTTCCGGTGGTAAGTAATCATTAGATGTTCCTTCGCTTCTTATTGCTCCAATAGGGATAATATAACCTCCAAGTTCATTTTTCTTTTTTAGTCCACCGCATTTACCAAGGAATAAGGCAGCTTTAGGTTTTATAGCGCTTAATAAATCCATAATAGTTGCAGCATTAGCGCTACCCATTCCAAAATTGATCATTGTAATACCATCGGCAGTCGCACATTGCATATTTGCATTTGGATCTTTAATTTCAACCTTATTCCATTCTGCAAACTGCTCTAAGTAATGCGAGAAATTTGTTAAAAGTATATAATCACCAAATTGATCTAATGGACACCCGGTATATCTAGGCAACCAATCTTCTACTATTTCGTCTTTTGTTTTCATAGCATAGTATATTATGTGGTTTTCTTTCTTACTTTTATAAACTCAATCGGCTTAATTTTTATGGAGAAGTTAAATTTACCAACTTATTCGTTCAATATAAAATTAATAGAACAAAGAAAATATATTTTTGATTTTATCCGAAGAAAATTTGTGATATTAACTCCGGAAGAATGGGTTCGGCAAAATTTCCTAAGATATTTAGTGGATGAAAAAAAATATCCTGCTTCATTAATTGCCGTCGAAATGGAGTTTAAACTTAATAATTTATCAAAAAGGAGCGATGCTGTTGTTTACAATAAGTTAGGCAAGCCGTGTTTAATTATTGAGTGTAAGGCTTCTAGTGTAAAAATCGACCAAAAAGTTTTCGATCAGATAGCAAGGTATAACATGAAATTGAATGTTGAATATCTTATTGTAACTAATGGTTTACAACATTATTGCTGCAAAATTGATTACAAGAATCATAAATATTCTTTTTTGAAAGACGTGCCGGAATTCGCAGAAATTGTGAGTACTTAATAAATGCTATATCTTTTTATTTATTAAGTAACTGAAACATCAATTCACTTTTAGCTCCCGAAGGATAAATTAGCCAATCTTTTTTTGTTCCAATAAGTTCGAATCCTTTGCTTTGAAATAACTTTATACTATCAATATTATCCTCAGTAATATTGCAATAAAGCTGATGTAATTGTAAGGTTTGGAAACTATATTTTATAAGTACGTCTAATGCATCTGAAGCATATCCTTTTTTTCTATCTTCAGTATTAGTAATTAATATTCCTATACCTGCACGCTTGTGCATCGGATCAAAGTCAAATAAATCGATTGTACCAATAGTTTGGATCTCTTTCTCATTGGTATTTTCAATCATTAATCTTAATTGCTTAAGCTGAAAGATATCCTGATGCGAGTTTTCTACAAATTGTTTAATTATATGTCTTGAAAAAGGTGTTAATGTATTACTTAATTGCCATATGGAGCTATTGTTTTCCCATGAATATAGTAAGTCAATATCGCTAGGTTCCAAAGCGCGCAAGCTTGTTATTTTTCCGTTTAGTAATTGCATTTTTCTTTAAATAAAGTAGTTATTAATATTATACCTAATATCCGCAAGTAAATTCATTCATATATTAAGTAATTAGCCGTGCCACGGTTAACTAATATAGATGACATGAAATTATAATCAAATGCTGATTATTAATAAATCCGTGGCACGCTTTGCGGATTTAATATTATACTTATGGTAATAATTTATCTAAATCATAGTTCGAAATTATTTCTGCATCTTCAAAACCCAGATCAATCACTATATTGTATATTTTAATTAATTCTGATTTTTCTTTATACTTTCCTAAAGTATAAAGAAATTCATTGTTCTTATATTTTTTTATTTGGAAATCCTTTAATTCTTCAAATTTATTAAAGTAATCTTCAGGAAGCTCTTGTTTTTCTTTAGTTATTAAAATGCAATAACTTAAATCTCTGGCTCTAAGATGTTCAGGAATATTATGATCATCTGCAATTACCAGTTTGTCATCCGATTTAGAAATCTTTAATTCTACCCTTCGGTTAAATTTTCTACCATCAGGATTATCCGAACCATCAGCGTTTGTATTTATCGCAAGGGGTTGACTTTTACCAATTCCTTTTGCAATAAACCTTGACTGACTAATTCCTTTTGCGATTAAATAATTTATTGTTGACTTAGCTCTTTTGATGGATAGTTTTTTATTGTATTCGGATGATCCCAGCGCATCAGTATGTCCAATAACTTCAATTTGCAAACTTGGGTATTCTATCATTAAGTTATAAAGCCTTTCCAATTCTATTTTGGATTCTTTCGTTAGTGAATAGTCATCAAACCCAAAAAAGATGCTTTTTACACTAATATACTTCCCGGTAGTGATATCAATAGGGATTAATTCTACATTAAATACAAGTTCATCGCGCGAATAATTTTCAGGAATAATTACAGTTTTAATTTTTTGTTTGTACTCTTTACTTTTGAAAATAAATTGATATGAACCTACAGGCAATTCTGTTGAAAATTGTCCATTGGTTTCACCTAAATATAATTTTTGTATTGCCTTTACATTTGCAGAATCGAGAACTTCAATTTGAAAATTGTTTTTAACAAAATCTTTTTGATTGTCCTGAAGGCTTACTGCACCACGAACATTTATTAAAGAAGGAAGTTCCAGCGTAGAACCTCCAATTCTGTATATATCCTTCTTTCCAAAACCATTTTCGTCACATTTTGAATAGTAAGCGACACTTCCATCTTTAACCGGGTAATAAAATAAATCATCGTCTGTAGAATTAATAGGATAGCCAACGTTTATAGGTGTTGTCCATTCATTTTCACTATTCGTTTTAGAATAAAAAATATCAAATCCACCCATGTTATAATGTCCTTGCGAACTAAAAAAAAGTGTTTTACCATCTTCCGAAAGTTGAGGAGATTCTTCATCAAGTGGTGTGTTAATCTCAGCTCCTAAATTAACAGCTTCGTTCCAATCATTTTTAGTTTCATTGAAAGTAGATTTATAAATATCGAATCCGCCAAAACCATTTTTTCTATTACTAACAAAGTAAATTATTTTCCCATCAGGTGATAATGCTGCATGAGTTTCAAAATATTTTGAATTTATATTTTTATTTAGTTTGTTGGGAGTTTGCCATTTACCACCTTCAAATTTACTTTGGTATATATTCCCACTAAGGTTTTCATACCTCAAAAGGAGTAATGTTTTACCGTCAGCTGATAAATAACAAGGATAATAATCGCCATCCGATTTTAGGTCAGGTGTTATATTAATTGGGCTTGTCCAATTTTCTCCTATTTTCTCAGAAAATAAAATGGCATCATAAAATTTAAGTTTCGATACAAATACCATTGATTTTTCATCGGATGATAATACCGGATTAATATTTGAAGATCCATCATTAATTTTCTCACCTATATTTGTTTTTTTAATATTTACAGGATTTTTCATTAATTCTTTTGCGTTTTTGCAAGACTTGATCTGTTGATCTACATAATCAATGTTATAAATATCATGGACTTCTAAGGAGTCCTTAAATTCCTGATATACTCCTATGGCTTTATCCAACTGATTGTCGATGTGATATGCGCTTGCCAAATAGAATAATGTTCTATAAGGGGCTTTTGTTTCTTTAAAAGAACCTTCTTTGATTTTGTTAGAAATATTTTTACTTGCTTCTTCCAGATAAGGAATTGATTTATGCTTTTGCCCGGGAATATTCAGATAACACTCACCAATTCTATGATCAATGTACGCATTACTAAAATCATTATTAGCAAGTTTTTGATATAGAGCAAGGGCTTCTTGATAATCTTCGTATAAAATATAGTATTCAGCCTCAAGAAATGTTTCTTTTAGGTTTACTTCTTCTTGGGAAAATAACTTTAAAAAAACGGTTAAACTAATTACAATAAGTAAAATTACTTTCTTCATAAGAGAATAATTAAGTTTGTGGAAGATAAATATAAACAGGCTTCAATATATATACAATATACAGAAAAATCCAATTTTAAAAGATAATTATTTAGTACTTTTTTTGTTTCCCTTATTCTGTCTGCGATATACATAAATAATTATTAATCCAAGAAGTATTCCTGCAATACTAATAAATAGAATCATTGGTAGATTATGATCTTTTTTAGTGTCTTTAGTTGCTGTAGGGCTTTTTGTATCAATAGTTATAACTTCTTCGGATGCTTTAGTTGTAATAAGCAATCCTTCTATAAAGGCAAATAAATGTTTAAGTTCTTCTTCTGAATATTTATTTGTATTTATAAGATAATTTTTAAAATCATCTAAAGATACAATATCAATAGCCGTAGCATCAATATTTGTTAAAATACCTGCAATGTCCATTTTTAGAATATTCTCAAGATTTGCTAATAATGTTGAAACAGATATCTCAGAGTTTCTTAAATAATCTTCAAGTAATTTTATTATATCACTGGAGTTATAATTTTTATTTTCTGAGTTTATTTCAAGATATTTAATAACAGCTAAATTATTTTCAAAATTATCTTTAAAAGTAATAGCCGAATCTAATACTTGTTTTAAATCTCCGGTAGAAAGTGTTAATAAAGTAGATATAAATTCTGAAGTATTATCGCTTGAGTTAATAGCCAAAGCTATAATCAGCGCTTGTGCTTGTTCTTTTGAAAGACCTAAACTTGCTGCTTTTGCATAAACCTGATTAATTAAATCTTCAACAGTACTTGCTGATTTTATTTCAGAGGAATTCATTAAATCTATAAATCCTTCGCTATTGAAATTGCGAATTTCAGATAATACTTCTGTGAAATTTTTATTAAGTAAGTCATTGGATTTTTCAACTTCTACGGATGCTTTATTTGCAACAAGCAATCCATCCATAAAGGCAAATAAATGTTTAAGTTCTTCTTCTGAATATTTATTTGTATTTATAAGATAATTTTTAAAATCATCTAAAGATACAATATCAATTGCCGTAGCATCAATATTTGTTAAAATACCTGCAATATCCATTATTAGAATATTCTCAAGATTTGCTAATAATGTTGAAACAGATATTTCAGAGTTTCTTAAATAATCTTCAAGTAATTTAATTATATCAGATGAATTGTAATTTTTATTTTCTGAGTTTATTTCAAGATATTGAATAACAGCTAAATTATTTTCAAAATTATTTTTATTAGTATTAGCAGAATCTAATACTTGCTTTAAATCTCCGGTAGAAAGTGTTAATAAAGTTGATATAAATTCTGAAGTATTATCGCTTGAGTTAATAGCCAAAGCTATAATCAGTGCCTGTGCTTGTTCTTTTGAAAGACCTAAACTTGCTGCTTTTGCATAAATCTGATTAATTAAATCTTCAACAGTACTTGCTGATTTTATTTCAGGGGAATTCATTAATTCTTGAAATCCTTCGTTCTTGAAATTGTTAATTCCAGACAATACTTCTGCAAAATCCTTATTAATAGGAGTATGTGATATAACTACTTCTTCGTTTTTAACATTATTGTGCCTGTCAACTAATTTAAAATTAAGTGTGCTTTTTTCACTTTTAGGCTCAAACTCATATGTAAAGCTTTCTTTTCTAACGTTAAATTCCTCCTTATTAATTAGTTTATTATCAACATAAGTTTCTACAAATAGTTTTGAACCACGTTCTACCGATAATTTTATTTTTACATTTTTATCACCGTTTTCACCTAAACTGATTATTTTCTCTGCGATACTTAATTCGGCATGAATATCTTTTGGTAAATATGAAACAGTAACCTCTTCTGTTTTTACATTATTATGTTTGTCAACCAATTTGAATTTTATTTTACTTTCACCAATCAATGGCTTGTATTCATAAGTAAAATCATCTTTTTTAATGTTAAATTCTTCAGAATTAATTAATTGATCATTATAATATGTTTCAACAAATAATTTATTACCTTTTTTTAATACTAACTTTATTCGAACATTTTCCTGGTCTGTTTGCAATAAATTAGTGTCAAGTAATATAGAAGGAGTTGAATCAACTAATGCTAATGTTTCCTTTGGTTCTATAGTAGATATAAATTTTTCGCTTATATCATAAGTTGTAGAAATAAAGTATTGAGATTCTGAATTATCTAATTCACTCTCATACACAAGATGATTAATACCTAAAGGAGTTCTGTATTGATAATCTAAACCATCTTTGTCAGGATTTAATACCGTAATAGTATCTTGATTTTCCTGATTAATAATATTAATGCTGAAGTTTTTAATATTTCGATCAACTTTATTATCCATTTGTAAAATACCTTCAACTAAAATTTTGCCGTAATTAGGAATGTTAAATAAATGAAATTGATAAATATCTTGACCTCCAAATCCTTGTTTTGAAAATTGAGAACAATATGCAAAACTACCGTCTTCAAAAGGAACAAAGAAAATGTCATCATCAGTAGTATTTATTGGATAACCAATATTTACAGGCTCAGTCCATTCTTCGTTAATAATTTCAGAATAAAATATATCATATCCACCCATCCCTTTATGACCTTCAGAGCTAAAAAATAGTCTTTTACCATCAGGAGTTAAAAATGGAGTGTTTTCGTTCCAATTCGTATTTATTTTATCTCCTAAATTTTTTGCAACACCCCAAGTCGAATCGATAAGCCTTTCAGAAACATATATGTCTAAATCGCCAGATCCTGATTCGCGGTTACTTGTAAAATATAATTTTTTATTGTCGGCTGATATTGAAGCGTGTGATTCCCAGTATTTTGTGTTGATATTTTCTCCTAGTTTTTGGATTTTAGTCCAAAAACCATTTTTTAAGTAACTAACATAAATGTTCCCGTCAAAATCATCATCTCTATAAATATAAAGCTCTGTTCCATCAAATGATAAACCCGTAGTTGTACTATTGTCATCAATTCCTAACTGACCCATAAGATTCATAGGATAGCTCCATAGACCTTTATTATCTTTTTTAGAATAAAAAATAGCATCGTAAAATTGAAGTGAAGCTGTAAAAACCAAAGTTGATCCATCGCCGGATATTACGGCATTATATTCATTAAATCGTGTATTAACTTTGTTTCCTGCATTACGTGCTATAAAATCAATAGGATGGTTTTGAAATTGAATTGCATTTCTACAAGCATCAAATTGTCTGGTTAAATATTCTGTATCGTAAATATCTTTATTTGCAATTTTTTTGGTGCGTGTAATAGCATTCTGAAATCCGGTATATGCATCTATAGATTCATTAATTTTATTTGACACTAAATAGGCATTTCCTAGATAGAAAAGTGCATCGACCGGAGCCAATTTTTCTGTATAGGTATTATTGCGATAATTAAATGTTGTTTTGTTTATAGCTTTTTCGAGATAAGGTATTGATTTAGCTTTTTGTCCTGGAATATGCAGGTAACAAAAGCCAATTTTATACATAACGTTATAGTTTAATGAGTCGGCGTCTAGTATTCTCAAGAATAAAGGTAGAGCTTCTTCATAATCTTCATAAAAGAACCATGAATCGGCATCCAGAAACATTTCTTCAAGTTCGTAATATTCTTGAGTAAATGATTTAAATAAAAATATAAGGCTAAGGAATATGAGTATACCAGTTCTTTTCATACTTCAATTTTTTATAGTCACACGAAATTAGATAAAAATAATGAAAAAATTGAGTATAGTATTATAATCTTTTCTAAATTCTTATGAGTTCAATTAAATATGTAACAAAGGATTAAAGAGGAAAGTTTAATTTTCTGAAAGATTATTGCTTTTTGTTTCCAGCTCTTTTTCTTTCTCAGGAATATTCTCTCTTTCAAAAATACGAATACGATAAATATCATTATCACCGTAGCCGGATTCTTTAAATTTTGAATAGTAAGCTGTTTCTCCATTATTTAAAGGGAAAAAGAAAACATCATCGTCGGTTGTATTAAAAGGGAATCCCAGATTTTCTGGTTTCTGCCAATTGTCACCTTGTTTTTTTGCACTAAAAATATCAAAACCTCCAATATTAAAATGACCTTGAGATGAGAAGTATAAATTTTCACCATCTTCAGTAATAAATGGGCTTGCTTCGTCAAAACTACTATTAATTGTTGCACCCAGATTTACAGGCGCTCCCCAATTTCCTTCTGAATCAATAGTTGATTTGTAAATATCGAAGCCACCAAAGCCACCTTTTCTATCACTGGTAAAATAAAGTGTTAGCCCATCATCGGAGACACAAGCATATGTTTCTGATGCCCCAGTGTTTATGTTATTGTTTAATTTTTCCGGAATGCTCCAAATACCATTATTATATCTACTTGTATAAAGATTTAAATTATCATTATCGTTTTTCATAAGATACAAAGTATTGCCATCTCTTGTAAGGAATACCGGAGTTACAGGATTGTCTGAATTAAAATCTAAAGAAATATTTCTGGCGGGTAACCATCTTCCGTCGCGTTTTTTCGAAGAAAAAATTCCGTCGTAAAAACGTAATTCACTTACAAAAACAATAGTTTCCTCATCTCCTGAAACTAAAGGACTAATATTGTTAAAATTACTATTTATGTTTTTACCCAAGTTTGATTCAAAAATACTTGTTGGAATTTTTGTTAACTCCAATGCATTTTTACAAGCAGTAATTTCAGCATCTACTATTTTATTTTCTTCTTCATCTTTTGGATTAAGAAGTCCCTTATATTTTTCAAAAGACGCAATTGCTTTATTTAATTGATTGTTAACACGATAAGCCATCCCTAGATACAGATATGATTCGATAGGTGCTTCTCTTTCTGTGTATACGCCTATACTGTAGTTATCAGAAATATTTGCAACGGCTTCTTCCAAATATAGTATTGCTTTATCTTTTTGATTTGGGATATTTAAATAACAATAACCAATACGATGTTTTATATTAGCATCTCTTCTTCCGGCATCATATAATTCAAGAAAATAAGGAAGAGCTTCTCTATATTCTTCATATATTAATGCAAACTCGCCATTAATATAAGCTCTTTTCAAATCCTTTTTATTTTGAGATTGAACTGTGTTGAAAACTGAAAAAATAATAAATATTATTATCGTTAATCGTTTCATTTTCAATATATATTTAGCAGGTATAAACAAATATAATGATTTATGTTGATTTTATTATAAAACAAGCGTTCTTTTTGACTCTGGTATTGGTATAACGATCAATATTTTAATAACTTATACGTTTCTATTGTAGTCAAAGTCTTCTAAATAATCAGAAATTCTTTTTAAGAACATACCTCCTAATGCACCATCAACCACTCTATGATCATAGGCAAGAGATAATATCATCATATGACGAATTGCTATAGCATCACCGCTTGGAGTTTCAATAACAGCAGGCTTTTTTACAATTGCTCCAACACCTAAAATCGCTACTTGCGGTTGATTAATTATAGGAGTTCCCGTAGTATTTCCGAAACTGCCAAAATTTGTTATTGTAAATGTACCACCCTGAATATCGTCAGGCTTTAATTTATTGTTACGTGCTCTCATTACCAGATCATTTACGCTTGAAGCAATACCTAATAAATTTAAACGATCTGTATTTTTTATAACCGGAACAATCAAGTTTCCTGAAGGTAACGCTGTGGCAATACCAATATTGATATTTTTCTTTTTAATGATTTTATCTTTATCAACTGAAACATTGATCATGGGAAAATCTTTTAAAGCTTTAACTGTAGCTTCAATAAAAATATGTGTAAACGTTAATTTTATCTTTTCTTGCTCAAAAACTCTGTCTTTGTTTTTATTTCTCCAGTTAACAATATTTGTTACATCAGTCTCAATAAATGAAGTTACATGTGGTGATGTTTGTTTTGAATGAACCATATGCCCTGCAATTAATTTTCGCATTCGATCCATTTCAATTATCTCATAATCTCCTCCTGAGTATATCTGTTCGTTACTGATTTGTGGTTTAGAAATCTTAGGCTCATTGATTTCTTTTTGTAATTGGGGTTTTAAAACAGGATCGATACCAGTACTTGTTCTTGTATTTAAATAATTAATTATATCATTTTTGGTAATTCGCCCCGTGTTTCCGCTACCATTAATATTATCTAGCTCATCAGGAGATATGTGTTCTTTTTCGGCAATACTTTTAACTAATGGTGATAGGAATTTCCCATTTGGTGTTTTTGAACTAACAAGTCCAATTAAATCTTCATTTGAATTTATATTAGAAACAGAATCTATAGTTAACTTATTATCAACAGCTGATTCTATGTTTGTCTTAGGTTCATTTTTAATTTCTTCAACTTTATCAGTTTCAGTATTATTAGTGCTTAGTATTGCAATCGTATCTCCAACTTTAGGAATATCATCTTCATTAAATAATAACTTTTCTATTATTCCTGCTTCAGGTGCGGGAATTTCAGAATCAACTTTATCGGTTGCAACTTCAACAATCGACTGATCTTCTTCTATTTCATCCCCAATATTAACCAACCATTTTGTTATGGTAGCTTCAATAATTCCTTCTCCCATTGCAGGTAATAATATTTCAATTTTTGCCATTGTAATAAATTTAAACTGATGAAAATTATTAGTCGATTTTACCGACCAATCTGTTTAAACCCTTTGAGAAGTATATTTAAATCGTTCCATATGGTGTAATTTTTTGCATAAACCATATTGGTTTTATTTATAAAAGAATCTGTTGATTCAATTATCGATCTAAGGTCTAGTGGTGTTAATATTCCATCTTTAATTACAGGAAGATTTTCAATACTAACATTACTTTTCTTATAATACCCTACCCAGGTTTTTAAACCTAACAAAACTTTAAAAGAATTGTTTAGTAATTTGAATGGGATATTTGAGAATAGTAATATTAGAGGACAGAATAATAGTATTAAAATTGATGAGCATATATCAAAAAATCTTTTATTTCTGATATTATTATTTTTTGATATTGCATTTAATTCAACCGAATATAATTCTCCTGCAGTTTCAATGGAGTTGCTGCCAATAATTGATAAAGTATCTGGTTGAGCAATTTTA
The DNA here is from genome assembly GCA_013138975.1 of Bacteroidales bacterium. Lineage (GTDB taxonomy): Bacteria > Bacteroidota > Bacteroidia > Bacteroidales > UBA12077 > UBA12077. The sequence goes on from WTBR01000015.1 coordinate 34,558, forward strand.
TAATCAATATTAAAACCAGATAATTGAAGCATAGTTCCAATTATTTGATTTGATGTAATATCTTTTGCACAAAAAACAATTTCGTCGATTTTATGAATCTTGATTATTTCTGTAAGTTGATTAATTGTTCCAAGGTGATATTCTTCTTGAGAATCTAACGAAGGCGCTGCATATCCAACAATTTGTGGTTTTATTTCTGATTCAATTATTATTTTTTCAACTCTTTGTATTTCATCAATTAAACCGACAATAATTATTCTTAATTTGTTATTTAGTTTAAATTTTTGAGGAAAAAATTTAATATGGTGAACAAGTGTTCGATTTATTAATGTTAATGCTAATGTAAATGCTCCACCTATTAAAATTAAAGCTCTTGAGTATCTATAATACTCAGGTAACAATGCATAAGAAGCTAAAATAATTAATGTTCCAATAGCTACTCCTTTTAGGAGTTTCGTAATTTTTAGCTGTTTTGAATAACCGGAATTAAGCCAAATACTTAAAATCCAAATTAAAATATAACCGGGTACAGCAATAAACAGGAATCCGTCGGGATATTGATTTTGTCCTTTGAATTTATACATTTCCCAGATTGGCTTTATAAAGTAAAAACCATAGAAAATTGTTATTATGTCTAATACAGGCAGGAAAGCATTTTTTATAAATCGAGAAATTAAAGCCATTAAAGCTCTAAAATAAACAGCAATATTTATCAATATTGAAAAAGCTTTAGCGTTTTTGCTCGAGAAATGTTTTCGTGCAAAAATAATCATGGCATTGTAAAAAACATAAACATAATTTATGCTTCCTTTTTTGGTACTTTCTCCTTTGTAATGGATTATAGTTGTTTCGGGAAAATAATAATTTTTATAACCGGATTTTGTAATTCTGTACGAGAGATCAATATCTTCACCATACATGAAATAGTCTTCGTCTAATAAACCCGTTTTTTCTAATGCTTCATTTCTAAGAAACATAAATGCTCCGGGTAAGATTTCAATTTCGTTGGTATCATTATTATTTAAGTGCCCCAAATAATATCTTGCAAATTTTTTAGATTTTGGGAAAAGGCTAGTTAATCCAAATATTTTATAAAAAGCAACTGATGGAGTTGGTAATGCTCTTTTTGATTCCGGTAAAAAACGACCTGTTCCATCAATCATTTTTACCGTTAAAGCACCTGCATCAATATGAGTGTCCATAAATCGAATACACTTTTCAAAATTGTCTTCTTCAACAACCGTATCCGGATTTAATAGTAATATATATTGACCACTTGCAATCTTTATAGCTTGATTATTTGCGTATGAAAACCCGTGATTCTTTTTATTTTCGATTAATTGGACTTTTGGAAATTTTTCTTTAACCATTGAACAAGACCCGTCAACAGAGTTGTTGTCTACAACAAATATTTCCAAATTAATATTGCCAATAGCATTAAAAACAGAAATTAAGCATTGTTCAAGAAAATGCTTAACGTTGTAATTAACTATAATAACTGAAAGTTTAACCATTTTTGTAAAACCCTTAAATGACAATACCTTATTAATCTTTGGTAAAATCGAATTTTAAAAATAACCAAAGCATTAACAATCAATCAATTGACTACATTGAACTAACTTTGCCAAAGTTCTTAATTTCAAACTAATACAAAAATTTGACGAACTATTGAAATGAGCTAATTACAAATATAATTAAATGTTGGAAGTAAATTTTTATTTTAAGTATTTGAGGAATAAAAAAGGACTGTATAAACAGCCCAAGAAGTTGTCATTCTGAGCCTGTCGAAGAATCTATAGTTTTGATTATAAGATATTTCGACAGGATCAATATGACATTATTCAAAGTAGGCTTGTTTTTTAAACAGCCCACTTTAAATTATTAAATTCCCATTTCATCTTTAATTACTTTAGCGAGTCGTTTAACTCCTTCAGTAGTTTTATCTTTTGGCATGAAAGAAAAATTTATTCTCATTGTATCTTTTCCACTACCATCACAATGAAAAACAGTACCTAATACAAAAGCAACATTATTATCAACTGCTTTTTGGAATAATGTTTGGGCATCCATATTATTTGGTAAAGTAAGGAATAAGAAAAGACCTCCCTCAGGTAAAGTCCATTTTACTCCATCGGGCATGTATTCTTTAAATGCATTTAGCATATTATCACGTTTATAGTGATATTGAACTATAATTTCTTTCAGATTTTCATCAAAATAACCTTTCTCTATGTATTTATGTATTATTTTTTGATTCAAAGTTGGAGTACATAAATCGGTTGATTGTTTAGCAGTAACAAACTTGTCTATTATTTTTTCATCAGCAACAACCCAACCGACTCTAAAACCTGGAACAAATATTTTAGAAAATGTACCAAGCAATATAACATGGCCTGAATTATCTAATTCATAAATTGTTTTTTGAGCCTTGCCTTCAAAGCGAATTTCACGATATGGACTATCCTCAGCAATAAGAATATCATATTTTTTGGCTATTGCAATAATTTCTAATCTACGTGATTCGGGCATAGTTATACCTGCAGGGTTCTGAAAATCAGGAATTATATAAATAAATTTTGGTTTTATTCCTTGTGATTTTAATTCAGCAAGTTTTTCCTCAAGTAAATCGGCTCGCATACCGTGTTCATCGAATTTAATACCAATCATTTCGGCACCATACGAATTAAATGCTCCTAATCCTCCAAGATAAGAAGGAAGTCCACAAATAACTTTATCTCCTCTATTTATGAAAATCTTTGCTAATAAATCTAATCCTTGTTGCGATGAAGTTGTTATTACCAGATTATTTAAATCAAGATTTAATCCTTGCTTTTTATATCTATCAACTAATATTTGACGTAATTCCAGAACTCCTTCTGTTGCTCCATATTGTAGAGCTGCAGTACCATCATTATCTAATATTTCACATGTAATTTCTTTAAGCTGTTCAATTGGAAAAGTCTCAGGAGCAGGCAATCCTCCTGCAAAAGAAATAACATCCGGACGCTGGGTAAGCTTAAGAAGTTCACGAATAACAGACTTCTTCATGCTTTTAATACTAACCGAATAAACTTGTTCTAAATCACTTATCATTATAATTTTCCTCCAGATTTTTATTTTGTTATTATTGTTTTACGAACTTGGTGCGAAATTGCAAAAACATGATCGGATTAACAAGAAATATAATCTGTTATATAAAACATATTGAAATTAATATACTTTTATGCTTACACATGATATCGAATTGGTTTTGTTTGCAAGCCTCTTGTTTTGATTAAATATTTTTACATAATCATAATCAAATAAAAAATTATATTTTTGTGGCTTTATTTTTAATTAATGCTTGTTTACGAAATAGTAAGTTTTAATTTAATAATTTAAGATATGTCTAATCATGGTAAGATTCTGGTTGTTGATGATATTTCTACACATTTATTATTAATTCGAACCATTTTAAATAATGAAGGTTTTGACGTGAATACTACTGATGAACCCAAATCGGTTGTTGAGCTTTTGCTTAAAGATAATTATCAGTTATTGTTGCTGGATATTATGATGCCGGGGATGGATGGGTTTCAGATATTAGAAGAAATGAAATTACATAAAGAACTTTCATCAGTATCTGTTATTGTTATATCTGCTAAAACAGATTCGTGGAGCATAAAAAGTGCAATGGATAGAGGAGCTTGTGATTACATTACGAAACCAATAAATAGTGAAGACCTTAAAAATAAAGTGCGGTCTGCACTGGAAGAAAGAAAATCATAAATTAAATAGATTGAGTATAAAAATTTGAAATCATTAATTACTTTTAACTATAAATAAATTTAAACTATGAAAAAACTATTACTTCTTTTTTTACCGGTAATGTTCTTACCGGCATTATTAATTGCACAGGAAACAGAACAACCGAGTGTTACATTAAGTGGATTTGTTCGATATGAAATGTTTTTCGATACATATGAATCTGTTGCTACACGTGATGGTGAAGTATATTTATATCCTTTAAGGGAAAACCTTGATGTAAATGGCGATGATCTTAATAATAATTTTAAATTAAACATGTTAGGTTTACAAGCAAGACCAACAATTAAGGCTGTTGGACCTAATGCTTTTGGTGCTAAAGTTACAGGAGTGTTGGAAGGAGATTTCCTTGGTGTTTCTCAGGCTGATTCCAGAATGTTAAGACTTCGTCATGGATTTTTGAATTTACAATGGGAAAAATCAGCACTTTTAATGGGTCACACATGGCATCCAATGTTTGTTCCTGAATGTTTTCCTGCAACAGTTTCTATGGGTGCAGGAGTTCCGTTTCACGTTCTAAATCGTACTCCACAGGTAAGATATACTGCAAAATTAGGAAGCTCAGTGTCTGTTATGGGAGCTTTACTCGTTCATGGTTATCATAAAAGTGTTGGGCCTGGTGAGGCTCAAAGAAATTCTGGTTTACCTGATGCTCAATTTCAATTTAAATTTAAAACAAAGAATGTTTTTGCATCATTTACAGCAGGATATAAGTGGTTAACTCCAAGACTTGTAACAGAAGGTGATGTAAAAACAAATGAGACAATTGGTAGCTATAATTTAGCAGCAAATACTAAGTTGTCATTTGGGTCTGTTACTTTTAAATTAGAAGGAATTTACGGTCAGAATTTAACAAACTTTGTAATGATTGGTGGTTATGGTGCTGCTGAAAATCCATTAATTGTTGATGATTATAGCTATACAAATATAAATACTATGTCAGTATGGTCTGATTTAGCATATAATAGTAAGACTTTAGAAGTTGCTGTTTTTGGTGGTTTTTCTTCTAACGTAAATGCTTCAGATCATTATTATAGTTTAGGATATGCAAGGGGAGAAAACATAAAATCAATATACAGAGTTTCACCACGTGTGGTAATAAAATCAGGCAAAGTGGATTTTGGAATTGAATATCTGATGACTGCAGCTAAATATGGAGTTGTAGATTCTGCTGATGCAAGATATCGATTTACAGAAGTTGATTCATATACAAAAAACGGTAGAATGATTTTTTCTGCACGATATAAATTTTAATAAGTATATTGTTTCTTAATATAAAAGAGGGTGTCCGAAAAGACCAAGTGGTTGTCATTCTGAGCTTGTCGAAGAATCTATTTAATTGTTAATGAAATATTTCGACAGGTTCAATATGGTATTTCTCATAAAAGGTCTCCTTTTCGGACATCCTCTTTTTTCCATCAAATTAAAGGTTAAATCCCAGCAAACTTCCCTGACATGTCTGAGCAGTTAAAACAACTGTAAGTTTCAATATGACAAATTGTTGTAGTTTAAGTTGTCACAATTAGCCTGTCGAATTGTAATTGTATTTTTTAAAAGTGTTCGTTTGAATGTTTTGCTTTAATGCGAATGTTGAATTATGAAATAACAGATCAGACAAACTTTTTTGCTTGTGTTTATCCATTCAGCCTTTTTAGATCATTATTCCTTATTGGATATTCAGTAATCGATTTTTATTCGAAGTAAAAAAAACTATGGTAATTGCAGTCTATAGTAGTTAATCCCTTTATTGTGCTCTAATTGTAATGCAATGGTTAATTACCATTTTACATGCATTATTATTACCTAATTCACATGCCTTATGAAAATCATCACAAGCTTCTAATATTTTATCTTGTTTAAAGTTTATCATTCCCCTGTTGTAGTATGCAAAAGGATTTTTAGGATCAATTTCAATAACTGAATCGAAATCCTTTAAAGCTTCAGGATGATCGTTGTTTTGATAATACAGAAATCCACGGTATAAATATACATTTGGATTATTACCATCTAATTGAATAGCCTTCGAATAATCGTTTAATGCTGCTTCATTTTCGAGAAGCTTTTGATACGCAGCTCCTCTATTAGCGTATATTTTACTTTCTAAAACTTTATCGTCAAGTCCTTGTGCTAAGTCAAGAGCTATACCTAAATCTTCAACAGCATCTTCGTATTTATTTTTCTTGATATTAATTATTCCTTTGGTTAAATAGAACTGGGGATAATCAGAATTTCTTTTAATAGCTTCTTCTATTATTTTACTGGCCTTTTTATAATCTTCCATTAGAATTAACAAATTTGCTTTTCCATCAATTGCTGGAGCGAATGATGGTAAATAATCTAATGCTTCATCGAATTTTTCAAGAGCCTCGGCGTATCTATCTAATTTTACTAAATCATTACCTATTCTAACAATAGATTTAACATCGGATTGTGAGAATACAGAACAGTTTATCGAAAATATTAATAAAAATAAAAGGAGATATTGCTTCATTTTGTCAAATTTAAAAAAAGATGCTTTACCGGGTGAATTTACTAAATATTTTTCAATATGGAAACTTATATCGAAGATTCAAATAATGTTCTGTTAACAATTGATCTGCCCAATGTAATTTCATCGGCATATTCCAGTTCATCCCCAATAGCAACTCCTCTGGCAAGCGTTGTAATTTTTACATCATAATTTCTAAATTTTTTATAAAGATAAAAATTAGTAGTATCACCTTCCATTGTAGTACTTAAAGCAAGAATTATTTCTTTTACCGTACCATCTTTAATCTTTTGAAACAGGCTGTCAATTTTTAAATCATTGGGCCCAATTCCATCCATTGGGGAAATAATTCCTCCAAGTACATGGTATAACCCATTAAATTGATGCGTATTTTCAACAGACATAACATCCCTGGCATTTTCAACAACACAAACAACAGAATGGTTTCGCGATGAATTACTACAGATATTACAGATGTCTGTATCAGAAATTGTATTACAACTTTTACAATGTTTTATTTCGTTACGAAGTTTAATAATGGTTTCGCCAAATTGAGTAACATCTTGTTTTTCCTGATTTAATAAATGTAAAACCAACCTTAAGGCAGTTTTCCTTCCAATTCCTGGTAGTTTAGCAAATTCATCAACCGCACTTTCTAATAATTTCGATGTAAAATTCTGTATATTCATTACTTGTTATAATTCTTAAGTTAAATCTAATAGCTTATATTTTTTATTAAAAGAGTCCAACAAAAGCCAATCAATAAGTTACGTCTTGTAGAGGCTTCCAAAATGCTAGTCTTAAAACAAAAACACTTCGACAGGCTCAGTGTGACAAACGGATTAACAGAAAATTGTCATACTGAGCTTGTCGAAGTATAGGCAATTTTTTTTTAATAAATTCCAGATCTCAAATTCCAAATAAATCTTAATAATTAATGTCCAAAACTATTTAAATAAAACATATATATAAAGGTATTTGTTTGATTAATTGATTTTTGAATATTTAAATATATCTTGCCAGTCCGGCAGGCTCATTTGGTTTTTGTGCATTGATTTTTGATAATTTAATACCTCAAAAATAATATCAAATAGAGCGATTCGCAATTTTTTGTTCGAATTGTTTTTATTATCCTTGTATTTAATCAAACCTAATATTTGAAGCAATGTCACCTTATCTTGTAATATTCATAATCATAGCATATTTTTTAGTCCTTATTTCAATTTCATATTTCACAAGTAAAAATGCCAATAGTGAATCTTTCTTCTTGGGAAACAGAAAGTCGCCTTGGTATATTGTGGCATTCGGAATGATAAGCGCTTCACTTTCAGGAGTTACCTTTATCTCTGTTCCGGGCTGGGTTGTAAGTAGTAATTTTTCGTATATGCAAATGGTATTGGGCTATTTGGTGGGATATGCTGTTATAGCCAATGTTTTAATGCCGATGTATTATCGGTTAAACTTAACATCAATTTATACCTATTTAGGGCAACGATTCGGAAAGTACTCATATAAAACAGGGTCTTCATTTTTCTTGCTATCGAGAATTATTGGAGCCTCATTCAGATTATTCCTTGTGGCAAATGTTCTGCAAATAACAGTTTTTAATGCTTTAGAAATTCCTTTTTGGATAACCGTTGTAATAACCATAGCATTAATTTGGCTTTATACATTTAAAGGTGGAATTAAAACAATAATCTGGACGGATAGTTTACAAACCGTTTTTATGTTAACAGCTTTGGTGGTATCGATTGTTTTAATAAGTAAAAATTTAAACCTTGATTTTAAAGGATTAGTTAATACGGTAGTAGAAAATAAGCATTCGAAACTATTTCATTTTGATGATTTTAAAGGAGCACATTTTTTTCTTAAACAATTTTTTGCAGGAGCATTTATTGCCATTGTAATGACAGGATTGGATCAGGATATGATGCAAAAAAACCTGAGTTGTAAGAATTTGCCAGAGGCGAAAAAGAATATTTATTGGATGAGTTGGGCACTCATTCCTGTGAACTTTATCTTTTTAACTCTAGGTGCTTTCTTAGCTTATTACGCACAAGAACAAGGAATTACAATCATTGGAACTAGTGACAATCTTTTTCCAGAAGTAGCTCTTAATCACTTAGGAAGTTTTGCAGGAGTTGTATTTATTATTGGTTTAATTGCCGCGGCCTATAGCAGTGCCGACAGTGCCCTAACCGCT
>WTBR01000019.1 GCA_013138975.1 Bacteroidales bacterium
TTGTTTTTGAAAATTTTCCAATTGCAGAAAAGATTGAGAATTTGGATAATGATAATGAGCAGTTAAACATTCAGATATCAGGAGTTGATACATTTGAGCAGACAAATTATAATTTAACCATTAGTGCCTCATTGACTGATGTATTGCATGTGAATTTTATATACAATGCCAATATGTTTGATTCAGAAATGATGAAGAGCCTGAAAATACATTTTGAGAATGTAATTCATCAGATTGTTTCCGATTCAGAAGTAAAAATTTCTGCAATTGATATTTTAACCGAAGAAGAGAAACATCAGTTATTGTATGAATTTAACAATACAGAAGTAGAATATCCAAAAGATAAAACAATTCACCGATTATTTGAAGAGCAAGTAGAGAAAACCCCCGATAATGTAGCACTGGTTTACGAAGGAAAAGAAATGTCTTATAGAGAATTGAATACTAAGGCAAATCAACTAGCACATTTGATAAATACAAAAGGAATCAAGTCAGGATCGATCGTTGGAATAATGCAGGATACTTCTTTTGAACTTATAATAGGAATAATTGGGATTTTGAAATCAGGAGGAGCATACTTGCCTATTGATCCAATGATTCCACAAAGCAGAAAACAGTTTATACTTGATAATAGTCAGTCAGATATATTTTTAAGTTCATCCACTGATGAATTTCAACCTGAAATAAAAGAAATAATATATCTGGATTCCGAAAATACATATCAAGGAATTTTGAAAAATCCACAGCATGTAACAGATTCATCATGTCCATGTTATGTTTTGTATACATCAGGTTCAACTGGAGTACCCAAGGGGGTAGTAATAGAACATAGGTCTGTTGTAAATTTTATCTATTCAATGTACAATGATTTTAAAGGGACATTTTCCTCAATAGATAATTGTTTGTCTTTGACAAGATTTTCATTTGATGTTTCTGTCGCAGAGTACTTCTTACCTTTTTCATTTGGATCCAAAGTTGTTCTGTTTGATTATAGACAAGTATCTGACATTGAGTTTTTAGCTAAAATAATTATTGAACATGAAATTACATTTACATATATTCCACCATCCTTATTGAATAGTGTTTATGAAATATTAAGAAAGCAGGTTGATAAGGTTAAACTAAATAAGATGCTGGTTGGAGTAGAGCCAATAACACATGAAACACTAGGAAATTATTTCAGTTTAAATAAAGAATTTAGGATAATAAATGGCTATGGTCCAACAGAAGCAACGATTTGTGCCACTAGGTACTTGTATAATTCCGGAAATATTCCAAATAGAATAGTTCCAATAGGTAGAGGGCTAAGTAATAATAAAATTTATCTGTTAGATAGTTGTAGTAATTTGGTTCCAATAGGGGGGGCTGGTGAGTTATGTATCAGTGGAGCAGGTTTAAGCAGAGGATACTTAAATAATCCGGAATTCACTACAGAAAAGTTTATACCCAATCCCTTCAAAGAAGGAGAACGCTTATATCGCACAGGCGATTTAGCACGATGGTTACCTGATGGTAATATAGAGTTTGTAGGAAGGATTGACTATCAGGTGAAAATCCGCGGTTTCCGTATCGAATTAGGAGAGATAGAAAATGCTTTACTAAAACATAAAAACATTAAAGAAAGTGTAGTATTAGCACGTGAAGAAAAGGGAGATAAGTATCTGTGTGCTTATATTGTAAATGATGGCGAATTTAACCAAGACGAGTTAAGAGCTTATATTTCAGCACAACTTCCTGATTATATGGTTCCTTCTTATTTTGTTGAATTGGAGAGTTTACCATTAACTGCAAATGGCAAGGTAAATCGTAAAGCTCTGCCATCACCAGAGGTAAAAGCAGGAGACGATTATGTGGCACCATCGAATGAGATAGAAGAAAAGCTGCTTGAAATATGGTCAGAAGTTTTAAATATCGATAAAGAAGATATAAGTGTAAATGATAATTTCTTCTCCATCGGAGGTCATTCGCTCAAAGCTACTGTCTTAACAAGTAACATACATAAAGAAATAGGAGTTGAATTTCCATTACGAGAAGTATTTTTACATTCAACTATAAAATCTCAGGCAAGTCAGATCGCACAAGGCACAAAGAAAGACTTTGTATCCATCACAAAAGCAAAGGAGCAATCAAATTACCCGGTATCCTCAGCACAGAAGCGATTGTATTTGTTGCAACAGTTTGATTTGACATCAACAGCCTATAATATGCCTTATGTAATTTCATTGGGAAAAGAGCTTGATAAATCAAAAATAGAAGATATATTCAAACAACTAATAAATCGTCATGAGAGTTTTCGTACAAGCATTATTGCAGTTGATGGTGAGCCTGTTCAAGTTATAAGTAAAGATATTGAGTTTGAGCTTGAAGAACTAAGTATAGAAAAGACAGAAGTTGAAAACACAAGAAATAAATTCATAAAACCTTTTGCTTTATCTAAAGCACCCTTTTTGCGAGTAGCTATAGTAGATATAAAAGGAGAGAATAGCTTATTAATGCTTGATATGCATCATATAATAAGTGATGGAGCCTCACATATAATCTTAGAGAAAGAATTTCAGGCACTGCTTTCAGGAGAAGAATTGGCACCATTACCTTTACAATACAAGGATTATAGCGAGTGGCAAAATAGTAAAGAGCAGCAAGAAGGTGTAAAAGATCAGGAACAATATTGGCTCAGTAAATTTGAAGGAGAAATACCGGTATTGAATCTTCCAATTGATTATGTTCGACCTTTAATGCAAAGTCATGAAGGAGCAACAGTGAGTTTTGTACTGAACAAAGAAGAGACAGAAGGGATAAAATTTTTTACCAAAAAGAATGACCTTACATTGTATATGTCCTTGCTATCCGTATTTAGTATTCTTCTATCAAAGCTAAGTGGACAAGATGAAATAATTGTAGGAACACCAGTAGCCGGAAGGAATCATGCAGATCTGGAGAATATAGTAGGTATGTTTGTTAATACTCTATCTATACGTAATGAAGTAAAAGGAGAAGAAAATATACGAGATTTCGTATCAAGCTTAAAACAAACAGTACTTGGAGCATACGAAAATCAGAATTACCAGTTTGAAGATTTGGTAGACAAGGTATCAGTAGAGCGAGATACCAGCCGTCATCCAATTTTCGATGTGGGGCTTAATTTATTGAACCAGGCAGAACAAAGTGGCGATATATCAGGAATAGATGATCTTATTCATACTAAGGGAATTTCTAAGTTTGATTTAGCTTTGATAGCATTAGATTATGGAGAACAATTGATGTTTAGTTTTGAATATTGCACCAAACTATTTAAAGCCGAAACAATAGATCGATTTATAGTATATTTTAAACAGATAATAGATCAATTAGGAAGAAGTTCTGAGATTAAGATTTCTGAAATTGATATTCTAACGGAAGAAGAGAAATATCAGTTGTTGTATACATTTAACGATACAAAGCTAGATTATCCAAAAGATAAAACAATTGATCAGTTGTTTGAGGAGCAGGTGATTAAGTCGCCAAATAATGTGGCATTAAGTATAAATATTGAAAAGGAATGCTTGCACCAATTACTGGAGTCAAAAGCACAAGAAAGAATCGCTTTAAATGAATATTCTAAGATTTGCTTCGATAGTAACCAAACATTTTTTCATTACAATGACGAAATTTATAAAAGTTTTGATGTGTATAATGAAAAAGATTTAGAGCATACAGTGTTAATTAGGAACCTTAGAAATGATCTTCTGATACTAGATAGAAGAATTTTCAGCTTACTACCTTATTTTAATTCAGAAACAAACCTTAGGTCAATTTATGATGGGCTGAAGATTAAGCATAATGATTTACGGATAATAGAACTAAATAAGGTAGCCAACAGCATAGAGTTTGATACAAAAAAGCAATTTTTTGATTTTAATAGTTTTGAAGAATTTATAAATTTAATTAATATACTTTACAAATATTCATTAATTACTCCGGTTAAAATCAAAAAAGAAAATATAGAGTTACATATTAATAATGAAATTAGTAGTGACAGTGAATATATTGATTTAGGCAAGGCAAACAATAAATCTGATCATTCAGACACATTATTATGTGAAATAAAAAGTAAAGAGAATGTCCTTTTATTAGGTGGTACTAGGGATGAATCAACAGTAGGTTTATTATACCTTGCCTCTTATTTAAGGAAAAATGGAGTTAGAGCAAGTTGTCAATGGTATAATCCTATTATAACCAATGAAGTGACCGAACAATATATAAGGGAGATAATAGCAAAAGAACGGCCTACTATTGTTGGGATAAGTATGAAATGGTTTCTTCATATCCAAAAGGTGATCGAATTTAGTAAATTGATTAAGAAAATAGATCCATCCATAAAAGTTGTGTTAGGGGGAAATACAGCTTCATATTATTGTGATAGTTTAATTAAGTTAGAAAGCATTGATTATATAGTATTGGGAGATGGTGAATTGCCAATACTAAAAATTTGTTTAGGGGAAAATGATATTCCAAATTGTGTATCAAAGAAAAATGGAGAAGTTAAAAAGAGTGCAATAGATTATGTTCAGGAAAAATCTCAAAATTCTGAGATTCATTTATTAAAGTTAGATGAAATATTGGTTTCATTAAAAGATCTATTGCATGTAAATTCATTTTATGTTAATACAGGGAAAGGTTGTTCAATGCAATGTTTTTATTGTGCTGGGTCTTTGAATGTACAAAAACAATCATTTAACCGAAGAAAGCCTTTTTTAAGAGATGTAAAACAAGTAAGGAATGATATTTTATTAGTTAAGGATTATGTCCCAACCTTAATGTTTGATTTTGATACACCTTTATTTGATTCAGTGGATTATTTCAGAGATATATGGAATGATATAAATTTATCTAATAATAACTGCGAGTTTTATTCATGGAAATTACCGTCTCAGGAATTTATAAAATTAATATCAGAGACATATAAAACTATTATTCTGGCGATTGATCTGGCAACTTTATCTGAAAAGCACAGGATACGGATAAATAAGGAAAGTATAATGAAGCCCTTACCATCAAAAGAGGAAATAGAGTCTTTCTTGGAAACGTGTAAAAATTATGGCAACATAAAAGTAAAGATTAATTTAATATCAGGCCTTCCGTTTTTGTCGAGAGAATATTTAGAAGAAAGCACAGAGTATTCGAAATTATTAATGAAACGTTATCCATTTATAATTGGTTTAGAATGGGGAAGATTGCATGCACAACCAGGAGCCCCGATATTAGCGAATCTTGATAAATTCGATATGCATTCTTATGCAACAACATTTGAGGATTTTAGGAATAATAGTGAATTAAACTGTAAAGAAAAAGAATATCCGAATTTGGAACATGCTCATTATCCATACATATACTTTAATGATGACACCTTAAATTCATTAGTAAGTAAAAACTACTATAACACAAACAAAGCAATAGATAAGATAATATCATCCCGAGAAAAAATAACAAGCCAACAGTATAATATTACATACCAATCACTAAATGAGAAAGCCAACCAGATGGCTCATTATTTACAGGGTGAAGGGCTTGTTTCCGGTGATATTGTGGGCATATTAATGGAATCTTCTATAGATATGGTTACGAGTCTGCTAGGCATTCTGAAATCTGGTAGTGCTTATCTTCCAATATCTACAGATTATCCAAAAGATAGAATAAATTATATATTACAAAATAGTAAGCCAAAGGTTTTAATTACAAGTAACAGGTATTATAAAGAATACTCAGATTTATTAGAAGAGATAAATATTATAGATGTTCAATCAATCCAACTAGATAGTTATCCATCAATAAAACCAGTAATAAAAGAAGACCATTTAAAATCGGCATATGTAATATATACTTCAGGTACTACAGGTAAACCAAAAGGTGTTCTGGTTGAGCATAAGGCGATAGTTAATACACTAATATACCGCAGAAACAGTTATAAATTAACAGAAGTTGATCGTTCACTTCAGTTGTTTTCTTTTTCTTTCGATGGGTTTGTTACAAGTTTCTTTACTCCATTAATATCAGGATCTGAGCTTGTCTTATTAAATGAGAATGAAGGGAAAGATATAAATGCCATAATCGCAAAAATACAGGAGAAAAGGATAACTCATTTTATATGTGTACCAGCATTATATAGTTTAATATTAGAGTTTATATCAGAGGACGAGGCTTCATCAATCAAGTGTGTAACCCTTGCAGGAGATAAACTACCTATTGAACTTGTTAAGAAAACAATAAACAAGAATAAAAACATTCAAATATCACATGAATATGGAGTGACAGAAGCAGCTGTTATGTCAACTATATGCAAACATCAGGAGAAAGAAGGAGTAATCAAAATAGGGAAACCGATAGTTAATACTCAAATATTCATTCTGGATAAAAATAGGGGGATTTCGCCAATAAATATTCTTGGTGAGTTATGTATAAGTGGAGATGGTTTATCATTAGGTTACCTGAATAATCCTGAATTAACCAAAGAGAAATTTATAGATCATCCGTTTAAGGAAGGAGAGCGATTATATAAAACCGGAGATCAGGCACGTTGGTTACCTGATGGTAACATTGAGTTTTTAGGAAGGATAGATCATCAGGTAAAAATTAGAGGGTTTAGGATAGAATTAGGCGAGATAGAGAATACTTTATTAAAACATAAAAATATAAAAGAGAGTGTAGTGCTTGCCCGAGAAGAAAATGGCGATAAGTACCTATGTGCATATGTACTTGGTAAAGAAGAACTCAATCATGACGAGTTAAGAGCTTATATGTCATCACAACTTCCCGATTATATGGTTCCCACTTATTTTGTAGAACTGGATAGTTTTCCACTAAATTCAAATGGAAAGGTAAATCGCAAAGCACTGCCATCACCAGAGGTAAAAGCAGGCGACGATTATGTAGCACCATCCACAGAAATAGAAGAAAAGTTGCTTGAAATCTGGTCAGAAGTATTAAATATCGATAAAGAAGATATAAGTGTAAATGCTAATTTCTTCTCCATAGGAGGTCATTCGCTTAAAGCTACCGTGTTAACAAGTAAAATACATAAAGAAATAGGAGTTGAGTTTCCATTACGAGAAGTATTTTTACATTCAACTATAAAATCTCAGGCAACCCAGATAGAAAAAAGTACAAAGAAAGACTTTGTATCCATACCAAAAGCAAAGGAACAATCAAATTATCCATTATCTTCAGCTCAGAAACGCTTGTATATGCTGCAACAGTTTGATTTGATATCAACAGCCTATAATATGCCCAATATAATACCATTGGGAAAAGAGGTCGATAAATCAAAAATAGAAGAAGCATTCAAACAACTAATAAATCGTCATGAGAGTTTTCGTACAAGCATTATAATAGTTCATCAAGAGCCTGTTCAGCTTATAAATAAAAATGTTGAGTTTGAGATTGAAGAAATAAGAATAGAAAATTCAGAACTTGAAAACATACAAAATAAATTCATAAAGCCCTTTGATTTATCAAAAGCACCCTTTTTGCGAGTAGCTATTGTAGATATAAAAGGAGAAGATAGCTTGTTAATGATTGATATGCACCATATAATAAGTGATGGAAGCTCGCATACAATTTTAGAGAAAGAATTTCAGACCCTGTATTTAGGAGAAGAACTGGCTCCATTACCCTTACAATACAAGGATTATAGTGAGTGGCAAAATAGTGAAGAACAGCAAGAAATTATAAAAGATCAGGAACAATATTGGCTCAGTAAATTTGAAGGAGAGATACCTGTATTGAACCTTCCAATAGATTATGTTCGACCATTAGTGCATAGTCATGATGGAGCTACAGTAAATTTTGTACTGAGCAAAGAAGAGACAGAGGGTCTAAGATTTTTCACCAAAGAAAATGACCTTACATTGTATATGTCCTTGTTATCTGTTTTTAGTATTCTTCTATCGAAGCTAAGCGGACAAGATGATATAGTAGTAGGAACACCAATAGCCGGACGAAATCATGCAGATCTGGAGAATATAGTAGGTATGTTTATTAATACACTATCTATACGCAATGAAGTTAAAGGAGAAGAAACTATACAAGAGTTCGTGTCAGGCTTAAAGCAAACCGTACTTGGAGCTTACGAAAATCAGAATTACCAGTTCGAAGATTTAGTAGACAAGGTATCCGTAGAGCGAGATACCAGCCATAATCCTATTTTCGATGTGATGATTAATTTATTGAATCAGGCAGATTATAGTGGAGATATATCAGGATTAGATAGTGAAAATCGTATTCATACTAAAGGAGTTTCGAAGTTTGATTTAACATTAATAGCGATTGATTATAAAGAACAGCTGTTGATAAGCTTTAATTATTGTACACAATTATTCAAAGCCGAAACAATAGATAGATTTATAGTATATTTTAAACAGATAGTAAGTCAATTAGTAAGAAATTCAGAAGTTAAAATTTCTGAGATTGATATTCTAAGCAAAGAAGAGAAACATCAGCTATTGTATGAGTTTAACAATACAAAAGCAGATTATCCAAAAGATAAAACAATTCACCGGTTATTTGAAGAGCAGGTAGAACTAACTCCTGATAATATCGCACTGGTTTATGAAGGGAAAGAAATTTCTTACAGAGAATTAAATAAAAGATCTAATCAAACAGCTCATTATTTAATAGAAAAAGGAATAAAAAGAGAAGATATAGTTGGAATTGAATTGGAATCATCTTATCAATATGTAGTTAGTATTTTTGCAGTTCTGAAGGCAGGAGGAGCATTTTTACCAATAGATAAAAAATTACCTGATTTACGTAAGAAATATATAGTAGAAAATAGTGAGCTTAAAATATTAATTCATAATGATAATAATTATGAAAAGAATGCTCCTGAAAATATAGAAAGTATCAATATTGAGAAATTGGATCTTACGAACTATCCGGTAACTAATCCAGCTGTTGAAATTAATCCGTCAAATTTAGCGTATGTAATATATACTTCAGGATCAACAGGAAAACCCAAAGGAACACTACTTGAACATAAAGGAATTGTGAGTGAAAATATTTTCTGGAAAGAAGGTTTTAAAATACATCCCACAGACCGGTGTTTACAGTTCGCCAATATTTCATTTGATGCTTCAGTTGCGGAAATATATTCATGTTTATTTAATGGAGCCAGCTTATATATACCAGATGAAAACATAAAAAAAGACATAAGTTTATTTGAGGAATACCTGATAGAAAATAAGATTACAGTAGCTACATTCCCACCTCCTTTTGCAGACAATCTGAATGAAAGAGTATTTAAAAACTTTCGATTAGTAATAACAGCAGGATCAGAGACAAATAGTAAACTGATTGAAAAAATAAATAAAAATGCGCAGTACATTAATGCATACGGACCTACAGAAACAAGTATTTGTGCAACATATTGGGATACATCTGAATTCAATAAAGTTGGAAAAATTGTAATCGGACGTTCCATACAAAACATCGAAGCCTATATTATTGATTCGCATTTGCAATTACAAGGAATAGGTATTCCGGGAGAGTTATGTTTTTCAGGAGAAGGACTTGCAAGAGGATATTTAAAAAATCCAGAACTTACAGCAGAGAAATTCATACCCCATCCTTTCAAAGAAGGAGAAAGACTATATCGCACAGGCGATTTAGCGCGTTGGTTACCCGATGGTAATATTGAGTTTATAGGACGTATAGATCATCAGGTAAAGATTCGTGGATTCAGAATTGAGTTAGGCGAGATAGAGAGTACTTTATTAAAACATGAAAACATAAAAGAAAGTGTAGTGCTTGCCAGAGACGAAAAAGGTGAAAAGTACCTATGCGCATATGTTGTTTGTAAAGAAGAACTCAATCATGAAGAGCTAAGAACTTATATTTCAGCACAAATCCCGGATTATATGGTTCCATCTTATTTTGTTCAATTAGATGAACTTCCACTAACAAGCAATGGAAAAGTAAATCGCAAAGCACTGCCATCACCGGAAATAAAAGCAGGAGATAATTATGTTGCACCGAAAACAAAAGAAGAAAGCATATTAGTTGATGTTTGGTCAAAAGTACTAGGAGTTGAAGGAATAGGTATTACAGATAATTTTTTCAGTTTAGGAGGAGATTCCATAAAGACAATCCAGATACAGGCCAGGCTGAATACAGCCGGATTTAAAATAAGTGTAAAAGATATTTTTCTAAATCCGATAATTTCTGATTTGGCAACAAAGATGATACATAAATCGAAGGAGGTATCTCAGGAAATTATAATTGGAGATTTTAAATTAAGCCCTATACAATATTACTTTTTGAGTGATGAAACAGAACAACATCATTATAATCAATCTGTAATGTTGCATTCAGAAGAATACCTGGAAGAAGAAAAAATACAATCCGTATTTCGAAAACTGCAGGAGCATCATGATGCATTAAGAATTACCTGTAAACTTGACAATGCAAGAAAAATAAACGGCTTATACAATAATGGTATTGACGGTTTTCCTGTTTCCCTTGAAGTTTACGATTTCAGAGAAGAAAAAGAAGCTTCAGAAAAGATAATAAGCTGTGCAGATCAAATTCAAAGATCGATAGATTTGGAAACCGGGCCATTATTGAAGTTGGGTCTATTTCATTTGCAGGATGGAGACAGATTATTAATTGTTATTCATCACCTTGTAATTGATGGGATTTCGTGGCGTATAATATTTGAAGAGATAGAAACGCTTTTTAATCAAGTAAATAAAGGAGAAAAACTAAGCTTACCATTAAAAAGCAATTCGTTTAGAGATTGGTCAACTAGATTAACAGAATATTCAAAGACTAGTCAATTTTTAAAGGAGAAATCCTACTGGAAAGATATTGTCAGTAAGGAAGAGATTTCACTGAACAGGCAAATTGATAATGAAAATTTAGAAGATAATGATTTAGGGCACAAGCAATTTACATTAGATCAAATTGCAACTACAGATTTACTCAACAATACAAATGAAATTTACGGAACAGAGATAAATGATATTCTATTATGTGGATTAGGATATGGAGTTAAAAAGACTTTAGGCAACGAAAAAGTATTCATATCATTAGAAGGGCATGGTAGAGAAGATATTCTTCCTGATTTAGACATTAGCAGGACAATAGGATGGTTCACTACCGTCTACCCCGTACTTCTGGATATGAAACATATAGATGACCTTTCACTACAAATAAGAAGTGTAAAAGAGAAATTACGTCAAATACCAAATAAAGGAATAGGTTTTGGCATATTAAAATACTTAACACCGCCGGAATTAAAAGATGATGTGAATTACGACATTGAACCTCAAATAGAATTTAACTATTTGGGTCAGTTCGATTCGGATGTTGAGCAAATGAGTTTATTCAAAATTGCCAAAGAGTCAGGAGGAAATCCGATAAGTCCTAATAGAAAAAACAATTCTGATTTTTCAATAGGAGGGATGATAGCCGGTGGAAAACTATCCGTTAATATTACCTATAAGAAAAAGTATTATTCAGAAGAATTAATAGATAATTTACTTGAAAACTATAAAAAATCATTATTAGAGATCTTAAATCATTGTACAAAACATACGGAAAAGGTATTAACACCATCAGATTTCACCTATCAAGATCTTTCAATAAAAGAGCTTGATAAACTAGTTAAGCAATACGAAATAGAAGATATCTACAAGTTAACACCAATGCAAGAAGGAATGTTGTTTCATGCAATGCACGATTCAGAATCCTTTGCATATTTTGAACAGATGAATTATCGATTACAAAGTGAGTTATCTGTTGAATTAATGCGAAAAAGTCTGAATGAACTATTCACAAGACATGATATATTGCGTACAGTATTTATATATAAAGAAATGCAAATTCCTCTACAGCTAGTATTAAAAGATAGAGAATGTGAATTTGATTATAAGGATATAAGAGAACTTAGTACAGAAGAGAAGAAACAGTATATTTTAAATTATAAAAAAACAGATAGAGAAAGAGGGTTTCGACTTGATCAAGATATTTTAATGCGAGTTTCCTTATTGCAAATAAACCATAATGAATACGAGTTGATTTGGTCAAATCACCATATATTGATGGATGGCTGGTGTATAAGTATTATAAATAATGATTTTTTTGATATATATAATGGATTATTAAATAACAGAACATTAAAATTAAATAGTGTAACTCCATATAAAGAATATCTAAAATGGCTAGATGGAATAGATAAGAATACTTCTTTAAAATATTGGAAAGAATATCTTTCAGGATATGAGGAGCAAGCATCACTTCCGAATTTATCAAAAAAAGGAAATGAATTTATTCAACAAAAAGAATCCTTGCAATTATCGAAAGAAGTATCTGCTAGATTTCAGAAAATTGCTTCCGATAATAATGTAACAGCCAATATAATACTACAATCTGTTTGGGCAATAGTTTTAGGAAAGTATAGCAATAAAGAAGATATTGTATTTGGAAGCGTAGTATCAGGGCGACCTTCAGAAATTTATGGAGTAGAAAATATAGTAGGTTTATTTATAAATAATGTTCCCGTACGTATTCAATTTTCACAAGATCTGGAATTTAATACATTAATAAAGCAAGTTCAAAATTCAAACCTGGATTCAGAAACGCACCATTATATTTCCTTGGCAGAAATACAATCACAAAGTATATTACAACAAAATTTAATTGATCATATAATTGTTTTTGAAAATTTTCCAATAGCAGAAAAAATTGAGAGTTTGGATCGCGATAATGAGCAGTTAAGCATTCAAATATCAGGAGTTGATACCTTTGAGCAGACAAATTATAATTTAACAATTAGTGCTTCTTTAAGTGATGTATTGCATGTGAATTTTATTTACAATGCCAACATGTTTGATTCAGACATGATGAAGAGCTTGAAAATACATTTTGAGAATGTAATTCATCAAATTGTTTCCGATTCAGAACTTAGAATATCAGCAATTGATATTCTAAGCGAAGAAGAGAAACAGCAGTTATTGTATGAGTTTAACGATACAAAAGCAGATTATCCAAAAGATAAAGCTATTCATCAGTTGTTTGAGGAGCAAGTAGCCAAGACACCTGATAATATAGCAGTTTCTAATGATGGTAATAGTCTTACTTATAGCGGATTAAATAAAAAGGCAAATCATATTGCTCAGCATTTACTAAAAATTGGAATAAATAGAGATGATATTGTAACAATATTCCTTGATCGTTCCATTGAAACAGTATATTCTATGCTAGGCGTCTTAAAATCAGGAGGGGCATATCTTCCACTAGATCCTGATTACCCCGATGATAGAATAGATTTTATATTAAATGATAGCCGTTCAAAAATAGTAATAAGCACTAAAGATTTCTCAGAAAGAATAGAGTTTAAAGGAAGTATAATATGTGTAGAAGAGATATCCGTTTTAGAAAATAACATTTCTAATATTGAGATAATTAATAAACCATCGGATTTATGTTATATAATCTATACTTCAGGCACAACAGGTATGCCCAAAGGAGTGATGATAGAGCATAGAAATGCAGTTCGCTTATTTTTTAATGAAAAGTTTCAATTTGACTTTAGCGAAAAAGATGTTTGGACAATGTTCCATTCACATTGTTTTGATTTTTCGGTATGGGAAATGTACGGAGCATTACTTTACGGAGGTAAATTAATTGTTATTCCAAAAATAGTAGCAAGAGACGTAGTTGAATATTATAAATTACTTAGAGAAGAAAAAGTAACAGTCTTAAATCAGACCCCTTCAGCATTTTATAATTTATCGGAAATAGCCTTGCAGAAGCCGGGTAAATCCTTAGAGAACTTAAGATATGTAATATTTGGAGGAGAAGCATTAAAACCGAATAAATTGGCAGAATGGTTTAATACTTATTCCGATGTTAAACTAATTAATATGTACGGAATAACCGAGACAACAGTTCATGTTACATATAAAGAAATATGCGAATACGAAATAGCAAATAATATAAGCAATATTGGAGTATCAATACCAACACTAACAACTTACGTAGTAGATAATAATTTAAAATTAGTTCCAAAAGGAGTTGTAGGGGAATTATTAATTGGCGGAGATGGACTTAGTCGAGGATATCTGGGAAGAGAAGAACTGACAAAAGAGAAGTTTATAAAGAATCCATATAAACCAGAAGAACGATTATATCGTTCCGGGGATCTTGTAAAAATGTTATCAGATGGAGACTTGGAATATCATGGACGAATAGATGATCAGGTTCAATTAAGGGGCTTTAGGATAGAATTAGGCGAGATAGAGAGTGTTTTATTAAAACATGAAAATATAAAAGAGAGTGTAGTGCTAGCCATTGAAAAAAACAACGAAAAGTACTTATGCGCATATGTAGTTAGTAAAGAAGAATTCAGTCATGAAGAGCTAAGAGCTTATATGTCAGCACAACTTCCTGATTATATGCTTCCTTCTTATTTTGTTGAACTAGAAAGCTTACCACTAAATGCAAATGGAAAGGTAAATCGCAAAGCACTGCCATCCCCGGAAATAAAAGCAGGAGACGATTATGTAGCACCATCGAATGAGATAGAAGAAAAACTTGTAAAAATATGGTCAGAGGTATTAAATGTGACACAAGAAGAGATTAGCACAACAGCAAACTTCTTTGCTATTGGAGGACATTCACTAAAAGCAACCATATTGGTATCAAATATACATAAGGAACTTAGTGTAAAACTTCCATTAAAGGAAATCTTTCAGCAGCAAACTATAAAAAAGATGGCTGTATGTATATCTGAAGTTTCAAAACTTAGCTATTCATCTATTAAGTTGGCAGAGAAAAAAGAGTACTATACACTTTCATCAGCTCAAAAACGCCTGTATTTTATTCAGCAATTAGATTTTCAAAGCATATCCTATAATATGCCAATGGTAATTCATCTGGGTTCTGACATAAAAATAGATAGCCTGGAGAATGCATTTGCAGGCCTTGTGAGCAGGCATGAAAGTTTTAGGACATCATTTGTTACGATAAATAATGAATCCGTTCAACGATTATATGATAACGTTGATTTTAAATTAGATAAAAAAGAAACAACAAGAGAAAATCTTGAAAAGGATATAAAGGAATACATAAAACCATTTGATCTTTCAAAAGATATTTTAATACGAGCTTGTTTAATGAATGTTTCTAATGAGCAATATGTTTTAGTCGTAGATATGCATCATATCATATCAGATGGATCAACTCGTAATATTGTAAGAGAAGACTTTCTTAAATTGTTCAATGGAGAAAAGATAGCCCCATTGAAATTGCAGTATAAAGACTTCTCGAATTGGCAAAACACCTTAATAGAAAAAGGAGAATTAAAAAGTCAGGAAACTTATTGGAAAGATTTGTTTTCCGGAGATATTCCTATGCTTAATTTGCAAACAGATTATAAACGTCCCGAAAGTTTTACATCCAAAGGAGATATTTGCAGATTTAGTTTAGATGAAGATGAAACCTCATTATTTAGAGAATTAGGTAAAGGAATGGGGAGTACATTGTATATGAATATACTAGCCGTTTTAAACACCTTGTTTTACAGATTTTCAAATCAAGAAGATATAATAATCGGAAGTGGAATAGCAGGACGTCAACATACAGATTTACAAGGAATCTCAGGGATGTTTATAAATACATTGGCAATGCGGAATTATCCCAATGGAGATAAAACATACCTTGATTTTCTGAAAGAAGTTTCGGACAATAGTATAGCAGCATTCGAAAATCAGGATATTCAATTTGAGGATCTGGTTGATATGCTGAATATTGATAGAGATATATCGAGAAATCCATTGTTTGATATTA
>WTBR01000100.1 GCA_013138975.1 Bacteroidales bacterium
CCAAAGAAATCAGTACCCATGTGAGTTTCTTCGAGTTAGGAGGTCATTCCCTTAAAGCTACGGTTTTAGTATCACGTATCCATAAAGTATTAGACGTGCGATTAGAATTAGGGGACGTTTTTCAATCACAGACCATTCAAGCACAAGCAGGGCTTATAAATTCATTAGAAAGTACTTTGTATTTATCCATTCCCAAGGCAAAGATTAAGGAATATTATCCTTTATCTTCTTCACAACGCCGCTTGTACTTATTACAACAAATGGATTTAGGAAGTACTACTTACAATATGCCTGGTAAAATAGAGGTTCCAATCAATTGCACTAAGGAACAAATCACCACCGTTTTTGATAAACTGATAGCACGTCACGAAAACTTTAGAACCAGTTTCGAGATAGAAAATGAATTACCGATACAACTTATTCATACGGATGTTTCCTTAAGTATATCCAACCACCAAATAAGAAAAGAAGAATTAAGTAAATTACAGAAAGATTTTATCCAAGCCTTTGATTTAGGTAAAGCTCCACTATTACGAGTAGGCTATCTAGAAGTTTTAGATGGACAAGATCTGTTACTAATTGATATGCATCATATCATAAGTGATGGAGAGTCTCATCGTATTTTACAAGAGGAGTTTAATGATTTATTATCAGGAAAAGATTTGCCGGCATTAGACTTACAATATAAAGATTACAGTGAATGGCAAAATAGTGAAGAGCAACAAGAGCGGATCAAAGGACAAGAGACTTATTGGTTAGAAAAGTACAAAGAAGAAGTTTCCGTATTAGAACTACCTACAGATCAGACACGGCCATTGATGCAAAGCTTTGAAGGAGCTGGAGTAAGTTTTGTATTGTCACCAGAAGAGACTCAAATCGTTCATAATATATGTAATGAACAAGGACTAACAATGTATATGTCCTTGTTATCCATTTTTACTATCCTGTTATCAAAATTAAGTGGACAAGAAGATATCATAGTAGGAAGTCCTATAGCCGCTCGTCGCCATTCCGATTTGGAAAGAATTGTCGGCATGTTTGTTAATACTTTGGCATTGCGTAGTGAAGTATCAGGAGACAAACGCCTGATTGATTATTTACAAGACTTAAAAGAGAGCACCTTAGAAGCTTTTGAAAATCAGGAATATCAGTTTGAAGATTTAGTAGAGCATGTTGTAACGAATCGAGATACCGGTCGCAATCCATTATTTGATGTCATGTTTAATTTATTGAACCAGACAGATTATTTAGATGACCTACCTGTATTTGATAAAGAAGAGAATATTCATAGACAGGAAATTTCTAAGTTTGATTTAACATTGACAGCCGTTGACTATGGTGAACAGTTGATGTTTAACATTGTGTATTGTACGAAGTTGTTTAAATCAGACACGATAGAGCGCTTTATTCGATATTTCAAGCAAATCGTACGTCAAATACCATTGAAGATTGAAGAAAAGCTTTCAGCACTGGAAATTATAACAGAAAAGGAAAAACAGCAGTTATTATTTGATTTTAATGCAACCCAAAGAGATTTCCCTAAAGATAAGACCCTTCAATGTTTATTTGAGGAACAGGTTGAACGAACACCTGACCGAATTGTATTGGTTTATAATGATCAGGATATAACATATAGAGAATTAAATTCACGAAGTAATCAACTAGGTCATTTATTAATTGAAAAAGGATTAAAAACAGAAAGTATAGTTGGAATATTAGTAGAACGTTCACTAGAAATGATTCTAGGTATCTTAGGAGTCTTAAAAGCAGGATGTGCCTATTTACCTTTGGATAAAGAATCTCCGAAAGAAAGAATAAAACATATTATAAAAGAAAGTAAGGTAGATATTCTTTTAAGTACAGATTTAGCGACAAAGGATTATGAATTCTCAGGAGAGATATTAAATATATCAGACCCATCGTTATATCTTGAAAAAGAAGTTCAAAACATAAACAATGGATTGTCAACAAATCTAGCATATGTAATTTACACCTCAGGATCTACAGGTCAACCCAAAGGAGTAATGGTTGAGCATAAGAATGTTGTTAATTTGATAACAGGTCTTTCAACAAGAATTTATAATTCTTATGAAGAAACATTACATATATCATTGATTTCTCCTATATATTTCGATGCCTCGGTAAAGCAGATTTTTCCATCATTAACCTTAGGACATAGTTTACATATTATTCCTGAAGACACTCGTTTTGAAGCATTAGAATTATTAAGATATTATGTTCAACATGATATACAAATTGCAGACGGGACACCTGTTCACGCCCAACTATTAGTTCAAAATGAAGAAACAAACATAAAAGGATTAAATCTAAAACAATTTATCATAGGAGGAGATAAGTTAAAGACAGAATTAATACAGAGTTTATTCGATAAATTTGATACTTATAATCTTAAAATAAGTAATGTTTATGGTCCTACAGAATGTACAGATGTATCTACTATACAAACTGAAACCAAAGAAAGTTTGACGAAGGAAGGGATTACTACAATAGGAACACCTCTCCCGAATTATGAAATATTTATATTAGGTAAAAACTTAGAATTGCTACCCATAGGCGTATCAGGAGAATTATGTATTGGCGGAGAAGGCTTAGCTCGAGGTTATTTGTGTAATGAAAAACTCACTT
>WTBR01000173.1 GCA_013138975.1 Bacteroidales bacterium
GACAACATACTCATGTATAAAGTCGTTCCTGTTTCGCTACATAAACTTCGAACAAATCGTGTTTGTTTTGGTGATATTACTACAGTTAGAATATCACCTTCATTACTTAGAGTTAATGGTCTTATATTATCTATTGGTAAATTTAATATTGGAATTTCGCCTTCAAATCTTCTTAACCAATAATTTTCTTGGTCTTTTAGCTTCTCTTGCTGCTCTTTGCTATTTTGCCATTGACTATAATCTCTGTATTGCAATTTTAATGCAGGTAAAGCTTCTCCTGAAAAAAGTGCTTGAAATTCATGCTCCAATATCGCATGAGATACACCATCGCTTGTGATATGGTGCATATCTATAATTATCAAACTTTTTTCTCCCTCAATATTTACTTTAGCAACTCGTAATAGAGGAGCTTGAGATAAAAGGAAAGGTTGAATAAATTTATTTCGAAAATCAAGTTCTTCCGATTTTTTAATCCTAAATTCCTCAAGCTTAAATTCTACTTGCTCATGTATACGTTGAACTGGCTCTTCTTCTATTACCTCAAAACTTGTGCGAAAACTTTCATGACGTTTTATTAGTTGTCGGAAAACTTCTTCAATTTTTTTATTGTCATCATCGTTACTCAATGATATTACATGGGGCATATTATAAGCTGTAGATTCCAAATCCATTTGTTGTAACAAATACAATCGCCTTTGGGCTGAGGATAAAGCATAATACTGTTTTCTTTCAGTTGGTTTTATAGATGAATATTCTTCTGATGATTTATTAACTATGTACTTTGCAAGTCTCCTAATTGTAGGTATTTCGAAAATTTCAGCTAAAGTAATTTTAACATTAAATGCTTTATGTATATTAGAAGCAAGCATCGTCGCTAAAAGTGAGTGACCTCCAAGTTCGAAAAAAGTTACATCCACATTAAGGCATTCGAAACCTAGTAGTTTAGTCCAGAGAGTAGCCATTTTCTTTTCAATCTCATTTTTAGGCATTTTCTCTTCATCAATAATTAAGTTTGGTTTATTAGTTTTATATAATGGTAAACCTATTAATAATTTTGCGTCATTATTCTCTAATGGTAAGTAATACTGCTTATGTTTAACATTCTCCTTTCCAACAAAATTTATCTCAAATCTTTCATCAACTTTATTATTTTCTTCAATATCCTGATTGTTCTCGTTTAGCTCAAGAGCATATGGGTGTGGCCCATTTTTCATAAGGAATTGCCTTTCCTTCGATGATTCTTGTTTGGGATTTATTAAACTTATGAATCCAGCTCCATCTTTTTTAAGTAAAATCTTTTGATAATCCTGATTATTTATTATTTCTACTTGATTATATCCCATCAATTCAAAAAACGAAATAGAGATTTCAAAATCCTGAATAACATACGTCAAGTTGGAATTCTTACCTTCCGTTAACTTATTTTTAAAATCAGAATCTATTTCGAGCAATTCTATTAGACCTACAAAA
Organism: Bacteroidales bacterium; assembly: GCA_013138975.1. GTDB lineage: Bacteria > Bacteroidota > Bacteroidia > Bacteroidales > UBA12077 > UBA12077. The sequence goes on from WTBR01000173.1 coordinate 1,471, forward strand.
GGTATATAAATAAACATAACCTTTTTCATTCCAAAAAGTATTGCAGGTTTTAAATCGACAATAATTTCATATTCAATATTTCTTTTTTCAAGTAAATCTAAAAGATCCTGAGAATTATTAAGCTTAAAACATAAATGATAAGGTACAGTTCCATTCTTTTTCAATGTTGCTAATATAGGAGAATCATCTCCACAAGATCCAACCAGTTCAATGTTATCATTTCCAGAACACCTACCAATAGTAAGCTCAGCTTTTTGAAACTTATCATATACAATATCAGAAAATACATAGCCATATAAACTATAGTAATTAATAGACTCTGTCATATCTTCTACTGCAATTGCGATATGATCTAGAGAACAAGTAAACTCATCTTCAAGTTCCGTTAATACATTAATTGGCAATGGTTTCTTATAATAAAATTCGCCAAAATATCGACTTTCTGTATAATCGTCAATACAAAATTTATAAATACTTAAATTTTCCTCAATTGAAATAAATTTCCAATACTTATCCAGATATTCTTTAATGGGTCGATTACGATCTGTTTGTATGTAGTGAGTTACAATTTGATTAATATTCTTTTCTTTACAATATTCAACTAAACCAGACATTAAGATATTTTCAACATTTTTACCTAATACCCTGCAGCTAAGCAAAAATGTATCAACAAAAAGTTGATTTCCTTTATCTTCAGTTATAAGAAGCCCAACAAATCCATATTCTCCAAATTTGTCAGCTACTTCAACCCCCCAACAATTATAATTTTCCTTTTTACTAATTGCTATCAGTTCGTCTTCATTTCGCCGTATTGTACTTATATTAAATTGATTCGTCCTAAGTGTTAGTTGTGATGCTCTTTGTTTTTTAGATTCATCTAGTAAACAAAAACTCACTTTAATTTCAAGTGATTCTAAAAAATAATCTAAAGAAATAATTTCCTTTTTCTTTATAAGTCTTTCTTTTTCTGCCTTATAATATGCTGATCTTTTTCTATCCTCGCTTGTTACATTAATTTTATCAAAAGCCCATATATGTTTAAGAAATCCAGGAATTAATTCAGGTTTAGGAATATTTAAGGTTAATACTTCCGGGCAGTTTATTGCAACTTCAGAACATATAGCAGGATTATCATCTATAAAAATAAAACTATCGATTCCCAGATTAAGTTCTTTAGCTAGCTCTTTTATATTCTCTGATTTTAGATTCCAATTAATTCTCCAAGCTACAAAATGCTTCTTCTTCAATAACATTGAAGTATGATTCTCAAAAACATTCCAAACTTCTTCTTCATTGTTTTTACTTGAAATAGTTAATAGAAAACCTTCCTTATATTTTTCAATCATCAACTTCTGAAGAACTAAAAATTCTGGGCTAATTTTAATTCCATCAATTCCATCTTCACCAATCACTCCTTCCCATAGCGTATTATCGCAATCTAAAACTATTACTTTAAATGGATTATTAATATATGATATTAACTTTCGAGCTACATAAGTTCCAATCGCTGCGTTAAAGCTATTTGAAAAAGGTATATGCCCTTCTTGATCAGTAATTGAATCAAATCTATTAGAAACAGAATGGATTTCAGGTACTTTTGTAAAATCAATAAAAAAATAATCATGCTTTTGTTTCAAATATTTTTCCCATTTATCATTTAATTCATTTAAATAGTCTTTTATCCTAATACTTAGGAATTTATGTTCAGAAATTGGAAAAACACCCGTAAAACAAGTAACATTATTTTGATTATTACTCAATGTTTCAATAAGCTGAGAATAGTTATCTTCAAGTATTTTTATCTTTTCACTATCATTTGATTCTATATTTCTAATCCAGTCTTCGAATCGTATGAATAAAATATTAAGTCCTTTTATATTATTAAAAGTACTCGATTCATCTAATAGTTCTTGATATACTTGATTGTAACTAGCAGAAGAAATATCAAAATTATATCCAAATTGTTTCCCCCACCATCGAATATATTCATAAATTGGATCTGATGTAAAACTTGAAGTAATATGTATCTTAATCTCTTTTAAAGCTGAAGAAATATTATTATTTCTTTTAGCCTTTAGTTCCATTTCCTCAAGATTAGTAAATAACTTGATTTCTTCTATACCAAAGTCAGGATTCTCAGTAATTAATTCTATAAGCTCAATGTAATAATCCTTTAGTCTTTCAACAGATTCTTTTTCAAATAAATCAGAATTATATTCAAGAAAACACTTTAGTTCAATATCATCTAAATAGTAAACATCTAATTTCAAATCAAGTTTAGATGACTTCATTTTTAAATTAACATCACCATTTTTATACTCCTGTTTATTCTTAAAGTCATTAACATATTGAAAATTCACCATTGTACCAAATAATGAATTTCTTGAGGGATCCGATTCCATATTAGCAATAGAACTCATTTTCTCAAATGGATAATCCTGATTACGATATGCATTTTGTATTTTATTCTTGCATTGTTCTAAGTATTGTAAAAATGTGGATCCAGCTTCTGCCATTAATCTTACAGGTAAAAAGTTACCGAACATTCCAACAATATTATTTATATCTCTATGATTTCGTCCTGACATTAATACACCTAGAACTGTTTCGTTCTGGTCGCTATATTTACTTATTAACAATGCATATATGGATGAAAAGACAATATTTAATGTTGTATTATTACTCTTAGCAATGGTAATTAATTTTGCCAGTTGTGATTTATTAATATTAAAATTAATACTCCCACCATTAAATGATTGAATCTTAGGTCTTGTAAAATCTGTAGGTAAATTCAAGATTGGAATTTTTTCTTCTAATTCTGATTTCCAGTATTGTTCTTGCTCTATAAACTTATCTGAGCAAAAGAACTTATTTTGCCAAATAGAAAAATCTTTATATTGAATTCTATTAGGGCTTAAATTATTATTATTTAAAAGATTAAAAAAATCATTTCTTATTACATCTAAAGAGAGCCCATCTGCTATAATATGATGAAAATCAAATAATATAATATGTTCTTCATTAGGGATTGAAACTACAGAAATTCTAAATAATGGAGTCTGAGTAATATTATGAGGCTTTATAAAACCATCAACATATTTACTAAAATTGTTTTCATTTATTTTTACATAATTAACTTTGAATGGAATATTATCATAAATAATCTGAACAGGTTTTTCATTAACATAGTTAAATGAAGTTCTTAAACTTTCATGTTGTATTATTAATTTTTCTATTATGGTATTAAATGACTCTTTATCAAAAATACCATCAATTGTAAGTGCTGATGCAATATTATATGCAGTATTATTTCTAGCAAGTTCATATATAATAAACATTCTTTTCTGAGCCGACGATAGCTCATAATAGTCTTTCTTTTCAATAGGATTAATAGATAAATAGTCATTTTTATTTTTGAGGCTAATATTTAATGCCATTTGTTTTAAAATTGGATACTTAAAAATATCCTTAAAAAGAAAGTCTATATTAAATATTTTATTAATTTTTAAAACTAATAAATTAGCTTTTAATGAATGTCCACCTATTGCAAAAAAATCTACTGTAACACTAATATTTTCTTTAGAAATATTTAATACTTCTGACCATATTTCTACTAGTTTTTCTTCTGTTGCATTTGAGGGTGCTACATAGTTTTCTCCTGCTTTTATCTCCGGGGAAGGTAGTGCTTTGCGATTTACTTTACCATTACTGTTTAATGGAATCTTTTCCAGTTCCATAAAATAACTCGGAATCATATAATCGGGAAGGTTCTCCGATAAGTATTTGCGGGTTTCTTCTACGTTGAAGTCTCCTTTTGTGACAAGATAAGTACAAAGGTATTTTTCTCCGTTTGCTTCTATGTCGATTACAACGCTTTCTTTTATGCTTTCATGCTTAAGTAATACATTCTCTATCTCGCCTAACTCAATTCTAAAGCCTCTTATCTTTACTTGATGATCTATTCTTCCTAAAAACTCTACTGTACCATCGGGTAACCATCGGGCTAAATCACCGGTTTTATATAAAAACGCTCCTTTTATTCCTTTTGATTTGTATATGTTTTTTATGAATGAATTACTGGTTTTTTCCGGGTCATTTATATAACCAATAGACAGTCCTTCTCCTGATATATATAATTCTCCAACTATATTTACAGGCTGTATTTGCATATATTGGTTTAATATTACTAAACCTCCTTTTGCTATAGGTAGACCTATTGGAATACTTGATAAATTCTCGTAAGTACTCTCCTCGCTTTTTCTAATTGTCAATACAGCGGACATGATGGTTGCTTCTGTTGGCCCATACATGTTATAAACAATACAATCTTGGCTTACAACTTCATAACTTCTTTTAACCAAATTTAAGGTCAGTTTTTCTGCGCCGATACATAAATGACGTATTGAAGTTAGCTTTTTATTATTGGTTGTTAGCGACTGAAATTGCGTTGGGGTGATGTGTATAGCTGTTATACATTTTTTGTTAATCTGTCGATTATATAATTCTTCATCTAAAATAGTCTCTTTAGAAATTAACTCTAAACTTGATCCTGAGGTAAGTGAAATAAAGATTTCCCATACTGACCAATCAAAATAAAAGGCTAGATTCTGAATTACTTTATCATGTTTATCTAATCTTAAATAGTTAAAACCCCAATACAATAGAGGAAAGATATTCGAATGATTTATTATAACTCCTTTAGGGTTTCCGGTTGAGCCTGAGGTAAAGA
>WTBR01000167.1 GCA_013138975.1 Bacteroidales bacterium
ATAACAGTAAAAGAGAGTTTACATCAGATCCCGAATAAGGGGATCGGTTATGGTGTTTTAAAATATATAACACCAATGGAACTAAAAGAAGGAATAAACTTAGATACAGTACCTCAAATTGAATTTAATTATTTGGGTCAGTTCGATGCTGATGTTGAGCAAATGAGTCAATTTAAGATTGCTCTCGAGTCAGGAGGAGAATCGATAAGTTCCAATAGAGAATTTAAATATGATTTTTCCATAGGAGGAATGATAACAGGAGGTAAATTATCAATTACAGTTAGTTATAAGAAAAAGTATTATAGCAAAGAAATAGTATGTGACTTACTTGACAATTATAAAAAATCATTATTAGAAATAATTAATCATTGTAAAGGTTTAACGCTTCTGGATAATATTATTTGTGAAGATATCATTGAGAATGTTGCTGATGAAATTATCATTTAGTTATGTTCAAATGATTTAATGTTAATTAAAATTATGATATGATAGAACTTTTGGAAGAATTAGAAAACTTAGATATTAGAATTAAATTAGAAGGTGATAATCTCAAAATAAGCGGGTTAAATAAAAAGTTACCCGCCAATATCATAGAAAAGTTAAAAAGGGAAAAAACAAATCTGATTGAATACTTGAAAAATGCTTCAGAAATCAAGAAGAGGAAATTAAGTCCATCAGATTTTACGTATAAGAAATTATCCATTGAAGAAGCTAATAAATTTACAGCGAAATATGAAATAGAAGATATTTATCAGTTAACACCAATGCAAGAGGGGATGTTATTTCATGCCATTCACGACCCCTTTTCTTCAGCATATTTTATGCAAATGTCTTATCGCTTACAAAGCAAATTGTCAACTGATTTGATACGTAATAGTTTAAACGAGTTATTCAAGAGACATGAAATATTACGAACCGTTTTTATTTATAAGGATGTAGAAATACCACTACAGGTTGTTCTAAAAAATAGAGAGTGCGGTTTTACATATGAAGATATTAGGAGACTTGGAACAGAAGAAAAAGAGCTATATGTTGCAGATTTTAAGAAAAGAGATATAAGTAATGGATTTCTTCTTGATCAAGATGTTTTAATGCGAGTTTCATTATTACAGCTGGGAGATACTGATTATGAACTAATATGGTCGCATCATCATATTTTAATGGATGGTTGGTGTATTGGTATAATTAATAATGAACTTTTTAAGATATATAATAGTTTACTAAATAATATAGAAATAAGCTTACCTATTGTCACTCCATACAAAGAGTATATAAAATGGTTGAATTCAGCAGATAAGAATGACTCGCTAAAATATTGGAAAAAATATTTATCAGGTTATGAAGAACCGTCTTCACTTCCTACTTTAACAAGAAAGGAAAGTGAATTTGTTCAGAAAAGTGAAAGTATAAGTTTTTCCGAAGAAATATCTTCTAAAGTTAAGATTATAGCAGCTGAAAACATTGTTACACCTAACGTATTTTTACAGAGTGTCTGGTCAATTGTTTTGGGTAAGTGCAGTTGTAAAGAAGATGTAGTTTTTGGGAGCGTTGTATCAGGCAGACCTTCAGAAATTCATGGTATTGAAACAATAGTTGGCTTATTTATAAATAATGTTCCTGTACGTGCACAATATCGCGGAGATGAAACAATAATTGACTTATTGAAAAGAGTCCAGAGTTCAAATCTTAATTCAGAACCACATCATAATATTTCCTTGGCAGAGATCCAATCACAGAGTTTGTTAAAACAAAATTTAATCGATCATATTATTGTTTTTGATAATTACCCAGTGTCAGAAAATATAAAAAGCCTTAGTGAAGGAAATGAATACGAAAAACTGAAATTAGAAATAACTGATTTAGATATATTTGAGCAGACAAATTACAATTTAACGATTATTGCATCCCTTACGAATAGGTTAAGTGTGAAATTTGTTTACAATTCTAATGTCTATGATCCAGAAATGATGTCAAGATTGATGGTTTATCTTGAGAACGTTGTTATTGGAGTTATTGATAATCTAGCAGTGAAGATTTCAAATATTGATATTCTTACAGAAGAAGAAAAACAACAATTATTATATGAGTTTAACGATACAAATAGAGATTATCCCAAAGACAAGACAATACATCAATTATTTGAAGAACAGGTAGAACTAACACCAGATCGTATAGCATTAATTATGGGAGATAGACGTATCTGCTATAATGATCTAAATAAAATGTCAAATCAGGTTGCATTAAATCTTCTTGAATTTGGTGTTGGTTCTGAGAGTATTGTAGCTTTATTGGTTGACCGATCAGTTGAGATGATGATTGGAATCTTGGGAATTCTAAAAACAGGAGGTGCTTATTTACCTATTGACCCAGAAGCTCCGGAAAAGCGAGTTAATTATATTTTAGCTGATAGTAATGCCAAAGTTCTATTATTAAGAAAAAATAAAAACGAAGGAAAGAATTATATCTTACCAGTAATGGTAATCAATTCAGATCTGCCAATAAAAGAAGAAGATTTAATTTTGGATAACACGAATCCTCATAATTTATCTTATGTTATTTATACATCAGGTTCTACAGGAGAGCCTAAAGGTGTTATGATTGAACATCATTCAGTTATTAACCGGTTGAAATGGATGCAAAATAGTTATCCGATAGGATCAAAGGATGTTTTAATACAAAAGACTCCTTATACCTTTGATGTATCTGTGTGGGAATTATTTTGGTGGTTTTTGGAAGGGAGTACATTATTTCTATTGGAAAAAGGAGGAGAAAAAGATCCATCACAAATAGTTAAAGGTATTTCAGAGAACGATGTGAGTATTATTCATTTTGTACCTTCAATGTTAGATGTTTTTTTGGAATACTTAAAGGATTATTATCAACACTCTTCTTTAGATAGTTTACGTTATATTTTTGCTAGTGGAGAAGAATTAAAAAACAGTCATGTAGAAAAGTTTTACGAGGTATTTGGGAAGGAATCAAAATGTTTATTGGTTAACCTATATGGTCCAACCGAGGCAACAGTAGATGTAACTTATTTTAATTGTAATTGTAAAGATCAATATAATAGCATTCCAATAGGAAAACCAATAGCTAATACGCAGGTTTATATTTTAAATACAACTAATTACCAACTTCAGGCAGTTGGTTTAGTTGGTGAACTTTGTCTTTCTGGCGTAGGATTATCCAGAGGGTATTTAGGAATGGAGGAATTAACCTCAGAAAAGTTTATTGACCATCCGTTTAAAGAAGGGGATCGATTATATAGAACTGGTGATTTAGCAAAATGGTTGCCAGATGGAAATATTGAGTTTGTAGGTCGAATAGACGATCAGGTAAAAATCCGTGGTTTTAGGATAGAGTTGGGAGAAATTGAGAGTGTTTTATTAAAGCATGAAAATATAAATGAGAGTGTAGTAATAGTAAGAGACGAAAACGGAGATAATTACCTTTGTGCTTATATAGTTTGTAAAGAAGAATTGGATCATGAAGAGCTACGAAGTTATTTATTAGAATTTTTACCCAATTATATGCTCCCGTCCTATTTTGTTGAACTTGAAAAAATACCTTTAACAAATAATGGGAAAGTAGATAAGAAATCCTTACCTGAGCCAGAAATGAAAGCAGGCGATGATTATGTAGCCCCGCGAAATGATGTAGAGAAGTTATTGGTTGAAGTTTGGTCAAAGGTGTTAGGGGTAGAAAATATTGGAATAACTGATAATTTTTTCAGTTTAGGAGGAGATTCCATAAAAACCATTCAGATACATTCAAGAATGAATAAGGCTGGGTTTTGGATAAGCATAAGAGATATATTTGTGAATCCAACTATTTCAGAATTATCTCAAAAAGTAAGCTTGAAGAAGGCTGAAATTAATCAAGATGCAGTGAGAGGTAATCTGCGAATGACACCGATACAGCATGAATTCTTTATAGATGATGAGGATATACATCATTATAACCAATCGGTTATGTTGTACTCAAAAAATCATCTTGATGAAGAAAAAATTAAAGCTATATTCAGGAAATTACAGGATCATCATGATGCATTAAGAATTATCTGTAAGAATACCAATGGAGATTACAGTTTGTTTAATGAAGGTTTAGAAAATTTCCAAATTTCTTTAAAATCTTATGATCTGGAGAATGAGAATGATCCTTCAGAAAAAATAATGGATTATTCAAATCAAATTCAAAGATCAATAGATCTGGAGATTGGACCATTAATGAAGTTGGGATTATTTCATTTAACTGATGGCGATAGGTTATTAATAGTTATTCATCATCTTGTTGTCGATGGGATTTCCTGGAGAATTATATTTGAAGATATAGAAACGCTTTATGGCCAGGCAACAAGGGGTGAAAAACTTACGCTTCAATTAAAAAGCAATTCATTTAAAGATTGGTCAGATAAACTAACAGCATATTCAAAAAGTAATAAATTTCTTGAAGAGAAATCGTTCTGGGGAAATATTGCTAATCAAGAGGTTTTAACATTAAATAGAAATATTGATGATGAAAGATATGAGAATGCTGAGATTGGTAGTATGCAATTTAATTTGGATGAAACAATAACGTCTCAATTATTGACTAAGACGAATGAAGCTTATGGAACAGGAATAAATGATATTCTTCTTTGTGGTTTAGGTTATTGTGTTAAGAATATACTTGGAAATGAAAGAGTTTTAATTTCACTTGAAGGACATGGACGTGAAGATATTTTTTCAGATATAGATATTAGCAGAACAATAGGTTGGTTTACAACAGTATATCCTGTACTCCTTGATATGGAATTTTCTGATAATATGTCCATGCAGATAAAGAGCGTAAAAGAGAGTATACATCAAATACCGGAAAAAGGGATTGGATATGGGATTTTAAAATATTTAACACCAGCCACCTTAAAAGATGATCTGCAATTTAATAACAAAGCACAAATCGAATTTAATTATTTAGGTCAATTTGATTCTGACGTGGATCAAATGAGTCATTTTAGTATTGCAAATGAATTCAAGGGTGAAGAGGCTAGTACTAATAGAGAACTAAATTACGATTTTTCAATTAATGGGATGATTTCTAAAGGTAAGTTAGCAATTACTGTTAGTTATCGGAAAAAATATTATAGTGAAAAACTAATATCAGCTTTACTTGAGAGTTATAAAAAATCATTAATAAGTATTATAAATCACTGTAAAAATATTTCAGATAAATTATTGACTCCATCGGATTTCACGTATAAAAAGCTATCAATTATTGAAGTTGATAAATTAAGTTTGGAATATGATATTGAGGACATTTATGAGTTAACCCCGATGCAAAAGGGGATGTTATTTCATGCAATTCATGATCCTGACTCTTCAGCCTATTTTCAGCAAATGTCTTATCGTTTACAAAGTGATTTATCTGTTAAATTGATGTTTAGTAGCTTTAATGAGTTATTTAAGAGACATGAAATATTACGTACAGTTTTTATTTATGAGAATTTAGAAATACCACTACAGGTTGTTCTTAAAAATAGAGAATGTGGTTTTATATATGAAGATATCAGAAGACTTAGCACAGAAGAGAAAGAATTATACGTAGCAGATTTTAAGAAAAGAGATGTAGGAAATGGTTTTCTTCTTGATCAGGATGTTTTAATGCGAGTTTCATTATTGCAATTAGGTGATAATGATTATGAATTAATTTGGTCGCATCATCATATATTGATGGATGGTTGGTGCATAAATATAATAAATAATGATTTTTTTGAAATATATAATAGTTCATTAAATAATAGAAATGTAAGCTTGCCTCAAGTAACTCATTATAAAGAGTATATTAAATGGTTAAATCGAATTAATAAAAATACTTCTTTAGAATATTGGAAAGAATATCTGTCTGGTTATGAAGAACAAGCTATTCTTCCGTGTTTGATAAAGCAGGAAAATGGATTTGTTCAGCAAAGCGAAAGCATACAATTTTCTATAGAGGTATCTGCTAAATTTCAGAAAATCGTTTCGAAAAATAACGTAACAGCTAATGTAATTCTTCAATGCGTTTGGGCAATTGTTTTAGGTAAGTATAGTAATAAAGAAGATGTTGTTTTTGGTAGTGTTGTTTCGGGAAGACCTTCAGAGATTGCTGGGATTGAAACTATAGTTGGGTTGTTTATAAATAATATTCCTATACGTATAAAATATTCTCAAGATACTAAATTTAGTACTTTAATAAAGAAAGTACAAAACTTAAATATTGATTCAGAATCACATCATTATGTATCTTTGGTAGAAATACAATCACAAAGTTTATTGAAACAAAATTTAATCGATCATATTCTTGTTTTTGAGAATTATCCAGTAGAAGAGAACATAAAACACCTAAATGAAGGATATGAATACGAAGAACTGAATTTAGAAATAACCGATGTAGATTTATTTCAGCAGGTTAATTACAATTTATGGATTAGTGCATCGCTAAAGAATAGATTAAGTGTAAGATTTAATTACAATTCTAATGTCTATGACTCAGGAATGATGGCTAGATTAAAGGTTCATTTTGAGAATGTAATTATTGGAATTGTCAATGATCCCGGGATGAAAATTTCTGCAATTGATATTCTAAAAGAAGAGGAGAAGCAACAATTATTATATGAGTTTAATAATACAAAAGCAGATTATCCAAAGGATAAGACAATTCATCAGTTATTTGAGGAGCAAGTAAAAAGATCTCCCGATTCATCAGCTATTGTGTTTAAGGATAATGTAATTACATATAAGGAGTTAAATGCAGATGTTAATCGGATTACAAATTATTTATTAAGCAGCAGAAATTTAAAAACAGAAGAAGGCATAGGCATATTATTAGACAGAACGCCTAATTTAATAATATCTATTCTTGGTATTTTAAAAGCCGGATGTGCTTATGTTCCATTAGATACTTCTTTGCCTGAGGATAGAGTAAGAGCCATTGTCAATGACGCTAAAATAGGCTTAATCCTGTCTGAAAAGAAATTTGTAAGGCGACTAAACAGGTTACAATGGGAATGTAATACGCTTCATACTTTTCTGTGTATGGATAGTAATAATGTTATTCAAGAAGAAGAACATGAAAAAAATAATTTAATGAGCGAAGAGCTCTGGGGATATATTGGCGAAACAGCAGTAGATGAGATAACAGGAGGCGGATGGCAAAGCAGTTATACCGGAGAGCCATTAAGTTATAAAGAAATGGATGAATATGGTAACAATATAGTTAAGAAGTTACAGCCATTGCTACACAAAGATATGCGAATATTAGAGATTGGTTGCGCTTCCGGTATAACTATGTATCGTATAGCCCCAAGTGTAAAGCATTATCATGGAACAGATCTTTCAAAAACAATAATTGAAAACAATAATAAAAAGATTGCAGAAAAAGGATATAAAAACATTTTTTTATCACATTTAGCAGCCCACGAAATTGATCAAATACAAGGAGGAAGATATGATTTAATAATTATAAATAGTGTAGTACAATACTTTCATGGACATAACTACCTGAGAAAAGTTATCAATAAAGCTATAAACTTATTATCAAATAAAGGCTGCTTATTTGTAGGAGATGTAATGGATCTTGACTTAAAAGAAAATTTGATTGAAAGTACAAAATCTTTTAAGAAAACATATAAGAATAAGAGAACAAAAACTGAATGGTCGGAAGAATTATTTATTTCACGTACATTTTTTGAAGATTTATCAATTGATATACCTGAAATAGAAAAAATAGAATTTTCGGAAAAGATTTATACCATAGAAAATGAATTGACCAGGTTTAGATATGATGCCCTGATAAATATAGATAAAACAAAAAAGAGATCAATATTAAAAAACAGAAGACACAAATACCAGGAAGACCTGCGTACACTGCAAGAATCATATGATAGAAAAATTAATACAACAGTAAAAACAACAAATCTTGCATATATAATATATACATCCGGGAGTACAGGCACACCAAAAGGTGTAATGATAGAACATGGCAATATCGTTAATTTTATATATGGAATGACAAATCTTATTTCATTTAAAGAAAAGGATATTCTTTTATCATTAACAACAGTCTCTTTCGATATTTTTGGCTTAGAAATATTTGTTCCGTTAACAATTGGTTCAAGTTTAGTTTTGGGTAGCAATGAAGATAAATTATCTCCTCAAAATATCTCTTCAATTATATTAAATAAAAATGTAAGTATACTTCAGCTTACTCCATCAACTTTAAAATTGATTATATCGGATAAAGAATCAGCAAAATCGCTTGATTTATTAAACAATTTGCTTGTAGGAGGTGAAGAGTTACCATTAAGCTTGTTAACAGAATTACGAGAACAATACCAAAGTAAGATATACAATATGTATGGCCCAACAGAAACAACAATATGGTCAACTGCAAAAGATGTATCCGGAACAAAAGTTTTGAATATAGGAAAACCAATATTAAATACTCAAATATATATATTAGGGGCAGGAAACAAACTGCAAGCAATAGGTGTTTCGGGTGAATTATGCATTGCAGGAGATGGTTTGGCTCGTGGATATAATAATAATGAAGAACTAACAAAAGAGAAATTTATAGATCATCCTTATAAAGAAGGTGAGAAACTGTATCGCACGGGCGATTTGGCTCGTTGGTTACCCGACGGCAATATTGAGTTTTTAGGCAGGATTGATCACCAGGTGAAGATCCGAGGATTTAGGATAGAATTAGGCGAAATAGAAAATGCATTACTCAAACATGAAAGTATAAAAGAGAGTGTTGTATTGGCTAGAGAAGACAAAGATGATAAGTATTTATGTGCTTATATAGTTTGTGAAGGCGACTTGAGTCATGAAGAACTTCGAACTTTTTTATTTACTGGTCTACCGGACTACATGATCCCGTCTTATTTTGTAGAGTTGGATAGTTTACCATTAACCACTAGCGGCAAAGTAAATCGCAAAGCCCTTCCATCACCTGAAGTAAATGCGGGAGAATCTTATGTAGCCCCATCGAATGAAACGGAAGAACAATTGGTGAAAATTTGGTCAGAGGTATTAAATATTCCCAAAGAGGAAATTAGTGTAATCGCCAATTTTTTTACTATTGGAGGTCATTCATTAAAAGCAACAATTCTAGTGTCCAAAATTTTTAAAGAGTTTAATGTAAAGATACAATTGAATGAAGTGTTTAAATTTACTACTGTGTCAAAACTATCTGATTGTATTAAAACTGCAGTAAAAGATAATTATTACTCTATTGACCCAGCAGAAGAAAAAGATTATTATGAATTATCATCAGCTCAGAAAAGATTATATTTTTTACAGGAAATGGATTTAAAGAGTTCAAGTTATAATATGCCTTTAGTTTTAAACCTGAATAAAAGTATAGAAAAAGATAAACTTGAATCCACCTTAAAAAAGCTAATAAAAAGACATGAAGCTTTAAGAACTTCATTTGAACGATTAGATGGTATTCCAGTTCAGAAAATTCATCATAATGTAGATTTTAAATTAGATTATTATGAAGTTTCAGAAGTAGAAGCAAACATAATAGTAAAAAATTATATTCGATCTTTTGATTTAAGCAAAGCGCCGCTAATTAGATCCGCATTAATTAAACTTCCTTCAAAAAAACATATCTGGATTGTCGATATACATCATATAATATCAGATGGTACATCTGACTCAATTTTAATTGAGGATTTTACCTCATTATATTCTGACATAAAATTGCCTAAGTTAAAATTACAATATAAAGATTTTTCAAATTGGCAAAATTTTCTTTTGGAATCAGGAAAGCTAGAAAAACAGAAAAAATACTGGTTAGATTTATATTCTGAAGAAATACCAAAATTAAATTTAATAACAGATTTTAAACGACCCGAATTATTTACAAATGAAGGAGATATTTACACTTTTTTATTAAATAGAAAAGACTATGATAAATTAAAGAAGTTATCTGCTAAATTCGATGGAACATTGTATATGAATATTCTCGCATTATTGAATGTTTTATTTCATAAATATACAGGTCAAACAGATATTATTATTGGTAGCGGTATTGCGGGAAGAGGGCATATTGATTTACAAAAAACTATAGGAATGTTTGTTAATTCTCTTGCAATGCGTAATTTTCCTTTAGGAACTAAAACATACGAAGAATTTTTACAAGAAGTTATAAATAAAAGTGTATTAGCTTTTGAAAATCAGGATGTTCAATTTGAAGATTTGATAGAAAAACTAGGAGTAGAAAGAGATCCTTCCAGAAATCCTCTTTTTGATATCTGTATGGTTGTACAAAATTACAGAAAAACTGGGGAAGGGAAGAATGAAGAGAAGAGCCCAAATGTTAATGTTTTATCAGCAGAAGAAAGTTTAGTAAGATCTTTCGGGAATAAAACGGCTAAATTTGATATGACCTTTTTTGTAAATGAAATAGAAGATGATTTATTTATTACTATTGAGTACTACACAAGAATATTAAAAAAAGAAACAATAATTACACTTTCAAATCATCTTAAAGATTTGGTAAAACAAATTGTTGATAATAGCGAAATTATTATCGATGATATAATTCTTTCAAGGGAATTAGAAGATTCAGTATTTAAAGAAAATAATATTGGTTTTAACTTATAAATATGGGATTGTAACGATGTTAAATAGTAGAGAAATGAAAACTAAAATTGTTGAAGCTAATCAAAAAATAAAAGAAAAGAATTATTGGTTAGAAATGTTTTCTGAAAAGATTGAAAAGCAATATTTTCCTTATGATTTTAGAGAAAAAGAAGATTTGATTAAAAAGTTTTCTGAATATAAATTTAATATTTCTAATAAAAGTTTTGATCTCATAAACACTATCTCTTCTGGAATTGAAATAAATTTATTGATGATTTTACTTACTGAAGTGTATATTTTATTAAAAAAGTATTCTTCAACACAAGAATGTATTGTTGGCTTACCTATCTTAAAGCAAGATAGGGCTCAATATTTAATAAATACTGTTATTGCTCTTAAAAAAAATATTGATAGAGAAATCAATTTTAAACAATTATTAAATGATACTAGACTTTCATTAGTTGAGGGTATGAAGAATCAAAACTACCCATACGATGTGTTAATAGACCAAGTCGAAGGTGGTAAAATAAATGCTAATTCTTTATTTGATGTTGCCATATTATTAAAAAATATTCAAGACGAAAGTTATTTGAGTGAAGATTTTTATAATTTGTTATTTTCTTTTGAGAAAATAAATGATAGAATTGAATTTTCAATAAAATATAATGAAAAATTATATAAAAATGAAACTATTGTAAAAATTGGAAATCAGTTATTAAGACTTATTGACCAAACATTAATTAATCCTAAAATTAAATTAAAAGATATAGAGTTATTGTCAGATGAAGAAAAGCAACAACTATTATATGAATTTAATGATACACAATCAGATTATCCAAAAGACAAAACAATACATGAATTATTTGAAGAACAAGTTGATAAAACACCTGATACCATAGCCCTTGTACATGACAAAGAACAAATTACTTATAAAGAGTTAGACAATAAATCTAATCAAATTGCCCATTATTTACGTATTGAATGCGGAGTTACAGCTGATGAGAGTATAGGAATATATATGGATAAAGGATCTAACGTAATAATTTCCATATTGGGTATTTTAAAATCAGGATGTGGATATCTGCCATTATCTGTATCTTATCCGGAAGAAAGAGTAATATTCATGATAAATGATGCTTCTTCTCAAGTAATAATAAGTGAGAGGAAATATGTAAAAGAAATGAATAAATTTCAGTGGGAGTGTCCAGCATTTAGCACATACATTTGTCTTGATAGTTACAGGGTATCTGAAGAACAGGAATCAAAGAATGGGTTGAATGATAGAAAACTTTGGGAGTATGTTGGTGATGAATCTGTAGATGAAGTAACAGGAGGAGGATGGAATAGTAGTTATACAGGACAGCCCATACCTCAGGAAGAGATGGATGAATATGGAGATAATATTCTTAAAAAACTAGAACCCCTTATTACTTCTCAAACAAGAATTCTGGAAATAGGTTGTGCTTCAGGAATAAGTATGTTTAGGTTAGCACCCAAGGTGGAGTTGTATTATGGAACAGATCTTTCTGGTACAATCTTGAAAAAAAATGAAGAAAGAATAAACTCAGAAAGGCATTCCAATATCATTCAGAAGCGATTGTCAGCCGATGAAATAGACCAGATAGAAGAGGCAGATTTTGACATTGTAATAATAAATAGTGTTATTCAATGTTTTGATGGTCATAATTATTTAAAGAAGGTTATTCGTAAGGCGATTGATTTGATGAAACCTGAAGGATTAATGTTTTTTGGAGATATCATGGATCAGGATCTTAAACATGAATTGAAAAAAGATTTTGAAGAGTTTAAGAGAACCAATACGAATAAAGATTATAAAACCAAAACAGATTGGAGGGAAGAATTATTTTTATCAAGAGGATTTTGGAATGATTTAAAATGCGAGGTATCGTCAATTGAAAGAATAGAGTCTAGTCGTAAAATATTTACACTCGAAAATGAATTGACAAAGTATAGATATGATGTACTAATTTCGATTGATAAAAATAAAGAAGAAATAATTTCTGCTAAAAATAGAAACAAATTTCAGCATGATTTAAATATCTTGAGTACTTATCCAATTGGAGGATTGTTAAAAGTTAATACCTCAGAGAATTTAGCTTATATTATTTACACTTCAGGTTCAACAGGGAAGCCTAAAGGAGTTATAGTTGAGCATAAGAATGTGCTTAGGTTGGTAAAAGAAACTAATTATGTTGATTTTAATTCAGGCGGAAGACTTTTGCAAACAGGAGCATTGGAGTTTGATGCATCAACATTTGAGATATGGGGAAGTTTATTAAATGGAATTACCTTATTTATTGAGGATAAAGATAAGATATTAGTTCCAACAGTATTTGAAGATATAATAAAAACCAAAGATATAAGTACTTTATGGTTAAGCTCTTCTTTCTTTAATAATATGCTTGATGAAAGAATAGAAATATTTGAGAATCTGGAAAATCTTTTAGTAGGAGGGGAAGCATTATCCATTTGGCATATAAATGTATTGAGAGATAAATATCCTAAGTTAAATATAATCAATGGCTATGGGCCAACAGAAAATGTAACATTTTCAACAACACATTTAATTAAGAAGAAATATGAAGAAAGTATACCTATTGGTAAACCAATATTAAATTCAACAGCCTATATTTTAGGAAAAAATCAAGAGCTTATGCCATTCGGAGCAATAGGTGAATTATATGTTGGTGGAGATGGAGTTTCAAGAGGGTATATGAATAATCAGGAGTTGACAGATGAACGGTTCTTGAAAATACTCGACATTAGTGATAGTTTATTGTATAAAACAGGAGATTTGGCTCGATGGTTACCTGATGGAACAATAGAATTTTTGGGTAGGATTGATCACCAGGTCAAGATACGAGGATTTAGAATTGAGTTGGGCGAGATAGAGAATACTTTGTTAAAATATGAGCATATAAAAGAATGTGTGGTATTAGTCTGGGAAGGTGACAATGACAAGTACCTATGCGCATATGTTGTTTGCGAAAAAGCATTTACTCAGGAAGAGATACGTAATCATTTATCAGCTAACCTTCCAGACTATATGATACCATCTTATTTTGTGGAACTGGAAGAACTCCCCTTAACTACAAATGGTAAAGTAAACCGAAAAGCTTTATTGTCTCCAGAAGTAAAAGCAGGCAAGGATTACGTAGCACCATCAAATAAAATAGAAGAGAAACTAGTTGTTATTTGGTCGGAGGTGTTAAATGTAGCACAAGAGGAGATAAGCACAACAGCTAATTTCTTTGCTATTGGAGGGCATTCTCTTAGAGCAACGATATTGGTGTCAAAAATCCATAAAGAGTTTAGTGTAAGGCTTCCATTAAAGGAAGTTTTTCGAAATCAGACAATAACAGCTTTATCGTTAATTATATCTAAGTTATCAAAAGTAGATTATTCATCAATAAGATTGGTAGATAAGCGAGAATACTATTTTCTTTCATCAGCTCAAAAGCGTATGTATTTTATTCAGCAATTGGATTTGCAAAGTACATCATATAATATGCCATTGGTATTTACTTTAGGTGTAGACTTAAATGTAGATAGTTTGGAGAATGCTATTATAGATATTATTAGTCGACACGAAAGCTTTAGGACATCATTTGTTACAATAAATAATGAGCTATTTCAAAGAGTACATGATAAAGTTGATTTTAAACTGGAAAATAAAAAAACAACTAAAGGAAATCTGGATAAGGATATAAAAGAATTTATACGACCATTTGATCTTTCAAAAGATATTTTGTTGCGCGCTTGTGTAATGAATATTTCTAAAAAACAATATTTTGTAGTTGTTGATATGCATCATATAATATCTGACGGAACTTCAAGTAATATTGTAAAAGCAGATTTTATGAAATTGTTTAATGGTGAAAAGTTGAATCCATTGAAGTTTCAGTATAGAGATTTTTCGCATTGGCAAAACAAGTTGATTAAAAATGGTGAATTAAAAAAACAAGAAAATTATTGGATTAATTTATTATCGGGAAATATACCTAAGCTTAATTTACAAAC
The DNA here is from genome assembly GCA_013138975.1 of Bacteroidales bacterium. GTDB lineage: Bacteria > Bacteroidota > Bacteroidia > Bacteroidales > UBA12077 > UBA12077. Next base: position 14,652 of record WTBR01000167.1, read on the forward strand.
AGATTATAATAGACCAGAAGGTTTTTCTTTTAATGGAGATGTTTGTGAATTTAGTTTAGATGAAAATGAAACAGCATTATTAAGAAAAATAGGGGTTGATACAGGTAGTACGTTGTATATGAATATATTGACTATCCTTAATGCTTTATTCTATAGATTTACAAATCAAAATGATATTATAATAGGTTCTAGTATTGCTGGCCGTCAGCATTCCGACTTGCAGGGTGTTATGGGTATGTTTGTCAATGTTTTGTCAATGAGGAATTATCCAAATGGAGATAAGACGTATATTGATTTTCTTAATGATGTTACTGATAATAGTGTTAGAGCTTTTGAAAATCAGGATGTTCAGTTTGAGGATTTAGTAGATATATTGAATGTTGAAAGGGATTTATCGAGAAATCCAATATTTGATATTTGTATGGTTGTTCAAAATTTTGGAGATGTAGCTAAAGAACAAGGGGGAAATATAAGAATAAAGCAAGAAGAGTCGATTTTGAATTTGGATGATGTGAGAGATACATCTAAATTTGATATGACATTCTATGTTACGGAAACAACAGAAAAGATAAATATTTCAATAGAATATTATGTTAATATTTTTAAAAGAGAAACTATTGAAAGATATATTAGATGTTTTAAGAATCTTGTAAAATCAATTGTAATTAATCCTAAAATTAAATTAAAAGATATAGAGTTATTGTCAGATGAAGAAAAGCAACAACTATTATATGAATTCAATGATATACGATCAGACTATCCTAAAGACAAAACAATACATGAATTATTTGAAGAACAAGTTGAAAAAACACCTGATAATATAGCCCTTGTATATGATAGAGAACAAATAACTTATAAGGAGTTAGATAATAAATCTAATCAAATCGCCCATTATTTACGATTAGAATGTGGAGTTGCAATTGATGAGAGTATTGGAATATATATGGATAAGGGTTTTAATGTAATAATCTCTATATTAGGTATTTTAAAATCAGGATGTGGATATTTACCATTATCTGTATCTTATCCAGAAGAAAGGGTAATATTCATGATAAACGATGCTTCTTCTCAAGTAATAATAAGTGAGAGGAAATATGTAAAAGAAATGAATAAATTTCAGTGGGAGTGTCCTGCATTTAGCACATACATTTGTCTTGATAGTTACAAGGTATCTGAAGAAAAGGAATCAAAGAATGGCTTGAATGATAGAAAACTTTGGGAGTATGTTGGTGAGGAATCCATTGATGAAGTAACGGGTGGTGGCTGGACTAGTAGTTATACTGGAAAGCCTATACCACAGAATGAAATGGATGAATATGGAGATAATATTCTAAAAAAATTAGAACCCATTATAACTTCCCAAACAAGAATTTTGGAAATAGGTTGTGCTTCTGGAATAAGTATGTTTAGACTGGCTCCAAAGGTTGGTTTATATTATGGTACAGATCTTTCCGGTACGATATTAGAGAAAAATGAGGAACGTATCAAATTTGAAGGACATTCAAATATTATTCAGAAAAGATTAGCTGCAGATGAAATTGATCAGATAGAAGAGAAAGATTTTGACTTGGTAATTATTAATAGTGTAATTCAATGCTTTGATGGTCATAATTATTTAAAAAAGGTTATTTCGAAGGCTATTGACTTGATGAAACCTGAAGGAGTAATGTTTTTTGGAGATATCATGGATCAGGATCTGAAAAAAGATCTGGTTAAAGACATGGTGGAGTTTAAGCAAAAAAACACGAATGAAAGCTACAATACAAAAACAGATTGGAGTGAAGAATTATTCTTGTCAAGAAGTTTTTGGGATGATTTAGAATGCGAAGAACCGTTAATTGAGAGAACAGAGTATAGTAGTAAGATATATACGATGGAAAATGAATTGACAAAGTTTAGATATGATGTTCTAATTTCAATTAATAAAAATCAAGAAGAAAGAGTCTCAGTTAAAGAGAAAAATAAGTATCAGCATGATTTGAATATTTTAAATAATTATTCATTTGAAAGATTGTCATTCATTAATTCCTCAGAGAATTTAGCTTATATTATATATACTTCAGGTTCAACAGCTAAACCAAAAGGTGTAATGGTGGAGCATAGGAATGTAGTTCAATTATTTTTTAATGATAATTTTCAGTTTGAATTTAGTGAAAAAGATGTTTGGACCATGTTTCATTCCCACTGTTTTGATTTTTCAGTATGGGAAATGTATGGAGCACTGCTTTATGGAGGTAAATTAGTTGTTATTCCAAAAGATATATCGCGAGATGTAGTTGAATATTATAATGTACTATGTGAAGAAAAAGTTACAGTATTAAATCAAACCCCATCAGCATTTTACAATTTAGCAGAAGTTACATTAAGTAAACCTAAGAACTCACTTGAAAATTTAAGATATGTAATCTTTGGAGGAGAAGCTTTAAAACCCAATAAATTAATAGAATGGTTTGAAGTTTATTTAAATGTTAAACTAATTAACATGTTTGGCATAACAGAGACTACAGTTCATGTTACATATAAAGAAATAGGAAAATATGAAATAGAAAATAATATAAGCAATATTGGAACATCAATACCAACTCTAACAACATATATAGTGGATGAAAATTTAAGACTTTTACCTATTGGTATTGCGGGAGAGTTATTAATTGGAGGAGATGGAGTAAGTAGAGGTTATTTGGGAAGAGAAGATTTAACAAAAGAAAAATTTATACAGAATCCATATAATTTATCAGAAAGATTATACTGTTCTGGAGATCTTGTAAAGATGATCTCAAATGGAGATATGGAATATCTTGGTCGCATAGATGATCAGGTGCAATTAAGAGGTTTTAGAATAGAATTAGGAGAGATAGAGACTGTTTTATTAAAGTATGAAAACATTAAAGAGAGCGTAGTCGTAGCCAAAGAGGAAAATGGAGACAAGTACCTTTGTGCTTACATAGTTAGTGAAAAAGAACTAAATCAGGAAGAAATACGCACATTCTTATCTTCACAAATTCCCGATTATATGATCCCATCTTATTTTGTGGAACTTGAAAAAATACCTTTAACTTTAAATGGAAAAATTGACAAAAAATCTTTACCTGAACCAAAAGTAAAAGCTGGAAACGATTATGTAGCTGCTTCTAATCAGATTGAGGAAAAATTAATAATAATTTGGTCGGAGATATTAAACATTCCAGTTAAAGAGATAAGTGTAACGGTAAATTTTTTCTCTATCGGAGGACATTCTTTAAAGGCAACTATATTAACGGGGAAGATTCATAAAGAATTAGGAGTTGAATTTCCTTTACGCGATGTTTTTTTACATACAACAGTGAAGGCTCAGGCTAGTCAAATTGGAATAAGTGTTAAAAAAGAGTTTGTATCTATTAAAAAAGCTCAGGAACAAACTAGATATGCTTTATCCTCAGCCCAAAGGCGATTGTATTTGTTACAACAAATGGATTTGGAATCTACAGCTTATAATATGCCTTATGTAATATCATTGAGCTATGATAATAATAAAGAAAAAATAGAAGAAGTCTTCAAGCAATTAATATCTCGCCATGAAAGTTTTCGCACAAGTTTTGAAATTGTAGGAGAAGAGCCTGTTCAGCAAATACATGAAATGGTGGAGTTTAAGCTTGAAGAATTTACGATTGAAAAATCGGGAGAAATTGATCTTCGAAATAAATTTGTTCAACCTTTCAATTTGTCTCAAGCCCCTTTATTAAGAGTTGCTATAGTAAACATCAAAGGAGGAGAAAGTTTGTTGATGATTGATATGCACCATATTATAAGCGATGGAGTATCTCAGGCAATATTAAAGCATGAATTTCAAGCACTTTTTTCAGGAGAAGCTTTACCTTCATTAAAATTGCAATATAGAGATTATAGTCAATGGCAAAATAGCAAGGAGCAGCAAGAGAAGATAAAAGACCAAGAAAATTATTGGTTAAGGAAATTTGAAGGCGAAATACCAATATTAAATTTACCAATAGATTATATAAGACCATTAACTCTAAGTAATGAAGGTGATATTCTAACTGTAGTAATATCACCAAAACAAACACGATTTGTTCGAAGTTTATGTAGCGAAACAGGAACGACTTTATACATGAGTATGTTGTC
>WTBR01000213.1 GCA_013138975.1 Bacteroidales bacterium
TACCAGCGGTTACTTGCTAAAGGCAAACCCAAAAAAGTAGCATTGATTGCAGTTGCTAATAAATTATTAAAAATTGTATATGCTATTGCAAAGTCTGGATTGCCCTATGATGAATACTACGTCTCAAGAAAGACGACATGAAAAAAAGCACCAGTAAAAGAGATGCTTCGGGTATTGATAAGCCATTAGTTTTTCTTTCTGCTTTTGCAGAGCAAAAAATAGTGAGGAAATAATTCCCTCACTATACAAGATAAACTTCGGTTAAATGAATAACCAAAAGTTTTCTTTCTACTAATACAAAATTATTGAAAATAACTTGAATTTTAACACAATTCAATTAAAAACCTACATAGTCAATAATTATAGTGAATAATTGAACAGCATCACAATATTACTGGAGAAAAAGATAACATATTTTTATTGCACCATCTAACAATTGAAAAATAAAATAATAACAGAATGAAATAATTTCAACTAAAAACTAGTTGAATTTATTTCATTCTATAGTAATATTATTTACTCGTCTCTAAGGGTATCAACCGGATTGGCTGCTGATGCTTTATACGACTGGTATCCAATAGCAATCATAGCAGTTACATAACTAATTAATCCTGCCAGCACAAAAATCCACCATGAAATTTTTGTTTGATAAGCATAGTTCTCAAGCCACTTACTTATTATATAATATGAAACTGGCGTAGCAATAAGGAATGCAATAATAATAAGTTTTGTAAAATCATAGGATAAAAGTTTTCCAACCTGAGTAATACTGGCTCCTACTACTTTACGAATTCCTATTTCCTTCTTTCGTTGCTCTGTAGTAAACATAGCTAAACCAATTAATCCACGACAACTTACAAAAAATGCAATAAAAGTAAAAGCCTCAAGTATCTGATTTAATTTGGTTTCAGAAGCATATAAATGATTTAAGCTATCATTGTAAAAGGTATAATCAATAGAACTGCCCGGAGAATAGTGTTCCCATTTCGACTCTAGAAATTTAATAGAAGAAGAAATATCTGTATCGGGCTCCAATCGAACGGTTATTGCACCTCTACTTCTACCAAGAAAGCAAACCATAGGCGATATTGGGTTGTGAACAGATTCAAAATTAAAATCATCGAGGACTCCTATAACAGTGTATCTCTCAATTTCAGTTTCACTTCTTGGACGACCAATAATTTTTCCAATTGGATCATCCCAACCAAAAGATCTTGCAGCAGCCTTATTAATTAATACAGCCGATAAATCTGTTGGGAATTCTTCTGAAAACCCTCTTCCTTTAATAATATTTATGCCTAAAGTATTTATGTAATCGTGATCTACATAACTGAGATTATAGGTTGCAAAACTTGTTGATCTTATTCCATCTTTATAAAGTACATTACTTGCACTATTAGAAGGAATTGGTAAAAACCCGGAAATGCTGGCATTCTTAATCATTGGATTTTTTGATAAATCATCTTTCAAATTATTCATATTATTCCAACCCAAATTACTATTCCATATGCATACCAGGTTTTCTTTTTCATATCCCAGATCTTTAGTTTGGATATAATTCAATTGCTTATTTAAAACTAATGTCGAACTAAGCAGAATGATTGAAATCACAAACTGTCCGATCACCATCACACTGCGAAATCTTGTTTTCTTTTTACCCGCTGTTATTTCGCTCTTAAGTGCAGATATTGGCTTATATGATGAAAGATAGAACGCAGGATAACTTCCAGCTACTAAACTGGTAATAACTATTAGTCCAAATAAACTCAATAATATTTGTGGATTGGAATACTCTATTGAAAGATTTTTTGCCGAGATATCATTGAAAAATGGTAAAAACACTTCTACCAATATCATGGCTGCCATATGAGCAATAAACACAATGATAAACGATTCGCTAAGGTGATGACTGATAAGAGTAAGTACACGCTCTCCGAATACTTTTTTTACCCCTATCTCTTTTGCTCGTGTTATAGCCTTTGCTGTTGAAAGGTTCGTAAAATTTATACAAGCCAACAAAAGAATGAAAATAGCAATGCTTATAAAAATATACACGTTTTTAGCATCTCCATTTATTCCGAGTTCGCCGTAATAATGCGAATGCAAATGAATATCTCTTAATCTTTGAATTCTAAATTTAAACCAGGTTCCTTGCTCTTGTATTTCTTCCCAGGAGGCATCTAAATACTGTTCAATTGTAACTGCAATATATGTATCAACTAATATTGAAAGTTTCTTTTCAAATGCCTGTGGATCTATATTCTCTTTTAACAAAACATAGGTTACAAAATTGAAACTACCCCAATCATCCTGATAACAATCATCAAAGCTATAAATAGAAGCTATAAAGTCAAAATTAAAATGAGATGCTTTAGGTATGTCTTTATAAACTCCGGTAATTTCAAATTCCATAGTACCATAATTAAGAGTTTTACCTAAAGGATCGGTATCTCCAAAATATTTTTTTGCTATAGATTCACTTATTGTGATAGTATTTGGTGCAGAAAGTGCATTTTTAGGATTTCCTTTTATCAGAGGTATAGTAAAAATATCAAATACCGTTGAATCCGCAAATATTGATCTTCTTTCAGTAAAATATTTCTCTCCATATTGAACCTGATCTAAGTTATACTTTCTGAATCTGACAACATTTTCTACTTCCGGAAAATCATTTTTCAACACTGCCGCCATTGGTGCAAGAGTGGTGACACTATTAACATCCTGACCCGCTAGGCTATAATCTACCATTACACGTACAATGCGTGATTCTTTCTCGTTAAATTTATCATAAGATAGCTCATCCTTTACCCATAGCATAATCAGAATAAATCCTGCCATACCAACGGCCAATCCAATAATATTAAAAAGCGTAAACGCTTTGTTTTTCATATTTATCCTATAAAATAGGCTTAGAAATGTTTTCATAATGCAAAATATTTATAATTATAATAAAACAATGTTACTTAACCTAAATCAAGTTAAATGCCATATTGTATAATCATTTGATATAATGGAAACTGAATGTGTTATATTTTTTGTGAAAAACAAAAAGTTTGTAATAAATAATTAATCGTTTCAATAAAGTATGTCAAAAACAAAAGGGAGTATATTAATTGTTGATGATAATGCGGGAATTTTAAAATCCTTATCTTTTATTATCAAACAGGAGTTTGAAGAAGTTGTTGCTATAAAAAGTCCTGCAAAATTTACATCACTTTTACAATCAGGATCTTTTGATGTAATTATTCTGGATATGAACTTTACAGCAGGTACAAATACAGGAAATGAAGGAATGTACTGGCTAAGAGAGATATTAAAACACGACCCCAATGCAGTAATTATATTAATTACTGCATATGGAGATATTGAATTGGCCGTAAAAGCAATGAAAGAAGGAGCTACAGATTTTATTCAAAAGCCGTATGATCCAATTAAACTCATTTCAACGCTTAAATCTGCATACCAACTGCGAAAATCAAAACTTCAGGTTACTAAACTTACCAATACCCAAAAACATCTTTCGGAGGAGCTTAAAAAAACACATACAAGCCTAATTGGAGAATCTTCGGAAATAAATAAAATTTTAAACGCAGTAAAAAAAGTTGCCCCTACCGATGCCAATGTGTTGATTCTGGGTGAGAATGGTACAGGAAAGGAACTCATTGCCCGTGAAATTCATAGGCAATCAAAACGGGCGAATAATGTTTTTATTAGCGTAGATCTTAGCTCATTATCCGAGACCTTATTTGAAAGCGAGCTATTTGGGCATAAAAAAGGGGCATTTACCGATGCGAAAGAAGATCGAATAGGAAGATTTGAAACTGCTTCAGAAGGCACTTTATTTCTCGATGAAATAGGAAATTTACCTTTTTCACTTCAATCGAAATTACTGTCTGTATTGCAAAATCGCACTATTACGCCAGTAGGCTCCAATAAACCCATCCCTATTGATGTTCGATTAATTACAGCTACAAACAAACCTTTACCCAACCTGATTAAGGACAATCTTTTCAGGGAGGATCTTCTGTTCCGAATTAATACTGTTCAGTTAAAATTACCTCCCTTACGTATCAGAGAAAATGACATCTTACTATTAGCTGAACACTTCTTGAAAATATATGGTAAGAAATATGATAAACCTCATATTAAAATAAGCAGCGACACCATAGAGATGCTTAAACAATATAAATGGCCAGGCAACGTGAGAGAGCTTCAGCACATGATGGAAAATTGTGTAATCATGGCTGAAAAAAACATTATTAAGCCTGGGAATCTGCAATTTTCAACCAATATAGAACCATCGATACCAAATTTTAATTCTGCCATTAAATTAAGTAAAGTAGAAGAAATAACTATCACAGAAGCCCTCTCAAGGAATAAAGGGAATATTAACAAAACTGCCAAGGAATTAGGAATTACTAGGAAAACCCTTTATAATAAAATCGAAAAATATGGACTCTGACAAATATTTCTTTGGTATAATTATAAGGGTAATACTTATTGTATTTTCCGCTTTATTACTTGCATTTTTATCTTTCAAGACAAATTATCTATATTGTATAACATCACTTGTCATTGTCATTTCCTTACAAACTTGGAATTTAATTTCCTATATCATTAAAAAAAGGAACGAGTTAAAAAAGATGTTGGAATATATCAAAGAAAACAACGCAACTATGTCTTTTTCTAAATCATACAACTCCCCTTTCAAGGAACTTGGTTACTTTTTAAATGAAATTGGGGAGATTGTAAGGAAAGTAAGATTAGAAAAAGAAAATCAATTCAGGTATACCCAATATATTGTTGAGCATATAGGAATAGGATTACTTTCATATGATCAATATGGGAAGATTGAATTTATTAACCTAGCAGCAAAAAACTTACTTAACATACACAGTATAAAATCCATTGAAATCCTAGACAGATTCCATTCTGGACTAAAAAAGATCCTATTAAGTATGAATGCCGAAGATCATAAAGTTTTTGTGACAAAATCTGGGGGCAAATTGCTACACCTAGCAATAAGGATGTCCATTGTAAAAATTGCAGAAAAAGAAATCAGCTTGGTTTCATTCCAGGATATAAAAAACGAATTGGATGAAAAAGAAATAGAATCGTGGCAAAAACTAACCAGAGTACTTACTCACGAGATAATAAACTCAATAACACCGGTTACATCACTAACCGGTACAATATCCGGTTTTTTCAGAAATAAGGATCAAATTATAGCATCCAATGATATTACAGATAATACTATTCAGGAAGCTGTAACTGGCCTTGATTTAATTGAAGAAAGAGGAAATGCCGTGCTTGACTTTGTTAGAAATTTTAAGAGCCTTACCAAATTACCAACTCCCACATACGAAGACATAAAATTATCTGTGTTAATTGAAAACATATACCTACTAAAAAAGGAAGAAATATTAGAAAAAGAAATCAATTTAAAATACACCATTCATCCAACCGAAGCTACAATCCTTTGCGATAAAAATCTCATAGAGCATGTTCTTATAAATTTGATTAACAATGCCGTTGATGCAATTTCTGAAAACGAAAAATCAAATGGAAAACATATTACAATTACGGTTATAAAAAACAGTGACAATCAGACTTTAATAAGTGTTAAAGATAATGGCAAGGGTATACCAGACAATATCATTGAAGATATTTTTGTTCCTTTTTTTACCACCAAAGACGAAGGCTCGGGCATAGGTCTAAGCCTTTCACGTCAAATAATAAAACTGCATGGTGGCAACATAAACGTTAAATCAGAAAAGGGTAAAACAGTATTTTTGGTAGAGATTTAAGAATCATTTTTATGTTCATGTAGAGATTGTATTGAAAATTTATATTCAATTACTTGAGGCATTAGGATTAATAACAAGAAAATTGCTAAAACCTATTACAAAGACATTGTTATACCAACCTAAGTTAGCAAATTATTATATTTTAGTACAAATTAAGGAAAGAACAAAAAGAGGAATAAGGTTTTTAATACCAATGAGACAACGATCTCGATTTAATTGATAATCCCCTCTTTACA
>WTBR01000040.1 GCA_013138975.1 Bacteroidales bacterium
TTCTGCTTTTCAAGGAGCTTAACTTTCTGTTCCAACTCCATAAGTTTTTGTTCTTGACTCTTAGGCATATTAGATGGTGTTTGATTCTCCCAATCAAAGTTACCATATTTTCGAAGCCAATTGATTACAGTCGCACTTCCCTGAATCCCATACTTGCGTTGTGCTCCTTTTACACTTGATTCTCCTCGCTCAACTTCCTGAACTACTTGTAATTTAAAAGACAATGAATAATTCTTTTGACTTCTTCTAACATACTTTGAATCCACTATTTCTTTCATAACATTACTTTTTGTGTAACGCTATTTCAGGACGAGACAAATATTAAAAATAAGAAAAGGATGGATACTCGAATATAGTATTTATCCTTTTTTTCTATATATACATTTATTAATTTTACTTTTTAAACGTATAACATGAAAATAGTCCTACTAGAACCTATTGGAATAACAAGCATCAATATTGCCAAAATAAAGGCTGGTTTTGAGGCATTGGAGTATGAATTGATATCTTATGACTCCAGACCTGAAAATGATGAAGAAATCATTGAAAGAGCAAATAAGGCAGATGTTATAGTATTAAGTAATCTTCCCATATCAGAGAATGTAATTAAGGAATGTGAAAATCTAAAAATGATTTCTGTAGCTTTTGCCGGAGTCGATCATATTCCGATGGATTTATGCAGAGAGCGAAATATTATAGTTTCTAATGGTGGTGGATATTCAAATCATGCTGTTGCAGAATTGGTTATCGGATCAGCAATAAATCTTTTCCGAAAGATAAATTGGAGTAATTCTCAAACAAGAAAACTTTCGACTCGGGAAGGATTTTTAGGATCAGAATTGCACGGAAAAACTTTCGGGATAATTGGTTTTGGAAAAATTGGGCAAGAAACAGCAAAACTGGCTCAAGCTTTTGGTTGTAGAGTTGTTTCTTATAACCGATCTAGTAAAAGTTTCCCAAATATAGAATTTGTTGAATTAGATTACTTGTTAAAAGAAAGTGATATCATTTCTCTGCATATTCCTTTAAGCAATGAAACTAAAGGCTTACTTGGAAATGAAAAGCTTCAATTATTAAAATCTACTTCCGTTTTAATAAATACAGCTCGTGGTGCAATTGTAGATTATTACGCTCTTACTGATTTATTAAAAAAAGATCTTATTGCAGGAGCAGCCATTGATGTTTATGAAAAAGAACCTCCATTGGATAAAAGTCATCCTCTTTTTGAAGCTCCAAATACAATTTTACTTCCTCATATTGGTTATGCAACAAATGAAGCAATCGAGTTACGAGGAAATATTATTATTGATAATATTATGAAGTGGTTAAAAGGAGATCCTCAAAATGTTATGAATTAAAAAATATAATCATAAACAAAAGGGCTTATCCATAATATTGAATAAGCCCTTTTTTATATAATAATTTAATATTCCTATATTATTAACATTGCATCACCATAAGTTCCAAAACGATATCCTTCTTTAATTGCGGTTTTATATGCAGCAATTGTTACATCATAACCTCCAAACGCACAAACCATCATTAATAATGTGGAATAAGGAAGGTGAAAATTAGAGATCATCATATTAGCAACCCTAACATCATATGGCGGGAAAATAAATTTATTTGTCCATCCGTCATAAGGCTTTAAATGGTTCATTGTAGAAACTGAAGTTTCCAAGGTTCTTAGAACAGTTGTACCTACTGCAACAATGTTTTTCTTTTTATCTTTAGCCTTATTAACTATTTCTACAGCTTCTTCTGAAATGATAATTTTCTCTGAATCCATTTTATGTTTAGTTAAATCTTCAACATCAACAGATCTGAAATTTCCTAAACCTACGTGTAATGTTATTTCAGCAAAATTAACTCCACTTATCTCAAGCCTTTTCATTAACTCACGACTAAAATGCATTCCTGCTGTTGGTGCAGCAACTGCTCCTTCGTGCTTAGCATAAATCGTTTGATAGCGAGACTTATCTTCTGGTTCAACTTCTCTATTTATAAATTTTGGTAAAGGAGTCTCTCCTAATTCATAAAGTGCTTTTTTAAACTCATCATATGGGCCATCAAATAAAAATCTTAAAGTACGACCTCTAGAAGTAGTATTATCTATCACTTCAGCAACTAACAAATCATCATCACCAAAATACAACTTATTTCCTATCCTAATCTTTCGCGCAGGATCAACTAATACATCCCATAATCGCTGTTCTTGATTTAACTCTCTTAATAAAAAAACTTCTATTTTAGCTCCTGTTTTTTCTTTGTTACCATATAATCGAGCAGGAAAAACTTTGGTATTATTAAATACCATAACATCCTCATCGCTAACATAATTAACAATATCCTTAAAAACTTTATGCTCAACTTTTCCTGTATCTTTATGCACAACCAAAAGTCGAGATTCATCTCTATTTTCAACTGGAAATTTTGCAATAAGTTCTTTCGGAAGATTAAATTTAAACTGAGATAATTTCATTAATTTAAATTATTTATATAGTTATACTTAGGTGAGCTACTTATACGTAGCAATATCTTGTTTGTTACAAATTTATTAATTCTTTTTCTAAATCGTCTATAGTTAAGGAATCCTCAATCTTATAGTTTCCTATTCGCGTTCTGATTAGTTTAATTAAATGTCCTCCACTATTTAAACGTATTCCTATATCATAAGCTAAAGTTCTAATATAAGTTCCTTTACCACAAACCACTTTAATGGTAATAGTTGGCATGTTGTATTCTAACAACTCTATTTCAGTTATTGTTATTTTATTCGCTTTTAATACTAGTTCTTCACCTTTACGAGCATAATCATATGCACGGCGTCCATTAACATTCTTTGCTGAATAAACAGGAGGAATCTGATCTTGTTCACCAATAAAGGTTTTTAATACATCCTTTACCATCATCTCATTAATATGATCGATAGGAAAAGTCTTGTCATAATCTGTTTCAAGGTCATACGAAGGAGTTGTCTTACCTATTTCAATTGTAGCAACATACTCTTTCTCATCAGCCATTAATTCACTTATTTTTTTTGTTGCTTTACCTGTACATACAATAACTAATCCTTCGGCTAAGGGATCTAATGTTCCTGCATGACCTACTTTAAAGCTTTTTAATCGAACATTTAGTTCTTGATGTAATCTCTTGCCTATTTGATTTTTCACCTTTTTAACAACATCGAAAGATGTCCATGTATAAGGTTTATTCATAGGTAATATCATGCCTGTTTGAAAATCCTCTAAATTTTTTATATCTATCTTCACTAAACGGCTTCCTTAAAATGAAAAGATTATTGCAATTAATCCTACGATTAAACAGTAAATAGCAAAATATATAAGTTTCCCTCGTTTTACAATGTTAAGCATAAGTTTGCATGCAACAAGTCCTGATGCAAATGCTGCGATAAACCCAACGATTAATGGAGTTGCTGAAATAGTACTATTTCCTGCAAAATCAGTATCCAAAAGATCCATTACGTTTGCTGCAATAATAGGAACTAATACCATTAAAAATGAAAACTTAGCCACATTCTCTTTCTTGTTTCCAAGATATAATCCTGTGGCAATTGTTGCTCCTGATCGTGAAATTCCAGGTATAACAGCAAGCGCTTGTGCAATACCTATTACAAATGAATTTTTGAAACTGATATCTTTTTGCTTCTCTTTAGCATAGTATGTAAACGCTAAAAGAGCTGCAGTTATCAACAACATTATTCCAACAAAAAGGATATTTCCTGTAAAAAGGCTTTCTATTTCATCTTTAAATAAAAGACCAACAATAACAACAGGAATCATCGAAACAGCAATCTTAAAAATATATTGTGTAGATTCGTTCCATTGAAACTTAAAAAGATCCTTAACAAGCTCAACTATTGTTTTCCAGAATATTATTATGGTGCTTAATACTGTTGCTCCATGCACTACTACTGTAAAAGTGAGATCTTCCGCAAATTCAACACCTAATATTTGTTTCCCTAACTCTAAATGCCCACTACTACTAACAGGCAAAAACTCCGTTAATCCTTGTATTATACCAAGGATTAATGCTTCTATCCAATCCATAAAATTTTATTAAGAGAATTTAATTTTCTTCAGTCTCTGTAGGCTTTTTCATAATAGCATATATCTCAAAAACAAACCCAAATAAAACAATTATTGGGGCAAGTGTTATTCTTCTGAAACTAAAAATCTTTTCATTAAATTCATTTGGATTATCTGCTTTTCCCCCAATCATAAGAAGAAAACCAAAAATTATAATTGCAAAACCAATTATTAAAAGAATATAATTTTCTCTTCCGAGTGCAAATTCTACTTTCTTTTCTTCTGGTTTATTTTTATTTAACATTTGATCAATATTTTAATTAATAATATAATTTATCCACTTTCATTCTTAAATATTTTGATACAGCTAAGAATGTAGATATCCAATTAATAACAATCCCAAATAAAAGGACTCCAAGGAATAGTATTCCAATAATTTCTATATCCTGAAAACTTATAATATCATGAAATTCTTGTTGTGCCACATATAATATTCCAGCTAAAAATCCCATTGCAAGAAATGCAGCAAAAATCCCATTCCCGGCACTACGATACAGAAATGGCCTGCGAATAAAACCTCGTGTTGCTCCAACTAATTGCATGGTGTTTATAATAAATCGTTTTGAATAAACGGACAATCTAATTGTGCTATTTATCAAAGTAATTGCAACAAGCATCAATAATCCACTAAATGTTAATATTATTAAACTTATTTTTCGGATATTTTCATTTACCAAACTAACCAATGATTTTTGATAAAACACTTCTTTTATTTGTTCGTATTGCTTTAAATCCTTTTCAATCAGCAAAATACTATCCTGATTTGCGTATTCAGCATATAAATGCACTTCAATAGATGCCAGTAAAGGATTAAATCCTAAAAACTCAATAAAATCTTCACCTAAATCTTTTTGAAGTTCTTCCGCTGCCTCATCTTTTGTAATATAATTTGTGGATTTTACATATTCTGTTGCATCAAGACTTTTTTGCAATAAAATAACATCAACCTCTTTTATATTTTCTTTAAGAATAACAGAGAATCCAATATTCTCCTTCACATAATCAGACAATCGATTTGCATTTAAAATCAACAATCCAAGTAATCCAAGCATAAAAAGCACCAGCGATATACTAATTATTGAAGTAATATATGAACTTCTTAATCTACGCTTGGTTGTGTTATTTTCTTTTTTACTCATTTGTGTCAAAAATAATCGTGCAAAGATACAAATAAATAATTGTCCCCTAGTATACTAATCTAATTATAAGATTTATTTATTCATCCTTTTTACCGTAAATAATGAATAGTTCTCGACTAAATACAAAAAGCAAAGTTAAAAGTAAGATAACTGAACTTGCTAAAGATACTTTTTGCCCTATATAATATGATTTTGGTTCGAATTTAAACTCAACAATATGTTCTCCTTCAGGTATAATTAATGCTCTTAAAACATAATTTGCCCTAAAGTAATCAACAGACTCTCCATCAATGGTTACATTCCAACCTTTGGGATAATATATTTCTGAAAATACTGCTAACTCCTCTTTTGAACAATTTGCTGAATAAACTAAATGATTTGGCTTATAAGAATCTAATTTAATGTTTGACATTGTATCTCTAGTGAAATCTTTCCCTGCAACAAAATCTTCAAATCGAGCATCTATAATTGCTTCTTGATAAGGATTAAATTCACTTAATGCGTGAATTTCAGCATCGGCATTTGGAACAATTCTATAATCTTCAACAAACCAAGCATTTCCTAATGCGTCAGGATTATATCGCGCAACTGCTTGTCTGTTCTTATCAGGTAATATGAAATACTTTGTATTAAGCATATTTAATACATCCATATTGTTTTTTGAAATCTGATACTCAATCAACTCATTATATCGTTTCAATTTTGCACCGTGATAACCCCCTAAAGATTTATGATAATATGAAGTGCTTGCATCGCTAAATGTGCCGACTGTTCGATTCATAACTCTATAATTTGGATCTTTATCCTTAAGAATATATTTATCTGCTTCAGTCATCTGAAAGAATTGCTTTTCTTGACGCTTACTTACAAAATTATCATCATTTAAATATCGTTTATCAACTCCCCATAAATCAACTAAAATTATAACTCCCAAAATCAATAAAAATGCATTTTGCTTAACTTTTTTAATGATAAATAAATAAATGACAAGAGCTGTTGACGAAACGAAAAACAGGCTTCTAAAACAATCCGATTTGAAAAATTCTATTCGAGCATTAATAAGTTCATTTCTAATGCCTTTAATTTGTGTTAATGCGTTAGGATTGCTTTTATAACTTTCTAAAGCATTATCAAATTTCAGTATGTCATTATTGCTCAGGAAGCTAAACCAAAGGTTTGGCATTATATAAAAAATCAAAAGCAAGCCTATTACGCTCAATGAAATATAAATAAATTGTTTTTTATTAATTTGATCTTTAAATAGCTTATTTACGAATAGTAATCCTAACAAAGGAAATGATAATTGAGCGAGTATTAACATCATTTTCGTGTCTCGGAATTTGTCAAAAAGAGGTACATGATTTATGAACCAATCGACTAAACTTCCATATTTCCATGATAATATTATAGCTAATAAAGAAACTGCAAAAAATGCCCATTTAAATTTGTCTTTAATAAAAAACATACCAAGCACAAATAATAAAAAGATACTTGCTCCAAAATAAAATGCCCCTCCAGTACCAGATTGTTCTCCCCAATAAGAATATTCCTGAGCAACAGCATTTTTATAGTTTGGACTTACTTTGTCTATAATCTCTTTCTTATTACCAATTAAGTTCTTTTCCCCTCCCTTAATATTAGGAATTAACAAAGACCAGACTTCACCAAAACCAAGACTATATTGTTTAATATAATCACTACTTAAAGCTTCATTCTCTACTTTATTTATTGCATTATTATCTGCAGATATTGTAAGTTCAGATTTGCCTCGTGTAGTATATTTACTGTATTCGTACGTTAAATATAGATTTGAAAAAATTGGAAGTGCCCCAAGTATCCCTGCCATCAGCAATACTGAAGAAACCTTAACAAATTTTTTCAGCAAGCCATTTTTGATGTGTAAATACAATTCAACACCTGCGATAGCAAGTATTAAGAATAGCATGTAATAAGTCATTTGAAAGTGATTTGCAGACAAATGCCAACAAACAAATAAACTTACTATAGCAGATCCAACAATCAAATTCTTTCTATAGGCATAGAAAATACCACCAATAATTGGAGGAATAAATGCTATTGCATGGACTTTTGCATTATGCCCTCCAGCAAGATACAGCATATTTATTGATGATAACCCAAATGCAATGCCGCCAATAATTGCTAACCATGGATTTACATTAAAACACAATAGCAAAATATAAAATCCAATCATCGAAAAGAATATATAACCAGTAGGGCGAGGAATTATCCTAAGAACGAAACTTTCTATGGCTTTAACTACATTGTTGCTTTTAACCGAAATTTGATAAGCAGGCATTCCACCAAAAGTGGAGTTTGTCCATAATGTTTCTTCTCCTGTTTCCTTACGGAAATCAACAATTTCTTTGCTCATTCCCTGAGATTGCAATTTATCATTTTGGTGAAGCTTATCTCCTTTTAATTGTGGAGAGAAATAAATTGCACTGAGTAATAAGAAAATAATTACTGCTGTTAAATGTGGTAATATTTTTTGGACAAATTGCTTATTCATAATTATTAACGTTAAATATTAGTAATGATAAATTAATCTTTAAAAATAACACAATTATTGTAGATTCCTTAAATTTATTTAATTTGAATCAATTCATTCATTTTTCTTAGTATTTTTGAGTACCAAAATCTGAATAAGATATTATTATCTCCTAACTTGATATGGATAAAAAGAAAGTTTTATTATTTACAGATAGCTTCCCATTTGGATATAAAGAAGCCTTCCTAGAAGCAGAAATTATTGAATTGGGAAATAATAATGATATTGAACTAATTATTTTCCCATTACTCGAAAACTCCCTCCCACAAAGAGAAGTGCCTGCAAATGCTGTTTTTGATATTAAGTTATGTGACAAATTAAAGTTCTATGAAAAATGGATCTTTCTCCTTTTTCCTGTGATTTTTCTTAATCCATTTTTTTGGAAGGAAATTAAGGTATTCTCTTCTGTTATTTTTAAATTGAAAAAATTAAGAAAGTTGATTGCGGCTTCAACATTCTCTTGGGTAATATATAAATATTTAAAAAAGAATTACAGCGAAGAGTTAAATTCAAAATCAATATTTTACTCTTATTGGTTTTATTATGCTGCTTATGCCGGAGCCTTGCTTAAAAGAGATAATTTTGATTTTACATTAATATCCAGAGCTCATGGAACAGATGTTTTTCAGAACCGAAAAGACACAGGATGTTATCTCCCTTTTCGTCGATTTCCTTTATGGCAGTACTTTTCTAAAATATTTCCTGTTTCTCAAGAAGGAAAGAGATATTTGAATCAAAACCAAAATATTCCATTTTCAAAACTAGAAGTTTCATACTTAGGAATTAATCCTCCTAACGCAATATCATTGGGCTCAATGAAAAATAGTCTTACAGTTGTATCATGCAGTAACATAATTTCTATTAAGCGAATAGACTTAATTATTGATGGACTTGCTTCATATAAGGAATGTTACCCATCAAATGAGATTATTTGGCATCATTTTGGAGATGGGACTTTGTTGACCCAAATTAAAAAATTGGCGAATGAAAAATTAGTCCCAAAAGACATCAATTATAAATTTCATGGGCATGTGCAAAACCATGAGGTAATAAAATTTTATTCAAATACAGATTTAGACTGCTTTATAACAACTTCCTCGACAGAGGGACTTCCTGTTTCAATAATGGAAGCTTTATGTTTTGGTATTCCAGTTTTAGCAACTGCTGTTGGTGGTATTCCTGAAGCAATGAATGATGAGCTTGGCTTTTTATTAGACAAAAAATTTACAAATTCGGATTTTGTTTTTGGTTTGCACAAAATGCACGAATTTAAGACTCTTGAAAAGAGAGAAAAAATTGCTTTATTTGGGAAACAGAAGTTTACTGCGGAAATTAATTATGGTCGTTTTATTGACAATATTTTACAATAATTTAAAAATATTGTACATTAAGCTTTTGTTGTTTAAATCTAATGTTGTTATTGATTTTTCGTGTTTAGTTTTGTTATATATTTGTTTTTCTAAACTTTATTAAATGTCATTTGCAAAGAAAATTTACTGGATAATACCTGCAGCTCAAAGGAGAAAACTTGAGAATCTATTTAAATATAGTATAAGAACTAATTTAACAAATAGAATTATTAATTATTATGAGCAGGATAAATCAAAACTTACGCCTGAAATCCAGGAAGTAACCACGTATTTAAAAACGAACTGGATTCGAATGATCCCTTATGAGTTCATGAAAGAATACCAAGAAGTTCAGGTGGAGGTTTTATTGGATGAAAATTGTAAATTACCCTATGTAATTCACAATAAGCACAAAATGTTTTTTAAACGTTCAATGAATAAAGCACAAGTGACAAAAAACTATAGGTCCTTGCTTTCTGAATTAGATCCAAGATCACCTCATAAATATTTATCTAAAACGTTTTTTGCAAATGAAGGAGATGTTATTATTGATGTAGGTGCTGCTGAAGGTATATTTGCTCTTAACGAAATAGAAAAAGCAAAGAAAATATATCTTATAGAGTCGAACAAAGAATGGGTAGAAGCCTTGTATCAGACTTTCGAGCCATGGAAAGATAAAATTGAAATAATTGAGAAACTTGCTTCGGATAGTACTACTCAGGATACAATTGCTTTAGACGACATATACAATGAAAGCTTAACTGTTAATTTTATCAAGATGGATGTTGAAGGTTATGAAAGAAAAGTCGTAGCTGGATGTAAAAAGATTCTTTCGAATGAGAAAAACATAAAACTTGATATATGCACATACCATAAACAAGGAGATGGTGACTATTTCGTACAATTACTGTCTGAAATTGGATTCAAAATTGAATTTTCTTATGGTTATATGCTTTCAATGGATTTTGCAGATACAGAAGAACCATATTTACGACGAGGTGTTATTAGAGCTCAGAAAATATAGAACTGTTCTATATGCTAAATGTATTTTGCGCTTATATTTATTTTTAATAGGAACAAGCTTAGTTTAGAAATTATCGAACAAATTCATTAATAATTTTAATAAATAAAATGAAAACAGGAATAGTATACTTTTCTGGTAGCAAAAATATTGGTGATGACATTCAAAGCTATGCTGCAGCACAATTGGTTTCTAATCCTATTTTTATTGAACGAGAAGAACTGAATACAGTTTCAGATGAATTACCCGCAATTATTAGTGGTTGGTTTATGGAGAACCCTCTAAATTTCCCGCCTTCAAATAAGCTAAATCCACTTTTCATTTCTTTTCATGGGAAGAAATCTGTGGTTTGTGAAAAACATTCTGATTATTATAAAAAACACGAACCTATTGGATGTAGAGATTTTACAACACTAAAATTATTTGAATCGATTGGTATAAAGGCATATTTCTCTGGATGTAATACTCTCACCATTAACTCACCAATTAAAGAAAGTGAAAGGGGAGATGAAATTATTATTGTTGATTTATTAAGAAAAAATTATACAAGTGATTATAGGAAAACAATAAAAGATAATATTATTCCTAAAGAGTGGAGAAATAAAGTGTCGTATTTTTCACATTTTATGGAAGATTTACCTTCATTGAGCCTAGAAGAAAGAATGAAATTAGTTGAAACTATACTTTTAAGGTATGCTAAGGCAAAGTTTGTTGTGACTTCTCTTATTCATTGTGCCTTACCGTGCATAGCCATGGGAACTCCCGTACTGTTTGTTGATGTTGGGTTTAATAAAAGTGAAGTTAAAAGAGATCGATTTGAAGGAATAACAAATTTGATGAATATTTATACGGAACTTAAAATTCCATTGTCAAAAAGAAATTTTATTCATACTGGCTTAAGAGTTCTTAAAATTCATAGATTACTTAAGCATAAAATTATTCCTATTCCTGTATCATATTTTAATGAGGTTAAGAAAAACCCTCCTATGGATAAAACCCTAATAAATAATTTAAGAGCAAAAATAAATGAGTTTGAAACTAATTTGATTAAATAATATTAACTGAATAATCTTGTAATTCATTCTATACTAAATATAAAATTTAGCTACAAATTCAGTTTTATTCTTTCATATTTTATTTGAATTTCTTTTTAAACAAATACCCCCAGTGATGCAACTTCTTGTAATAATTATCAATTCTATTGGAAGCTGAACCTATTCGTTTAGTATAAAAATCATTAAATGTTCCCGCTGGTTTTCTTTGAGCATCTTGTATTGGTTGATTAAAGATGTTATTTAGGAAATTTAAAAAATCACTTTTTTGATTTTCAAGTAGTTCAATCTGTTCAGGTGTTTTCCATCTCTTGCTTAACATTTCTAAATATTTATCATCATCATTATCTAAGTCAATAATTTTTTCTATCACTTGATCAAAACTATCGTATTCATGACAATTTATAAATGATTCAGAATTATAATATCTATTAATATCTTTATCTCCCCAAAAGACAGGAATTGTATTTGCCACCATTGAAGAGATTATTTTTTCTGTATTATATCCATTATGGGATGCATTTTCAAAAGAAATTGAAAATTTATATGCTAGCTTTTCATTAACACTATCCGCAAAAAAATTATTAGAATGTCTTTTTGAAACATCATGAGAAACATTTTTTAAATGTTGGCCCAAAGAATCAACTTTTTTATATTTAGACAACTGGTGAAAGAATATATCACGGTTTTTATGAGAATTTGGATTTGAATATAAAAAGTTGCAAAACTTTTTCTTCTCGTCCAAGCTGCTTTTTGTAATGTTTTTTTCTAATTTATAATTAAAAACCTGTGCCTGGAAACTAAACTGGCAGTATCGATCTCCAAATGATATTTGATCATATCCGATTGCATAATCAAATAAATTAAAGTCTGGAGTTACGGATTCACTTGTAATGAATATTAATATTTTATCCTTATAATTCTTACAAATATTTAACATTTCATCTATCCTGTTAGGGTATAGAAATATATAATTTGCATCTGGAATTTCTTCTTCAACTTTAAAATTAAACCCTTCTTTTATAAGATATTCCAAAAATGGATCAGGTCTGCCAGATTTTAAAAATGGAGAGTTTGGAAACGAAATTTTTATTGATTCTTTATTAATTCTCTTCATTGATTATCCGGCTTTTAAATTCTTATATTCAAATCAAGTTAAGATATCTCTTCTGTCTTTTTTTTCGCCTTTTTTGAATTAAAAACTGCGCTAACAATATCTTTGACACTTTCAATCTCTACTTTATCATAGAAATTAAATAAAAATAATACAAATGGAAACCCAATTAATAACATTGACTTAATTCCTATTCGTAACCATACATTCAGAAAAGAGATTTTATATCCTATAAATACTACAATTGCTGATAAAATAATAAGTATTATAATCTTCTTCCACTCATAAGGAATAAAATATTTCTTTTGGGAAATATAAATCATAAATCCTAAAAACAACAATTGTGATATTAGCGTGGCAAAAGCAGCCCCATATATATTCCAGAGAGGTATAAAAAAGTAGTTCAACCCAATATTAAAAATACTGATAATTAAAGTTAGTATCCCGATTGATTTTGTGTCTTTTACAACTATTAATCCAATATTTGCATTATTACGTATAAATCCAAACAACAAAGCATAAGAAACTATTGCAACTATACCTGCCGATTCCCAATAAATTTTGGCATTAGTAAATACCTTAAGAATCTCAAGTGAAAATAAAGATAAACCTATTAAACCCAATACAAAAATAAAGCTTGTATAAGTCATAATTTTAGAATAATACCTTTGATTTCCTGTATCATTCATTTTTTTCATTAACAAAGGCGTTAAGCCTGACACTAATGAAGTAGATATAATAACTTGTAATGTGTTTGCAATTCGTGAACCTAAAGAATATATTCCAGTATCAACCAAACCTTCTGTCGAGTTAAGCATATATCTATCCGTTGTAAGTAGGATAACTCCTGCAACAGAAGTTAACATTAAGGGAAGACCATAATTAAACATTTCTACTAATATCTTAGTATTGAATTTAAAGCTGATGTTTTTTACTACAACAAAAGACAATGCAATAAAAATGAATATCTCTCCCACCAAGTTACCAATCCATATGGCTTCTAATCCTAAGTTTTTATAAATTAATCCTCCAATAATAACTGTTAAGGTTATTATTAAGGAAGAAATTTGAACCAATGCGAATAAAACAGATTTCGACTTGAGTTTTAATAATGTGAAAGTTAATCCATTAATCACTTTAAAACCCGCTGTTATTAATGTTAGCTTTAATAACAAAACATAATCAATGTTATCAAAAATTAATAAGGAAATTTTATCGGAAATAGTTAGTAATAAAAGTATTACAGGAATAAGTATGGCAAGTAAAAAACTAAATGCTGTGAAAAATATATCTTTTTGATGTTTAATGTGTTTTTTATCCCAATACCATCTTTTTAAACCATGCGACAATGCCATACCAAGGAAGCCTGAGGCCAGCTGCATTGTGGCTTCTAATATTGCCAGTGCACCAAAATCGTCATGACTTAAAAATTTTGCATTGGTATAATATGGTATTAGTATTAATCCAATTATTTTAATCCCAATATTTCCTATTGAATAAATAATTGAATGTTTTGATGCTTTTTTAATGTCTTGAAGCATAATTAGATCCTTGCTTGAAACTATTTTAATCCCTTATTTTTATCTCTATAACCTGAGTTTTGATATAATTAAATCAATATACGCATATATTAAAAACTATATAAATTCTTCCAAGCTCTGTGTAAGATTTTTTCTTGAATATTTTAAATAATCTTTTGAATTTAAGTTTAGATTCCTTTTTACTTCCCAACTTTTAACTAGCATTTCAAAATACTCCTTCAAATTAATTTCTTCTTCTCTTTCAAACATTTTTCCTGCTTCACATTCTTCCATTATTTTTGCTGAATCTCCATCTTTTGGGCCAATTCCAATTATAGTTTTTCGTGCAGCAAGATATTCAAATAATTTTCCTGCAATTCCTTTATCATTATCTGTTTTTGGAAAAATATAAAATAAAATCGTACTTGAGACTAAATATTCTATTAATTTAGAATGCTGCACATATCCAACAGCTTCGTATATTTCAATTAGGTTATGCTTTTCAATTAATGCTTTAATGTCCTGAGAAACATTTCCTACCATTCTTAGCTTAAATTCTATATCTGGGAATTTCTTTTTCACATCAGAAAGTACTATTAGAAAAGTCTCTGGTTTATAATTTTCTGATATAGTTCCAGAATAAGTAATAATGAATTCTTTTGGATTTTTTATCTCTGTTATAAAATCATCCTCATCAAATCCATTTGTAATAACATGAAATTTATTATTATTTGTATCTGATAATTTATTTTCTAAAAGAGTCTTATTTGATTCACAGTTTGTGATTATTTTATCTGCTTTCTCAAGCACCTGTCTTTCTTTCTTTTTATCAATTCCTTTTACAAAATTCGTATGTAATAAATCTTTATAATAATAAATATCAGTCCAAGGATCTCGAAAATCAGCAATCCAATTAACATTTAAATTCTTTTTTAATTTTAAACCTATTAATTGGGTCGAATGCGGTGGACTAGTTGTAATAACTGTATCAATATTATATTCAGATATTATCTCTTTTGCCTTTTTGTATGCGAATTTATTCCAACCAATTCGTGCATCCGGAATAAAAAAATTACCTCTAACAAATCGTAAAATTGTTTGAAGAAAACTCTTCTTATTTACATTGGTAAACCCCCCATATGGAACACTTTTTTTTCCAAATAATCCTGATAATAAATTTAAAGGTTCAAAAGATTTTGTCTTAAATACTTTTAAATCTGAGCTAATGTCGTTCTCTAAACTTGTATCAATTTGTGGATATGATGCATTTTCAGAATCGACAGTCAATATAATAGGCTCAATACCAAATTCTGGCAAATATTTAGCAAATTTTAACCATCGCTGAACACCAGCCCCCCCACTCGGAGGCCAGTAATATGTGATAATTAAAACTTTTTTATTTTGCTTCACTTACAATACTTTGTTAATCTTTGGCAGAGTTGAATTTCACAAACAATCAAGCTACTGATAATTAGTCGAAAAATTAAATTAAGCTAACTTTACCAAAGATTCTCATTAACAACTAAATATATTCTTCGACAAGCTCAGAACTATCTCATGAGCTCAGTGAGTAATGACAACTAATTTGTTTTTTCGAACATTCTCCTTTCCTAAAAAATCTTCTTTAATAATTTCTTCATGCTTACTTTATCTTCAACAATCGCATTAAGCTCTGAAATTAAAATCCTCTCTTGTTTCATCGTGTCGCGATCACGAATGGTTACCTTATTATCTTCTAAGGTCTGATGATCAATAGTTATACAATAAGGTGTTCCTATTGCATCCTGGCGACGATAACGTTTTCCTATTGAGTCTTTTTCATCGTACTGACAAGTAAAATCAAATTTTAATTCATCAACTATTTCTCTTGCTTTTTCTGGTAGGCCATCTTTCTTAACTAATGGCAACACAGCAACTTTTATAGGAGCCAATGCCGGAGGAATACTGAAAACAACTCTGGTATCTGTTTCTCCGTTTTCTTTTTTAATTTCTTCATCATTTATACAAGAAGAAAGAATTGTTAAGAAAGTTCTATCTAAACCAACTGATGTTTCGACAACATATGGTACAAAACTTTCTCCAGATTCCGGATCGTAATACTGTATTTTTTTACCAGAAAATTTCTGATGTTGAGATAAATCGAAATTTGTTCTTGAGTGAATTCCTTCTAATTCTTTGAATCCAAACGGAAACTCAAATTCAATATCGAAAGCTGCATTTGCATAATGTGCTAATTTATCATGCTTATGGAAACGATACTTTTCTTCAGGTAATCCCATTGCTTTATGCCAATTTACTCGCATTTCTTTCCAATGTTCAAACCATTTCATTTCTGTTCCGGGTTTAACAAAAAATTGCATCTCCATTTGCTCAAATTCGCGCATACGAAATATAAATTGTCGAGCAACAATCTCATTACGAAAAGCTTTTCCTATTTGGGCAATTCCGAATGGTAATTTCATTCGACCTGTTTTCTGAACATTTAGGTAGTTTACAAAAATACCTTGCGCTGTTTCAGGGCGTAAATATATTTTATTTGCTCCTTCTGTTACTGATCCCAGTTTTGTTTCAAACATCAAATTAAACTGACGAACATCTGTCCAGTTTTTTGAGCCGGAAACAGGACACGCTATTTCACAATCAATAATTATTTGTTTTATTTCATCTAAATTATCTGCCTCAAGAGCTTTTACTAATCGACCTTGTATTTCGTCAATTTTTGCTTTATTCCTTAATACATTAGGATTTGTTTCTAAGAATTGCTCCTTGTCAAATGAATCTCCAAACTTTTTAAGTCCTTTGGCAACATCCTTATTTATTTTGGCTTGATATTTTTGTATATGTTCTTCTATTAAATCGTCAGCTCGATATCTTTTTTTAGAATCCTTATTATCAATTAAAGGATCGTTAAATGCACTTGTATGACCCGATGCGTTCCAAATTTCAGGATGCATAAATATTGCTGTGTCAATTCCTACAATATTCTCATGCATTTTTACCATTGCGTCCCACCAAAACTTTTTAATGTTGTTTTTTAATTCAACACCCATTTGTCCGTAGTCGTAAACTGCGCTTAATCCATCGTAAATTTCACTCGATTGAAAAATATATCCATACTCTTTTGCATGTGCTATAAGCTTCTTAAATTGATCGTCTTGAGCCATATTAGTTAGTTTTATTCTCTTTTTTAATTAATCAGACAAAAATAATCGAAATACTTTTGAAATCATAACAATATGTATTTATCCTTGAGCGCTTAGCTTAAGCGCTTTTCTTGTATATGGTTTAAATTTTCAGCAATGCGTAACTGTTGTAAACAGTAAGTAAAAGGACGTTTACAAATCAAAATTCCTATGTTACTTGCATCTCATTCCAATACTTGAACTAAAATTAATATTTATAATTGATTTCTTGAATCCTGTATCTTGCACTTGTATTTTAATATTCTAAACATTTTTCTGGTATAACTTTTATTCGATGTATCGCTTTTGATTAATGTAGATGTCTATAAATCCTTTAATCTTTATAATATATCCATAACAATTTCTACCTTTGCTGTTTATCAAAAATTAAGCATTTTAAATCTTTTTTTAATGATTAAAGAAACCGACTTCTTAGTTATTGGTTCTGGAATTGCAGGATTAAGCTTTGCGCTGAAAGTTGCAAATCATGGTAAAGTAATTCTAATCAGTAAAAATTCTCTTGAAGAATCAAATACAAAATATGCACAAGGAGGAATTGCTGCGGTAACTTATGAACCTGACAATTTTGAAAAACATATTAAGGACACTTTAATTGCTGGTGATGGTTTGTGCAATAAAGAAACAGCTGAAATGGTTGTTAGAGAAGCTCCGGCTCAAATAAAACAGTTAATTGACTGGGGTGTTAATTTTGATCAAAATGAAAAAGGAAAATACGATTTAGGAAAAGAGGGTGGGCATTCAGAAAACCGTGTATTACATCATAAAGATAAAACCGGGGAAGAAATACAGAACTCACTGGTTGATAAAGTTAAAAAACATAATAATATTGAGGTTTTAGAAAATCATTTTGCTGTTGATCTTATTACACAACACCATTTAGGAAAGCTTGTAAAAAGAAGCCATAATAATACAGAATGCTACGGTGCTTATGTTTTAGATTTGCAGACTGATAAAGTAAATGCTTTTCTTGCTAAAATTACATTGATTGCAACTGGAGGAACAGGAAACTTATACGATACAACTACAAATCCTAAAATTGCAACCGGAGATGGAATAGCGATGGTTTATCGAGCAAAGGGGATCATTGAAAATATGGAATTTATCCAATTTCATCCAACTTCTCTTTATAATCCGGGAGAAAAACCCTCGTTTTTAATAACAGAAGCTATGCGTGGATTTGGCGCAATACTAAAAACGGTTGCCGGAAATAAATTTATGCTTAAATATGATAAACGAGGCAGTCTTGCACCACGCGATATTGTTGCCAGAGCTATTGACCATGAAATGAAAATTACCGGTGATGATCATGTTGTTTTGGATTGCACGCACCTCGACCCAAGAAAACTAAAAGATCATTTTCCTAACATTTATCAAAAGTGTTTATCTTTAAATATAGATTTTACAAAAAATCCTATACCTGTAATACCTGCTGCACATTATATGTGTGGAGGTGTTAAAGTTGATGAAAATGGAGCAAGTACTATTAACAAGTTATATGCCATTGGTGAGGTTTCATCTACAGGATTACACGGAGCAAATCGATTAGCATCTAACTCATTATCAGAAGCTGTAGTTTATGCTGATAGGGCTGCAAAAGATTCCATAAAAAGAATAAATCTAATAACAATTAATTCGGATATTCCCGAATGGGATTCACATGGAACAACTTATCCTGAAGAAATGATTATGATTACTCAAAACTACAAAGAAGTACAGCAAATAATGAGTAATTACGTTGGTATTGTTAGATCAAATCTACGTTTGGAAAGGGCATTAAAAAGATTAGCAATTATTTATGTTGAAACTGAAGAATTATATGAAAAATCAATTCTTTCGCAAAAGCTTTGTGAACTTAGAAATCTAATTAATGTTGGTTATTTAATTCTTAAAATGGCAAAGGATCTACATGAAAGTCGTGGATTGCATTATACTATCGATTATCCTAAAAAAGGAACTTTTAGCGAGTTTTAAATAAAAAAAAATACATGCCAAATAAAATCAGAAATATTCTAAGTCCTATATTATTTCCTTTAAGTTTAATTTATGGATTTATTATATATATTAGAAATCGTCTTTATGACTATAAAATACTTAAATCAAATAATTTCAATGTTCCCTTAATTTCTGTTGGAAATATTACTGTTGGCGGAACAGGTAAAACTCCACATGTTGAATATCTGGTTGATTTCTTAAAATCTGAATTCAATGTTGCAACATTAAGTCGTGGTTATAAAAGAAAAACAAAAGGTTTTATTTTATCAACATCTGAATCTACGGATGGAGAAATTGGTGACGAACCTAGACAAATTAAACAAAAATTCCCCGAAATTGATGTTGCTGTTGATGCTGACCGAACCAACGGAATAAACCAATTAATTGACTTAAATAAAGATTTAGATGTGATTTTATTGGACGATGCTTATCAGCATCGAAAAGTAAATACAAACTTATCCATTTTACTAATTGATTATTCACGACCTATTAATAAAGATTATATTCTTCCGTTTGGTTACTTAAGAGAACATCGTTTTGAGAAGAAACGCGCAAATATTATTATCATTACGAAATCTCCAAAAGATTTAAAGCCTATTGACAGAAGAATTATTTTTAACGAATTAAAATCTTATCCCTTCCAAACAATATACTTTACAAGTTTCGATTATGGGAAATTAAAGCCTGTTTATAGTACTTCTGCAAATAATATTAAAAATGAAGATCTAATCGACCATGATATTTTATTAGTAAGCGGAATTGCAAACCCGAAACCTTTACGAGAGCATATACTAGAAAATATTTCCAAAAATATTCAAGAATTAGAATATTCGGATCATTACAATTATAAGGAGTCTGATTTCAAGAAGATTATGTATGAATTTGATTCTATTGAATCGAATAATAAAATCATTATTACAACGGAAAAAGATGCTATGCGTTTACAAAAATTTAGTAATATTGCTGGCAACTTTAAAGATTCGTTTTTCTATATTCCAATTCAGGTAACATTTTTAAATGACCGAACGGATAATTTTAATCAGCAAATAATTGAATATGTTAGAAAGAATAAAAAGCACAGTTTCCTTTATCCAAGATAAAACAAATATTAAGCCTGAAGTTGGTATTATTTTAGGAACTGGTCTTGGTGGATTGGTTAAAGATATTAAAATAGAGCTTTCTCTTGATTATGATACCATTCCCGGATTTCCGGTATCAACTGTTGACGGTCATCATGGAAGATTAATTTTTGGTGAATTAGGAGGTAAAAAAATTGTTGCAATGCAAGGTCGTTTTCATTATTATGAAGGCTATCCAATGGAAACGGTAACTTTCCCTGTTCGTGTAATGAAATTTCTGGGCATAAAAACATTGTTTGTTTCGAATGCAAGTGGAGGTGTAAATCCTGATTACGAAATTGGTGATTTAATGATTATAAATGATCATATAAATTTAATTCCTAATCCGTTAATTGGGAAACATATTCCTGAATTTGGAGCTCGGTTCCCTGATATGAGCGAGCCTTATAGCTTGGATTTAATTAATAAAGCTGCAGAAATTGCTAAAAATAAAAACTTAAAAGTTCAAGTTGGTTGTTATGTAGCAACTACAGGGCCAACCTTTGAAACTCCTAAAGAATATCAGTATTTTAGAATTATTGGTGGCGATACCGTTGGTATGTCAACTGTTCCTGAAGTAATTATTGCTCGACAAATGGGAATTCCTTGTTTTGCTGTATCTATTATTACAGATTTGGGTGTTCCTGGTAAAATTGTTGAAGTAACACACGAAGAAGTGCAAAAAGTTGCAGCAAAAGCCGAAACCAAAATGACACTCATAATGAAAGAATTAATTTCTCAACTATAATTTTAGAGTGCAAAAAGTAAAAAATTGTTAATACTTCAACAAGCTCAGTATGACAATTTTCTATTTATCATTTTGTCACACTGAGCTTGTCGAAGTGTTTTTGCTTTAGGGCTAGCTTCTAAGCATCCAATTTTATATTATCATGGAAAAACAGAAAAAGTTTCAAGCTAAAAATATCATTTTTATTTCTATTGCGCATTTTGTGCACGATACTTATTCGGCTTTTCTTGCTCCAATTGTTCCCCTATTAAAAGCAAAACTTGGTATAAATAATACCTTGGTAAGTTTAATGTTTGTAGCACAGCAAATTCCTGCATTACTTAATCCATTTATTGGAATAATTGCTGAAAATTTAAAAATAAGATATTTAGTAATCCTTGCTCCTGCAGTAACCACCATATGTATGAGTTTATTGGGAGTAGCTCCATTATATATTATTATATTAATATTACTTTTTGTAATGGGATTAAGCAGCGCCATGTTTCATGTTCCCACACCTGTTCTAATAAAAAAGATTTCGGGTGATAGATTAGGGAAAGGAATGAGTTTTTATATGCTTGGTGGTGAAGCTGCACGAACTGTTGGCCCTTTAATTATTGTTGCTGCTGTTGATGTATGGGGTTTAGAAGGAACATTTAGATTGATTCCTTTTGGTTTGTTAGCATCATTAATTCTTTTTTTTAGACTTAAGGATATAAACATTTCAAAGGATATAAAAAGCGATAAATCATTAAAAGGAATTAAAGAAACATTCAAAGAACATCTTCCTTTCTTTATTCTGATTACCGGGATAATGCTTTTTCGAGGATTTATGAAAACCTCTATCTCTAGTTTTCTTCCGACCTATTTAGACGAAAAAGGCGGATCATTATGGCTTGGAGGAATTTCTCTATCAATATTTGAATTTGCAGGTGCAATTGGCGCTTATTTAGCCGGCACATTTTCTGATAAAGTTGGTAGAATAAGAATGTTAACTTTTATAATTTGTATATCGCCCGTACTCATGTTATTATTTATTTCTACTGATGGTGTAATGATGTATCCTTTATTATTACTATTAGGATTTTTTATTATCTCATCTACTCCTGTGTTACTTGCGTTGGTAATGGATATTGAATCGGAACATCAAGCTTTTTTAAGTGGTGTATTTATGTTTATTTCTTTTGTTTCGGCTTCATTTACAGCGCTTTTTGTAGGTATCTTAAGTGATTATATCGGATTAATTGCTACTTTCAAGGTTGCCTCGATATTAGCTTTTTTTGCAATACCGTTTATTCTTATTTTAGGTAGGAAGTATAAAAATAAACCTATTCCATAAATTTTTTAAACACTATTTTATTTTTTACCACATTGCTGCCAGCACAACTGACTTTCTATATTGTTTTACATTCCCATTCATGTCAAATATTTCGACGAATACAACATAAATACCAACCGATGCTTTTTGATTTTTTTCATCTAATCCGTCCCACGTAATTACTCCATCGATTCCTAAAAGCATATTATTGGCTAAATGCCTTATTAATCTACCTTTAGAATCATATATTTTAATATTGGCTACATAACCGGGTTCATCAAATGTGAAATTAATATTTGTAAAATCATCAAAACCATCATTGTCAGGAGAAAAAGTTTCGGGCTCAATTCTTATTTCATCTTCAATGTCTTCCAATTCCATAAATTGAGAATTCTCATATGCAGGTGTTGCAAACCCAACTAATTCTGATGCTGAATGCCAGTTTGTTTGGTCATCAACAGGTCTGTCAAAATTTATTCGTTCTAATGATACTCCTTCGTTTGTGGCTAATAATGCAAAATGCATATCTTCATTATACCCGAAATTATCAATCCGGTTTTGCAATTTGTCTAATAACATCACACGACCCAAATCATCATTAAAACCCGGTAAATTTTTTAGTTTAATAATTCTTTCAGGATTAGATGTCATATATTGATTTTGCACAACTACAGGATCTTCTGTTAAAACAATATAATCACCAGGAAAAATTAAATAGGCTTCGTTTGTTATTTCTTTTATCGAAGTAAAATCTAATTCATCATCATTAAAAGATGCTATTAAAACATCATGTAAATCAATCGTTTTTTCAGAACGATTATATATTTCTACGAAATCAAATCCTCCAGCTAAAGGATTAAATAGAACTTCATTAATAATCAGGTCATTTTCTTGAACTTGACCGGGAATGGAAAAAAGAGCTGAATTTTTATCATAGATTTCATTCCCTGCACAATCATAAATGCCTCCTGAAATTTCTAAAGTGTAAATTGTACTTATATCGAATTCTTCATCAAATTCCAGAATTATAGATTTATAATCAATCCCTATTAAATCAACAAAAATAGGATTGCCAATACTATGATCTACAGAATAAATATTTGTTTGCATTGCCGATAAACTATCAATTGTTTCGTTGAAAAATAATTGAATATGTTGTTCATCAACAAATCCTATTCGAAGCAATTCGGGAGCATCCAAATCTGGATTGTTTGCTTTTACAGAATTTTCCTGACCGGGAGTTCCTCCTGTTTCGCTATTGGATGCAATCCAATTATTCGCTCCTCCACAAGGATTCATAGGATCAATTTGTTCCAGTGACCAACCGCCTTCTGCCTTATAATCATCTTGATACCATTCGTTAAAATATGAGATTTGAGAAATAATCTCTTTTTTAGGATTCTGCAAAATTAAAGTTTGCTCTGTATTACTTAAGCTTTGAAATCCTGAAACTTTAAGAATATCTCCAAAAACTTGTAGTTCTTTAGCAGCATCAGTATTGCATAGAATAAGATATTGCCCTGAGTTAATTATTGCTGAGGATAATATTTTTATTGTTGATCCTACTGTTAAAGTCCAATTTAATAGATTTATATTAAAATCGGAATTGTTATATAATTCAATATACTCGTATTCCGGCAATGCCATTGAAGGTTCCGGATCAATCATAATTTCATTAAAAACAATATCATTGGGTTGAGCAATATTATAAACAAAATCAATTTCTGTTGGTGCAATTATATTTCCACATTCATCTGTTAGATTTTCAATGCTTAGGGTTAAATTGATTTTTTCCGGAAAGATATTTAAGAAAAGGATATCAACTTCCTGTAAATCACTGCTGACTGAAACAGAGAAAGGATTTCCCAAACCATTATCTACCGAGTAATTTGTTTTTTCCAGTAGACTTATTTCCGTCACAGGTTCATTAAATATAATCTTTAATTGATTGCTTGATACAATAACAAGTTTTTCTATCCCAGGAGCATCAGTATCAATATTTAAAGCATAAACTGAGTTTACTATTCCGGGAGTTCCACCATTTAGATCTTCGGAAGCTTTCCAGTTTGTGATTCCTGAGCAAGTATTTAAGGGATCTATCCTTTCCAATGACCAACCACCAGATTCTTTGTTTGGGTCATTATACCAATCAAGGGTAAATCTTACAGAATCAATAAAAATGTCGTTTTCATCAAAAATAGAAATAGTTGTTCCTGAATTTGTTATTGATGGAAAAGAAGAAAACACTGAAACCGTTCCAAAATCGTCTAAATATTCCGACGCATCATTATCACATAAAATAAGGTATGAATTTGATTCAATTATGGAGTCCGGGAAATCTCTTTCACTTGTTCCTGATTTTAATTTCCATCCTGTTAAATCAATATCAAATTCTGTTGTGTTTTTTATTTCGATATATTCATAATTTGGAAGATTAACCTCTGGATACGGTAGTGCCATAATTTCATTTATTACAATATCAAATGGTTTTAATTCGTAATAAGTAAAATTATTATTGGTTGATACCATTGCATTACTGCAATAATCCTCGATATTCACAAGTGTAATACTATAGCTAAGCTCATCGGTAAATGAACTTAAAAATGTCAAATCAACTTCCGTTTGATTTGTGTTTAATACAACTGTTGTTGGATTTCCAATGCCATTATCTACCAAGTAATTTGTTTTTTCCAAAATTGATTGTTCCGTCACAGACTCATTAAATATAATCTTTAATTGATTGCTTGATACAATAACAAGCTTGTCTATTTCAGGAGCATCAGTATCAATATTTGAGGCATAAACTGAGTTTGCTATTCCGGGTGTTCCTCCATTCGGATCTTCAGAAGCTTTCCAGTTTGTAATGCTTGAGCAAATATTTAAGGGATCTATCCTTTCCAATGACCAACCACCGGATTCTTTGTCTGGGTCATTATACCAATCAAGGGTAAATTGCACGGAATCGATAAAACTGTCATTTTCATCAAAAATAGAAATTGTTGTTCCTGCGTTTGTTATTGAAGGAAAAGAAGAAAACACTGAAACCGTTCCAAAATCATCTAAATATTCCGCTGCATCATTATCACATAAAATCAGGTATGAATTTGATTCAATTATGGAATCCGGGAAATCTCTTTCAGTGCTTCCTGATTTCAATTTCCATCCTGTTAAATCAATATCAAATTCTGTTGTGTTTTTTATTTCGATATATTCATAATTTGGAAGATAAACCTCTGGGTATGGAAGTGCCATAATTTCATTTATTACAATATCAAATGGTTTTATTTCATAAAAAATAAAATCAATATTTGTTGATACCATTGCATTGCTACAATAATCCTCGATATTCAAAACTGTAATTATATGGCTAAGCTCATCGGTAAATGAACTTAGAAATGTCAAATCAACTTCCGTTTGGTTAGCATTTAATACTACTGTTGTTGGATTTCCAATACTATTATCTACCGAGTAATTTGTTTTTTCCAAGCTTATTTCTGTAACAGGTTCATTAAATATAATCTTTAATTGATTACTTGATACAATAACAAGTTTTTCTATTTCAGGAGCTTCAATATCAATATTTGAAGCATAAACTGAGTTTACTATTCCGGGAGTTCCACCATTTGCATCTTCGGAAGCTTTCCAGTTTGTAATTCCTGAGCATATATTTAAAGGGTCAATCCTTTCCAATGACCAACCACCGGATTCTTTGTCTGGGTCATTATACCAATCAAGGGTAAATCTTACAGAATCGATAAAACTGTCATTTTCATCAAAAATCGAAATAGTTGTTCCTGAGTTTGTTATTAAAGGAAAAGAAGAAAACACTGAAACCGTTCCATAATCATCTAAATAATCCGATGCACTATTATCACACAAAATAAGGTATGAATTTGATTCAATTATAGAGTCTGGGAAATCTTTTTGAGTACTTCCTGATTTTAATTTCCATCCTGTTAAATCAATATCAAATTCTGTTGTGTTTTTTATTTCGATATATTCATAATTTGGTAAATTAACTTCAGGGTAAGGGTCGGCCATAATCTCATTTATAATAACATTAAATTGCTCCGGCACAAAATATAAAAATGAAATTATTTCTGTTTGCAATGAATCTAAATTTTGATCCGCAATATTCTGAATCGTTAATTCATAATTTGTTTCATTGGCAAACTCAATTCCAAAAAGCAATTGAATTTTTGTAGTATCACCAGTTACAACCTGAGCTAATATGGGATTCCCAATACCATTGTCCAGTGAATAATTTAATGCGTTTTTGGCACTTAATGTGTCTACATTTCTTGTAAACTGTATTTGAATTTCGTTTGAAGAAATTATTTCGACACTAAGCGATTTTATGTACTCATAAGTAAAATTAATAGTAGTATCGCTTATTACGTTCCCGTTTAAATCTTCAATATTTTGAATATTAATTTCATACAATTGATTGTCTGCAAACTTTTGATTGAAAAATAATTCTGAATATCTATACGACCCATCAACAAAAATAGAATCAGGATTTCCAATTCCTCCATCCACTGTGTAGTTTAATGGATTCACCGCAATGGTGGAGTCTATTTCTTCGTTAAAGTCTAGCTTTAGTTTTTTATATGATAATACATATACAGAATCAACAAGTGCAGGAATATCATCCACAATTTCAGGGCCAACATATATATCATCAATCCACAATTTTCGGTCAGCACTAGAGGTGTAATCATAATAAACCCCAAAATAATCTGCATTTATATACGTATTATCATTCCCTGTTCCAATACTTGTAAGATTATCGAAATCTCCATTCAAATTACAACTCACTTCCCATGCTCCTATTTCAGACCGGACAATTTCTACTGCAATTATATCTGACGGATCGGTATCAGTATCCCAGTTTAATGAAGTTGTAATAATAGCCTCGGCACTCCCTGAAGTTACTTTCAAGAGTTTTAATATATCGTCAGATCCTGTATAATTAACTCCTAATGCATATCCATTTACAGCTCCGCCCGGAAACATTTGATTTGCATCAACATCACTTGCAAAAAAGACGACCCAATTGTTGCCATCGGAAGGATTATAATCATATTTTATTTTAAACTTCCAATTTGTTACAGCCGCTGACAGATCTAAAAAAGGTAAATCCACTGAAACTTGATCATCCCCTGCATCCGGATTATCAAATATATGATGTAATGAATATGAACCATTAAGAGGAGAAATATCGGAAGCAGCCCAACAGCCTACTGTGCTTTCTGTCCAATTTGTTATTGTATTTGTCTCAAAATCATCGTTAAATTGAGCAAATATTAAGCTAGGGGAAAATAAAAACAGAATTATTAATCTTTTCAGCATTTTTGTGTCGAATTAATATTTAATTTTGAAAAAGAAAAAATGAAATTAATGTTTTTTAAATTAATAAAGAAATGAAAATTGCAGTTGTTGGAGCAACCGGATTAGTTGGCGGTGTAATGCTAAAATCCCTATTAGAAAGAAAGTTCCCTTTTACAAAAATATATCTTGTTGCATCGGAAAGATCAATAGGTAAAATCATTGAATTTAATAATTCCAAACTTGAAGTTATTGGAATGAAACAAGCAATTTCGCTAAAACCTGATATAGCTATTTTTTCTGCGGGTGGTTCAACATCGCTTAAATGGGCTCCTGAATTTGCCAAAGTTGGAACAACCGTTATCGACAATTCATCGGCTTGGAGAATGCACGAGGATAAAAAACTGATTGTACCGGAAATTAATGCTTCTGAACTAACCAAAGAAGATAAAATAATCGCTAATCCAAATTGCTCAACCATACAAATGGTTCTTGCTTTAGCTCCATTACACAGAAAATATAAAATAAAAAGGATTGTTGTATCAACATACCAATCGGTTACAGGATCAGGTGTTAAAGCTGTTGAACAATTAGAAAATGAGAGAAAAGGTGTACATGGTGAAATGGCTTATCCTCATCCTATTGATTTAAATTGCATTCCTCATGGTGGAGATTTCGAAGATAACGGATATACTACAGAAGAAACAAAATTGGTTAACGAAACCAGAAAAATATTAGGAGATCAATCGATAAATGTTACGGCAACAGTAGTTCGGATTCCTGTTTATGGAGGGCATTCAGAAGCTGTTAATGTAGAATTTGAAAATGATTTTGATCTTGATGAAGTAAAAAAATTACTATCTGAATTTCCGGGAATAACAATTCAGGATGATCCTGAAAACAACAATTACCCAATGCCAAAAAATGCACATGGAAAAGATGATGTATTCGTGGGTAGAATTCGTAGGGATTTTTCACAAGCAAAAAGTCTTAATTTTTGGGTGGTTTCCGATAATTTAAGAAAAGGTGCTGCTACGAATGCTATTCAGATTGCGGAATATTTGGTTAAAAATAATCTTGCGTAAGAATCTGTTAGTTAGCAGAGTGGGTATTGTTGCAATTATGCCTATTCAATATATAGAAAACTTCTTCTTATTTTGATAAGCAATTAAATCAAGAAACCTTTTTACGACTTGGCAATTCATACATAGCTGTAAGTGAATCAAGGCTTGATAGTTTCAAATTTGCCTTAAAACTGACGGGTTAACCCGTCAGTTTTAAGGCAAAAGTTTTTAGCTGCATTTGTGATTTTCTCATCATTCAAAGAAAAATAATAAGTAATGTAAAAATAATTCAAATAAAATTTGTAAAATCAAAAGCAATTTGACTATATTTGTCAAACGGATTTGAACAAGTGATATTTCACAAATGGATATAAACAAAACAACGGGCGAAATACTTCGTGAAAAAAGAGAAGAAAAAGGACTGCTTTTGCGGCATGTTTCTGCTAAACTCGACATTGATACTGCAATACTTAGTAAAATTGAACGAAGCGAACGAAAAGCCTCAAAAGAACAAATTCTAAAGCTCGCTGAAATTCTTGATTTGAATAAAGATGATTTGCTTATTCAATATCTGAGTGAAAAAATTCTTTACGAAATAAAAGATGAAGAACTTGGAAGCAAAGCATTAAAAGCGGCTGAAAGAAAAATTAGATACATTAAAAAGAATAATAGCAAAGATTAATGCAATTAAAATTATACAAATATCAGGCAGTAGCGATGAAATTTGGTGTCATTTAACTTGATGAAAAAAAATTGACAATGCTTGTGCTGACCGAATTCATTGAAATATTAGTATGAATTTATAAATAAAAAATAAGTGATCGATTTAACAAAAATATTATCATATCTACCTGAAAGCAAGGTTACGGAACTGGAAACAGTGACCAAACGAATTGTAAACACAGGTAATGCAGAGATCGTTATACTATTTGGTTCGTATGCCCGAGGAGACTATAAGGAAAAAAGAAGAATTGACCAAGGCAGAAAAAGTGATTATGATATTTTAGTCGTTGTTTCAGATTATGAAACAAAGAAAGAATTACGAACAGAATTAAGAGCAGTATTTAAAGATATTTCGGTTCATGTACAATTGATAGTTGAAGAAATACATTATGTAAACAATAGCCTGGAAGAAAAACAATTCTTTTTTACTGACATTAAACGAGAAGGAAAAGTTCTATTCAATTCAGGGAAATTTGAATTATCTGACTCCAAGGAATTAACACCAACTCGCAGACGAGAAATTGCTGAAGAGGATTTTAAGGAGTGGTTTGAAATGGCTTCGGCTTTTTTTAATGGACATAAAGAAACTTTAAAAAACGATAATAATAAATCTGTTTTTTTACGAAAAGCTTCCTTTGAATTACAACAAGCAGTAGAAATGTGCTACACCGCTATAGAATTGGTATTTACCCATTACAATCCTTACGAGCACAACCTGGAAATATTACGTGAACGTGTATTACAGTTTGATAGCCGCATAAAAGAGTTTTTACCTTACGAAACCAAAGAACAAAAAGAATTGTTTGATTATTTAAACTTTGCCTACATTGGCGGGAGATACAGAAGCAAAAAAGATTTTCCTGTTACCCAAGAACAACTGGATTATTGGAAAACAGAGGTGAAACAACTTCTTGATTTAACAGAAACAATATGCAAAGAGCGGATTGATTGTTTGAGAGGAATTGAAAAAAGAAAAAGCTGATAATAATGTAGATATTTCTGTCTCGTTTTTTATCAGGCTTGGTTTAGTTGTAATAAGTAAAAAAAAC
This sequence comes from Bacteroidales bacterium, assembly GCA_013138975.1. Classification (GTDB taxonomy): domain Bacteria; phylum Bacteroidota; class Bacteroidia; order Bacteroidales; family UBA12077; genus UBA12077. The sequence goes on from WTBR01000040.1 coordinate 30,396, forward strand.
ATTCTTCCCCCCTCCTTTGCAGCTTTCAGCTGCATTTGTGATTTTTCCATCCCTCATTTTACAAATTAGCTGCAAAACCACTAAACAGTTTAAGTTTTCTTTTGGTAAATTCTATTACAGATTAACCCCTTTATAGGAGCAAAATCTGTAGTGAGCTATATAATCAAACTTGTCTATATATTCTTCAAACTATTTGTTTAGCATTACGTATGAATTTGTAAAACGAACGTTTTTGTTATATTTGTTATAACAAGAAATTAGCAATAGGTTAAAAAAGAAGAATCTCGTAAAAAGTTAGGCGCAAATTCGAGGGAATTTATTTTGTTTTTTTCTTCTCCCCGCAAAAGGAAAAAGAAACCCAGCCCACAAAACAGTACATTTGCAAACCACACGAGCTAACTCGTAAACCAAAGTTTGCAAAAAAGCTGTTTTTTTGCTAATGCACCAGTGCTTTTTTGTTATTTTGTGGGTTATTTGAAAATTGATTAATAAATATTAAATGACTAATAAAGAATTTAAAAAACTTAAAGATGACCTTTGGCTGGCAGCCAACAAGTTACGTGCAGATAGCGATTTAAAATCAAATGATTACTCGCCACCTGTTTTGGGTATCATCTTTTTAAAGTTTGCCGATATAAAATACAGTCAGTACGAAAAGGAGATAAAAGCAGAATTTGAGAAAAATAAAGGAAATCGATTGAAAGCACCCATTGAAAAAATTGCAATTGAAAAATGCGGTTTATACATTCCAGACACAGCTCGATACCACTACCTAAAAGACTTACCGGAAGGCGACCAGGATAACCCGATTGATAAAGCGGTAATTCAAGCAATGAAAGACATTGAAAAACATGTTGTTTCGTTGAAAGATACTTTACCAAAGGATGAGTATTATGAAATTACACGAAAAGGACAAAGTCTTTTAAAGCAACTGCTAAAATTATTTTCAACTATACCTGATGACAGTAATGGAGATTTACTGGGTAAGATTTATGAATTTTTCCTTGGTAAATTTGGTTTGGACGAAGCTCAAAAAGGAGGAGAATTCTTTACACCTACTTCGGTTGTAAATCTGATGGTTGAATACATTGAACCTTATCACGGTAAAATATTTGACCCTGCTTGTGGTTCCGGCGGTATGTTTGTGCAAAGTGCTAATTTTATTCGCAGGCATCATTTACAAAAAGGTGCTGTATCACCCATATATGTTTACGGACAAGAGAAAACTCTGCAAACTGTAAACTTGGGTAAAATGAACCTTGCCATAAATGGACTACGAGGTGAAATAAAACAAGGTGATAGTTACGCCGAAGACCTTTACGACAGTTTTGGTAAGTTTGATTTTGTAATGGCTAATCCTCCTTTTAATGTGAAGGAAGTAAATGAGGACACGGTTAAAAAAGACAAACGATTTACCGAATATGGTTTGCCAAAATCTAAAAGTAAAAAGAAAAGTGCAGGTGTAGTAAATATTCCAAACGGAAACTATTTATGGATTAGTCTTTTTGCCACTTCGTTAAACGAAACTGGAAAAGCAGCACTTGTAATGTCAAATTCTGCCAGTGATGCAGGACATTCGGAATATGATATTCGCCAAACCTTAGTGCGAAAAGGCTTAATTTCTGGGATGTTAACCTTGCCAAGCAATATGTTTAGCACGGTTACGCTACCTGCCACGCTTTGGTTTTTCGATAAAAGTAATGAAATAGCAGATTTTGAAACTGGAAAAGACAAAATACAAATACTGTTTGTTTACTCGCGCAACGTGTTTCATCAGGTTGACAGAGCACACCGTGAGTTTACCGACGAACAATTGCAAAACCTTGCAGCCATAAACTATTTACGTAAAGGCAACCGTAAATTCTTTATTGAATTGGTTCATAGTCATTACGAAAACGCATTTGTGCGATTACCAATATTAAAAGAATTATTGCAAGAATCGACTAAATCTATTCAGGAACAATATGAAGCTTTTTCAAAATGGGCTGCTACTACCAAACCCAACAAAGAACAAAAGGAACTATTGGACAAGGAACAGTTTTTCGAAAAGTTAAAGACATTTACTGTTTCTGATACCAAAAAAGTAATTGAAGATATTGATAAAGCACTTGCCGATTTTGAAAAATACACTAAAAATTATGATGCCGAAAAACCGAAAGAAATAAACTCGGCTCAACATATTTTATTACAAGACAACGAAACGCTGTTGCAAGACTATTTGGTAGTAAAAAAGGCACTAGAGAAAAGTTTCCGAAAATATGAAAATCTTTTCAAACTAGCAGAAAGCAAGCTAAAATCAAAAGATGATAAAAAATGGAAAGCTCTTGCTAAACCAAAAGAGATACGTTTATTGCTTGATAAACTTAATGAGTACAGCAACCTTACTAAAAGTAACAATTACGAATACGAAGAAAAAAGCCCTGTTTATTTCCTTAAAATGGCAGAATGGCTGCAACAACGTTTTCCCTTAGCCAAATACGAAGATGTAACCGGACTATGTAAACTGGCAAACATTGCAGATATTGAAGAACAGGACTACTCATTAAATCCCGGTCGTTATGTAGGTGTGGTTATTGAAGAGGATGGTATGACCGAAGAAGAGTTTGAAACGGAAATTAAAAGCCTGAATACCGAACTAACTTCACTTAATGGAAAAGCATCTGAATTAGAAAGAACTATTAATCAAAACCTTCTAAATCTTTTTGAAAATGAATAATTGGGATGAAGTTAAATTAGATGAATTAGGGATAGTTGCAAGAGGCAAGTCAAAGCATAGACCTAGAAATGCACCTGAATTATATGGAGGAAAATACCCTTTTATTCAAACAGGTGATATAAAAGGGGCGGAATATTATGTTAATAAATATTCGCAAACATATAGCGAAAAAGGTTTAGCTCAGAGTAAATTATGGAATAAAGGAACACTTTGTATTACTATAGCTGCTAATATAGCTGAAACTGCCATTCTTGGTATTGATGCTTGTTTTCCAGATAGTATAATAGGTTTTATACCATATCCTAAAAAAGCAGATGTAAGATTTGTTAAATATCAGTTTGATTTAATTAAAAAGCATCTTCAATCAATATCACAAGGAACAACTCAAGATAATTTAAGTCAAGGTAAGTTATTAAGATTTGATTTTAAAGCTCCATTAATCCTTGAACAACTGCGCATAGCTGATATCCTTATTGGTTACGATGAACTTATAGAAACCAACAACCGTCGCATAGCCATTTTAGAGCAAACAGCAGAGCAAATTTACAAAGAGTGGTTTGTACGCATGCGATTCCCTGATTACGAAAATGCTGTATTTGAAAAAGGTATACCAACGGATTGGGAAATTAAAACGATTAAAGATTTTGGTAAAGTTGTAACAGGGAAAACTCCTAGTACCTCTGAATCTAGATATTATGGTGGAAAATATCCTTTTATCAAAACGCCTGATATGCATGGTAATATATTTGCCCTTCAAACAGAAGAGACACTTTCTGAAGATGGTTTTAATAGCCAAAAATCACAAAAACTACCTGCAAATTCAATTTCTGTTAGTTGTATTGGGACAGGCGGTGTTGTTGCAATAACAACTACAGAATGTATGACAAATCAGCAAATTAACACCATAATATTAAAGGATAAAAAGGCACTTGAATTTTTATATTTTGCTTGTAATGGTTTAAAGACAATGATAGAAATGTTTGGTTCAACCGGAGCAACAATGACGAATTTAAGCAAAGGCAAATTTGAAAAGCTTAAGCTAATAAAACCATCAAATGATTTAATTGAAGATTTTTCGAAAATTACAAAATCCATGTTTTCTCAAATTAGGAATTTAATGGTACAACAGGTTAATCTCAAACAAACCCGTGATTTATTATTGCCTCGTTTGATAAGTGGTAAATTGACAGTAAAAGAGGCAGAAAAAGAATTAGACAATTTAACACAGCCCATATAATATGGATTATAAAAGCACCATATCCGATATATTTAGTCCGCGAAAAAACACTTTCGCAGTACCTAATTACCAACGCGCTTATTCATGGGAAGTAGGTAGTGATGAAGATAAACAAGTACCTCAATTTTTAACCGACCTTAAAGAGCATCCCCTAAATGTACCTCAGTATCATTTGGGTCATTTTCTTTTTGAGCAAGATAAGCATGATAGAAATAGGTTTTGGATAATTGATGGTCAACAACGAATGACTACAGCTGTTATTTTTATGAGTTGTATTTACAGGAGGTTGACGGATGAGCCTGAAATGGAAAAAGTTACCGCTAACATATATAATGAATATCTTATTAATACGGATGATAAGCAGAAATTTGAAACGGTTAATTACGATAATAACTTTTTCATCAATATTATTATTGAGAATCGTTCAGATACTACCGATACTAAATCAAGGAACAGAATAATTGAAGCAGAACAATATTTTAGAAAAGAAATATCAAAAGTTGATATTGATACCATTTTTCATTGGAAACAATTAGTAGAAAATGCAAAAATAACAACTGATACTGTTGACGATAAAGCCGAAGCAACACAAATTTTCACCTTTCAAAACGACAGAGGCAAAGACCTTACTAATTTGGAAAAATTAAAAGCATTTTTGATGCTTCAAGTTTACCTTTCGTGTAAAACAGCTGAAACAGACCCTAATGCAGCAATAAACTATATTGAAAAGGAATTTGAGTCCATATACAGGTCTCTTGAAAAAATTGAAATAGCAAACGAAAACCAAATATTAAGCTACCATACCACCGCCTTTCTAGCTTTATCTGGTACTGCTATGGAAAGGGTCAAAATTGCTTTTAACAAACAAATAGAATCCAATCAACAAAAATGGATAAAAGATTTTGCGGTTAATTTAAAAGAATCTTTCGAATATACGCTGTCAATTCAGGCCAAGAGAAAAGAAAAGAGTTATATCGCAGATTTGTTATATTTAGATACACCTAACTCATTCCCACTTCTTTTAAAACTTTATCATTTTCAAATTTCAAACCCTGAAAGAGAGGGTTTATTAAAATTAGTAGAGATTATACTTTTCAAATTAAAATATACTTCTGGAAATTATTACACAAATTATTTGCCTAATCGGGCTTTAAGTTTTAAAGGTGATATCCAAGACCTGAAGAATAAACTAATTTATGACGCAAAGAATGGTTTTAAGCATTATTGGAATTTTGAACATGACTTCACCAGATATCTTGAAGGAGATAACCACTATTTTAGTTTGACCAGGTATTTATTATGGAAATACGAAAACAAACTTAGAGAAGAAGTTAGAGAACCTGCTATGCTATATCCCGAATTTGCTAATCTATACGGTACAGCAAAGTTTGAAAATACAATTGACCACTGGACACCTCAAAATCCATATGAAGTAGAATATAAAGAAGAGTTTAATCAAAAATATCTTCATAATATAGGAAACATGGTTTTAAGTACAAGGGGAAGAAATGCAAGTGATAGTAATAATTTACCTTCTAATAGGTCAACCGAGTCTGTATTAATCTCAAGACAAAAATTGGAACCTTTTAAAAGTAAATGGGAGAAAGTTGAAATTAAAAATAGACAAAAGGAGATTGTTGATTTTGCATTAGATTACTGGAATCCTGATAAATAAATACAAATGGCAAACTTTATAAGCGAAGACGACATAGAAAAAAGAGCAATCAAACTTTTGTTGGAGCAACTCGATTACGATGAGCATTTAAATTGTTTTACAGCCGACGAAAAAGATTTGAATGACGGTAGTAATCGTTCAAGCAAAGAAGAAGTTGTATTTACCGACAGAGTTAGAAAAGCATTAAGGAAACTAAATGATGCGCCTGAGGAAGCCATTGAGCAGGCAATTCGTGAATTGGTGAAAGGTCGTTCAGGCATGAGCCCTATGTTGGCAAACAAACAAGTTTACGAGCTTATAAAGGAAGGATTTACAACCAAAATTTTAAATAAGGACGGTAGAGAGGAACCTAAGAAAATTAAATTCATCGATTTTAATAATCCAAAAGCAAATGAATTTTTGGTGGTTTCTCAGCTTTGGATTCAAGGCATGCCCAAGTTTCGCAGACCTGATTTAATTATTTACATAAATGGTATCCCTCTCGTTTTTATTGAATTGAAAAATTCAAATGTTGAAGTCAAAAACGCTTATGAGCATAATTTACAAACTTACTATAAAGAAGTACCACAGTTATTTGTTTACAATGCTGTAAATATTCTCAGCAATGCAGTCGAAACTAAATTGGGTGCGTTCAAAGCTGAATATGAGCATTATTTCGATTGGTTACGTGTTGAAAATGAAAAACAAGATATAGACAGAAAACGTGTTAAGGAATTTCAGGTAAGTTTAGAATTTGCTTTACGCGGTTTGTGTTCAAAAGAACTACTCATCGATTATTTAGAAAATTTTATCCTTTATCATACTAAAGGTGCTTTTAAAATCATAGCCAAAAACCATCAGTTTATTGGAGTAAACAAAGCTGTAGAAAGTTTCAATAACAGAGAGGGTAAAGAAGGTAAATTAGGTGTATTTTGGCATACACAAGGCAGTGGCAAAAGTTTTTCAATGGTTATGTTTTGTCAAAAAATCCAAAGAAAAGCTGGTGGCGATTTTACCTTTTTCGTAGTAACCGACCGTGACAATTTAGATGGTCAGATTTATCGCAATTTCCTAAATATGGGTGCGGTAAAAGAAAAAGAAGAAGTCAGACCTAAAAGCGGAGAACAATTACGTGAATATTTATCAGGGAACAAACGTTTCGTTTTTTCACTAATCCACAAGTTCCGTTATCCTAAAGGAAAACAATTTCCTGTGTTATCAGACCGTAAAGATATTATTGTACTTGTCGACGAGGCGCATAGAACCCAATATAAAGACCTTGCAGAAAATATGCGTTTAGGAATCCCTAATGCGCAATATATGGCTTTTACAGGCACACCACTTTTAGGGAGTAAACGTTTGACAAACAAATACTTTGGTGATTATGTAAGTGAATATAATTTCAAGAATGCCTACGAGGATGGTTCTACAGTTCCTCTATTCTATGATAAAAGAGTACCCGAAGTCCAACTAATACGAGATGATGAAGATTTAAATGCAGATTTAGCGGAAGTAGTTGAAGAAGAAGAATTATCCGATGCTCAACAAGCTCGCTTAGAAAGAGAATTTGGAAGCGAATTATCGGTTATACGAAACCCCGACCGTTTAAAGATAATTGCCAAAGACATAGTAAAGCATTTCCCTAACCGAGGCTACAAAGGTCGTGGGATGATTATTGCCATTGATAAATTCACAACAGTGAAAATGTATGATTTAGTACAGCAGTATTGGCGTGAAGAAATTGTAGAACTTCGTAAAAAAGAAAGAACAGCTAAAACAGAAGAAGAAAAACAGCGGATAAAAGACACCGTAAAATATATGAATTGGGTTGATATGGCTGTTGTAATTAGTTTTGATAGCAGCGAAGAAGAAAAGAAGGCTTTTGAAGACAGAAGTCTGGACATAACTCCTCATATTCGCAAAATGCAGAAACTAGATGAAAACGGTCATGATTTAGAATATCGTTTTCAGGAAATTCCAGACGACCCATTTCAATTGGTATTTGTATGTGCCATGTGGTTAACAGGTTTCGATTCGCCTACATTAAGTGATTTATATCTTGATAAACCAATGGTTGGTCATACCTTAATGCAAACAATAGCACGGGCAAATCGTGTTGCTCCCGGGAAAATTTGCGGTAGTATAGTTGATTATTATGGTGTATTCCGGAATTTAAAGAAAGCTTTAGCTGCATATGCCACGGGTGATGATGAAAAAGAGGACGATGGAGAAAAAACAGGTGGCGGCAATTTACCAGTTGAGGACAAAGAAAAGCTGTTTGAATTATTAAATCAGGCAATTAATGAAGTAGATGAGTTTTGTCTGCCTCTGGAAGTAAAATTAGAATTGATTTTAGATTCAGGTGATACTTTTGATGAAATTGGTCTCTTTGAAGCATTCGCAAATAAACTGCTTGCAAATGAAGATGTGAAGAAAAACTTCTTTGTTTATTCAAATACAGTAGACAGTCTTTTTGAAGCCTGTAAACCAGAAATATATGGTAGAAAATCAGAGTTTGAGTTACTAGAAGTAATTCGGTATCTCCGCAAAATAGTTGATCGGAAAAAATTCTCTGGTGATTTAGAATCTGCACGTGCAAAATATGCTGATATTATCGACCAATCGATTACAACAGTTGAAGAAGAGAAAGAAAAAAATACAGGCTTTGAGATTAAAAAATCAAAGGTAATTGATATTAGTAAATTCGATTTTGATAAACTTCGGGAGAAGTTTAAACAGGCGAAATATAAACATATTGAAATTGAAGATTTAAAACTATTTATTGAGGATAAACTTACCAAGCTACTAAATCAAAATGTAACCCGAATCAATTTTGCTGAAAAATTACAACGGATTATAAATGAATATAATTCAGGCTCGCTTACTGTTGAGAATTATTTTGAGGACTTAATTAATTTCTCGAAAGATTTAAGAAAAGAAGAAGAAAGACATATCAAAGAAAATCTTACAACTGACGAACTTGAACTTTTTGATTTAATACGTCAGACAAACAAGAAACTGACTAAAAAAGAAGAACAGATAGTAAAATTAGCGGCAAAAGGTTTATTACAAAGACTGAAAGAAGAGAAAGATAAAATATTGGTTACTGATTGGTACAAAGATGAAGTTGCAAGGCTTACAGTATTGAAGTTTGTAAAACAAGCCTTAAACCCTGATTTGCCAAACAGTTATATTCAACCAATTTTTGAAGAAACGTGTAGTAAAGTAGTCGAGCATTTACAACGCTTGGAAGAAATGGGAAAAAGATGGGCAGCGTAAGCCTAGATGAGCAGCATATAAACTAGATCAAAGAAGCTAAACGGCAATTGTATTGCCGCTTTCTTTTTATTGAATTTGTAATTCAGCAAATACGGCAGTATTTTATAAAAATTGATAATTTAATGCAAAGTGTAAAGCGGAATTGCAATTCCGCTTAGCAAGAGTTGTAGCCAGCTTCATCTTTCTTGTAACTTGACAGGCAAGTGCCTTGCAATCTACTACTACATATATAATTTGCCTTTTTGCATAAGCAAAAAGATGAGCCATTACGATATTGTAATGACCAATAAGCATGACTTTTGGTCATTACAATAATTAAAAGTGTATTTGAAATAAGAAAATGCTTGCAAAAACTATTGAAAACACTAAACAAGAATAAATTAATATCAGAAAGCACTAAACAAGCACTTTAAAAACAACTATAAAGTTTATTATTTAATATTAATAATCTTGTTTTCAACTTTAAAGTTGTATTATGCAAATGTGCGTCGTATATTTACACCGATTTTAATTTACAAATGGCATCTAAAAACGAAGTAGAAATATACTTAAAGGAACTAAAGGTGAAAATGGAAATTTTCGGCATATTGTTTCTTGATGACCGTGGCAAGAATCAACAAACACTGCACGATTTAGAAATTTCACCAACTAAACGTAAAGAAATAATAAGTTCGTTAAAGGCAGAAGATTATTCACAAGGCCCTTTAGACGAAAAAATGCGAGGCATATTGCCTATGTGGGTTTTTGGCAAACAAGTAAAAAAGAAAGAAGTGTACATTAAAGTCAGTACAGGTGTTGCAAACAGCGGAGCAGTTTGTATTTCTTTTCATATTGCAGAACATCCTATGAATTATCCATTAAAAAAATAAACATCATGAAAAGTCCATTTACAGGTAAAGAAATGAGCATTGTAAAAGAGTGGAGAACCATGACTTATCGCAAAGACGAATTCAAGCTGTTGTTTCATTCGTATAAATGTGAAGATACAGGAGAGCAATTTGAGGATGATGCATTATCCCAATTAAATTACAACCAGTTGGTAAATCAATACAGGGTAAAATATAGCATCCCCTTTCCTGAGCAAATAATTGCAATTCGTGAAAAATATAATCTTTCGGCAGCAAAAATGTCAGAAATATTGGGGTTTGGTACAAATGGATACCGCCAATATGAAGGAGGAGAAGTCCCGAATCAATCCAATGCCAAGTTAATACAGTTGGCTGAAGATCCTCATGAATTTAAAAAACTGGTTAATTATTGCACAAGTCCAGACCATAAGTTTATTGAAAAAATTTATCGAACAATTGATAATTTGTTGGATAAGCAAAAGAAAGATAAATTTGAAAAACAACTGGAGAATTACTTTTTTGGTACTTGCTTACCGAACACGTTAACCGGTTTTAAAACACCTGACTTCAAGAAATTCTCTGAAATGGTTGTGTTCTTTACCCAAAAACTTGAACCTTGGAAAACTAAGTTGAATAAACTTTTATTCTATGCTGATTTTATAATGCACAAACAAACAGGTTTTTCGATGAGTGGCGTTCAGTATCGAGCAATTCCAATGGGGCCTGTACCAAATAATTTTAACAGTATTTTTGAGTATTTGGCTAATAAAGAAGAATTGGATATTTATTACACCAATTTTTCTGATGGTGGTACAGGAGAACAATTTAAACCAAATTCAAAAAAAACGTTTAACAAAGATTTATTTACAACACTTGAATTGGGTATATTAAACACAGTTGCTGAGCGATTTAAAAACACTTCGACAAATGAAATAATAGAAATCAGTCATAAAGAGAAAGCTTGGATTGAAAATAATGCCGAAAAAAAATTGATTGATTATAATTATAGTTTTGATTTAAATTAAGAATACAAAGCACACCACCCTCAATAAGCAACATACAAACTAGATCGAAGAAGCTATGAGACTGTCCCAAAAGCCATTTCTGTCATCTTCAACTTGATTGGGGATCTCATTATTCATTGTGTGCAATTCAATTAAGAGATTCCCTTTTTCAAGGGAATGACACTAAAGAGACGTTTTGGACACTCCCTTTCTTTATTGAATTTGCAATACATAAAATACGGAAGTATTTTATAAAAATTGATAATTTAACAATGCAAAAGGGTAAAGCGGAATTTGTATTTCCGCTTAGCAAGGGGAAAGCCATTAAGCATAGGCAAAATTTTAAAGTCAAAATCAAAAAGAGTACATTTGGATAAACGAAAAGTTAAAGTGGTCAAATTTGACCACTTTGGAAGATTTTGATTATGAGCAAAATAAGAACAATTGATATAGAAGACGCTATAATTTCAATAACAAAAATTGAGGAAGAAGATTACATTTGCCTGACTGATATGGCAAAAGCCAAAAAAGGTGATAATAGAGCTGCTGACGTAATTAAAAACTGGATTAGAACGCGAACAACTATCGAATTTCTTGGCACTTGGGAGACGATATACAATCCGAATTTTAAAGTTGCCGAATTTGACCACTTTAAGATGGAGGCTGGATTGCCGACTTTTGTTTTAAGTCCCAAACAATGGGCAGAGAAAACAAAAGCAATAGGGATAATTTCAAAATCAGGGCGCTATGGAGGAACTTATGCTCATAGAGATATTGCTTTTGAATTTGGTGCAGCAATTAGTCCAACCTTTAAACTATACTTGATTAAGGAATATCAAAGGTATAAAGAGATAGAAAGCAATCAATACAATCTTGAGTGGGATGTTAAAAGACTTTTGAGTAAAGCTAATTATCATATTCAAACTGATGCTGTGCAAAAACACATTTTGCCTGAAAAAAATTATACAAAAGATAAAGAATGGCTAATTTATGCGGAAGAAGCAGATCTGTTGAATGTTGCACTGTTTAATTGTACAGCAAAGGATTGGAGAATAATAAACCCTGAACAAGCAAAAAAGGATTTAAAATATAAGAGACTTTGCCAGTATAAATGAACTTGCGGTTCTATCAAACATTGAAAGTCTTAATGCTCTATTGATTAAGAAAGGAATAGGAAAAGAAGAAAGATTTATACAGTTACGTGAAATGGCAGTTTATCAACTAGAAATATTAGATAATAAGAATGCATTAAAAGCATTGAAAAAACTTGCTGACGATATTTATATTGAACAACAAAAGAAACGGAACAAGTAATACAAAAAGCACAATCCAGTAGACAAGCGTTTCTTTCATTTTAAATATTCCTCGAACAATTCTCTTTCAGTCACATAAACTGCGCTTCGTTAAGTTGTTGAGAACAAATTTTCACGCTGATAGAAATAAATTTATTTGTAAATATCGAGTAATGAAATATACCCTCTCTTACTCATCCTTTCCAAAGTGAGAATAGTCCCATTAATAGTGTACACTTTCCCAAATACCCCACAAAATTAATACAGAAAATTATTGTAAGGATAACGAATAGCATGTATCTCTTTTACTTTGTCGTAAATTAATTGCTTAAAGTTATCGACGTTTGCTTTTTGCTTTGCCGATATAAATATGCAATGTTCATTATTTTTTGCCATCCAAGTTTTCTTTAATTCTTCCAAAGAATAATTGGCTTGCGTTTTTGGTGTTAAATCATCCTCGTCTTTTTTATCAAAAGTATAGGCATCTATTTTATTAAAAACAATATACGATTCTGTTTCAGCTGAACCCATCTCTTTTAGGGTTTCCTGTACAACCTGAATCTGATCTTCGAAATTTGGATGTGAAATATCTACTACATGCAATAAAATATCCGATTCGCGAACTTCGTCCAAGGTAGATTTAAACGACTCAACCAAATTATGAGGCAGTTTTCGTATAAATCCAACCGTATCGGATAAAAGGAAAGGTAAGTTTTCAATTACAACCTTACGTACAGTTGTATCGAGTGTTGCAAAAAGTTTATTCTCGGCAAAAACAGTCGACTTACTCAACATATTCATTATGGTAGATTTACCAACATTTGTATATCCTACCAATGCAACGCGAATCATTTTACCACGATTCTTGCGTTGAGTTGCCATTTGCTTGTCAATCTTTTTTAATTGTTCCTTTAATAGAGCGATTTTATCTCGAATAATACGACGGTCGGTTTCTATTTCTGTTTCACCAGGGCCACGCATTCCAATACCACCACGCTGACGCTCCAAGTGAGTCCAAAGTCCTGTTAATCGAGGTAATAAATATTCATACTGGGCTAATTCTACCTGGGTTTTTGCATGAGCCGTTTGTGCTCTTTTAGCAAAAATATCGAGTATTAAATTCGTTCTGTCAATTATCTTACACTTAAGAACTTTTTCAATATTACGAAGCTGTGTAGGCGACAAATCATCATCGAAAACAACCATATCGATTTCATTATCCTTAACATAATATTCTATTTCTCCAAGTTTCCCCTCTCCTATATATGTTCTTGCATTAGGAGTACTTACCTTTTGTGTAAATTGTTTAACAGGAATTGCTCCGGCTGTTTTAACAAGAAAAGCCAGTTCCTCAAGGTACTCTTGTACTTGTTCCGAATTTTGCTCTTGATTTATTACTCCGACCAACACCGCTTTTTCAGGTACTATCGCTGTATCAATATATTTGGGCATCCTTTATACTTTCAATTAATGATGTAAATTGTGGATGCAAAGGTAATAAATTTGAGATTAGGGATTAATGGAATTATTAAATTAAAAAAAGCTTGTCCAAAAAGTCAGTAAATTGTCTATACTTCGACAAGCTCAGCATGACAATATGCTATTAATCAGTTTGTCACAATGAATAACATCAAAGTGTTTATGCTTTACGACTGCCTTTTTGGGCATCACATTCAAAACTTAGCTTTTTGATGAAATTTTGTCGTATATAATTGAAAAAATTTGAGTTTTGCGATTAATGAAATTAAAAAAAGCCGGAAAATATCCGGCTTTCACTTACTCAAACTAATTAATCTTACTGAAGTTCAAATGCTATTGCAATTGCATATTTTACTCTTACATAATTCCCTTCATTTATTCCCGGTTCCCACCGAGGAGAATTTTTAATTACTTCAACAACAGCATTATCAACAACCTCATGAACTCCTCGTAATACTTCAACATTAGTTACTGACCCATCCTTATCAATTACAAAGGAAATATAAACTTTTCCTGAAATCGAATTAATTATTGCATCCTCCGGAAACTTCACACATTCAGTTATATAATTTCTAAAATAGCTTCCATCTTTTCCTTGAAATGTTGGCATAAACTGAGCAAAAACAAGAGGTTCATCAATTACTTCCGGATCATCATCTTCAATTACAATATCCGGCATCGGATCATTCCAATCAACATCAGTTTCCATAAACTCGGGTTCATCTTCAATAATGTAATCATCTTTTTCGATAGTGAATGTTTCAACCGGAACCGGAGGTTTTACTATTTCTTCTTTATGCTTTGTTCTAGGCATAACAATCTCCATTTCCTCATATCCGGAAGATATAATGGTCAATGGTTCAAATTCCACTGATGATTTCCATTCAAAAGCAACAAAAATTGCTGAGAGAGTTAGGATCATTCCTGCTTGAAAAAAAATTGTTCTAAATTTCTCCAAATTTGCTTTTTTCGATTTTTTTAGTTTCATGGCATTGGGGTTTTAAAAGTTAAACAATATCTTCCCCTCAAATTCTCGCTAAGCGGCCGCTTTATTAAAGTATACGTAATATAAATTGTGTAGTTAATCGTATTAACTTTTTTTAACGAAAATCATTTTACCTGTCGATAGACAGGTTTTCTCCTTTGTACATTAGTAACGAGTACAGCGTGCAAATAATCTTTTTGTAGAATTCTTTTAACATCTTTTAACTCCCATAAAAACAAAAACATCCGAAATATTTAATATTTCGGATGTTTCATATATCTCTGGGAGATTGTATTTCTATTCAAATACTGCTTTTATTTTTTCTGCTATTTCTTGAAATTCTTCCTGTTCCAATTTTAATTTTGGTTTAGAAAAACATGCATCCGATTCGCTATTTAATGGAATTAAATGTATATGCGCATGTGGAACTTCTAATCCTAACACAACAACACCAACACGTTTACATTCAATTACCTTATCAATAGCTTTTGCAACTCTTTTTGAAAAAGCTGTTAATCCTTTTAAAGTATCATCATCCAAATCGAATAAATAATCAACTTCAATTTTGGGAATAACCAAAGTATGCCCTTTTGCTAATGGATTAATATCTAAAAAAGCATAATAATTTTCATCCTCTGCAATTTTATAGGAAGGAATTTCTCCATTTATAATTTTTGTAAATATTGAAGCCATATTTTTTAATATTAAATTGAGATTTCAATAATTTCAAATTCCATTTTCCCTGATGGGACTTGTACTTCAGCAATATCACCTACTTTTTTACCTAACAAACCTTTTGCAATAGGTGTATTTATAGACATTTTCATTTCTTTCAAATTTGCTTCAGCATCGGAAACAATTGTATATTCAATAATAGCACCTGTTTTTTTATTCTTAATTTTCACCTTATTCAAAATTTGAACAGTAGAAGTATCAATCATTGATTGGTCTATTATTCTGGAATTTGCTAATGCATTCTTTAATCTGCTGATTTTCATCTCCAACATTCCCTGTGCTTCTTTAGCTGCATCATATTCTGCATTTTCAGACAAATCGCCTTTATCTCTAGCCTCAGCAATTTGTTGAGAAATACTTGGTCTTTCAACAAATTCTAGTTGTTCTAATTCCTTCTTTAATTTTTCTAATCCTTCTTCTGTAACGTACGAAACATTTGCCATTGTAATTAATTTAAAATTTTGCTTTGTGCTTGTATTAATAAATAGAGAAGAATTCCATACATATCCGGAACTCTTCTTGTGTTTGCAAATTTAAATAAAAAAAATCACAAACACATAGTTTTAAAAAATTGGCTTTTACTTAACTAGCTGTTAATTAAGAAAGAAGTTTTAATATTCTTTTCGATTTATTATCTCGGAATAAATTACAGCATCTCTAAGATTAAAATCTTTTATGATTGGTTCTTCTTCTTGTTTTGTTAAATCACTATCTTGAATTGAATCCGAAAATATTTCATTTGTATCTTCATATTCTATACTATAGGGTATTTTATCCTTGGTATTAATCGTTTCCTTTGTTGGATTTTCTATCATTTCTTCCAGATTTTCAAATTCTTGTTCATAATCCTCATTTATAGAATTAACTCCATATTCATTTTGGATCTTTTGATCGGGTATGCCCATCTCTTCTTTCAGCAGCTGTTCCAGATTGGATAAAAATGGTCTTGCTTTAGGTTTAGAAGGACTTTCAGTGCTTACAGACTGATTGTTGTTTCTATCTTTTTTCCTCTTTTTTCCCAATGCCGAAATAGCAAAGGCGACAATTGTTATGATGATATATATTATAGTATCGAAATTATCTCCCATGATTACTTTTTCCTTTTTTTCTTTCTGAATAATTTTTTAAAAAAACTTTTTTTTTTCGTCTTTTATGCTTTTTTGAGAAAAGACCTTCATCTGGTTTTGGTTCTCTTTTAAAAATTTCGAAAAATTTTCTTATTCTATAACTAATTGATTTACTGTGAAATTCTTTTTTTCTCCAATTGTCAGATTTTTTTTGATTTTTATCCCAACTATCTTTTGCACTTGGAGCCTGAATATTATATTGATGTTCTCTGATTTTTTCTTTACTCTTTTTATATTCCTTTTTTTTCTTTCTTTCAATTCGAGCTTTATATTCTTCCGATTTCTCTTGTCCGGTCATCGGTTTCTTTGAACCACACGCAATTATAAAAACCAAACTTAAAATTAAAAAGAACGGATGCCTTAATTTGAAAAGCATTTACTTATTTTTGTAATTTAAATAATTTAACTCATGAAAAGAATAATTTCACATTCAAATTTAAGATTTTTTTTGATATCAATTCTAATACTTCTCATATTTGTTCGATGCGATGATAACGAAATTCCTTTTCCAAATGTTTCGGTATATACAATTTTATCAGTAGATACGCAACTTGGAAATATTTTACCGCAAAATTATGTTGAAATAGATGGCTATGGTATTGGTGGATTAATTATATATCGAGTAAATAACAATAGTTTTTTAGCTTTTGACAGAGCTTGTACTTATGAAGCTTCACCTTCTTGCATCTTACAAGAAAGTGATGAATATATTGGAATTTTTGATTGTCCATGTTGTGGTTCCGGGTTTTGGATGATAGGAGAAGATATACCAGGAACAGTCCAGCAAGGACCTGCAAATGTTCCGTTAAAACAATATAGATGTTTTTTTAATGGTGCTAATTCTGTTACAGTTACAAATTAAAAAAAATGAATCAGCATTTTCGATTTTTACCGACAACTATTTTATTTACGTTCCTTTATATTAGAAAAATAAAGGACTAATTATTAAAATTAAATTAACTCAGTCAAATTAAAGCTAAAAATATAATAACAAAGAACAATCCTCAAAGCACTCAAAATCTGCACCCTAACTCCAAATTAAAACTTAAAACTCTAAAAAAAATTCCGTAGCATTATTTTTCCTTTTCTTTTTGGCATTGCCCCAAAAAGAAACAAAAAAGTCTAGGATAAACGATCCCTCAGCCGGGCGTTTCTCCTTACCACCGCACCTAAGTAATAATCAAACTACTTTAATTTTTAATTCAAAAGTATTAAATGCAATAAAAAATTATGAAATTTAACTCATTCAAATTGATGGTAAACACAAAATGACAAAGAACCAGCCTCAGTGTATTCAAGCTCCAATCCCTAAAATCAAATCGAAACTTGAAACTTGAAAAAAAGTTCGTAGCATTATATTTCCTTTACTCTTCAAAATTACCTTCGAGAATACTTCGACAGAGCTCACAGACTGTCAGTAACCACCTCAGGCTACATGCAGCAATGCTGTTAATAATTTAAAATGAATATCAATCAGACCTGCCTGTTTGCAAACCAAGCTCAATTAATTTAGCAATTTGAATAATCTGATTTATTCTCATTTTCAAGACAAAAATTCCTGCATTCGCAGAAATGACTATAAATAAAAAACCCTAACAGAATTTAATACTCTGTCAGGGTTAATTCTATATTAATCTATATTTTAATATCTGTAATGATCTGCCTTGTAAGGACCTTCGATAGGAATTCCAAGATATCCTGCTTGATCGGCTGAAAGTTTAGTTAATTTAATTCCTAATTTATCAAGGTGTAAACGAGCAACTTTCTCATCAAGAAGTTTAGGTAAAGTATAAACTTCATTTTTATAATTCTCATTATTTTTATGCAACTCTATTTGTGCTAAAGTCTGATTTGTAAAGGATGCAGACATTACAAAGCTAGGATGTCCTGTAGCACAACCTAAGTTCAATAATCTTCCTTCGGCTAAAATAAGCACACTGTGTCCATCAACAAAAGTCCACTTATCAAACTGTGGTTTAATATTTGTTCTTTTGATGCCAGGAGTTGCCATTAATTGAGCCATTTGTATTTCATTATCGAAATGACCTATATTACCAACAATAGCCATATTCTTCATTTTGCTCATATGATCGGCTGTAATAATATCTTTATTACCTGTAGTTGTAACAAAAATGTCAGCGTTTTCAAGAACGTCTTCTATGGTTTTTACTTCGTACCCTTCCATTGCAGCTTGTAAAGCACAAATTGGATCAATTTCTGTAATAATTACACGAGCACCTTGCCCACGTAATGATTGCGCTGATCCTTTACCAACATCACCGTATCCACAAACAACAGCAACTTTACCTGCAAGCATAACATCCGAAGCACGCATTATACCATCTGTTAATGAATGACGACATCCATAAAGGTTATCAAATTTTGATTTTGTAACAGAGTCGTTTACATTTATTGCTGGGAAAGGTAATTTTCCTGCCTCAGCTAGTTGATATAATCGATGTACTCCTGTAGTCGTTTCTTCTGATACTCCACGTATTTGATCACGCTTCTTTGTCCAACAAGTTGGATCCTCAGCTAATACCTTTCTGCATAACTCCAAAAATACACCTTCTTCTTCAGAATGCGCTTTAGGGTCAAAATCAGGCACTTTACCTGCAGCTTCAAATTCGGCACCTTTAACAACCAACATAGTTGCATCACCTCCATCATCAAGAATTAAGTTCGGACCACTTCCATCGGGCCAGGTTAAAGCTTTATTAGTACACCACCAATATTCTTCTAAAGTTTCGCTTTTCCATGCAAAAACAGGTGTTCCTTTAGGTGACTGTTCTGTACCTTCTTTACCAACAACAACTGCTGCTGCTGCATGATCCTGAGTTGAAAATATATTACAAGAAACCCAACGCACATCGGCACCAAGTTCAACCAAAGTTTCAATAAGAATTGCAGTTTGCACTGTCATATGAAGAGAACCCATAATTTTAGCTCCCGCTAATGGATTCTGTCCTTTGTACTCTTCTCTTAATGCCATTAGTCCGGGCATCTCAATCTCTGCTAAATCAAGTTCTTTTCTTCCCCAGCCTGCTAAACTAAGGTCTTTAATCTTATAAATTAAGCTATCAACCATTGTATTCATATTTTTATTTTTATATTAAATTCTATTCTTTAAATCGGGAATGCAAAATTACGGTAAAATCTATATCATTCAAAGCTATACGATTAATTTTAACTAATGTTCAATTAAAGCAAGCCAAAAAATTGTTTTACTACTTTTTTATCATTTTCTAATTGTTGCGTAAGCTCTTCTAGTCCATTAAACTTTTTTTCATCCCTAATTCTTTTATGAAATGAAATCGTAATCGTTTGATTGTATATTTTCTTATCGAAGTTTAAAATATGTACTTCTATATTTTTTGTTCGGAGTGTAGGTTCAACGGTAGGTCGAGATCCAATATTAAGCATACCATAAAATAAATCTCCATTTAGTTTAACTTGAACAGCATAAACTCCATCTTTCGGCACTTGTTTATATGGTTCAGGTATTTTAATATTTGCTGTAGGAAATCCTATTTTTCTTCCAATTTGATTTCCCTCAATTACATTTCCACTTATGAAATATTTATAACCAAGGTATCTATTTGCAATATCTAAATATCCGGAAGTCAAGTATTCTCTTATTTTTGTTGAACTCACTTTATCGTTATCAACTAAACGCACATCTAATTTTTCAATGCTAAATCCGTATTTTTTAGCGCAATCTTTTAAGAACTCAAACCCTGCTTTTCTATCTTTTCCAAATTGATGATTATACCCAACGACAAGATGTTGCACCTTAATTTTTTCTACAAGATATTCTTCGATAAAATCACATGCTTCTTTTTGAGAAAATTCTTTTGTAAAAGGACAAACAATTAAATGATCAATTCCAGATTTTGAAAGTAATTCCTTTTTTTCTTCAATATTGGTTAATAATCGCAGGGACTCTATGTTCTTATCAAGAACAATTCTTGGATGTGGCCATAAGGTAAATACAACCGACTCTCCCCCTTTTTCCTTTGCTATTTCCTTTAAACGATCTAATACACGTAAATGTCCAAGATGTACGCCATCAAATACGCCAATAGTAAGAATTGGATTATGAATTTTTAAATTGTCTATTTCGGTATGAATAATCACTTATTTCAATGTTTTAGGATTGCAAAAGTAAAGAAAAAATATTATTCCTGACAGCTATTATTTCCGGTATTGTTCAAAATATTTACTAAATTCGCCATATAAATGAAGAAATACAAACAATATTATAAACCAAAAGTTGTTTTATAATCAATAAATTAGAACAAAATGAAAAGATTTTTTTGGCTTATAGCCTTGACAACAATAATTATCTCATGTGAAACTGAACCGGAATATTTTACAGTTTCAGGAAAAATAAAGAATGCAAATGGAGAAAAACTATATTTAATTGAATTACAATCTAAAAATATAGTTTTATTAGATTCTGTTATTCTTAACGATGAAGGAACATTCTCTTTTAAAGGGCAAACCGATATTCCTAAATTTTATGCACTTAGAACAAATGCTAATAATTACGTTACATTAATTATTAATCCCTTTGAGCAGATTGTTTTAAAAGCAAAGAGTATTAATCTTGCTAATATTTCTATCATTGAAGGCTCGCCTGATAGTCAGAATATTTTAACATTAAGATCGCACTTAGACAAAAGTGTACAGCAATTAGATTCAATGGGGATTTATTATCAATCATTAATTGGAACTTCGGAAATTAATAAAGTAAAGGATTCACTACAATTACGTTCACAAAAAATTATTTCTGAACATACTGAGTTTACAAAGAATTTCATTAAAGAGAATTCACATTCTTTGGCTAGTCTAATGGCATTGTATCAGCAAATTGCTCCAAGAAGATATATATTAAATCCTAAGGATCATATGGAATATTTTACTTTAGTAGACTCTACTTTAATGCAAAAGTATCCCGAATCGGATGCAGTAAAAACATTGCATACCCAATTTTTAGAAATTAAGAGACAACAAAATAATGAAGCTCAAGTCAACAATATAGTTGGTATTGGAGAAATTGCTCCCGAAATATATCTACCTAATCCTGAAGGCGATTCAATAGCACTTTCTTCATTAAGGGGCAAATATGTTTTACTTGACTTTTGGGCCTCATGGTGTCGCCCGTGTCGTATAGAAAATCCAAACCTTGTTAAAAGTTATAAGAAATACCATAAAAAAGGATTTGAAATTTTTCAGGTTTCTTTAGATAAAAATAATGAGTCGTGGGTAAATGCAATTGAAAATGATAATTTATCATGGGTTCATGTTAGTGATCTCAAGTACTGGAATTGTGCGCCTGCAAAAATATATCAAGTGCAATCTATCCCTGCTAGTTTTTTACTTGATAAAAAAGGACGAATAATCGCCAAAAATCTACGAGGTGATGTACTTGAAGCAAAACTTTCAGAATTATTTGATTAACTTAGCGCTGTAAGAAAATAATATAAATTGGGTTATTTTTAAATTAAAATAACCCATTTATGATAAAATAATATTAACAATAACATAATTATGAAACGCATAATATTTCTCTTTATTAGTTTATTAATTCTTTCATCATGTAATAAATCAAGCAAGATTGAAATTACTGGAACTATTGAAAATGGAGAAGGAAAAAAACTTTCAATTAGTGAACTTTTTGTTTCCGAAATCCAAGAAATTGATACAATAAGATTAGATTCAAACGGAAATTTCAAATTTAAATTCTCTTCGGATATTCCTCGATTTTTTCATTTATCTGTTTCTAAAAGTAACTTTTTAACTTTATTAATAGAACCCGGAGAATCAGTTCAAATAAATGCAAGTGCTTCTAATATGGCTGTAGCAAAAATTAGCGGTTCTGAGAGTTCCATTCTTATTCAAAACATAAATAATCAATTAGCTAACACAAAAGTTCAGTTAGATTCATTAACAAATTATGCTGCGTCAATAAAAGGAACAAATAAATTTGAACAGGAAATTGATGAAATAAACAAATCTTATGCAACTATAGTTGATGAACAAAGAGATTATTCAATAGCCTTTATAATTAACAATTTAAATAGCTTAGCAAGTATTGTAGCTCTTTATCAGAAATACGATAATGAGAATTTTGTATTATACAAAAACAAAGATTTGCAATACATAAAGATAGTTTCAGAGGCTCTTGTAAAGAAATATCCGGAATCAAACCATGTAAAATCTTTGATAGCCGACAAAGAGAATCTTTTTAAACGCTACGATCAACTGCAAACAGATCTGTATTTAAATGAAATAACAAAAAATAAAGAAGTTGTAAGTATCCCCGAAATATATTTACCAAATCAATATGGTGATAGTATATCAATTAATAGTATAGATGCAAAATATATCTTGCTTAACTTTTGGGCAACTTGGAGTAAGGAAAGTATTCAGCGTAATATCGAACTTAAGGAAATTTATAAAAGATATCACAGCAAAGGATTTGAAATATATCAGGTTTCGTTAGATACTAAAAAAGAAAACTGGACACGAACTATTGCTTTCGATGAGCTTTCGTGGATAAATGTTATTGATTTGAATGGAAGAACATCATACAGTGCTAAAATATACAACATAACAAATCTACCCACAAGCTTTCTAATTAATCCTGATGGTGATATTATATTTGTAAATCCAACTAAAAAACAATTGACAAATACATTTGAATATGCATTTAAATAATGTAATTTGAACAAAGGAGAAAAAATATACTTTGCATCTGATTTGCATTTGGGGCTACCTGACAATAAGGAAAGCCTTAAAAGAGAAAAGTTATTTGTTAAATGGCTTGATGAAATAAAAGATGATGCTAAAGAGATTTACCTTTTAGGCGATATCTTTGATTTCTGGTTTGAATACAAACGAACAATTCCAAAAGGATTTTCCAGGTTCTTGGGTAAACTTTGCGAAATTACAGATTCTGGTATTCCTGTTCATTTCTTTACAGGGAATCATGATATGTGGATTTTTGATTATCTACCTCAAGAAACAGGCGTTATTCTTCATAAGGAGCCGGTAATCAAAGAACTTTCAGGTAAGAAATTTTATTTAGCACATGGTGATGGCTTTGGCCCTGGTGATCCTTTTTATAAATTACTGAAGAAAATATTTGCTAATCGATTTTTTCAATGGATTTTTGCACGTCTTCATCCTAATATAGGAATGTGGATAGCTAATTCATGGTCGACCCACAGTAGATACTCAAGAGAAACAAGGCCTTTTGAAGGTGAAGATAAAGAATGGCTAATACTCTATTCTAAAGAACTCTTAAAAAAAGAGCAATTCGACTTTATGATTTATGGACACAGGCATTTTCCTATGGACTTAAAATTAAATGAAACCTGTCGTTTTATAAATCTTGGTGACTGGTTAAGCCATTTTACTTATGCTGAGTTTAATGGGAATGAGGTGCTTTTAAAGAAATACACTAATAATGTAGATAAATAAGAATAAACATTTATTTTTGCCCATTGAAACGTCAAAACACACAATGAAAATCATAAAATATATAATTCCTTTTCTCATTATTACGATAGTAACACTTTCATGTGGTGATGATATATGTATTTTAGAAACCGAGTCTTTTATGAGCTTGGAAATAAATGTTACGGACACAACTCTAGTAGATAAAAAATATTTAGAAAATTTATCTATATACTCACCGGAGTGGTCGGATAGTATTCATTATTCAGAAGAAGGTAGTAGTTCTATAATAGATTTTCAATTATCTCCTCACAATTCAAACACAACTATTGTAATAACATCTGATAGTTCAGACTTGAAAGATACTGTTCAATTTTATCATCAAAACGAACTGTTTTTTTTATCGCCTGAATGCGGATTTATTCTCAATTATAAAATTGACAGTTTTTCTGTTACTAATAATTTAATTGATTCTATTTATCTTAAAACAGATAAAATAACAAATTATGTAAATGGACTTTTTGAAATATATATATTGTAGCCTCATCGTTTTTCTCTTTACAATCTTGTTTTCGTACGGACAAGATGAAGAAATGTATGCTCCAGTTAAAGAAAAAGTACCATTAGAATTAAAAGGACTAAAATTTGGGTTAAATGTTGGGCGATTTTCTGATTATTTATTTAAACCCGAACGTGTTTCCTATGAAACTTCATTTGATTTTAATTTAAACCATAAATACTTTGGTGTTTTTGAAGCAGGATACTCAGAGATTGAGTTAAAAAAAGACAATTACCATTATCTTTCTGATGGTTATTTTCTAAAATTAGGTATGGATTACAATATGCTTAAAAAATACCCCTCAGATTTTTTAGGTATTGGTATTCGTTTTGGCTGGGCAGATTTTAATCAATCTGCAAGTAATATTATTATTGATGCTAATCATTGGTCAGCATATACAACTTCAATTAATCCAGAATCTCTCAATACATATTGGCTTGAAGCTTCATTTGGGATAAAAGGCGAAATTTTTAAAAATGTTTATTTTGGCTGGTCTGCACTTTTAAAAATAAGAGTTGCCGGAGGAAAAAATTTAAATGTTCAACCTTATGATATTCCTGGATATGGAAATTCTACAAAAGGAATTAATCTTGGAGCAAATTACTACATCTATTATCAAATTCCTTTTAACAGGAAATAAACAATGTTTGTATCAGTTATAATACTGTTTATTATTCAAATTGTCATATTAGTGAAAAACAAATATATAACAACATTAACCATTTTAAATATTTAAAGGCACTTTCAGCGCACTTAAATATACAATTGGTATTATACGCGCTATTTTGAAGAAGAATTGGTATAATATGACTTTAATTTTTGCTGAAATACTTCTTTATTTACAAGATTAATCTGGTTTACAATTAAATCTATTTGATTAATTCTACCCAATCTTGTTTCAGGCGAAATAAATTTCTCGTCGGCAAAAACAATTTTATCTACCTGATATCCGGTTTCATTAAGGCTCATTGCTACTGCTGCATTAAAATTATCAAAAATAATTACCGAAGGTAGCTGATCTTCTGCATAATCAACCATGGATTTAAGTACCATGGATTTTATATATTTAATTTGTATCTCACCCAAATAATTTGCACCAACTAAAATTTTTATCATATCAATTTTAGCCTTATCTCTTTTCCTATAATTAAAGTTCATTTGCTCATATTCAGACTGCTTTGTGCTTAAAAATAAATTGATGAACTCAGGGGGAACATCATTTAAATGAGCCAAATTTTTATTTCCCTTTTTGATTTTATATTCTTTAATTGCCAATTTCTGATCAACAGGAACATAATATTTCCACTTTTTAGTTCTTTTATATGATTCTGTCATTGGACTTGGCTTCCATTTACTTTCGGGTCGCTTCATTAAAGGAGCATCAATATCTAAATATGCAGTTTCCAAAGAATACAACAAACAATTAACAAAATGAACCCAACCGCCACCAATGGAATTGTGTAAGGCACTCCATATTGTTTTATTCGAATTTGAAATATTTTCTTGATTTAAGCTATTTGTATCTACTTCTGTTTGTTTCAGCTTATTAACAAAATCTGTTTCCAATCTTGTTGGTAAGTATGTAAATGATCTTGAGCCATCTTCCGCAACATCTGTATGATGTAACTCTTTTATGTCTAAAATATAATTTGAGTCGTTTGCGAGTGTAATATGAATTTGAAAATCCTTATCCCATTGCATTTCTTCAATCCCCTGAGAATAAACAAACTGTAAATTTACTAAAAGAGATAAACAAATGATTATTAGCTTTTTCATGATTTTCAGGATTGAGTTTAATGATTTAAATTTACTGAAATTTTAATGCAAACTAGAAAAGATTAACAGAAATTTAAAAAAGCTTTTTGCTTTTTGCCTTTAGCTATTAAATAAATATTTGTTGCTAAAAGCTAAATGCCAATGGCTAAAAGCTGTATTATACAAAAAAAGGCCTAACATAAAATGTCAAGCCTTTCAATTATAAGTTATCTAATATTAATGATTAATCTTCATCGATCATTATCTCAAGCATCTTTATTGCTGCCAATGGAATTTGTGTTCCAGGACCAAATACTCCTGCAACTCCAGCATCGTATAAGAATTTATAATCTTGTGCGGGAATCACTCCTCCAACAATAATCATAATATCGTCGCGATCAAGCTTTTTCAATTCTTCCATAACCTGCGGAACCAATGTTTTATGCCCTGCAGCCAACGATGATACACCTAAAATATGAACATCATTTTCAACAGCTTGTTTCGCTGCTTCTGCTGGGGTTTGAAATAATGGCCCGATATCAACATCGAAACCTAAATCGGCGTAACCTGTTGCAACGACTTTTGCTCCACGATCATGTCCATCCTGACCCATTTTAGCTATCATAATACGTGGCTGACGTCCTTCTTTTATCGCGAATTTCGTAACCAGTTCTTTTGCTTTATTATAATTTACATCATCTTTTGATTCTGACATATATACTCCTGTTATTGATCTTATTACAGCTTTATATCTTCCTGCCGTTTTTTCGCAAGCATCAGAGATTTCACCTAAAGAAGCACGTTTTTTAGCTGCATCAACAGCTAATTCAAGTAAATTACCTTTACCTGTTGCAGCGCATTCTTCAATCATTTTTAAAGCTGCTTGTGTTTCTTCTTCGTTTCTTTCTGCACGTAATTTAGCTAATCTTATTAATTGAGCTTCACGTACAGCTGTATTATCAACATCCAAGATTTCAATTGGATCTTCTTTTTCTAATCTGAATTTGTTAACACCAAGGATAGTATCTTTACCTGTATCAATTCTTGCCTGTTTACGTGCAGCAGCTTCCTCGATACGCATTTTAGGAATACCTGTTTCAATAGCTTTAGCCATTCCTCCCAGTTCTTCAACTTCCTGAATTAAAGCCCAAGCTTTATCTGCAATTTCCTGAGTTAATTTCTCTACATAATAAGAACCTGCCCAAGGATCAACAGCTTTACAAATCTGTGTTTCTTCTTGAATATAAATCTGAGTATTTCTGGCAATACGAGCAGAAAATTCTGTTGGTAGTGCTATAGCCTCATCTAATGCATTTGTATGTAATGATTGTGTATGACCTAATGTAGCAGCCATTGCTTCCACACAAGTACGAGCTACATTATTAAATGGATCTTGCTCGGTTAAACTCCAACCTGAAGTTTGTGAGTGTGTACGTAATGCCATCGATTTTGGATTCTTAGGATTAAATTGTTTTACCAATTTAGCCCAAAGCATACGTGCAGCACGCATTTTTGCAATTTCCATAAAGTGATTCATTCCAACACCCCAGAAGAACGATAATCGCGGTGCAAAAGTATCGATATCCATACCTGCATTAACACCTGTACGTAAATATTCTAAACCATCAGCTAAAGTATAAGCCAACTCAATATCAGCAGTTGCTCCGGCCTCTTGCATATGATAACCGGAAATACTAATTGAGTTAAACTTAGGCATATTATTTGAAGTGTACTCAAAAATATCAGCAATAATTTTCATTGAAAATTCCGGTGGATAAATATATGTATTACGCACCATGAATTCTTTCAAGATATCATTCTGAATTGTACCACTCAATTTGTCTAATGGAACTCCTTGTTCTAATCCTGCAACAATGTAAAATGCCAATATAGGTAATACTGCACCATTCATTGTCATCGATACAGACATTTTATCTAAAGGTATCTGATCGAAAAGGATTTTCATATCCAAGATAGAATCAACTGCAACTCCAGCCTTCCCAACATCACCAACAACACGTTCATGATCTGAATCGTATCCACGGTGAGTAGCTAAGTCAAATGCTATAGATAATCCTTTTTGTCCTGCAGCTAAATTTCTGCGGTAAAAAGCATTTGATTCTTCTGCAGTAGAAAATCCAGCATACTGACGAATAGTCCATGGACGCATTGCATACATTCCTGAATAAGGTCCTCGTAAAAAAGGCGCTAGTCCTGCAGCATAATTTAAATGCTCCATGCCTTCCAAATCTTCTTTGGAATATACATTCTTTACATCAATCTGTTCCGGAGTTTTCCAGTTGGCTTCAATGCCATTTTCTTTTTCCCAGTCTTGTACAGAAGTGTGTTTCGACTTGGGAAGATCTAAATTTATATTATTAAAATTTGGTTTCATTTTTTTTGATTTTAGATAAATTGCATCAAGTTTTTATCATATTTCCTAAAACTTGAATCTTTATATTTAAATTCCCAATTCGTTTTGAAATCCTTGTAATGTCTCAATTAAATTCGATTTCATATGTATGAAATGCTTAATTCCTTTAGCTTTTAATTCTTCAATACTTTTAGGATAACCAGCAACTACTGTTATAACTTTTTCTCCTAATTTCTCAAGTACAGCGGGTGCAGCATCTGTGTATTCATCATCGGAACTACAAACTACAACAATATTAGCTTTTTGTTCCATTGCAGCTTTTATACCTTCATCAACAGATTTAAAACCAGCATTATCAATTACCTCAAACCCTGCACATGCAAAAAATCCAGAAGCAAATCCTGCTCGTGCTTTACGCATAGTTAAATCTCCAATGGTTAATAAGAATACTTTTGGAGTTATTGCTGCTTTTTCGCTCTTCATTCGCAGCGATTCCATTTGCTCAGCACCTCTAAAAGGTTTAATTGGCTCAGCTAATGCATCATCTCGTTTACATGAACAACAACATTTTTCTGCAATTTCCACTTCAAGCTTTTCTAATGCATTTGGATATTGGTTTGTTCCTAATAAAATCTCGCGACGTGTTGCAATATTTAAATTTCGCTTATTTGCTGATTCTTTTACTTGCTCTTGAATAAATCCAGCTTTAAATGCCTCAACATATCCACCTTTTGATTCGATAGTTTGGAATAATTTCCAAGCATGTTCAGCAATTGAATGCGTTAAGTTCTCAATATAATAAGAACCTCCCGCAGGATCAACAATTTTATTTATATATGATTCTTCTTTTAATAAGATTTGCGTGTTACGTGCAATACGATCTGAAAATACGGTTGCACTTTCGAAAGCTTTATTAAATGGGGTAACAGTTAATGAATCAACTCCTGCAATAGTTGCTGACATTGATTCTGTTGTTCCACGTAACATATTCACGTATGGATCATAAATTGTTTGGTTAAATTTAGATGTGATGGCATGAATATTCATTTTTGCCACCTCCAAATTATTTGGTTCGTAAGCTTCTACAATTTTAGCCCATAACATTCGTGCTGCTCTGAATTTTGCTATTTCCATGAAATAGTTTGAGCTAACACCAAAATTAAATTTAATATTCTCAGCAATTGTATCTGTATCTAATCCTTTTTCACTTAAAAGATTTAAATACTGATTACCCATTGCCAAAGCAAATGCTAATTCCTGAACGGTTGTGGCTCCGGCATTATTAAACATCTCGCCATTAACACCAATAGTTCTGAACTTAGGAAGATCTTTTGCTTTTTCAATTAATTCTTTTGCAGTTTCAAAAACTTCATCCTTAGCTTTACAGAAATTACCGTTTAAAGAAAGATGTGCCATTGGATCGAATCCAACAGAACCTTTAATTTCTTTTTTATCGATATTTTCAGCTTCAATCTTTGCTTTTAAGAAATCAACAAACGGATGTGCTGCTGAAGGATTAAGAATGTTTATCTCAATATCTTCAATGCTAATGTCCTTTACTAATATAGCAAATTCTTCATTTGAGAATTCTTCTTTACAACACATGTCGAAACCTAAAGAATCAACGCCTTTCATAAGAACATCAAGTGCTTTTTTATTTGCTTCTGCAGCATCAGTTGCATCAATATCCTGACGAACATACCAACAGTTGCACTTTGCACTATTTCCTCGAACATAAGGGAATTCTCCCGGAACATATTTAAGATGTTTCAGATTTTCTAGATGCTCAGCACGATAATAAGGTTGTACACTGAAACCTTCGATAGTCCTCCATACCAATTTCTTTTGGTAATCAGCACCTTTCAGATCAACTAAGATCTTATCTTCCCACTCTTGTGTTGAGATAGGAGGAAATTCTTCGAACAATTTTGTTTGTTTTATTTTGTCTGCCATAACAAATTATAAATATTTAAAATATTGTGCAAAATTAGATCATTTCGCATTAAAAATCATGACTTTTAGCATGAAATACTATGCTATAGAATATAGAAATGTAGTATTGAGAATTTAGTATGTAGATGAAACAAAAATCCAAATCATTTGTTTATTTTACTTTCTACCTTTTATTCGAAATAACCAATCATGTTTAATGTGTTAATTATTCAACTGCATATTTTCAATTATAGTTGAAAAATCAGTTAATAGTTCAAAGTATGAGATTTAGCTGCGTTTCTATATTTTCTTATATCGGAAGTTAATGATGAGAAAATGTCATAAAATTGCTACAAAACTTATGTTTTATAGCTCTACACATGCTTTTCTATTTATCATCAATTTTAGCTATTCTTTCTTTATGTTTTTCAATATCCCATTCAATATTCCAGTGTTTTGCATATTCTTCAATTGAAAGATGTAAACCAACCTCTTTACGTCTTTGATTAACATTTTCGGGCTTAATTAATGGTAAAACAAAATATTTCCCATCTTCGTCCCTCCCAATTTGACTTCCATAAATTTGTCTTTCTCCTTGTCTCAAAGATACTCTATCTTCAAGTAATGCTAATTTATTTGATTGAGCATTCCCTTTTCCAACAGCTTCTCGCATCATAGGAAGATATTTTAACTGAGTCTCAAGATCTGAATGTTGGATAACCAAGAATAAGGTGTTATTTCCTTGTTTACCTATGATGTCTGCCCCTAACCATCCTTTTTCATCAAGTATTTTTTTAATTTGAACAAGATTGATAGAATCTTTTTCTCCTATTGTTTTCCAATGAGCTTTCATTTCATCGGAATCTCTACCATATTTTTCTTCTACATTGCTTACTTTTATTCTTATACCTTGGTCTTCTTGGTAGATGGTGTCTAAAAGTGCAATGAGTGGCTTGTCAAAATTTGCTTCTGCTTTTTCTTTATTTTCTTTTACTAAATTGAGAACTTCATTCCAGCGTGTATCCGCATACAATATTAACAAATCGGTATCAGTTGTTATATGTCTAAAATTTGTAAAATTCCCGATTTGGGAAATCAGGAATAATTGAACGAATGAAGAATCAATTTCTTTAGCTAAAGCCCAAGAACAAGCTGCATTATATCTGTCAGTTGTACCTGCTTTAACATTAAAGGCAACAAATGCTTCTGAATATTTTTGACCAGATTTTAAGTATTCATTATTCTCATAAAACTTTTCAGCTTCTGCTACTAATAAAGAATACTTTTCTTGATCTTGTCCATATATTAAGTTAAAAACTAAAAGTCCAAATAACGCTAAAATAGTTTTTTTAATCATTGTCTTTGTTGTAAAAAGTGTATTAACGGTATATAAGTAAAGATCTCCAAAAATTCTTTAACATCATATATAATTTTACTCTTTGTCTAATATACTTACATTTAATTTTAGTTCATTAAAAATCATACTCAATATGATCTAAATCAACCCTTTTCTGAAATGTCTTTAAGTTCATTTAATTTTTCAATTGTGATATCTTTACCCTTAATTTTAATAATGCCTTCCTTTTCAAATTCTTTTAAAAACTTAATGGCACTTTCGGCAGTAATGGAGGCAAAATTTGCAATATCTTGCCTGCTTAGGTATTGAAAAATTTGTTCGTCAAGAAATTCTTTTGCTGAAAGATATAGTAAAGCCGTTGCCAGTTTTCCTCTCATTTGTTTGTGCGAAATACTGGAAATTATATTTAATAAATGTTTTTCATTCTTGAAATTGCTCGAGGTAATTTTCATTGCAAATTCATTATTATCATACAAAACTTGTTTCAAGCCTTCTTTATCAATCATGCATATTTCAGAATCTTTTAACGCAAGGCTTGAGTATGTATACGAATCTTCTCCAAATACCGATGAAAATGCCAAAAGATCACCGGGTTTGGCTACCCTGATATTTATTTGTTTATTATGACCGGTTTGTAAATACAACTTTACTAAGCCTGTTTGCACAAACATTACGTATGGAGCAAATGCTCCCTGTTTAAAAATATTCTCCCCTTTTTGATAAACCAATTGCTTTTTTTTATGTCGCAAAAGCTCCTGGTTACTGGCAGATAATTGATGTAATTGACTCAAATCCATTTTATCGGTCATATCTATTATTTGATATCATTTTTAAAATCACAAAGTTAATACTTGCTTGTGATTATTTTTAGTAATTTTATATCTCATTTTAATTGGTCTCTGTAAGAAAACGCCAAATACTTCGTTACTCTCGTTTTGAAAACAGTCATTCACAAAAGTGAACTCCTTGATTTTCAAAACTTCGAAAGCCTCGTCTTTGACGCTTTCTTATCAAAGACTTTAAAAATAAGTAGATTTCTGGCAGGTACTAATTAAAATCAATTTATCAAAAACTTCTAAGCAAAAACAAAATGATGAAAAATGAAAAAATTCTTTTAGGGATAGTACTGTTTATTCTTGGTTTTACAGGCGTTTTATCAATCTTAACAATGGAGATTTCATTACCCGAGGAAGTAATGAAACTTTTACTTGAAAAGTTCTCTCCGAAACAAATTAAATTACTTATCTTGATTAATCCTACGATAATGTTGATTGGTGCTGTAATATTAGGTGTTTTTTTACACGACAAAGTTTCATTAGATGCTCCTGTTATTAAGAATATTATTAGATATAAGAAAAGTCCTCAAATATCATCAATATTAAAGTATGGAATTATTGGAGGTGTAATTTCAGGAATTATACTAAGCTTAATTGGCTTAATTTTCTATCCCATTTTACCTCAAGAGTTTTTAGAATTAGGAGAAAAACTAAAACCAACTTTAGCTGCAAGGTTTTTATACGGAGGTTTTACAGAAGAAATAATAATAAGGTTTGGATTAATGACTTTCATTGTGTGGCTAATATCGAAGATTTTTAGATCTACAAATTCCAAAATTTATTGGATTAGCATTCTAATAGTATCTGTAATTTTTGGCTTAGGACATTTTCCTATCGTTTTTCAATCATTAAGTAATCCTTCGGCTTTATTATTAAGTTATGTTTTGATTGGAAATTCTATTGGAGGTATAATATTCGGATGGTTGTATTGGAAAAAAGGTTTAGAAACAGCATTCATAGCTCACATTTTTGCCCATATTATTTTGGTATTATTAGAGCCATTATTAAAATTAGCTTGATTATACCTATTAAACATCAGAATGCCCCTTATAACGACAGCAAGGAAACGGCCTTTATTCACTTATATTTCTTCAAAAAATAATTCAATTTAGTTAAATAGTCGCGCCACGGATTCTCTTCAGAAAGAGCAGAACCTTTCTGTTACTGTATAACAGCCATTACCAGATTTGCTTAATAATTATAAAATCCGTGTCACGACTTGCTAATGATCTTAGCAAAAAATAATTGAAATTTTGTTGGATAAAAGCTATAAAAAAATAGCTTTTTAAGCCTTATTGTAAGTTGATAATTTCTTGTCTGATCTTTATTGTGCATGTACTTTTGTAGTACAAAAAATGCTTAGAATTTATGACAAGAATTGCAATGCCAATTATTGATACTATGTTAAGTGAAAAATTTGAAGACTGCTCCTTTTATCACATTTATAGTATTAATTTAGGTAAGCTAGAAGCTGAACCTATAATAGTGAATGCTCAAAATTTACTTCTAAACATCCCAGAATGGATTAATGAATGGGAAATTACTGATGTTATTGCCAATGGAATGAATAAACTTTCTATAAGCTATTTTTCTGAAACAAAAATAAATCTGTTTGTCGGGGTGGAGATAAATACACCGGAAAGACTTATTGAAGATTATTTAATGGGCACACTAAAATCTAATACACAAAATATTGCAAATTAAATAATGAGTAAAAAACAAAAAGTAATCTCCATTCTTTCTAAAAGAAGAAATATTATTCAGGCTATCATTGGTATATCCCTTTATATAGCAATAAGTTATTTTGATATTTCTCTTTGGTGGGTATTAGGTTTTGGATCGGCAATTGGCATTATTTGGGGCAAAGTGTTTTGTCGATGGATGTGTCCTATGGGAGCTATCATGGAGTTTATTATGAAATTAAGCCCCACCGATTCTTTAAAAAACATGTACCAGTATCATAAAATTGGTTGCCCTATTGCATGGGTTTCAGGTCTTTTAAATAAAGTTTCACTTTATAAAATACAACTTAATACAGATACTTGTAAAAATTGTGGGCTTTGCGATAAAGCTTGTTATATGCCTAGTCTTGACAAACAAAAATTCAGTTTATATAAGCCCAAATTTATCAATCCGGCCGAAAATTTTAGTTGCTCAAAATGTTTGCTATGTGTGGCTGAATGTCCTAATGGCAGTTTAACGTACAAAGCACAGATTCCTTTTACAAAAAATAAATCCTTATAAAAAATGATGACAATTGAACATAAATATTATTCTGATTTATACGATAAAAAAGATAAAGAAATATTGAAAATTGCCGAGGATTCCTTAAATCCAAAACTCGACAGGGTAGATGAAATTGTTGCGTATGCAAAGGAAACCGGAATTAAACGAATAGGGATTGCCCATTGTACTGCTTTTAATATGGAAGCTACACAATTAGAAAATATTATGATCGCTGAGGGATTTGCTGTGGATAAGGTAAATTGCAAATTAGGTCGCATCCCTTTTAATCAATTAGTGCCAGATTATAAAGGAATATCATGTAATCCGGCAGGACAAGCGGATTTTTTAGCCGAGAAAAAGACAGAACTTAATATCATGATGGGATTATGCCTTGGGCACGATATGATTTTTAATTCAAAATCAAAAGCTCCTGTAACGCCTTTATTGGTAAAAGATCGTAACTTGAAACACCAAACTATTAACAGATTCAAAACTGGGAATAATTAATTAGTCTTTGCAAGAAAACGCCAAATTACTCACAAGTTTAATATTTATAAAATTACGTTCGTGAGCTTCGCAAGGTTCTGCGTTATTCTTGCTGACACTAATTAAGCAAAAGTATTAAAAATAGATATTGTTAAATAAAAACTTAAATATATGAATACTGAACAAATTCAAATCCGTTATTCGGAACTCGCACAAGACGATAATTGTTGTCTTTCGTGTGGGGGAGCCATTGATTATTCAAAAGCTAAACCAGGAGAAACTTGTGTTGATTTAGGCAGCGGACGAGGAACCGATGTGTTACGAATGGCTGACTTGGTTGGAGAATCGGGTTTTGTTTATGGTATAGATGTATCGGATGGGATGCTTCAAAAGGCAAGAAAAAATGCTGATAAGCTAGGCGTTTCAAATGTGAAATTTATAAAATCAGAATTAGAAGATATTAAATTGTCATCCGATTCGGTTAACTTGTTAATATCGAACTGTACCATAAATCATGCATCAGATAAACTACAGGTATGGAGTGAAATAGAGCGAATTCTGAAAAAGAGTGGGCGGTTTGTAGTGAGTGATATTTACTCTATAGGAGAAGTTCCTGAAAAATATAAAAACGATCCTCTTGCAGTTGCAGAATGTTGGGCAGGATCTACGACTAAACAGGATTATCTTGATACTTTAGCCAAAGTTGGTTTTAAAGATATAGAAATTATTGAGGAAAGTTCTCCTTATAAAAAAGGACAAATTGAGGTTGTGAGTTTTACCATAGCGGGTAAAAAGAAATGTTGTAATTAGTCTTTGTAAGAAAACGTCAAATACTTCGTTACTCTCGTTTTGAAAACAGTCATTCACAAAAGTGAACTCCTTGTTTCCAAAACTTCGAAAGCCTCGTCTTTGGCGCTTTCTTACCAAAGACTTGAAAAGGCACTATTTAATTCATCTAAAAAATCAAATTATTTATGAAATCATTATTAAAAACAACAAAGAATACTAATGTAAAAGAAGTGGCGCAATGCTGTGCAAAAATCTCTAAAAATGTTATGGGTTGTCACGACTAAAGCGAATGATTGAGGTTGTCTGAAAAGTAAAAGTAATACCAATTAAACACCAAAATGACCTATATAATTCGTTTCTTTTTCACTTATATTTTTTCAAAAAATAAAACCGTAGCTATGGCTATGCTTGGATTTTTTTGAATCATCTAAGCAAAAAATAATTCAAATTATTTATAGGTTATTTTGAAATTTAATTGGTATAAATAGATTATTAGTACGCTTTTTGGACAACCTTCACTTTTTAATTTTTACTCTAAAATGGAATTTTCAAAACATAATATTTTTTCAAAAATCAAAGGTTCTGATAACTATTATCTGATTAACCTTTTATCGGGTCAGGCCGATATTTTAGAACCTGACGAAGCTCATCGATATATAAACCAAACTATTATAAATACACAGGATTATGTTGAAAAGGGTTATTTGGTAGATCGTGCGGAAGAAGAAAAACAATTTAAAACGAAATACCTTAATTTTATTGATGAACGTGAAAAGGATGAATTGCAATTGTTTTTTGTTCCTTGGTACACCTGTAATTTTAACTGTTCTTATTGTTTTCAGGATGAATATACAAATGCCAATGATAAAGTTGAGCAAGATGTTATTGATGCCTTCTTTTCATATATCGACAGCCAATTTGCTAACAGGCGTAAGTATATTACTTTGTTTGGCGGTGAGCCCTTGTTAAATTCACCGGCTAAAAAAGAAACCATATCTAATATTATAACAGAGGCTAATCGACGTGAACTAGGTATTGCATTGGTAACCAATGGGTATCACATTGTCGATTATATCGATATATTAAAAACTGCGCGCATAAGAGAAATCCAGATTACTATGGATGGTACTCAGGAAATACATGATGCCCGACGGAAGTTAAAAGGTGGAAAGGGTAGCTTTAAGGAAATTTCCGAAGGAGTTGATCTCTTATTAAAAAACAACATTCCTGTAAATCTGCGTATGGTGGTTGATAAAGATAATATTGACAACCTTCCGGATCTGGCACGTTATGCTATTAAGCAAGGATGGACTAAAAGTCCATATTTTAAAACTGCCCTGGGTAGAAATTACGAACTGCATCACTGCCAGAATAATAATAAAAGACTTTTTAGCCGAATTGAAATGTATGAGCAGGTTTCTGAACTTGTAAAAGCATACCCGGAGATATTGGAATTTCATAAGCCTGCTTTTTCAATTGCAAAATTCATTTTTGAAAATGGAGAATTACCCAATCCTCTTTTCGATTCATGCTCGGGAGCAAAAACTGAATGGGCATTCGATTATTCGGGACATATATATGCCTGCACTGCAACCGTGGGCAATGCGGGAGATGATCTCGGAACCTTTTATCCACAAATAGAATTAAAAGAAGACCTTATTGAAGAATGGCAAGATAGAGATGTATTAGCCATAAAAGATTGTCATAATTGTGCTGTACAGTTAGCTTGTGGTGGTGGTTGTGCCGCAATTGCAAAAAACAGAACCGGCAACTTGCATGCTCCCGATTGCAAACCGATAAAAGAATTGCTTGAATTGGGAATAGAAGTATATAACGAAACAGTAGAAAAAGCTTAAAACAAAAAATATGAAAGAAATAAGCCAAAATGAATTTGATCAAGAAGTATTGAAAGCCGGAAAAGTTGCCATTGATTTTTACTCAACAGAATGTCCACCTTGTGAAGCGCTTGCTCCAAAGTTTGATAATTTATCAGAATTGTATGGCAACGAAATTAAATTCCTTAAAATTTTTAGGCAGGAAAACCGTGAGTTAGCTGATAGTTTGGAAGTAAATGGTTCGCCGACAGTTCTTTTTTATGATGATGGTAAGCTTGTGGGAGAAAAGTTAACAGGTGGAATTAAACGTTCCGAACTTATAACCAACCTAAATACAATGATCTCTGAAGAGAAAGTTTCAGAAATTGAAAAAAATATTAAGCCTCTAATATCTGAGTATGAAACTATAATATTAGGTGGTGGCCCAGGAGGATTAACTGCTGGACTTTACCTTTGTCAGGCCAGAGTAAATACTGTATTAGTAGATATTATGTTGCCAGGTGGACAAATTTCTACTACACATAAAATATCAAATTATCCTGGTTTTATAGAACCTCAGCCGGGTTATATGTTGGCTCACTATATGTCGGAGCAAACAAAAATTTGTGGTGCAAAATACAAAGTGGCTGTTGATGTTACTCAGGTTAATCTGAAAGACAAAACTATTGTTATTGATGGTTATGAAACCATAAAAGCTAAAAAAATAGTGCTTGCAACCGGAGCTTCGCCCCGATATTTAAATGTGCCCGGAGAAAAAGAATTAAAAGGGAATGGAATATCGTATTGCGCTACTTGCGATGCAAAGTATTTTCATGATAAGGAAGTGATAGTTATAGGTGGTGGAAATACAGCTATTGAGGAAGCTGAGTTTATCTCTAAATTTGCCAGCAAAATAACCATTGTGCATCAATTTGATAAATTGCAAGCTAATAAAGAAGCTCAGGAAAAAGCATTTGCAAATCCTAAAATCAATTTTATATTCGATACTGAACCCAGGGGATTCGAAAAAAATGGTAACCAAATGAATGTGGCAACCGAAAATATAAAAACAGGTGAAAAATCAACCATAGAAGCTGACGGAGTTTTTGTTTTTGTGGGGATGAAACCAAATACAGATTTATTCAAAGATGACGTGGAAAGAGATGATTTTGGTTATGTTAAAACCAATGAAGATATGCTTACTAACATCGAAGGAATTTATGCAGTAGGCGATTTAAGAAGCAAAAAATATCGTCAGATTACTACAGCTGTTGCCGATGGTACAATTGCTGCTATTTCGGTAACGCGTGAATTGGACAGCTAAATATTGAGAATTTAATTTGACAAACTGAATCTATTGTTTGAAATCAAAAAAGTAAAAAAAACATATTTCTGTAGCTAATAAATTAAAAGAGGGTGTCCAAAAAGTAGGCTTTCTATGAAAAATGCCATATTGAGCTTGTCGAAACGTCTTATTATTAATCAATTAGATTCTTCGACAAGCTCAGAATGACAACCAGTTTAACAGAGAATTGTCATGCTGAGCTTATCGAAGTATAGACAACTTTCTGACTTTTTGGACACCCTCTTTTATCGCTTTATTAAAATCTCCTGAAAAATTTATTTTTTTGAAGGATCTTCTACCCGACCCATAAATAATATTGAATTTGTATATTTTTCGCGTATTACGAATAAGAATGGTCTGTCGGCTATGAATTGATTGGATGGCCCAATGCTTGTCATTCGAATTTCAACCGAGGTAACAGCTGCAGCTTCTGTTCCTTTTTCATTTACCTCGATAAATGTTTTGTGCTTAACATTAGAAATATACAAGTCCATATCTTCAATTATGTTTGAAAAATCAGCCTGATCTGTATCAAATGCTACGGCAAGTCCCATTTCTTTTAGCACCTCATTAAGTTCCTTTTCGTAAGCAAATTTAAATTTCGGAATTATAACATCAAGATTGTCAACTTCATATAAATCTGTTATCCATTGATTATAAGTGCCGTTATCCCACACTCCTAAAACATCATCTATCGTTTTATCTTTGTTCGGTAAAACTATTAACATACTGAAATTGCCACGTCCATATGGTAAATCAAGAATTGTAAAATCATCGTGGTTTAATTTTTTTGCTGTGGTCGATTGATACATGAAAGGAACTGTTACTTTGCTGCCATTGCCTAAAGTAAAGTCATCATCAATCGTATTTTCTTCTTCGAATTCAGATTTCCAATTCCCTTTGAAATAAACAGCATCAATAAGAAACATAATTGTCATTGGATCAATTTCGTCAATGATCTCTTCAATTTTATCGTTTGTTTTGTTTTTAACCCAGGCATTTATGATATCCACAGCCTCATTGTTAAAAGCTAATTGTTGTACTTCTGCATTATAATAATCCTCGTTTACGCCAATAAATTCCGGCTTAATTTTATATCCATCAGGATACCAGATTGAATTTGCTATATCAATAATTACCTCTGGATCAGCTTCAAGCAATGCCTTAACAAGTTCTTGAGCAGATTGATTTACCTCATCAATTGTAAGATCATTTAAAAACAATGTTTCATCAAATGCTTTTTTAGTATCGCCATCAGCTCCATTATATGTCATTAGTAAGGCTTGCGATATACTTAAAGGAGAAATCATAAGATTATTACCCTGTTCTGCATTAAGCATTTGTTTGAATATTTCAATTCCAAACTGATTGTCGGAAGATACCATATTCTTCATGTTCATTGAAAGTACAATTTCTTTTTCCTCAATCGGAAATTCAGAATTTATATCTTCCTGTTCACATGACATAAAAATTAAACTAAACAATATTAAAAGAGTATTCATAATGTATTTCATATTATTTTAATATTTGGGTTCAATATACAGATGGAAACCAGTTTAAAATGGTTGCGCATAAAAAAGCAAGGTATTATCCATATCCTAAATATTGATTTTTATAATATCTTAAAATCGCAAGTAAATTTCATTCATTTAAAAATTAAGTAATTAACCGTACCACGGTTAACTAATATAGATGACATGAAATTATAATCAACTTACAGATTATTAACAAATCCGTACCACGGTTTACAGATTTAAGGTAATATCTTAAAATCCCACTGCTAAATGTAAGCCCACAGATGCGTGTAAATCTTCAGTATTAAATGCAACACCTAATAATGGCCCTAAATGGAATTTTCCTAATTTAAACTCATATAATCCTTCCAGGTGTACTGCCGGTTTTACAGTATTACTGTCTGATCCCAACCAAGTAAGTCCAGGTGCTAAATTAATAGAAACATTTTCAATCGGGTGATACAATAAAACAAGGCTTAATGCATTATGCTTATGATCATCGAAAATACGTTCATAACCAATCCCCATTCCAAATTTTTCACTTTTGCCTATTGATCTTACTACATGAACGTGCAATCCGTATGCAGCTTCACTTTCAGTAAAGTTGTAAACTAATCCATTTGATAAACCGAACTCAAAATTGGAATGATGATGATTACATTCGTGATCTTCAGTTTGAGCGAAAGTATTTCCAGTAAATACTAAAAATGAGATAATTATTAAAATTCTTTTTGAAAACATAAAAATAAAATTTGGGGTTAATAAATTACTCTTAACAAACCAATGATCAAAATCTTATGCTTAATTGTCTAACTTCGTTTATAAAAAGCAATACAATGATAACAAATTCTTTTTCATATGCAAACCCTCAACAATAATTTTAAAAAATTGATCGTTTCAAAAATTAATATAATTGGTCTTAGCAATTTGTCTGGATTATAAGCTTGGTGCTTTTATCTACCTTTATTTAAATATTCTCAAAATGAATTATAAGTTAAAAAGTTTTATTTACCAGAATTTAATTCAATCATATTCTTTAAACTTTTAACACTCTCCTGCAAGATAAGTTTGGTTTCATTATCTTTTTCTAGTGCATGAGCAATCTCTAAATCATGAATAAAATCAGTTCGTTCTAAACGAACTAAAGCAGATGCTGTGGTTTTTCTAACTTCAGCAGAAGAATCCCTTAATAAACCTACAATCCACTTTTTAGCTGACCATGCCGATATATCTACTAAGCCATTAATTGCTTCTATTTTCTGAACTTCTGTTCCCCATAAATTCTTATAATACTTATTTTGTAGATCAAGGAGGTCTTCTGTAAAAAGTAATTCATCTTTATAGATTTCAGGACGTACAACTTCATCTGGATATTTAACCAATTCTCTTTTTAGTAAGTATCTAACCATTCTTGGCAACATCCATCGCATTCCTGGTGTTGTTTCAGGGTGACCAACAAATGAAACTGTATTTCCTTTACCAACCTCTGATGTTATTATAAATGGTTTATTATTTGTCATATTGGATGGAGTTCCTTCGACAGTATGTACATCACTTAACATCGTTGCAAGACTTTGATAATTATAGTTTTGATTTTCAACAGGAATTAATACCGGGCCTTCATAATACTGCATAAAACTTAACTCACTATCTGCAAGTTCAGGATAAATTTCTTTTCCTATCTCTGATAAATTAAATTTTACAATTCCGTGTCCCCGGTGGTCGTGTTCAATATCTGTAGCTTGCATTCCACTTAATCCAAGAGATGGATATCCTTCGGTTTGAGATAAAATATAGGCTCCTGCACAAATTCCAATGACTGATTTTCCATAATCTGAAACCAATTCCTGAATACGTTTTTGTCCCAAATGTCCTAATCGACTAGTTTCAGCTTTACCCGATCCTCCAGGAAATAAAATAACATCGAATGATAAAATATCATCAGACATAATAGTTGCTGCACTAATTACTTCCGGATTTATTTTGTTATCAATTCTTAATGCCTCATACGCATCAACAATACAACCTGGGCTATCACCATTAGTGTCAAAAATTCCAACTTTAATAATACTCTCATTTTCGCTTTTATCATTTCTTTCACAAGCACTTAATATGATAATTCCAAGGAGTAAAAAAGCAATTTTTTTCATCTTTATCTTTAATTTTAATATTAAAAGTAAGAATAGTTATCTGTTTACTGATTATCGTCGATGTCTACGCACTTATCAGCAATACTATCATCTTTATTAATTCAGGAACATCAAGCAATGTAAGCTGTTTTATTCATGTTTCTGTAAATTGTGGCAATACTTTAAAGTAATTAGAAAAGCGGTTAGCAAATTTCAAATATTCCGGTTGGCTCTCCATTCCACTTAACTGATTTGTGCAGTTGTAATCTTGTTAGCTCAAGCTTTTCTTTAATGGTTAAAGGCTTCATTTTTATGTCTTTTTCAAGTAATCTTTTATCACATTAAAAAAATCGAGGGAAACCAACAGGGGATATATCAATCACTATTCCTTGTATAAGGGTATTTTTACAAAAAACGTACTTCCTTTTTCTTCTTCACTTTCTACCCAAATTTCACCACCCATTTTTTCAATAAACTCTTTACATAAGATTAGTCCTAAACCGGTACCTAATTCATCGTTTGTACCTACAGTTGAAGGGCTTTCTTCAATCTTAAATAATTTAGATAATTTTTCCGTACTTATACCTACACCATTATCACTAACTTTTAAAACAATAAAATCATTTTGATCTTGATTTTCTGCTACTTCATCAACTGAAATATCAATACATCCACCTTCAGGTGTAAATTTTATTGCATTTGAAATCAAATTCCTTATTACTGTATTAATCATATTATGATCACCAAATACATATAATTTACTTGGTATTGACTTAGAAATCTCAATGTTCTTATTTAATGATCTATTTTTTACTAATTCAATATTATCAATGACAATTTCATCTAATCCTAATTTTATAGGTTTATTCTGTAGACTGCCGGATTGTGCTCTTGACCATTGCAATAAATCTTGTAATAAATCATAGGTCTGTTTAGAAGTTTGGTGCATATGACCAATCATCTCTTTCAATATATTTGGTGTATAGGTATCAAACTTTTCATATAAAATAGAAGAAAAACCCATTAAAGATGAAAATGGATTAATTAAATCATGTGCAATAATTGAAAAAAACTTATCCTTTGTTGCATTTAATTCCAATAACTGTTGTTTTTGTTTTTCAATTTGCAAATTCTTTTCTGATAAGCCTAAAAATGCCTTTTCTATTTCAATATGCTGATTAACAAGCTCTGAGTGAACCTCATCTTTTTCAGTTATTTCATTTAATGCCTTGT
The DNA here is from genome assembly GCA_013138975.1 of Bacteroidales bacterium. GTDB lineage: Bacteria > Bacteroidota > Bacteroidia > Bacteroidales > UBA12077 > UBA12077. The sequence continues at coordinate 74,565 of WTBR01000040.1, forward strand.
CATGCAAGTTTTTTAAATCATTTATCTGACTATAGACCTCATTTCTATTCTCAACAGAAAATAAAGCATTACAATTTTCTTCATCTACTTTTAAAGAAGATATTGTAACTTGATAATATAAGTTTTTTTGATTTTCTTTTTGAGAGAATAAATTCTTATGTAATTGAGCAGAAAAGATAACTGGAGGGCCTCCTTTAAAAATCGGATCAATTCGTTTTTTATAAATATCCTTTTTAAAATTTGGAAAAAATTCACCAAGTTCTGAATTTAAAATATTTTCTTTCTCAACATTTGTTAATATTTTCAAGACCTTATTCCAAGATTTTACTTTATAATTACTGTCTATAATAAAATATCCTTCCGGTAAAAAATCCAAAGTATTATATAAACTTGTATCTTGAAGTGCAGACATATAAATAATCTAAGAAATGTTTTTATCGAAATATTCTTGAATTTTCTCAACCAAGGATTTAAACGATTCTAATCTAAAAAATATTGCGAAGTTTCCTTCTGCTTCAAATTCTTCGATTTTAAATTGTGTTTTTGCAAATAATATCGCTGATTTGTTATTTAACATTTCTTGGGGAATAATTATATTCCTTACTCCTTTTTCATAGCTTGGAACAATATAATCAAGATTTATTGTTAACATATTACCTAATGTTCCCATTACTGCATTAATAATTACATTCCCAATTTCTGAAAGAATATCAATTTTTAGTGAATCCATATCCAAGCTTGCTCCACTTTTTCCTATAAAAGCATCCACCAATTTGGCGGCATGATCTGATGACATAATTAATTTCGAAAACCCATTTAATTCTCCATTAAAAGGCAAAGTAATTACAGAATAATCTGTATCCTCAAATGTATGAACAAATTTATCATATTCGCTATATTCTACTATTTTCACTTCTGGAACATCCAATAATATATGTGATTGGATCATACTATTCAGCACCTCCGCACTTTTTCCAACTCCAATATTTATTATTTCTTTTAAAATCTCTATTTGTAAAGCATTAAGCATAATGTCAAGTATTACTTATTAAATAGTATGTTTTTAATCTTCTCAAGAATTACTTCTTTCTGTAATGGTTTATTTACAAATTCTGCTATTCCTAAACTTATGGCTTTTTCCCTTGTTGTGGCTTGAATATCTGCAGTAAAAAATATAATTGGAATTTTAATGTTATTCTCTTTTAGTTTTGAAAGAACACTTAATCCATCCATTTTGGGCATAACTGAATCCAAAATTAGTAAATCTGGAAGTGCTTTCTTAATTTTATTTAGAACCTCTTCTCCATTTGCAAACTCTTCAATTTCAACATTTGGAATTTCATTAATAATACTACTGATAAACATTCTGGTAACAACAGAATCGTCTGCTACATAAATTTTTTTTGGCATCTTCCGATTAATTTAATTAAATAATTCAAGTCTATATCTATAAGGGGTTTAATCAATAACACGAGGCGTTTAAAGTTTAAATTTACAATTTCGCAAGATACTAAAAAAGAAACTTTATGTTTCATTTTAATACTTTATATCAAAACTATAAACAATTTTAATATTGAAAATATGAATAATCATCTGCCTGCTGGCTATCGTCCATGTCACCATATTTATCCGCAATACCATCCAAAGTCTTTATTAATTCCGGAACATCAAGCAAAGTAACCAGTTTCATACGTGTTTCTTTAAAGTGTGGTAATCCTTTAAAGTAATTAGAAAGATGTCGACGAATTTCATGTATTCCCCGTGGTTCGCCTTTCCACTCAACTGATTTTTGTAAATGTAATTTTGCTAACTCAACCTTTTCCTTAATGGTTAATGGCTTCATTATTTCACCTTTTTGCAGATAATCTTTTATTTCCTTGAAAATCCATGGTCGTCCCACTGTTGCCCGACCAATCATTATACCATCAACTCCATATTTATCGAAAGCTAATTTCGCTGATTCGCCATCTTTAATATCTCCGTTCCCAATTATTGGAATTTTCATTCTTGGGTTATTTTTCACATCACCAATTAAAGACCAATCGGCCTCGCCTTTGTACATTTGCTGACGTGTACGGCCATGAATCGCTAACATATGTATTCCTGTATCTTGTAACTGTTCAGCAAGGTCTACAATTATTTTACTGTCGTCATCCCATCCTAAACGGGTTTTTACCGTAACAGGAGTTTTTATTGCTTTAACAATTTCTTTTGTCATTTCCAGCATTAAAGGAATATTACGTAACATTCCTGCTCCTGCTCCACGGTTAGCAATTTTCTTTACCGGACAACCAAAATTTAAATCAATAAAATCGGGTTTGGCTTCTTCAGCCATTTTCGCTGCCTGAACCATTGAGTCTACTTGATGACCATACAATTGAATTGCTGCTGGTCTTTCATAATCAAAAAGCTGAAGTTTTTTATAACTTTTTTTACAATCACGAATTAAACCTTCCGAAGCAACAAACTCGGTGTAAACTACATCCGCACCAAAGTGTTTGCAGATAAATCTAAACGATGGATCTGTAACATCCTCCATTGGAGCTAAAAAAAGAGGCTTATCGCCAAGTTCTATTTTACCTATTTTTACCAAATGCCAAATTATTGATTAATTTTAGGGTCAAATTTATATAATTTTAACCAATTCGTTTTAAAATGAGAAATTCATTGTCTGATGTACACCCTTTTTCAAAACTTATTTTTTCCTTATTCATCATATTAGCTACATTTCTGCTTACATTTTTAATTGGGTTTTTATTTGCAATACCTATTTTTCATATAAATATTGCTGATTTACCAAATGTACTTGCAAATTATACAGAACCGAATAACATCAGATTTCTTAAATATTTACAAACACTGCAAGCAATAGGATTGTTTATTATTCCTGCTTTCATTATTGGATATGTTTTCCATTCAAAATCAACAAAATATTTAAAATTCGAACAAATTACAATCCGACCAATTGTATTTACCGTAATTATTTTATTTGCGTCAGTTCCAATAATTAATTTTTTAGCAGTAATAAATGAAGGTATGCAATTCCCCGATTGGCTAAGCGGCATTGAAAATTGGATGGCAAATAAAGAAACAGATGCCAAAGAACTTACCGACGCTTTTTTAAAGATGGATACTCTCGGAAGTCTTTATTTTAATATTTTTATGATTGGCATTTTACCATCTATTGGAGAAGAACTAATATTTCGAGGAATTTTTCAACGCTTATTTGCCGAATGGACAAAGAATATTCATTGGGGAATTATTATTGCGGCGTTTTTATTCAGTGCTATGCATATGCAATTTTATGGTTTTCTTCCTCGATTTTTACTTGGTGTTTTATTAGGTTATCTTTTTTATTGGAGTGGATCTATTTGGCTACCTATGTTAGGTCACTTTGTAAACAATACAACTGCAGTAATTTTATATTATTTTTATGCTGATAAAATGACCGACAATATTGAGAATTTCGGTGCAAATCAAGACTCTTATATGTACTTAATACTAGGAATTATTGTAGTAGTTCCTTTGCTATATTTATTTTATAAAGAAAATTTCAGAAGCTCTACATCTTAAGTATACCTGCTTCGCTATTTTTGAATAAGCTAATTCGCCCAATTTCATTTTTGCGATACACATATACTAATCCGTATTCCTGAGCTTTATCTCGTTTTAGGTCTTCAGGTAATTCGCTGTAAGATTCTTCAACTTCATTCCAAACATTTAAAATTATCTGATCTGCTTCATCACGAATATCTGCTAGGTTGTTAAGTGCTCTGGAGTGATTCTTTTGGAGCATTTTCTGAAACTTATATGATTCTATAAAATTATCGTAATAAACTCTCACAAGAGCTATTGTAGGATTTGTTATAGGAGTATGTCCATTAATTTTTCGCTTGGTTTCGCCTTCAATAAGTTTCTTTCCACATTCAATAACGTCCAACTCTGTATTTAATGAAGGTAATTTACTATTATCTTCATCTATTCCATATAATATTCGAACAACAGCTTGCAATTCTCCTCTTGTGATAGCCATATTAACAACCTGAATAAAATGCGAGATATACAGTTTTACTTTTTTAAGTTTCTTTAAATACTCTTTATTATTTGTAATTTGAATGTCATATGTATTCTTATGTTCTGTAATTGCCTTTTCCCATTTAGGAAGAAATGATCTAGCCCTTTGAAAGGTACTTTGTTTAAATGCTAAATCCATTGGAGTTAATTCTTTTCCTTTTTTTAACGCACTTTTTAATGCTTTTAACCTTGAACTATCGGTGTTGGGTAATCTTCTGTAAGGCATAATCCGTTTTTTAGAAAATTAAATTGTTAACAACATGTTGATAAAGTGCGAATATACCAAATTAAACGAAAAATTCAAATGCATTCGCAATATATTTTATACACAATTTGATCTGATACCTAATCTGTTAATGTTAACAACTCTCAAAACTTTCACTCCATAGGTATTACTTGATTTTAGTAACCTTTTACGGGCATACTATCTAATTGTTACAAAAAATTAAACAATATTTTGTTTGATATGTTTTTTAATTAATTAAAAAATTCAGTCCTTTGTTTTTCACAAATTTATTGCACATATCAAATCGGATTAAAGTATTAATTTTCAAACAAATAAAAAAAGTCATGTTTAAAAAAGATGTTTATATAGAACGAAGAAACCGATTAAAAGACAAATTAAAAGGTGGATTAGTACTCTTATTGGGGAATAATGAAGCTGCATTTAACTATCCAGATAATACATATCATTTCCGCCAAGATAGTTCGTTTCTCTACTTTTTTGGTCTTGACGTTCCAAATCTTGCAGGAATAATAGATCTTGATTCTGGTAAAGAATACTTATTTGGTAATGATTTTAGTATTGGTGACATTATTTGGATGGGGCCTCAACCAAAAATTAAAGAATTAGCTGCAGAAATAGGTGTTGAAAACACAGAACAACTTGATCAACTTGGAAATTATCTAAAAAATGCAAAAAATCAAAACAGGAATATTCATGTATTACCTTTTTATCGTGGTGATTCTGTAATCCAGTTTAGCAATTTATTAGAGATTCATCAGTCTGAGGCAAATGATTATGTTTCTGTTGAGTTAATTAAAACAATAGTTGACTTACGTTCTGTAAAAGATCAGTATGAAATAGAAGAAATCACAAAAGCTTGTGCAATTGGATACAAAATGCATACTACAGCCATGAAAATGGCAAAACCCGGTATTTACGAACAAGAAATTGCTGGAACAGTTGAGGGAATTGCATTAGCACATGGAGGAATGTTATCATTCCCAATTATTCTTTCGCAGAATGGTGAAACTTTACACAATCATTATCACGGTAATATGTTACAGGAAGGTAAATTAATGCTTACCGACACTGGATCAGAAACTTCAATGCATTACGCAAGTGATCATACAAGAACAGTACCTGTTAGTGGTAAATTCACACAAAAGCAAAAAGACATTTACAATATTGTATTAGCTGCAAATAATCACGCTATATCATTAATAAAACCGAATGTTGCTTATCGTGATATTCACTTGGAATCTGCCAGAATATTAACTGAAGGATTAACAAAGTTAGGGCTTATGAAAGGCAACACAGAAGATGCGGTAAGAGAAGGTGCCCATGCAATGTTTATGCCTCATGGATTAGGTCATATGATGGGACTTGATGTTCATGACATGGAGAATCTTGGTGAAGATTATGTTGGATACAATAGTGAATTTAAACGTTCTACCCAATTTGGTTTAAGTGGATTAAGATTAGGTCGTAAAATACAAGAAGGGTTTGTTTTAACAACTGAACCTGGTATTTATTTCATTCCTGATTTAATTAAAAAATGGAAAGCAGAAAAAATCAATGCAGACTTTATCAACTTTGATAAAGTACTTGAAGAATATTCAGATTTTGGTGGAATTAGATTAGAAGATGATGTTTTAGTTACAGAAACCGGATCGCAAAATATTGGCAAAAGAATTCCTATTACTGTTGAGGAAGTTGAAGATACAATGAAATCATAAAATATTAATTCCAATTTTAAAAAACCAGATAGTTGATATCTGGTTTTTTTTATTTTGTAGATATTCTATTTTTAAAACAAGAATGTCTGCCCACAATCAGGCGATAATGTAGTTCTACACAAGATGTGGAAATTTCTTCTATAACAAAAAGAGGCAGTCCACAGTTTAATACATCTTGAATTGCCTCTTTGCGCGTTTTTTTATTAAAATAGTTTATTATTTATTTTTAGAATACAGGGTTTTAATTAAAAATAGTGTATTAATCTGAATTTCTTTTACACCTAACATATGCCCATAGAGTATTCTGTTGGACACTTAATACTGGGAATTTCCTCATCAGTCTCACCACCTTTAACTACATTTAATTCATTTGTATTTAATTTAGCAATAGTTTCTTTTTTAACATTCAATTTCATTTTTAATTTTTTACTTTTCATATCATCAATATTAAGGTTTTACCGATTTTTTTTAAGCTTTTCGGTTTTTGCTGTATTACTTTATCTTATAGATTAAATTCACTTCCCTTTTCTAGCAAAACATGAACCCCAAGCCTTTTCTTGTTTCCTGGAAATAGGATTTTCGAGCAGGTTTTGGAGAAATTAAATTAAAATATAAAGCTTTATACGTTTTTAAATCCTGTTAGGTTTTTTTTTAATAGAATAATTATACTATTTATTCTGCCTCAGAAAACGAAGCACACAAATATTCCCGGTTCAGTTTTGCAATAAAGTCGATTCCAATTCCATTTGGACATTCGGTTTCGCAAGCATTATTAGATGAATACATAGATTTTGGCGGTATTAGATTAGAAGATGATGTTTTAGTTACCGAAACCGGATCGCAATATATCGGCAAAAGAATTCCAATAACAGTTGAGGAAGTTGATGATACAATAAAATCATAAAAATTTAATTCCAATTAAAAAAAACCTGATGCAAACTATCTGTTTTTTTTATTTTGTAGATATTCTATTTTTAAAACAAGAATGTCTGCCCACAATCATGCGACAATGTAGGTCTACACAAGATGTGAAATTTTTTTCTATACAAAAAGAGGCAGTCCACAGTTTAATACACCTGAAATTGCCTCTTTGCAAGTTTTTTATTAAAATAGTTTATTATTTATTTTTAGAATACAGTGTTTTATTTAAGAATAGTGTCTTAATCTGAATTTCTTTTACGCACGACATATTTGTACAGTATCTACTACACCACAGTGAAGGTAAGTTTCCAGATACTCAGTCACACCACCTTTAACTACAATTAATTCATTTGTATTTAATTTCGCAATAGTTTCTTTTTTAACATTCAATTTTAATTTTTTAGTTTTCATATCATCATTATTAAGGTTTTACCGACTTTTTTTAAGCTTGTCGGTTTTTGCTGTATTACTTTATCTTATAGATTAAATCCTCTTCCCTTTTCAGATAAAGATAATTATTTTTTTATCTTTTCTAACAAAACGTTTGCACCCCAAGCCTTTTCTTGTTGCCTGGAAATAGGATTTTCGAGCTGATTTTGGAGGAATTAGATTAAAATATAAAGAGGGTGTCCAAAAAGCAAGTCTTAAAGCAATAACACTTCGACAGGCTCAGTGTGACAAACTAATTAACAGAAATTTGTCATGCTGAACTTATCGAAATATAGACAACTTTTTGACCTTTTGGACAGCCTCTTTTTTTAATAGAATAATTATACTGTTTATTCTGCCTCAGAAAAAGAAGCGCATAAATATTCTCTATTTAGTTTTGCAATAAAGTCGATTCCAATACCTTTTGGACATTCGGCTTCGCATGCTCCTGTATTTGTACAAGAACCAAAACCAAGTTCATCCATTTTAGCAACCATATTTAATGCTCTTCGTTTTGCTTCTATTTTACCCTGAGGTAATAAAGCTAACTGAGAAACTTTTGCAGCAACAAATAAGGTAGCCGATGAGTTTTTACATGCAGCAACACAAGCACCGCAACCAATACATGCAGCAGCGTCAAATGCTTTATCTGCATCGATTTTACCTACTAAATTTGCATTTGCATCTGGTGCCTGACCAGCATCAATAGATACAAAACCACCTGCTGACATTAATTTATCAAATGCATTACGATCTGTCATTAAATCTTTTAATACAGGGAAACTTTTTGCTCTCCAAGGTTCAACTGTAATTGTTTCTCCATCTTTAAAAGATCTCATATGAACCTGACATGTAGCAGTCTCTTTGCCCGGCCCATGAGGATGTCCATTAATATACAAACTACAACATCCACAAATTGCTTCATGACAGTCATGTTCATAGGCAACAGGTTCTTTTCCTTCTGTAATTAATTTCTCGTTTAAATAATCTAACATTTCAAGGAATGACATTTCTGCATCAACACCGTCTAATTCGTATTTCTCGAATTTTCCTTTGGTTTTACCATTCTCTTGTTTCCAAATATTTAGTTTTATTTTCATTTTTCTAGATTTTAGATTTTAGTAATGAGTATCAAGACGCTCTTGTTATCTTGTGTCTCAAATCTCACATCTCAATACTATTTATAACTTCTAACTTTAACCTCAACATTTTCGAACTTAAGATCTTCTTTATGAAGCTTTGGCTCTTTATCTGCACCCTGATATTCCCAAGCAGCAACAAATGAATATTCATCGTCGATACGCATTGCTTCACCACCTTCAGTACGGCTTTCTTCACGAAAATGTGCACCACAAGATTCTTTTCTGTTCAATGCATCATTAACAATTAAAGTTGCTAAATCAATGAAATCTGCCACTCTAGATGCTTTTTCTAGCTCTTGGTTAATTTCATTGGCTGTACCCGGAATTATTAGGTCACTCCAGAATTCTTTTTTAAGATCTGCGATTTCCACTAAAGCTTTCTTTAATCCTTCTTCGTTACGCTGCATCCCTGAATGAGTCCACATAATTTGTCCCAATCGTTTATGGAATGAGGTAGCTGTTTGCGTCCCTTTTATACTTAAAAATTTATCGAGTACGGCTTTTGCTTCATTTTCAGCCTCAACGAATTCAGGAGAATCTGTAGAAGGAACTTTATTTGATATTTCATCAGCTAAATAATTACTAACTGTATAAGGAGCAATGAAATAACCATCGCCTGCTCCTTGCATTAAAGCACTTGCACCTAGTCTGTTTGCACCATGCTCAGAGAAATTCGCTTCGCCAATTGCAAATAAGCCGGGAATAGTTGTTTGTAAGTTATAATCAACCCAAAGTCCACCCATTGTGTAGTGTCCTGCCGGATATATCATCATTGGAGTTTCGTATGGAACTTCACCTGTAATCTTTTCATACATATCAAAAAGATTTCCGTACTTCCCTTTAATCACTTTTTTTCCTTGTTTTGCAACAGCATCTCTAAAATCAAGAAATACAGCTAAACCAGTTTTTCCAACACCAAAACCATTATCACATCTTTCCTTAGCAGCACGCGATGCAACATCACGAGGCACTAAGTTTCCAAATGCAGGGTAACGACGTTCTAAGAAATAATCGCGTTCTTCGTCTGGAATTTCACTTGCTTTACGCTTATCTCCTTCTGCTTTTGGAACCCAAATTCGACCATCATTCCTTAATGATTCAGACATTAAGGTTAATTTCGATTGATATTCGTTTAATACAGGAATACATGTTGGGTGAATTTGAATAAAGCTTGGATTTCCAAAAAATGCCCCTTTTCTAAAAGCTGCCATTGCTGCTGAACCATTTGATTGTACTGCTAAAGTAGATAAATAATAAATTGTTCCGTATCCACCAGTAGCTAACACAACTGCATGTGCTGCATGACGTTCAATTTCGCCTGTTATCAAATTACGAGTAATAATACCTCGTGCTTTACCATCTATCACAACAATGTCAAGCATTTGTTGGCGAGGAAACATTGTGGCTTTACCTAAAGATACTTGACGTTTAAGTGCAGAATATCCTCCAAGAAGCACTTGTTGTCCTGTTTGTCCTTGTGCATAATTTGTTCGAGAAACCTGAACTCCACCAAATGTTCTATTGGCTAAAGTTCCTCCATATTCACGTGCAAAAGGAACTCCTTGTGCGGTTAATTGATCTATAATATTGCTACTTACTTGAGCAGCACGATAAACATTCGCTTCACGAGCACGATAATCGCCCCCTTTAATCATATCATAAAATAAACGATAAACACTATCGCCATCGTTTTTATTATTTCTTGAAGCATTGATACCACCTTGTGCTGCTACAGAGTGCGCACGACGTGCAGAATCCTGAAAACAAAAAACTTTTACATTATATCCCATTTCTGCTAAGGAAGCAGCTGCAGGTGAGCCTGCAATACCTGTTCCAACAACTATAATATCTAATTTTTTTCTATTGTTTGGACTAACAAGTTTTTGGGTAGCTTTATATTTTGCCCACTTTTCAGCTAATGGACCTTCTGGTATTTTAGCATCTAATTTACTCATAGTGTATGTATTACAATTTTTACTTTATTAAATTTACACAATGTATTTAATTAAAAAATACAAAGGAATAAAGGCAAATCCACCTGCAACTATAATTGCGTAGATATAGCTTACTACTTTTAATCTAAGGGTCCATTTTTCATTTCCCCAACCAATAGTCTGAAATGCAGACCAAAAACCATGTGTAAGATGTAGAAATAAGAAAATTGCACCTAAAATGTATAGCACATCATACCATAACCATACCTTAAAAATTCCTGCAACAAGGCCATATACGTCGTGCAACTCACCATCTCCATAAGGAATTGTAGCCACTGTTCCGAATTTTACCTTCCAGAAAAAATTAGTAATATGAATTACTAAAAAAATTAAAATTAAACCTCCCAATATGAACATGTTTTTTGATGCCCAGGATGCTTCTGATTTACTTGCCACTTTATAACCTTGAGGCCTTGCCATCTTGTTTTTAAGTGTAATGTAACCTGCATAAATAATATGCAGAATAAAACCTAATGCTAAAATTGGCTCGATGACTTTCATTATCGGGTTGCTACTCATAAAATTCGCCGCCACGTTAAATAACTCACCATCGCCAAAAAGCAATAAGGAATTAATTGTTAAATGGACCATTAAAAACATCATGAGAAACAAGCCTGTTATACTCATGAAAAATTTTTGTCCAATCGATGAAGTGAAAAATTTGCTCATAGAATTTAATTTTTATAGAACATTAGTTAAATTGCGAACTGTTACGTTCAATTTATGGTTATAAACAATATTAATTGCTAATTTAATAAATTTCAATGTTAATTAACACAAACGCAATAATTTAAAACTGTTCTAATTTATGAAATATCCTCAATTAAAAAGCTCGTTATTTGAAAAAAACAGAAAAAAAGCCATTAATAATCTACTTTTAAATTCATTGGCAATTATTCACTCAAATGATCAAATGCCACGAAATGGAGACCAATACCATCCATTTCATCAGAATCCGGATTTATTTTATTTAACGGGGATTGATCAGGAAAAAACAATTTTAACTTTATGTCCAAATCATCCAAATAAAGATTTAAGAGTAATTCTTTTTATAATTGAAAGCAATGAAAAAATTGCGGTTTGGGAAGGACATAAATATACAAAAGAAGAGGCTATTAAAACTTCAGGAATAAAAACGATTAAATATTTATCTGATTTTGAATCTACGTTTCGTGAACTAGCAATTAATACCGATAACATATATCTAAATTTAAATGAGAATTCTAAATTTAAAACTGATGTTGCTTCTGCAGACGAACGATTTGTAGATACTCTAAAAAAGGACTTTCCGACGCATGAGCTAAAAAGGCTTGCTCCAATTATGAAACGACTTAGATTAAGGAAAGAATCAGAAGAAATTGAACTAATGCAGGAAGCCTGCGATATTACAAATAAAGCCTTTCATAGAATCCTGAAATTTGTTAAGCCTAATGTAACAGAATATGAAGTTGAAGCAGAAATAACCCACGAATTTTTATGGAACAGAGCGAATGGGCATGCTTATGCACCAATAATTGCAAGTGGTAAAAGTGCTTGTGTTTTACATTATATTGAAAACAATAAAAAATGCAATGATGGTGATCTTTTATTAATGGATTTTGGAGCCGAATATGCAAATTATGCAGCTGATTGTACACGTACTATTCCTGTTAACGGTAAATTTACTCCTCGACAAAAAGAATGCTACGAAGCTGTTTTACGAGTTATGAAAAAAGCAACGAGTTGGCTTACTCCGGGAACCACAATAAACAAGGTAAACGAAGAGGTTGAAAAGCTTTGTCAGGAAGAGCATATAAAACTAGGATTATATACTCAGGAAGATGTTAATAAACAAGATCCAAATAAGCCTTTATTAAAAAAATATTTTCCTCATGGCACTTGCCATTTTATTGGTTTAGATGTTCATGATGTTGGTGATAGAACTTCGATTCTTGAAGAGGGAATGATATTAACCTGTGAGCCTGGTATATATATACCTGAAGAAAATATTGGTATTCGAATAGAAAACGATATTGTGGTTGGTTTAAACCCAAAAGATTTAATGAAAAATATTCCAAGAGAAGTGGAAGAAATTGAGCAACTTATGGCTAAAATAAAATAGTATAATTCCTGATATCCGCAGGTATTTTCTCAGTAAGTTGATTATCAAATAATAAGACCTATTTGGTTTCACATTAATATGTGAATGTCGATTCGATATAATTGTCTGTTAATCAATTAAAAACTGTTAAGTCTTGCGGATATAAAGTAATTAATTATTTTTGTACAACTATTCATTTTATATAGTACTTTCATACATTATTATAACTTTAAATATCTATCATGACATTTAATATTAATTGGGATAAAGAAGGAGTTTATGTTATATTTAGAGGTAATGTAACTGCTCAGGATTTAATTGACGCAAATAACTACGTATTAAGCAATGCTAATTTCGAGTCAATAAACTACCAAATATTTGATTTTTTACATATTGATGATTTTAAAATAACTTCCCATGACATTACTTTAGTTGCTACGATGGATAAATCGCAAACGGAAAGTAAAGAAAAAATGAAAATCGCAATATTAACCGTCAATAATCATGTTAAGGAAATAACATCGGAATATGATCAATTTATGATTGGAAGTGACTGGAAAACCAAAATATTCGAAACTGCTGAAGCAGCAAAAGAGTGGGTAAATGCGGAATGAAATCTCACCTTTTAATCAATAATAAAAAAATTTACTACTCCGATATAGGAAAAGGAATTACAATTGTTCTTTTACATGGGTATTTAGAGTCATCTGAAACCTGGAAAGATTTTTCTATTGAACTTTCTAAAAAATACAGAGTAATTTCTTTTGATATTCCGGGACATGGAGATAGTGAAATTATTTCTGAATTTCATACGATGGAAGTACTTTCAGATGTTATTTTAAAATCTTTAAGGAAACTAAAAGTTGACAAATGTTTTATGATTGGTCATTCAATGGGCGGATTCTTAACATTAATGATTCATGAATTATATCCTGAACTATTATCAGGGTTTTGTCTTTTTCAATCACATCCATTTGCTGATTCCGAAGCAAGCAAAAAGAAAAGATTGCGAGAAATTGATTTTGTGAAAGAAGGCAAAAAAGATTTAATTGCCACATTCAATATTCCAAATGCTTTTGCAAATGATAATTACGAATTATTTAAACCTGAAATTGGAAGTGCAGTAAAAATAGCTCTACAAACATCTAAAGAAGGAATAATTGCAAACGTGCATGCAATGATAAGTCGCCCGGATTTATCGGAATCTTTGGCAAAATCAAATATTCCATTTTTATATATTGCAGGAAAAAAAGATAACTATATTGATTTTAATACTGTTGTTTCCAAAATTAATATCCCTGAGAATTCTGAATTACATGTATTAGAAAATTCAGGACATATGGGGTTTATTGAAGAAAAAACCGAATCTGCAAAAATTATTTCAAAATTTATTTTAAACCGCCTTACATCATGAAAAAAACACAATACCTTTTTATCTTATTAATAGCTTTTTACTCTTGTAATTGCGAAAAAACTAATACTGAAATATCTGTTATCCCTAAACCTTTATCGATTGAAGTAACAAACTCAAGTTTTAAATTAAATAAAAATACCACAATTGTTTTTCAAAATGGTAATGAAGGTTTTGAAACTGTGGCACTTTATTTACAAGATGAAATCAAAAAAAGTCATAAGCTGGAATTAAAAATTACAAGATCAGACAATCAGCCATCAAAAAATACAATTCTTCTTTTACAAGATTTAAAATCGGAGTTTGGAAAGGAAGATTATTCGCTTGTTTCTACCAAAAAATCAGTTAATATAAGTTCAAGTGCACCAAACGGAGCATTTTATGGCGTACAAACATTATTACAACTTATTGATATTAATAAAGTTGATGGGAAAATAGAATTTAGCCACATTATTCCGGGAGTAAGAATTCATGATTCACCAAGATTCAATTGGAGAGGTATGCATTTAGATGTTTGCAGGCATTATAATGATAAAGAATTTGTAAAAAAATATATTGATTTAATTGCCATGCATAAAATGAATACATTTCATTGGCATTTAACCGAAGATCAAGGATGGAGAATTGAGATTAAGAAATATCCTAAGCTAACAGAAATCGGCTCTGTGCGATCAGAAACAATGATTGAAAAAAATTGGGATGAATTTGATGGTGTTCCACACGGAGGATTTTTTACTCAAGAAGATATTAAAGAAATAGTACAATATGCTAGTGACAGATTTATAACTATTGTTCCTGAAATTGAAATGCCCGGGCATTCATTGGCTGCTTTAGCTGCTTATCCGGAATATGGATGTACAGGAGGTCCATATGAGGTTGAAAAAACCTGGGGTGTTTTTGATGATGTTTATTGTGCAGGTAATAATAATACTTTTGAATTCCTTGAAGATATTTTAGCTGAGGTAATTGAACTTTTCCCGGGAGAATATATTCATGTAGGTGGAGACGAATGCCCGAAAGAAGAATGGAAGAAATGTCCGAAATGTCAAAAAAGAATTAAGGAAGAAGGATTAAAAGATGAATTTGAATTACAATCATATTTTATTCACAGGATTGAGAAATTTTTAATTGCAAACAATAAAAAACTTATTGGTTGGGACGAAATTCTTGAGGGTGGACTAGCTCCTGAAGCAAGTGTAATGTCGTGGCGCGGAACCGAAGGAGGAATAAAGGCAGCAAAAATGGGTCATGATGTGGTAATGTCACCAAATAATGAATGTTATTTTGATCATTATCAAGGAGAGCCAGAAAATGAGCCTTTCGCGATTGGCGGACATACTGATTTAAGCGAAGTATATAATTACGAGCCTATTCCATCGGAACTAAACGCTGAAGAGGCTAAACATATTTTGGGAGCACAGGCTAATTTATGGACAGAGTATATATCAAGCCCAGAACATTTGGAATATATGGTTTTGCCGCGAATGAGTGCTTTATCGGAAGTTGTTTGGACAGAACCACAAGTAAAAAATCTTGATGATTTCAAATCAAGCTTACAAAAACTGGTTCTTCGTTTTGAGTTCAAAAATTATAATTACAGACCTTTATAAATTGAGTCAGATTTATAAATAATGACATCGTGAGTTAATAAGTTGGACTTTCTTATAAGGTAGAGACTATTTAAAAAGTCGTTAATTGTCAATCTCAACTTGATTGAGTATCTCATAATTTACTTTTTGCAAATCAATTATGAGATTCCCTCTTTCGAGGGAATGACATCTTGGGACTTTTTAAACAGCCTCATTTAATCTAATTCCATTCTTTTAATTACAACGAGCTTGACCTGCTCCTCTTCCATTTCCAGATCCATTTCTCATACCGTGCCCTTTTCCATGCCCGTGTCCGCGCATAGGCTTACTATCAAAAATAACTTTTTGATCATCGGTTAATAAGTTTCTTACATCCTGATGATGTTTTGCCGAAGCTTTCATCATTTTATTATGAATATCTGTCATTTGATCAATTACTGTATTAATTTCTTTCGAATCAGAATTGTCAGAAGTCATTAATGTTTGCTTTTTAGCCTTAAGTTCATTTACTTGGTTTCTAAAAGCTGTCATTTCTTTCATTTTCTCTAATCGAAGAGATTCTATTTTACTTTCCTGGTCTTCGGTTAAATCAGGAATCATTTGACATGATTGCTTTTGATCCACATTTTGACCTTGTCTTGCATTGTTTCTACCTTGTTGTGCGTATAAATTTGATCCTGCGATCATTAATACTGCAATTATAATTACGCTTACTTTTTTAATCTTTTGTGTTTTCATAATTCTATTTTTAAATTTAATTAATTCAAATTCTACTCTTATGACACAGATCTTTTTTATTTATTACACTTTGAATTAAATAAACCAGTAAAATTATAAAATTACAGCCGACTCTCTTGAATGAGAGTCGGCTGTAATCTTTATTATAGTTGAATTTAAAACTGAATTTTAATTTTCTTTAAAATATGATATTGCTACTTTTAATGTTACATCAACATCTTTAAAAATTGGATAAAATCCCTTTTTATCGATAATATTTAGAGCAATACCAGCTTTTAACCTAGTATTAACCAAATGTCTAGAATAACTAAATCCCTTTGTTGTTTTTGGTACTCCATTTTGCTCAGCATAATCGGCAAATTGATCAAAAATATTTATTGACTCCAGATAATTATTAATAGCAGTTGCATCCTCATACTGAGTAAAAAATACTCTTTTTTCATCAACATATTTAAATGCGAAATCATAAAGCATTCCCTTACTAACTGTTTCGGCATAATACTTTGATAAACCTGTTGTATCCAAAGGAACAAAAATATCCGGCATTATTCCTCCTCCACCATATACAATATTTCCTTCTGTTGTAAAATACTTTAATGAATCTGCGAACTGAATACTATCTGCTTCTAAAAATTCACCATGCTGATATCTCTCGTTTAAATCGTTATAATAATCTTTTTTATTATCGCTATAGGGTTTTTGAATGCAGCGTCCTGTTGGTGTATAATATCTGGCAATTGTTAGGCGAATAACCGAACCATCAGAAAGTTGATATGGCTCTTGTACCAATCCTTTACCAAACGATCTACGACCAATAATAGTTCCTCTATCGTTATCTTGAATTGCTCCAGACACGATTTCACTTGCAGATGCTGCAAATTCATCTTGTAAAACAATGAGCTCAATATCCTTACAAATTCCATGTGCAGAAGAATAAGTATCTTGCTTAGGACTAGATTTTCCTTGTGTATACACAATCATTTTGCCGGCTTCTAAAAACTGATCTATAATATTTGTAGCAGCTACCATATAACCCCCGGAATTACCTCGTAAATCAAGAATTAATTTTTTCATTCCTTTATCAAGCAATTTTTCGGCACCTTCAATAAACTCATCATATGTTGTTCCTGAAAAACGACTGATTTTAATAAATCCTATCTCATCATCAATCATATACGAAACATCTACGCTATACAATGGTACTTTATCTCTAATAATCTCAAAATCAATTAATTTTGGGCCTTTTTCCCTTTCAACGCTAACATTAACTTTTGTGCCTTTTTCTCCTTTAAGCATGCCCACAATGTCATCGTCTGGTACGTTTTGCCCGGCAATTAACGAATCATCAACCATTATTATACGATCTCCGGCAAGTACTCCTACTTTATGCGATGGGCCTCCTAAAATAACATTCATAATAACTACGGTGTCTCTTTTTTTATTAAAAGTTACACCAATCCCTTCAAAATTACCTCGCATATCTTCATTAACCGCTTTTATGTTCTTAGCTGGTATATAAACAGAATGAGGATCTAATTCATCCAGAATCCCCGGAATAGCGGCCTCTTCTAGCTTTGACCTTGAAATAGTATCAACATAACGAGTCTCAATGTAATCGATCATTACACCCAGTTTATTATTCGCACGATATAATTGTGCATAATTTATATGAGGATTATCATTGAGTGCTTTTCCCAAAAAAATTCCTGAAACAAGAACTATTGCAAAAAACATTGGGAGGTATATTTTATTTAACTTTTTATTCATAAGTATTTAATCTTTTATTTTTACATGATTGATTTCAATATTTGCTCTTTCTAATAACCTCAGACCATCTTCAACTCTATATTTTTCGGTAAAAACAACTCTCTTTATTCCTGCTTGAATAATTAATTTGGAACATTCAACACAAGGAGAGGTTGTAACATATAAAGTTGCATTATCCGAACTATTATTTGATTTAGCTACTTTTGTAATTGCATTCGCCTCAGCATGTAAAACATATGGTTTTGTTAATTTGTTTTCATCTTCACAGATATTTTCAAATCCTGAAGGAGTTCCATTATAACCATCTGAAATAATCATTTTCTCTTTTACAATAAGAGCTCCTACCTGACGACGTTTACAATATGAGTTCTTAGCCCATACATGAGCCATTTCGAGATATAGTTTATCCTGTTTGGCTTGTTTCTCGTTATTTGGATCTTGCAATTTATCTTTATTCATGGATAAAAATTTTCTTGCTTAAAGATATAAAAAAAACCCTCACAAAGAGGGCTTTATTCATTTATTGTACCCGGAGTCGGGATCGAACCGACACGAACTTGCGTTCACTGGTGTTTGAGACCAGCGCGTCTACCAATTCCGCCATCCGGGCATTAATTAATAGACATTGGGAATGCAAAAATATGTAATTGTTTTAGATACGCAAATTTTTTACGAAATAAAACTACCCTACATTCGACAATATATTCGGTTTATTCATTAATGTAACCGTTTTTATAATTCCCTCGACATCAAAACCGCACTCACGATGTAATTCTTGTGGTGAACCATGATCTATAAACTGATCTGCTATTCCTAATCTTTTAATATTTACTGTATATCCGTTTTCACTCATAAATTCGAGAACTGCGCTTCCAAAACCTCCAACAATAGTTCCATCCTCAATGGTAATAATGTTTTTAAAATTCTTTCCTATTTCGTGCAATATATCCTTATCAATAGGCTTAACAAATCTCATATCGTAATGTGCAACATCAATATGCTTTTTTTCTAATTCTTTCGATGCTTCAACTACATGATTCCCTATATGACCTATTGATAAAATAGCAATATCAGATCCTTTTCTAATTAACCGCCCCTTTCCAATAGGAATTTCTTTTAATGGTGTTTTCCATTCTGACATTACTCCTCTTCCTCTAGGATATCGAATTGAAAATGGCCCTTTATCTTTTAACTGTGCAGTATACATTAAATTACGAAGTTCTTCTTCGTTCATTGGAGAAGAAACGGTAATGTTTGGAATGCTACGCATATAAGCCATGTCGAAGGTTCCATGATGTGTTGCACCATCTTCACCAACCAATCCTCCACGATCGAGACAAAAAACAACATTTAAGTTTTGGATAGCTACATCATGAATTACTTGATCGTAAGCTCTTTGCATAAAAGATGAATAAATTGCACAAAACGGCAACATTCCTTCTTTTGCTAAACCTGCTGAAAAAGTTACTGCATGCTGTTCAGCAATTCCTACGTCGAAAGTTCGTTCTGGCATTTCTTTCATCATAATATTTAATGATGATCCCGTTGGCATTGCAGGTGTAATACCTACTATTTTCTCGTTCTTTTTTGCTAATTCTAATACGGTATGTCCAAATACTTCTTGATATTTAGGAGGTAATGGCTCATCCGATTTAATTTTTAATATTTCTCCTGTATCCTTATTAAACTTACCAGGGGCGTGCCATGTCGTTTGATTTAATTCGGCTTGCTTAAATCCTTTTCCTTTTTGAGTTACAACGTGCAACAATTTTGGTCCTTTTATATCTTTAAGGTCAGTTAATATTTTAGTTAGATAAACTACATCATGCCCATCCACTGGTCCAAAATATCTAAAATTTAATGATTCAAATAAATTGCTTTGCTTAAACAAGAGGGATTTTACAGCATTATCAATTTGTTGAGCTAACTTTCTATAGTTATGTCCTAATTTATTAAGGTGACCTAACAAATGCCACACATCATCTTTTAATTTATTATATGTTTTTGAAGTTGTAATATCGAGTAAATATTCCTTAAGCGCCCCTACATTAGGGTCGATTGCCATATTGTTATCATTCAAAATAACCAATAGATTTGTATTTTCAATACCTGCATTATTTAAGCCTTCAAAAGCTAATCCGGCAGTCAATGAACCATCACCAATTACAGCGACAATTTGCCGATCTTCTTCTTTTTTAATTCCTGCAGCTTTTGCCATTCCCAGTGCAGCAGAAATTGAAGTTGACGAATGCCCTACACCAAAAGAATCGTATTCGCTTTCAAAAATATTTGGAAATCCACTTAAGCCCTTATATTTTCGATTTGTATGAAACTGTTCTCGCCTTCCTGTTAGTATTTTGTGTCCGTAAGCTTGATGTCCTACATCCCAAACAATTCGATCGTAGGGTGTATTAAATACATAGTGCAAAGCTACGGTTAGTTCCACTACACCTAAACTAGCACCAAAATGACCGGGATTTGAAGAAACTATGTCAATTATGAACTGCCTAAGCTCTTTGCTTAATTCAGGAAGTTCAGTTAAATCCAGTTTTTTTAAATCTTCAGGAAATAATATATTTTTTAACAAGTCTGTTGACATACTATTTTATTAATTGATGCAAAGATATAAATATTTTTACTTACTAGTAACGAGATAAAACTTAGCTTATTTTATATATTTGCTTAATGCAAATTTTCTTATATTTAACAATCCTAATCAAAAATAGTTGAAATGCAAATTATAACTAAATCAAAAATCTTTATCCTTGTTGTATTTATTGCGCTTACAGCTTGTGTGCCAACAAAACAATTTGAAGACCTTCAATTAAAAAGTGATAAATGTGAAGATGATCTTGAAATAACAAAAGAGGATAATAAACATTTGGAAATTGATAATACTGAGCTGAAATCGAAGGCGGAAATTACAAATAAAAGACTTCAAGAATTAAGTAAAGATAGCATTGAACGAGAAAATAAAATTAAAACATTTGATATAAAGTACGACAAATTAAACAGGCAATTCGCGGATTTACAGGAAACCCAAGACCAGTTGCTAACAGGTAATATTTCTGAAACAAAAAAGTTGCTTGAAGAACTTCAAAATACTCAATCAAACATTATTGAGAAAGAAGATCATTTACGAAAATTAGAAGACGATTTGCGTTTAGAACAAAATAATCTTGATAAATATAAAACTGAATTGGAAAGTAAAACCAAAAGGTTAGCTGAGCTTGAAAGCATTTTGTATAAAAAAGACTCAACCGTAAATGCATTGAAAGATAAAGTTTCAAACGCATTGATGGGTTTTGCGGATATGGGACTTATTGTTGAAATGAAAAATGGGAAAGTATATGTTTCTTTAGATGAGCAATTATTATTCAAGTCCGGAAGTACAGTTGTTGATCCCAAAGGTGTAAGTGCGTTAAAAAAATTAGCCGATGTTTTAGCTCTTAATCCTGATATTAATATAATGGTAGAAGGCCATACTGATGATGTTTCGTTAAATGCAAGTGCTTCAACAAAAGACAATTGGGACTTAAGTGTTAAAAGAGCTACTTCTATTGTGCGAATTTTAATGAAAAACAAAAAAATAGATGGTGCCAGGATTGTTGCTGCAGGTCGAAGCAAATACCATCCAATTATTGATTCAAAAGCTCCCGATGCAAGAAAGAAAAATAGAAGAACAGAAATTATATTAACTCCAAAATTAGATGAGCTTTTTCAAATTCTAGAGTCTAACTAATTAATGTTAGTAATTAATAAATAAGGGAACTATGTATATACAGAGATTTAATATAATAAATTTTAAGTCCTTTAAAAATATTACTCTACATCTAAATGCAGATGTAAACATTCTTACAGGAAAAAACAATACAGGAAAAACTACAATTTTAGAGGCATTATCACTGTGGCATGAGTGTTTTAGCAAATTAATAAATAAAGCAAAGCGTTCGGAGAAAAAGGTTGGTTATAATGCAGGAGACTGGGTATTGGGACCTTCATACAATAGATATTTTCCTTTTGATGAAATAAATAGTGTTAGAAGTCCTTATTTTGAAGATATATTTCATCGAAGGAATCGAAAAAACAAAATTGAGTTGTCTGCAACAATTTATAACAAAGAAACAAAAGAAGAATTAGAAATCCGATTTCAAATTGATTCTTCCGGACAGAATTATAAAATTGCTTTACTGAACTATAATGAATTTGATTTTATAAAATTCAATTCAATTTTCAAAAGATTACCAAATCCAATAGGAAAGTACTATGCGTCGCCAGTAGCGGTGATTTTGCAAAAGGAAAATTTTGCTACAAACCCACAAATTGCAGATGCTATTTTAAACAGAGAGTCCGCCAAGATTTTAAGAAACAGGCTTTACAAACTCTTGTCATTCCCTGATGTAAATTACAAAAATCAATTTTTACAAGACCTTTCTTTTATTGTGGGTCAAGATATTCAGTTAATTTCTCGTTCCGATATTAAAAAAGACAAACAAGTTATTATTAATTTTAAAATAGGAGTTCAAGATATTGAGAAAGATATAGCACTTGTAGGTAGTGGAACCTTGCAAATAATAGAGTTGCTTTTGAATGTGTATCAGCCAGATGAGATTTTAAATAACCTCAATTTATATACACAAGGTGAAATTATAAAGGATTTTAATATATTGTTATTAGACGAGCCGGACAGCCATATTCATAGAGATATTCAACAACGTTTAATTAATGTCCTCGTTCGTTTTTCGAAGAACAATCAAATATTTATATCAACTCATAATGAGGCTCTAATAAGAAGTTCGCCCTATAACCACTTATTCCACTTAGACGGAAAAAATATTGCAGAAATTAAAAGTATTGACAAAGAAGAAGTTGAGAAAATTAGTCCTCATTTCAAAGGGATTTATCCGTCTCAAATTAATCCAATAATTCGTTCACTTGGTAGTGTGTCCGGACTTGACTTTGTGAATGCCATGGAATCAGATAAACTAATTTTTGTTGAAGGTGAAGATGATGCTGTAATAATAAACCTACTTCTTAAACATAAAACACCTCCAACCAACAAAAAATATATGTTCTGGGTTTTAGGCGGTATTAGTTCTGCCTTAGAGCAGATTAATTCTTATAAAACTGTATTTTCAACAATAAAAAATGCAAAAACGTTGTGGGAAAAATCAGTTTTTATCTTTGACAAGGATGATTTATCTCTGGAACATAAAGAAATGTTTTGTGATAATTTACATGAAAAATTAGAATTAAAATCTTATTCGTGGAATTCCTATACATTTGAATCAACAATATTTTCAGATATTGAGAAATTTGCAACGCTACTAATCAAATGGATAAGTAGTAAGACAGGTGAACAAGTTGATATCGAAGAGGTACGACAAAACGTATATAATGAATATAATAATCAAAAAGTAGTTTTTGAACAAATGTTTACTGACAAATATTTTGAAAATGCATATTTTCGTTATAAGGACTTATTGTTTAAAAAATCTGAGAAAGTATTTGATAAAGAATTATTAAAACTTTCAGCTTCTTATTCAAAATTGACTGAGCCTCAATTAATGAATTATATCCAGAAGAATACAAAGGCAATAGTAGATACTGCACAGTTTTATCAATTAATGAAAAAAGACCATGTTGAAATACTTATAAACAATGTTCTTAAAAATATTGAATTAACGTTTTCTGTAGAAACAGATTTTATCGAATTAATAAAATTAGTAGATAAATCACTTTGGTTTGACGAATGGAATTTCCTTTTTAATTTGTAAAAAGACACAATTCTAAAACCCCAGATGAGCGTAAATTATAAATCGAAGCAGCTCGGCGAAGTATTTACTTCGTCGTTCTATTTTTGGTAGCATTTGCTACATAAATGGGGATAATTCAAGTTTGCAGAAGATGGAAAACATACTAATAATAGTAGTTGAAAACTACAAGAATAAATGCGACGTAGCGAATGCTACGTCGAGCAGGGGTAAGTTGGTTATATACAAATGTTGTGCTTAATTTATGATTAATATACAACCATATAGAGAAGGAGAATGTTGGTGGTGTGGTAAACCTGCCAACTCAAAAGAACATCGACACAAAAAATCAGACATTAAACATATTTTTGGAAACAGGTTTGAAAGTGAACCAGTATTAATTAGAGGTAACCACAAGAAAACAATACAAGGACCTGACTCGAAATTGTTGAAATTTGAAAAGGTTTTATGCCAAAATTGCAATAATAGTAGAAGTCAACCCTTCGACAGATCTTATGATTTATTTATCAATTATGTTCTTGAAAATTATGAACTTATTTTAGATAAAAAGAATATTAACCTTGTTAATATCGTTAACTCTGACACCATAGGGTTTAAACATAATATTTTCAGATACTTGACAAAGATATTCTGCTGTAGATTAGCTACTAATAATATTATTATTGAACCGAAACTTGTTGAATTTTTGAATTATGCAAAACCACTGGATTTTATGTATTTTAAATTTGAAGTAAGACCTGATATTCATGCTTTTCTTAATCGACCTGAAGCAGATGTCAATGATGGAAATATTTATTTATCACCTCTTAAGTACTTTTTGTCAAAAGATAATAATCAGATAAACTTAGTTTATCAATTTTACAATTTACAATGGTTAAGGATTTACACTTTCTATAGTGAAAAAATGACGGAAGAAAACTATTCAGGTTATAACGAATATAATAACTCGAACACCATTCTAATTGAAGCCAAATATTCAGTTAATCCTGATAACCTATTTGATAGAAGAATTGATGTAAAACCAAAAGTACAAGATGAAAATAAATGGATAGAGGAATATTTGAATACTAACACATTTAAAAACTAAGCACAATCGAATCCTAAGACTTAACCAACTATATTAAAGGAAAAATTTCTAAATTATCACCGAACAACGATCGAAGGTGATTATTACACCAAAGATCTTAAGAAAAGTGTGCTTATAAAAGCACACTTTTTCTTTTTACAGGTATCGAACCTGTAAAAATAAGGCGAACTATCAGTTCACTATAGTTCTCGTTCCTGAAATTATAGTTTTACTGTTTTAAAAAAACAGCGGAAATTTCCAAACCTAATATGTTATTATTTGTATAACAAATAATAGGCTGTTGGATAAACAAAATGTATTCTTTACTAAAATTAAGAATTGAACCTTTTTTTTAAATTTAAGTCTTTAGCACAGACTTAAAGTAATTGTTATGAAAATGAGAGCTTTACATTGGGTAGTATTCCTGTCATTGTTATTTTCTTTTACGAAAAGCTTTTCGCAAGAAACAGATAGTACAATAACAACAAATCTCTTTGAGTTATCGCTTGATGACTTAATGAATATTGAAATTGTATCTGCTGTTCGTAAAAATCAAAATATAATTGATGCACCATCAATTATATCTGTAATAACAGAAAAACAGATTAGGGAAAGAGGATACATGAGTGTAGCCGAAGCTTTAAATAGTATTGCAGGTGTAGATGTTATTACAGATCATTACCAGCCAAATTTAGGAATAAGAGGAATTAATGGAGGTTTAAGAAGTTGGTCAAGATTAGTTAAAGTAATGATTGACGGGCAAAATATTTCTTTCAGATCGAGCTCTGATAATTATTTAGATGCTTCATTAATCCCAATTGAAGCCATTAAAAGAATAGAAATAATAAGAGGGCCGAATTCTGCACTTTATGGTAAAAATGCATTTTTAGGTGTTGTAAATATTATAACTAAAACGGGTACTGAATTAGAGAAAGAGTCTGTTTCACAGTTTTATGCTAATTTCAATAAGAACTCATCTTACGGAATTAGCAGTATTATTGGTGGAAAGAAAGATAAATTTGATTTTATTTTAGCTAGCTCATATTCTCAAATAAACAAATCTGGCTTAGCTCCTAAAAATGTACCGGGAAGTTCAATTTATGGTGTCAGCGATGTAAGTAATAAGACGGAAAGTGAACCTTTAAGCGTTTTTGCTAAACTTACGTACAATTCTGAAAATTTAGGAAAATTCATTTTTGACTTCAATCATCAATTAATTGACTCTTATGTAGAATTTATTGATTGGGGAACACTAACACACAACAATAGATTAAGTGCATTTAATAATTACGAAAGATTACTGTATTCTAATGATTTATCTGAGTATTTCTCTACAGTCTTTTCTATATCGCATTCTTCTGGAAGACCTAATAAAAAAGAAGTGCTTGATACAGATTCCGATCCTACAGAATGGATTGAAAGAGAATATAAATATTCAGGTTATGACTTAAGTGGAAATCTCTCATTTAATTTCGATGAAATAAATAATCTTTCGTTGGGCGTCGATTTTACATCGGATATTCATGATCATCAAAAATACTATACTGTAAATAATTCAGGATTAAAGACTTTAAATCCAGGCGGAACTAACGGGGTTCGGAATTTTGATAATCTGGGTATTTATTTGCAAATGATTTTTAATGCTGCTAGTTTTTTTGATATTGAATATTTAAAGAATTTAACTCTAACAGCCGGATATCGTTTCGATTACCACAATATTTATGGAGATGTTCTGACTTATAGATTGGCTGCAGTTTACAACATATTTGAAAATCTTAGTACTAAGATAATGTATGGAACGTCTTTTAATGCTCCGTCATCGGTTCAACTATATACCAATTCTATTTCGCCTGGTGGAATTGTTGGTAATCCCGATTTAAAACCCGAGAGAGCAAAAACATTAGAATGGGCTTTAATGGGTAAGATTATAAAAGATGTGAACTTTAGCACAAGTTTGTTTTACACTCAAATTGATAATAAAATTGAATATTTATTACCCTATGGACAAATTTCCAATATAACCGCCGAAAATGTTTCATCAATATCTTCTGCTGGAATTGAAGCTGAGTTAAATGCAAGTATGTATAATAATACTGCTTACATTAATTATTCTTATCAAAAAAGTATATTAAATAAAACAGATCCGATACTAGAGAACATACAGATAAATACTGCTCTTTATCCTAATCAAATCATTAAATTTGGAGATATTGTTCACCTAAAAAAACTCTATTCAAATATAAACATTGAAGGTAAATATATTAGCTCCAGAATTGCCAGCGATCAGAATAATTTTGTATATGACCCAATAAATTATTCGACCAGTCGATATGAATTAGACCCGTATTTTATACTAGACTTATCAATTTCTTCCTCTGAATTAGAAATATTTAAGAAGAGTACATCAAGAATTTGCTTAAAAGTTCAAAATCTGCTTAACACTAGTTTTTACTATCCGGGATTCAGTAATTATGATATTCCAGGATTAGGTCGCACTTATTATGTTAGATTAACGCAATACTTTTAAATTATGATTAAAAAAAGGAATCATAAACTCTATATTTTTATTTCTTTGCTCATTGTTTTTACAGCAGGATGCGAAGAACTAGCTGAAGAACATAATACTCCGGACTTAGAAAATCCAATAAAAATTGGTGTTGTTGGGGATGTTTCTGTTTTGCGCGAACAGGTAGAAAATATTTTTTTTGGAGTACAATTGGCTAGCGAAGAAATTAATAATTTCGATGGAGTTGAAATAGATGGACAATACCATGACATTGAATTAATTTATGAAAATTCTGCCGGTTCAGCACAAGAAGGAATAGATATTGTCAAAAAATTTGTTGATGATGGTATTAAGATAATAATAGGGCCCACATTTTCATCGGTAGCTTTAGAAATGGCTGAAACCTGTATTAAAAATGATGTTTTAATGATGACATATTCAGCTACATGGCCTTCACTTTCTTTGTTGGATGATAATGATCTTATTTGGAGAACTTGTCCTTCGGATTACACTTTTGGAATTGTTGCTGCACAATATAGTTATGATTCATTAGAACACAGAAATGCAGCAATACTTTATCGCAATGACAGATTTGGAAAAAGTTTGTCGAATATAATTCAGAATAAATTTGTGGCGCTTGGAGGAGAAATTAAATCTCTTGTTCCGTATCCGGATAATATTGTTGATGTTGATTCATATAATTTTAGTTATGAATTAAACACTCTTTTTAAGGAAGATATTGACGTTGTTTTTATAATTTCTTTTAACTCTGAAATTGCAAAAATTACAAACGATATATATAATAACGAACGATATCAAGATTTTAATGTCAAACCAAATATTATTTTAAGTGATGGCATTATTCCCGAAGAATTAATAAAAAATGGAAATCCTGAATTACTTGAAACTGTAATTGGAATAACGAGTACAAATACGGGAAATCCGAATTACTGTACTTATAAAACAAATTACAAAAATAGGTTTGGATTTTCTCCGGTTACCTATTCTGAGCATGCTTACGATGCTTTATATTGTATATCATATGCAATGCAAAAAGCCAATTCCTTGGATCCAAACGAAATAAAGACTTTTCTTCGGGAAGTTTCTGGAATTGAAGTTCCTGATGAAGAAATAATTATCGATCAAATAGTAATTAATGCAAACGAATTTGATATAGGCAAAAATATGCTAAAAATAGGTGTATCAATTAATTACGAAGGGGCTTCGGGCAAAATAAATTTTGATTTAAATGGCGATCCTATTCCAAAATTTGTTATTTGGGGAATAGAA
The DNA here is from genome assembly GCA_013138975.1 of Bacteroidales bacterium. Taxonomy (GTDB): domain Bacteria; phylum Bacteroidota; class Bacteroidia; order Bacteroidales; family UBA12077; genus UBA12077. The sequence goes on from WTBR01000040.1 coordinate 103,308, forward strand.
AACAATGAATTTGTGGAATTATCTTATTACGGAAAATAAAACTTGAGAATAAATATACTCACATATAAATACTTAAAATCCAAGAGAGATTTTATTAAGAGAATAATTATTTTTCTTTTCTTAATTCTTATATCGTTTAAAAGTTTTTCTCAGGCTAATGTTTATGTTTTAAAAGCCGTTTATCTTGAGAAAATTTCTCGTTTCATTAAGTGGCCTGAAGAAAGCTTAATGAACGATATTGATAAGCCGTTTATAGTTTCAGTTATTGGAAAAACTCCTTTAGCAAAAAATTTAGAACAAATATATGTTATACAAAAAATTAATAATAAAGAAGTTGTCATCAAACGAATTTCTAACTTATATGAAATTGAAAATAGTCATATTTTAGTAATTGCAGAATCGGAAAAAAAGAACTTGCAAAATATCTTAAGTATAACTAAGGATTTACCAGTACTGACAATTAGTGAAGCTCCTGATTTTGCTAAAAAAGGAGTTCTAATTAATTTTTATGAAGAAGATAATAAGCTCCGATTTGAAATTAATGAAACGGCGGTATTGCAATCACCATTACAGATGAGCTTTTATTTATTGAATTCAGCCAAAATAATAAACCCTATAAAAATTAACTGATGAATATATTTCAGAATTTATCAATTAAAAATAAAATAATTAGTATTATACTATTTGTTAGCACATTAACTATAGTTATTGGATTTGTTATTGTTGGAATCAGAGATGTTAAAAGACTGAAGCAAGAAATGCTTTTAAATAATTTAATGAATACCAAATTAATTGGAGAATATACCATCGCACCCCTTACTTTTGGTGACAATGCCGGGGCTGAAAATATTTTATCGAAATTATCGACAATACCAGAAATTGTTAGTGGGGCTCTATATGATCATAATGGTGTTTTGTTTGCTTCTTATAAGAAAAACGACGAAGTTTTTATTCCTCCATTATTTGAAAACCCCGATGTTCTGGTTAAAACCATTAGCCAATTTGCAGATCGCTCATTAAATATCGACAATCCTATAGTTTATGAGAATGTTCGGTATGGAATAATTTCAATACAAGTAGATACATCAATGTTAATTAAAAAAACGGGAGAGAACATTTTAATTCTAGCTATAATATTATTAGGAATGATTATCTTCTCGTTTATTTTAGCAAATAGATTTCAAAAAATAATATCTGAGCCTATACTAGAATTGGCCAGATTAACTCGTAAGATATCTGATGCTGGAGATTATGATGTACATATCGAAAGAAAAACTAACGATGAAATTGGAGTTCTATATGAAGATTTCAATAATATGTTAAATCAGATTCTAAATAGAGAAGCTGCTCGCGACCTTGCTGAAAAAAACCTTTTAAAAGCAAAAGAAAAAGCTGAAGAAAGTGATCAGTTAAAATCAGCTTTTTTAGCAAATATGTCTCATGAAATTCGAACTCCTATGAATGCAATTCTGGGTTTTGCAGAATTAATTTCAATGTCAGATTCGGAAGTTTCGTCTACTGAAAAAGAAAATTATGTTAAATTAATAAATGTCAGTGGTAATAACCTTCTAAGACTTATTGATGATATAATTGATATTTCAAAAATTGAAGCAGGACAAATCAAAATCTACAAGAAAAAATGCTATTTGAATGAAACCTTAAAAGATATTCAACAATCTTTTATTGAACTCAGAAAAATAAATGAAAAAGAAAATATTGAGATAAGATTAAATGAATTAGCTCAGTCTCAAAATTTAATAATTAAAACTGATATAATTCGATTAAATCAAATATTTACAAACCTAATTGGAAATGCTTTAAAGTTTACTGAAGAAGGATTTATTGAATTTGGTTACGAAATTGTAAATAACGAAAAACTTTTATTCTATATAAAAGATACTGGGGTTGGAATGGATCAAAATAAAAAAGATTTAGTGTTTGACCGATTTACAAAAATAGAAGATGACAACTCGAGATTATATCGTGGTGCTGGATTGGGATTAGCAATAAGCAAAAGTCTTGTTGAACTTCTCGGTGGAAATATTTGGGTTGACTCGGCTCTTTCTGCTGGATCTACGTTTTATTTTAATATCCCTTTCGATGAATTAAAAGAATCAAATCGCAAACAAAAAGCTATTTCTATAAGTGAAAATTATGATTGGCAAAATAAAACAATATTAGTAGTTGAAGATGAACCTGCCAATATTATCTATATTGAAGAAGTTTTAAAGGCTACGAAAGCAAAAGTTCTTAGAGCTTCTAATGGCAAAGAAGCTGTTGATATATATATAAAAAATAGTAATAATATTGATATTATTATTATGGATATTAAAATGCCTGTAATGAATGGATTTGAAGCAACAAGGCAAATAAAAAACTTAAATAAAAATATTCCAATCATATCCCAATCTGCTTATGCTATGCAAGGAGATATTGACAAGGGTTTAAATGCTGGGATGACCGATTATCTTATAAAGCCCATTAAACCTAAAATGTTACTATCAATTTTAAATAAACATCTTAATAATTTAGCCCCTAATGATTAATCCCAATAGAAAAACGTGATTAATTTGATTCTTTAAAGTTTTTACATAAATGATTTCAGAATAAAATTATAAATAATAAAATTTCAAAGCGATAAACGAAACACATTTATTATGAAAAAAATATTTAAGATTTATTTGCCAATTATTGTTTTATTGAGTTTGATTTTTTTAATTTTTCAACCAAATCCATATCTCAGAAGAGCAATAATTTATAACACACCGAATATTACAGATCACGAATTATTTGCAGAAAGAATCGTTGAAAGTGATATTCATCAAGCCTGGAAAATTTCATCAGATTTTAATACCTATAATTTAACTTCGAGTGATTCATTATTATTTGATGAATATAAAACCGTTGCATTCGTAGTTGTTAAAGATACAAGTATAATCTTTGAAAATTATTGGGAAGGATATTCAGAGAATTCTATTTCAAGCTCTTTTTCTATGGCAAAAAGTGTGGTGAGCTTACTTGTGGGTATTGCAATTGACGATGGACTAATCTCTTCTGTTGATGATCCCATTTCGAAATATATTCCAAAATTCGAAAATGAAAAATATAGTATCACCATTCGTGATTTACTAACAATGAGTAATGGACTAGATTGGAACGAAACTTATTCTAACCCTTTTTCTGTAACAACAAAAGCATATTACGGCAACAATCTAAACAGACTCGTTTTAAAATCAAAATCTATTAATCCTCCAAATGAAAAATTTGAATATAATACAGCAAGTCCACAACTTTTAAGTATAATTCTTAAAACTGTAACAAATCAAACTTTAAGTGAATATACTTCCGAAAAACTTTGGAAACCTTTAGGTGCAAAACATGATGCAGCATGGAGTTTAGACCAGAAAGACGGAGCCGAAAAGGCAGCTACTTTTTTTAACTCCAATGCTCGAGATTATGCACGTTTGGGTCAATTACTAATAAATAAAGGAAAATGGAATGGGGAACAATTAATTTCTGAAAACTATATAAAAGAAGCTTTAACACCTGCTACTTATTTAGTTGACAAGAAGAATGATCCTGTTGATTTCTATGGATATCAATGGTGGATTTGTAACTATAATGATACTATGATTTATTATGCAAGAGGAATCCTTGGGCAGTATATCATTTCTATTCCTGAAAAAAATATTGTTATAGTAAGACTTGGTCATATGCGTGATCCTGAAAAAATAAATCATCATCCATCTGATTTATATAAATATATCGACCTTGCATTAGAAATTTCTAAATAAGTTGTCTTTGATAAGAAAGCGGCAAAGACTTAAAAATGGCAATTTTCTTGCGGACACTAAGTACAAAACAAATGAGCAGCCTTAAAGGGCTGCTCATAATAATATTAAATAATAATATTACACTATATTTTTAATATATCCTCTTCTTTAGCTTTTACTACACTGTCTATTTTCCCACTATAACAATCCGTTTGTTTCTGAACTTCATCTTGTGCAGTTTTAGCTTCATCTTCAGAAAGTCCATCTTTTTCTAACTTTTTTATTTCATCATTTGCATCTTTCCTAGCGCTTCGAAGACTAATACGAGCATTTTCTCCTTCCGAAGAAACTTGTTTAACCAAAAGCAATCTCCTTTCTTCTGTTAATGCAGGAATACTTATTCTTATCATTTCTCCATTATTCATAGGTGCAAAACCCAAATTTGCATTTATTATCGCACGTTCAATAGGCTCAATCATAGTTTTTTCCCATGGTTGAATAGCAATAGTCTTTGCATCAGGAGTTCCAATATTTGCAACCTGACTAATTGGAGTTTGATTACCATAATAATCAATCACAACTGTATCTAACATTCGAGGGCTTGCTTTTCCTGCACGTAAGACTCCAAGTTCTGCATCAAGATGATTAATGGCTTTGTCCATCATCTCTTTGGCTGTATCAATAACAAATTGAACTTCTTCGTTCATAAAAATTTATTTTAAGATTAGAATATTCATGTTCACAACAAATTTATAAAAAAAAATGAGAACTAGATAATCGAATGAATTGTAAATTTCTTATAAAAAAGAAACAGTCAATTTTCCGGTTTATTATTTTTCACATTTAATTTTTCAATTTCTTCTTGCGTTATTTTATCCGCTTTTAGCTAATTGCCGTTAGCGTAAAAGATATAAATTAATAATTTAACATTATTGCTCTCTCATATTAAATCCAGAATCTATTATCCTGCATCCTTTCTATTATTTACTAACTAATGTTCCTATATCTTCTCCATTTACAACCTTTAAAAGGTTTCCTTTTTTATTCATATCAAAAACATAAATCGGCACATTATTTTCTTTGCACATGGTAAATGCAGTTAAATCCATCACATTTAATTCTCGCTTTATTACTTCTGAAAAAGATATTTGGTTAAATTTTGTTGCATTTTGATCTTTTTCAGGATCAGCAGTGTAAACTCCATCGACTCTAGTACCCTTCAAAATAATCTCAGCCCCAATTTCCACTGCTCGTAACGCAGATGCTGTATCCGTTGTAAAATATGGATTACCTGTTCCGCCAGATAAAATCGCTACATTTCCTTTTTCAAGATTTTCAACCACTCTGTCTCTGTTATATAATTCTCCAACAGGCTCCATTCTTATCGCAGTATAAACTAATGATTTTAAACCAATTTTTGTAAATGCTGACTGCAATGCTAAACTATTAATTACTGTAGCCATCATACCCATTTGATCTCCTTTTACTCGATCAAAACCACTTGCAACTCCTGAAAGTCCTCTGAAAATATTGCCTCCACCAATTACAATTCCAATTTGAGCTCCTGCATCTTGCAGTTCTTTAATCTGCTCTACATATTCATTTAATCTTTCAGCATCAATACCATAACCCGCATTTCCCATTAAAGATTCGCCGCTTAGTTTTAGCAATATTCGTTTATATTTTATCATGATTTTAAAATTATTATTTATCAATATGCATTGGGTGTTAAAAATAGTAAAAATTTACAAAGAATCCTCTTCAACCAACAAAGCTTAGAATGGCTTTTGGAGATTTACTTTTAGCTTTTAAAAGATCCCTTATTATTCTTTGTTAATTGTTCATCTGCTTTTTTCTTAAATCCCTTTTTTTTTATTTTTACGATCTATTTTTATGAATCCTTTATCATTCTCAATTCTTCATTATTAGCCATTAATTAGCATTTTACTCTTACATTCGTCACTAGTTTTAGCTCGTTTATAAACAAAAAAGATACATTCATTTTAGTGCTGATTTTAAGCAATTAACTACCCAAATAAAACAATTGTCTGTAATGTTTATAACTTTTTAATCACTTTTTACGTACACCCAATTTATATAAGTTATTGATACATAATAAATTTGGTATTCATTTAAATTGAAATATAAAAACAGACTTTCAGTTAAAAAAAGCACTGAAATTATTGCTAGAGTACTGATATTTAATTATTTTTATAAGGTTTCGTTTTAAGGCTGCGATTTTACAAACATTTTATTAACCGATTTTGTAAATTCGTATTTTTTTAACAAACATCAAGGTCAAGTTATTGTTAATGTTAAGAACGTATAATAACGACTAAAAAAAGTGAAGTTTAACAAAAATATAAATCGCAATTCTCGGTATCTTAAAGTTAAAGACTTAAGAAACGAAAAAAAGGGCGTTAGTCAATGTATTGCTTATACTTTGACTAGGATAGCTATTGTAATAGCTAAAATTAAATTTTATAACTGTAGCAAATATAAACATCATACAATATTGATCAATAAGAAAGTTATTGATCATTTTTTTTTTGCTTATAACTGCAGTTTACTAAGTACATAATAAATTTTATCTAACTGATTCATAAAATATGTACGAGTTAGTTTTTTAAATAAAAAATAAGAATGAGGAGGAATATTATGGATACAAAATGTAAAACATCTTCAGGAGCACCTAATACCAAAAGGTGGCAAATTGAACGATTAACAGGTATCTCTCAGTTAAAAATTATATTTATTTTCATAATCCTCTTCTCGGTGCTGGGAGGGCAAAAGATATTTGCCCAGGGCGTTGGAATTAGCGAAACTACAATAGTTCCGCATATATCTGCTATTCTTGAATTAAGCCATACAGCAGGTTCATTTAAGGGATTCCTCACTCCAAGAATGACTGAAGCTGAAAGGGATTTAATTACTGTTGACGCAGCAGCCAATGGTCTTATAATATATAATACAACAACAGCTAAATTAAATATTTATGATGATGCTACAACTTCATGGCTTGTGCTTTTCTCCGGTACTAATGGAATTGATAGCATTATAGGAACAACAAATAGAATTACAATTGATAATACTAATCCAGCAATTCCTGTAATAGATATAGCAGGAACATATGTAGGACAAACCTCCATTACCACCTTAGGAACAATTGGATTAGGAACTTGGCAAGCAAGTGTTGTTGGTACGCCTTATGGCGGTACCGGACAAAGCACATATACTGATGGTCAATTATTAATTGGAAACTCAGCAGGTTCATTAACAAGAACAACATTAACTGGTACTACAAATCAAATTAATGTAACAAATGGTGATGGTAGCATTACGCTGTCTACTCCACAGGATATAGACAATGCTGCAACTCCAACATTTGCTAGCTTAACCTTAACAAACAATCTTGATGTAGATGGTGCAACAACTTTAGACGGAACAGAAATTGATACCGATGATGCAAACTTTAATGTAATTGGTGCTAATCAGGTAAATATTAATAATACTCTTGGTTTACAGGTAGCAAACGCTACTGACCTTAACAGTACTTTAGATGTGGCTGGTGTTACTGACCT
>WTBR01000159.1 GCA_013138975.1 Bacteroidales bacterium
AAACTCAGGATGACCAATCTATCAATGTCAGGCTGAGCTTGAGATAGTGAAATTCGCCAAGCCGCTTGAAGCGGCTAGGCGAATAAAAATCCACAGGTTTAAAAAAACTCTGTCAGGTCGACCCGAAACTTAAAACTTTTGGGTAATTATATATGACAAACCATTTCTGCGCAGAACCATTTTTATCCGGTACATCAATATGACTTTTAAAAATTCCAAAAAAATTTAATTGAAATATTGAGAATATCTAATAAAAAAAAATGTTTTATAATCTAACATACCAACTAATAATTAAGAGAATAATGCAGGAAATGGAGGTTTAATGAGAGTAATTTTAGATTTAAAAAATAGTAGTAATTGTTAAATTTATATAATTAAACATAAGACTACTTTTTAAATAATTACGCTGATTAAATGGTCAATAAGGTTAATAAAAAATGCTTAAACGTCAATTATATTGTAGCTTCGCTATAAAAACTCACAAATTCAAGTCTGATTAACATATATTTAGAGAAAATTAAACGCTAAAATATGTTTTTTTAATAGAAAAACAAGAAAAATAAACAAGATACACAATAATCTTATGTCTTAATATAATCAAAATTCAATGAACTAATCAACATCTTAATTACATCAATTAAACACCAAAATAAGCTATATAATTCGTTTCTTTTTTACCTATATTTCTTCAAAAAATAAAACTGTAGCTAAGGCTCATAGACATTAGGTTAATTAACCTTAACTCTTTTATATACTGCTTCTTATAAAAATTATAGAAGATTTAAATTTTTTAACGAACAAACTAAGTAGAATTATTACTGATTTCTTTTTAAAGCATCATCTAGAGATGATTGCACGGAAGACTTCATAAGTTATAAGAACATCAAAACTAAAAGCATGGATGTTCCTTGAAACTCTAATATTTAATATTCAAAACCAGAAAGAGCAGAGTCTAACAGATTTATGTAATGATCTAGCAATAAACCACAATCTTTCAGTTAAGATGTTCTTTAACTATTTAAAGTATTTCCAGACTTAAATTCATTTTATAATTAAAAATTCATTAAATCAATACTCTATTAAACATTTAACAATGTTATACAATCTCAATCCCGCATCTGTATGGGCTTACTTAAAAAACCTTGTTTAATGCTTTTCCGGTATATCAAGGTTTAATCCCATATATTTATTCATTATTCAAAAAATTCCGCCTCGTATTATAATGCAACAAATAAGCTCGTTTAGTTTTTTCATCCAAAAATGAACGACTAAGCAAATCTTCAACCAATGCTTGTTTTTCAAGAAATGGAGTTAATATTTTTTTAATTCTGCTTTCCTTTATTTCCATTTGCCTTGCTAATTCAATAAAATCAGCTTTACCAGCATGATTAAACTTTTTATATGCTTCAGACTTAAAATCAACTTTAAAAAGTCCATTATCTAAAGCAAAATCTGTATCATCAACATGAATTCTGGTATTCATCAAATCGTATGCCGGGCTTAATAAATAATCGCCGTTAGGTGATTCATGCAATGAAAAATTCTTTAAATGTGCATCGCCGTTTGAAAATAAGTAATTAAAAACGATTAAGCTAAATAGTTTTTCTACTTCAACCAAATATGCAGGAACATGTTTCTTTAATAATTCAGCTAATTCCTGATAACTATATCCATACTTAAAATCCGCACCTGCATTCTCTTCAGTTTTTTCGGCCAATGATGCAAAATCTTCTATTCCCCACTTACTGCCATCTTCTTTAACATCAAATCTTTTCGTTATATAAGCCTGTTTACCATCTTTGAAGAAAATTAAAGCATTCTCAGCCGTATAAATACTGTAAACACGTTGTGCTATTTGCATGGTTAAATGCTCATTAGCAGGAACCTGATCTACTTTTCTTAAGTCCCTTGGTATTGGCTTTAAAATATAATTCCCTTGTTCACCTTCATGAGTTAATCGCAATTTATTTTTATCCAATATCAAAGACATTTTCTCTTGCACTCCCGATATGGAAATTCGTTTACGATTATCTACAAACCTATCATCATCTACTTCATCGGTTTGTGGCGAATTATAAGGCAATATATGACTTACAGTTTTTCCATTAAAAACCCTTCGCAAACAAGTTCGGCTATATGTGCTATTTCCTTCAGCTAAAGTACCCGGACAATATTTTATTTCGTCTAAATTCATAATTCTTTATCGGGTTTAATTATTATTGCACCTATTGTATCATATTTTGCCGTTTCCATAAGCAGGGCAAAGTAATCTTTTTCGTCAATTTTTAATTGCCTGCTTTGTAGCTTTCTATTAACTCCTTCTGATAGCATATTAAAAAAGAAAGGAAACAGGAATTCCGATTTATATATCTGCTGACTTTTGGGCAATGTTAAACTTATTGCCGGCAATGAATCATTTGAATAATAAGAATCATCATATCGAAATACATAACTTTTAGTATTCTCTTGAATTAATTCTCCTGCAAACTTACTATTTCTGTAAACTTTTACTTTTCGCATTTCTTAATCTACTTTTTTACATCAAGTTTTATTTCCAAACCCAGAATCTCAGCTATTTGATTCAATACTGTAATAGTTGGATTAGCTTTCCCGGTTTCTATCTTATGTAACGTACTCTCACTAACACCTGCCATTTCTGCAAGATGTGATTGAGTAATTCTCAAAGTGTTCCTACGCTCTCTTATTTTCTTACCAATTTCTATTAAAACCATAAGGTATAATTCTATTTGAAATTACAAACAATAAATAAATTTACAGACCAAATCCGTAATATAATACTGATTTAATGTAAAATTACAATTATTCACATTAAGAAACAATCTAAACCGTAACATAGTACGGATTTGGTGTAAAAAGTAAAATAAATGATAATAAATTTCACGTAATACGTATTATACTACGGGTTAACGTGTAGAATTTCAAGAACAATATGATTATTCGGTATATTGACTATGAATGAGGACTGATTGTTTTTGAAGTTCTGAACAATTACAACACTTTTAAATTACGTCTTCCTTTCATATCAAGGTTAACAAACGGAAATTATCAACTGTAAAATACTATATCTATTGATGCAGGAAAGTTACAACCTACTCTCGCCAGCTCCAAAACAAATCACACAACAAACTATAACAGTGTAAACAAAAGGTTTAACGTTATTTTTTAACACTATCCGAAATACTACAAAATAAAAGTCGTAGAAAATAAAAAAGCCCCATTCCGAAATCTACTTTCGGAATGGGGCTTTTTATAATATTTGAAATTATGTCAATTATCGTCCTAATTATAAACCTTTATCATAAGCTCACTCTTATCATTTGAGAAATCTAATGAATTATTCCCCCGCTGCCGCACGATTTTATCGTGTGGTTTTATTTAGCAACAATAACATCATTTAACATTCCCTTTTCTCCACTATAATCTCTTGCACTACTATAAACAGAATCCTCTGGTTTGTAAACCAAACCTTCTTCAACAGGGTTATTGTGAATATAGTTGATTTTTTCAGCAATTACCTTATTACTCCACAATTCGATTGGTTTGTTGTCATGTCTCCAAAATTGATATTTCTTAACATTAGAAGATTTTGTTCCTGCATTTAAAAACTGGGCAATTAACCATTCTTTTCTACTCTCTTTTGGATTATCAATAATTGCTTGCACAATAGACTTGCTGGTAACCCTTTTAAAATCACCTATTAATAATTGTGGCTTTTGCCCTTTTACACTTCTAAAAATCAAATGAATATGATTTGTCATGATACACCATGCAAAAACTTCCATACCTTTTTCTTTTTGACAATAATGTAAACTATCAATTAATATATTCTTGTATTCATTTCTAGTAAAGATATCTATCCATTCTACAACCGCAAAACTTATAAAATATGTCCCTTCTGGATTATGAAATTTATAATTACACTCATTTATCAAATATAAAGAATTACTAAAATATTATATAGACCACACGATAAAATCGTGCGGCAGCGGGGAATTAGACACAAATTTACTTTTTTAAAACAAACCGTCAAATCGCAGATTTGGCGGAGCTGATTAAATGTACAAATATTCCATAAACCACTGAGCCACTTATGTTTTTTATACATTGTTGTGCCTCGTTATTATCTATATGGAAAACAGTTTTAACTGAGTATCTTCTATTTTTATCTCTGTGCTATGGATATACTCGACTAAACTATCTTTTATTTTTAGTTCGTTCATTATTTTCTCAGCGGATTGCTTGTCTTTATCGGAAAAGTAATATAATGTCCATTTTGTGTTTTTACCAATAGATTTCCCAATTTCCGCAAAATAAGGAGAGTCTATTTCATTATAAGAGTGACCTAAAACAATAACTTCATCGATATTTGAACCATTTTTAATAAAATCCAATTGTTTAGGTACAATTTCTTCTGTATGTTTTCTCATCTTGTCATAGAATGCACAAACTGCATTTTCGGCAAATTGCTCGTGCCCGACTTCATTCGATTCTATATCCCCGTTTTCATCTGTAATTAAAAATGCTTTTTCATCTCCATATAATGCCTTTTTAACATTAAAATTTTCAGACTTCTTTCCGTGACCAAAAATCAATTCCTCTCCAACTTTATTATGAATATGCAGAATATTTGATGCTGGAATTCTATAAATCCTTTCCAAAACTTCCGTATAATTAAAAGTAATAAAGGATGCTGACATATCTAATTGATAGACTTTTTTTACGTTCGAAATTTGTAAAGATTCAATCCATTCTTCAAATCCTGAGCGAATATGCGCTAATAACTCATCACAATCTTGCTCTATATATATTTGGGCATCATACCAATCACCGTCACTAAAATCATCTGAACCAAAATTAGGAGAATTCTCACCAACAATATCAGCTAAGGAATCATAATTTATATCTTCTTCTAAACTACTCTCAAAGTCGGACCACAAATCAGAATCATTACCTATATAATAGTATTTTTCCATTATTTCTATGATGTCTCCTCTATTCTCTTGGAGATATTTATAAAAATCAGAATACTTACATGGAATCTTATGACCCATATCAAATCCATTTCCTAATACATATAATTTCATTTGTTTTTATTTATGTGGTAGACGCTTTTTTTTAATGAGGCACAACGTTATTATAAGCGAAGTGCGTGTTTGAAAGAATACTGTTTCATTTCCGCACATAGCTAATTTAATTTATCGGTTACAATTTAACAATTTAATTTCCAACCGGAAATTAAATTAGCGAAGCTTATTGCTTGCAGGCACTTTCAAATAGCTAATGCGCAGCATTTTGTTTATAAATTGTTAGCTCTCGTTATTCCAATTGTCATTCCATATTATTTCATAATTTCGAAATTTTTCAACTGTCCCAAAAGGCAGAGGTGACTTAATCTGTTTAGTCTGATTTTTATGAATTATACATATTAAAAAAGAATGTAATCCTCCTTCTCTGAATTTTCTTCTTCGCACATTAGATTCATAAACAAAGACTTTCGTATACCTTACCCTTAAAAATCGTTTAAAACTTATTCTACTATACTCTTTTTTTGCCTGCTTTTTTGCTTTCCGTATAAGATTAGGTGCTTGCTTGCGTATTAAATCTTGTGGAGTTGATTCTTTAGTAAAAAAGCTTGAACGTTCGACGACAATATATCTGGATTTTGCATGAGTTCTACATTCTCTAAAAATAAATGAAGTAGGGGAAACGGTTCTAATATAGTTTCTCCAATGAAGTTTCATTATAGCTTTAAAAATCATTTTATAAGTTCCGAGAATATAAAAAAGTCTTGGAAATTTACGCTTCGGGACAAAGAATAATAAATTTTCATCCATCACCCCAGAATACTCTTCAATCCTATTAGCTCCTTTAGTATTTAATTCCCTTAATTTATCGCCATTAAATGAAACCCATCCTGCTGAATTAAATTTTGAATGAGAAGATTTAAGATTAATGAAAATCCTATTATAACGAGATGTAAAATGGTCAGTTAGAATTGCTGTTCTGAAAGCATTGTATTGAACTTTATTGTAATCATGGAAATCATTCTTAATATAAAGATTTAACTGCTGTTGATTTTTAATATTACTTCCTTCAAACGATGTTATTATTTCCCAAGCTGGCCCATCTGCCTGGTACTTTAATTCTTCAATCAGCAGAATCTGCGGAATGCGTAAGCTTTTATTAATGTTTGAAAGATAAAACACCCTTAACGCAAGAACAAAACCATTTACACAATCAATTAAATCATCAAAAAGACGTACTATTCTTTTAATTGTTATAGTTTCTTGATTCAATTTCTTATCTGTATATACGAATTGGTTATCTCTAACCTGAACTTTTCCATGAGCAATACCATTTCTAATAGTGTTATTGTAATGCTTTTTTAGAAAGTAAAAGTCTCCATTTTTAAGTTCTTCTATGCAATTATATAAATCTAATTTTTCTACTGATTTTCCTCTTGTTCTTCGTGAATGAACAGAAGGAAGGTAAATTAAGTTATAAAAAGTAGTTTCAAGGATTTTCAAATAATTGTAATGTATCTTTTTATCAATGAAGTCAATTAAATATAAATCATCTTCTGGGTAATAAGTATCGTGGAACTCCAAGTCGTTAACTTCATTTAAAATCCTAAGTGAATGACTTATGGAATTTTCACATTCATTTAATAATGATACTATATCATTACTTGGTACTTCATTAAGGAAATCTAAATATGTATGGTAAGCAGATTCCGAAAAGAATTTATTTGGCATATTGTCCAAATACTGAATCAAAGACAAGCAGTCATTAGTCTGGATTGAATTTCCAAACCTATCTTGGATTCTTAATCGCCAAGTTTCATGTAATTCTTTTGTTATTGGATTTTCTTCAAGTACCACTAAGTTTTCCTTTTTCTAATGAGAGCTAACGGAAATAATATGGGGCGTTTAGCATTTCAAAACTCCATCCTATCAAACCGCTATATATTTTATTAATTGTACTCATTTTAAATTTAGCACTATCCGCCAAATGCACTATATTTATTGTTAGCGTTTTGTGCTTTATTCCCCTGCTTGTAATTCTTTTTCTTTTAATTCATTTATCCGTTTTTTGCAGTAATCTTCTGTTATTTCTAATAATCTCTTCACCTCTTTTTCCCAATATTCCAATTGCTCTAAAGTTACCGAGTAAAATTCTTCACTTAAATATCTTCCACCGATGTATGCCCTATCCAAATGAAAGAATAATCTCCGTTCTTCATCGGTATTTTCAGGGAAACATTTATCTAATTCGGGAACATATCTTTGTGCGTTCATTCTCAAAATTGAAAGTCGATGTTCGTAAGGGTTATTCCGACTGTAAACCATTTCTATTGCTGTGTAGCAATTTTCTACGCACTGTTGTAATTCAAATGCAGCTTTTTTGCCTGCTTTTATATTATTTTTTTCAACAAACTTATTCCTTGTATATTCTGCAACATCATAGTTTTCTTCTGCAGTTCCAAACCATTCCTTATAATCATATTCTGCAATTTCCCGTAGTCTTGTTGGTGTAAGATTTTCTGCTTCTGCCAATTCTGACCGTTCATCTGTGTAGAGAATAATTCCTTGTTCTTTTATTTCGGTAAAAAAGTATTGTTTTTCCCGAAGTTGCATATTTACATATCCGAAAGTTTCAACAATTGTTTGTACAACTGTCGGAAAGTTCTCAAACATTTTTTGCAGTTTCAAATTCAAATCCTCACAGTCTCTCTCATCTTTTGTCAGGACAAGCAAATCGTAATCCGAACGCTTTCCGCTCCTTCCTCCTACATGTTCTTTCCAGTCACCACGGGCGTATGAACCATACAAAATAATCATTGAAACCATTCCTGTCTCTTTTATTCTTTCGGTTATGGTTTCAAGTTCCTTTATTTTATCCTTTGGCAGATGTTTTAAGTCATTTTCTGTCATGATTCATGCACTTATTTAGTTGTTTCTTCTATTTTTCCTATACCCAAAAGTATAAAATAATACGTTGCTTTTAAATCTGAAATTGATAATTCTTCTATTTTCGTTCTAATCCCCTATTATTTCAGTACAATATTTCCTACAACTGATGAAGTCTCTGCATAAACGCTAACAAAATTATATGTGTCATAGTGACACATATATCTACTATATACAACTAACATATCTCCCAAATAATCAATTATGTCGTATACATACAAAAAAAAATAAAGCCACTACTTTATACTTCTTTGTGAACTTAAAAATACTTAATCTTAAGCAAAATCCTATTCAATACTTAATAAAAAGAAAGTGCCCTGCACGGATTAATACCGATTACTTATCAAAATGCGCTTTATATCTTAAGCACGTTGATAATGTATCGGCATTAAGCATTGTAAATATTTAAAAGCACTTTCAGCGCATTTAAATATACAATTGGTATTAACTACCGGACTCTTCGAGATAGTGAAATTCGCCTAGCCGCTTGAAGCGGCTAGGCGAATAAAAATCCGTAGGTCGACCTAACCGAGTTTTTAAAACCTGTCTGAGTCTGGTAGTAAAACTCTGACAGGTCATTCTGACTCTGTCAGGTTTTCAACTGAAAAGCATCGTTGTCTTAACACTTGTTAATGATAGAATATCTTTCGTTTTCTCTATGTTCTCTTTCTATCACTAAAAATTAATTGAAATCTATCTCCAAAAGGCAGAGTTAACAATACTCACTAACTATTAACTAAGCTTAAACATTTACGTATAATTTTCACGTTTTCCTCAATGAATTTGGGAGCTAACATATTACGATGTTTTCCATTTCCTGAATAAATAAATAATTTATCATTTGTGTATTGTTGCATTTGATGGGCATTCTCTAATTTTTCTTCTTTAACTTCATCTTTTAACTGCGATTGTATAAAATGTACTTTAGCATTTATTATTTCAAAGCCATTTATATTGCTAATAAATCTGGAATAGTCAATAATCTTTTCACGAGTTTCTTCAATTAGAAAATTCATATTCATTTTTTTCAAACTTTCTTTTGTATTAAAAAGGAACTCCTCCAATTCACTATCAATTTCTTTTACTTCTTCTAATTGGTTTAAATCTTTTTCATTCCAATACCCATCAATTAGTATTACATCGGAAACAATCATCCCTCTTCTTTCTAATTCTTTGGCTACAAGAGAGATTAATTTACATCCAGCCGAATAACCTAATAATTTATATGATCCTTGATTATCTGCTTCAATTATTTTATCTGCATAAAATTTTACAAGATCTTCTGTATTTATATAATTAAAAGAATAAAAGCATAATTCTGGAATTAATCTTGCAACTTCAGCAAAGCAGAATCCATAGCCGATAAATGGAGGAAAGCAGAATACTTTATTATTTTTTTCATTATTATACACTTCAAAATCATTCGACGCAAACTCCTTTGACAAAATATCTATTGCTAATGTCTTAATATTAGAGGTTCTGTAGATATGCATTAAAGGTAGATTAATTCCAAATTTTTCTTTAATCGCAGAAACAACATTTAAAACTTTTAAAGAGTGGCCTCCAAGTTCGAAAAAGTTGGCTGTTGTACTTATCTCTTCTTTTTCTATATTTAATACTTCTGACCAAATTTCTGCCAGTTTTTCTTCCGTTTCATTTGATGGTGCAACATAATCGTCGCCTGCTTTTATTTCCGGTAATGGTAGAACTTTGCGATTAACTTTTCCATTGCTTGTTAGTGGAAGTTCGTTTAATTGAACAAAATAAGAAGGAAGCATATAATCAGGAACTTGTGATGACATATAAGCTCTTAGCTCTTCATGATTGAGTTCTTCATTACTAACTATATATGCGCATAAGTACTTGTCTCCATTTTCTTCTCTGGCAATAACTACAGTCTCTTTTATGTTTTCATGTTTTGATAATATATTTTCTATCTCTCCTAATTCTATTCTAAAGCCTCTAATTTTTACCTGGTAGTCAATTCGTCCTAAAAACTCTATATTTCCATCGGGCAGCCAGCGAGCAAAATCACCGGTTCGGTATAAACGTTCGCCCTCCTTGTAAGGATGTTCTATAAATTTTTCTAATGTTAATTCTTCATTATATAAATACCCCCTCGAGACTCCTGCTCCACTTATACATAATTCACCCGGTACGCCAAGCGGTAATAATTCTAAGTTTTTACCTAATATGAAAATTTCATAATTCGAAATTGGTTTACCTATTGATGTTTTCCCTTTCTCTTTCAAACTCTCAAGAGTACTTGTCTTAATTGTTGTAACATCTGTACATTCGGTTGGGCCATAAACATTACTTATCTTAAGATCTTTAACAGCAATTTTTCGAAATAAGCTCTGTATCAATTCTAATTTTAGTTCATCGCCTCCTAGTACAAATTGACGAATATTTAATCCTTTAGTTTTGTCATCTATATACGAAGCCAATATTTGTGCATGAAATGGGGTACCATCAGCAATTTGAATATCATGTCTTGCATAATGATTAACTAATTCCAAGCCTTCAAAACGGGTCGATTCAGGGATAATATTCAAGCTATGGCCTAAAGTTAATGTGGGGAAAATTTGCTTTACGGATGCATCAAAATATATGGGTGAAATCAAGGAAACATGAAGTGTCTCATGATAGTTATTGTATATACTTGTTGTAAGACCATTTACCAAATTAACTACATTACCATGCTCCACTATTATTCCTTTTGGTTTACCAGTTGAACCTGAGGTATAAATAATATAAGCCGCATCACTTGCTTTGCCTTGACTGATATTTTGATCCGCAATATTTAAATAAAGGGATGAATCAAATAAATTCAAAAACTCTTCCTCTAATTCAATATTCTTATAAACCGAATCTTGACTAAGAATAATTTTTAGCCTGCTTTCTTTTATTATATACTTAATCCTCTCTTTAGGAGATTCTATATCAAGTGGTAAGTAAGTACCTCCCGCTTTCAAAATTCCTAAAATACCAATTATCATTTCTATAGATCGATCTAATAAGATTCCCACAATATTTTCAGGCTTTAATCCTTTTGATAATAATAATTGGGCTATCCGGTTCGATCTTAAGTTTAATTCTTTATAAGTAATATGTTGTTCATTAAATACTAAAGCTGCACGATCTAAAGTTTGTGCTACTTGCTCCTCAAACAACTGATGTACTGTCTTATCTTTTGGATAATCTGCTTTTGTATTGTTAAACTCATACAACAACTGATGTTTCTCTTCTTCGCTTAGAATATCTATTGCAGAGATTTTAATCTCAGGCCTTCTTGCTAATTGACCTACTATTTGTTTAAAATATACTATAAATCTATCTATTGTTTCGGCTTTGAATAGTTGGGTGCAATACTCTAATCTTAAGTACAGTTGTTCTCCATAATCTACTGCACTTAAGGATAAATCAAACTTAGAAACGCCTTTAATGTGAATAAGATTTTCATTATCTATTCCTGATATATCTCCACTTTGTTCTGCCTGATTCAATAAATTAATCATTACATCGAAAATAGGATTACGACCGGCATCTCGCTCTACTGATACCTTATCTACTAAATCTTCGAACTGATAATTCTGATTTTCGTAAGCTCCAAGTACGGTTTGCTTTAAGCTTGATACAAAATCTCGTATGGTTTCTTCTCCTTTTACTTTATTACGAATGGATAGGGTATTAACAAACATACCTACTATATTTTCCAAATCGGCATGATTTCTTCCGGCTATTGGTGTTCCTACTACTATATCATCTTGCCCACTTAGCTTCGATAGTAGAATATTAAATACGGATAGCAAGGTCATATACAATGTAAGGTCATTTTCTTTGGTGAAAAATCTTATTCCTTCTGTCTCTTCTTTGCTTAGTACAAAATCTACCGCTGCTCCTTCATGACTTTGCATTAATGGTCGAACATAATCGCTTGGTAGGTTCAATACAGGTATCTCTCCTTCAAATTTATTAAGCCAATATTGTTCCTGGTATTTTATAAGCTCTTGCTGTTCTTTACTGTTTTGCCACTGACTATAATCCTTGTATTGTAAGGGTAATGGAGCTAATTTTTCTCCTGAATACAGTGTCATAAATTCTTGCTCTAATATCTTACGCGTGGTTCCATCACTTATTATATGGTGCAAATCAATCATTAACAAGCTATCTTCTCCTTTTATATCTACCACAGCTACTCGTAAGAAGGGTGCTTTTGATAAATCAAAGGGCTTTATGAATTTATTTCGTATGTTTTCAAGTTCTGTGCTTTCTATACTTATTTCTTCGAGCTCAAACTCAACATCCTTACTTATAAGCTGAACAGGCTCACCATCAACTACAATTATGCTTGTACGGAAACTCTCATGACGATTTATTAGTTGTTTAAATACTTCTTCTATTTTTGATTTATCTACCTCTTTTCCCAATGGAATTATATAGGGCATATTATAGGCTGTTGATGTTAAATCAAACTGCTGCAACAAGTACAATCGCTTCTGTGCCGGAGATAATGGGTAATTTGATTGTTCCTTTGTTTTTGGTATGGATACAAATTCTTTTTTTGTACTTTTTTCTATCTGGCTTGCCTGAGATTTTATTGTTGAATGTAAAAACACATCTCGTAATGGAAACTCAACTCCTATTTCTTTATGTATTTTACTTGTTAACACGGTGGCTTTGAGCGAATGACCTCCTATGGAGAAAAAGTTGGCTGTTGTACTTATGGCTTCTTTTTCTATATTTAATACTTCTGACCATATTTTAACTAACTTTTCTTCCGTTTCATTAGATGCTGCTACATAGTCGTCTCCTGCTTTTATTTCCGGTGATGGCAGGGCTTTGCGATTTACTTTTCCATTTGAATTTAATGGCAATTTTTCCAATTCTACAAAATAAGTGGGAACCATATAATCGGGAAGCTGTTGTGAAATATAAGATCTTAAGTCTTCATGATTGAGTTCTTCTTTACAAACTGCATAGGCACATAGGTACTTGTCATTGTTTTCTTCAAGGGCTAGTACTACACTTTCTTTTATGTTTTCATGTTTTAATAAAGTACTTTCTATCTCGCCTAATTCAATCCTAAATCCACGAATCTTTACTTGATGATCTATTCTTCCTGTTATTTCTATTTCACGATTGGTATTTTCTATTGCTACATCTCCTGTTCGATACAATAAAATATTGTCTTCTTTTTTAAAAGGGTTGTCGACAAACGTTTCTCTTGTTAACTGACTATTATTATAATACCCTAAAGATGAGTAGGCTGTTCGGATATATAACTCTCCTGATATTCCTGCTTCACAAACATTTTTGTCTTTATCTAATATTATTATTCGACTACCTGTTATTGCTTGCCCTATTGTTAAACGATTCTTTTTAACATCATCGGGTTGAATGAAATAACATGTTCTGGCAAGTGTTGTTTCGGTAGGTCCGTACAAATTCACTAACTGAATTCTGTTACTAAATACGGTATACCATTTTATCAGGTTCGCAGGGATTATTTGTTCTCCTGACATTAGTACATACTTTAATCCTGCATAAAAAGAATTCTCAATATACTCGTTTCCAAATACATTAAACACACTTGGAACGCAATGAACTAAGGTTATCTGTTTCCTATTAATCCAATGTGTTAGTTGAAAACCATCTAATATTATGTTAGTATCCAAAGGAATACAAATAGTTGCCCCTGAAAGTAAGGGAAGGAATATATCTCTTAGGTAAACATCAAATCCTATATTTATTAATTGACTTACTCTGAATGAATGATCAACCTTGAATCGGTCTATTTCCCAATCAATAAATTGTACAAGGCTTTCATTTTTACCTGCAATCGCTTTTGGTTTACCGGTTGATCCTGATGTAAAATATATATAGACTGCATCTGTACTGAGACTTCTGTCTTCATAAGAATCTATATCTGTTATATCAACAGCATTGCCATATACAAATACATTTTCTCTTTTTATTTCCGGAAGAATTTCATTTAATTTTAGTAAGCCTTTGTCACATGTTACGAAATAATTAATCCCTATGGATTCAATCATTCCTTTTATCCTATTGGCTGGTAGGTTTATATCTATGGGTACAAAAATGCAAGTACTGTCGAGTATGCCTAAAATTGAAATTATGACTTGTGCTCTATCATCGACTAATATTCCTACTAAACTTTCTTTTTTAATGGCTTTACCAAGTATCCAATTTGAAACAACTCTCTTACGTGCTTCCAGTTCTGAATATGAAATATATTTATCTCCTATTTCAATCGCTATTTTATCCTTAAATTTATTATAAGTCTCATTCAACCTAGCTTGAACGGTGGTGTTACGAATTTTGCATTCTAATTTCTCATTAAAATAACTGAGCTTTTCTTGTTTTTCTTTTTCTGGAATTATTTCAATTTCTTTTATTTTTAATTTTTCATCTCCCTTATTTATACTTTTAACTACTTTTTCAAGCTTACATATCATTCTATTAATAGAATTTTTACTAAAAAGGCTAGTATTATATTCAAATGTTAAAAGTATTTGATCGCCAAAATCTATAGCTTTAAAATTTAAATCAAACTTGGATTTTGTTTTTTCATGAACGTTATAACTTTCTTCAACTAAATCGCCACTGTAATCCCTTTGATTCATAAAGTTAAACATTACATCAAAAATAGGATTACGGCTGGTATCTCGCTCTACTGATAATTTGTCTACTAAATCTTCGAACTGGTAATTCTGATTTTCGTAAGCTCCAAGTACAGTTTGTTTTAAGCTTGATACAAATTCTGGTATAGTTTCTTCTCCTTTTATTTCGGTACGTATGGATAGTGTATTAATAAACATTCCTACTATATTCTCCAAATCTGCATGATTCCTTCCTGCAATTGGTGTTCCTATAACTATATCATCTTGTCCGCTTAGCTTCGATAGGAGAATACTATATACAGATAGCAAGGACATAAACAATGTAAGATCATTTGCTTTGGTGAAAGATTTTATCTCTTTTGTCTCTTCTTTGCTCAAAACAAAACTCACTGTTGCTCCATCGTGAGTCTGCATTAATGGTCGAACATAATCGCTTGGAAGGTTCAATACGGGTATCTCTCCTTCAAATTTATTAAGCCAATATTGTTCCTGATCTTTTACAAGATCTTGCTGCTCTTTACTATTTTGCCACTGGCTATAATCCTTGTATTGTAAGGGTAATGGTGCTAATTCTTCTCCCAAAAGCAGAGCTACAAATTCTTTCTCTAATATTTCATGTGTGGTTCCATCACTTATTATATGGTGCATATCAATCATTAACAAGCTTTCTTTTCCTTTTATATCTACTATAGCTGCTCTTAAAAAAGGTGCTTTTGATAAATCAAAGGGCTTTATGAATTTGTTTCGTGTGTGTTCAAGTTCGGTGTTTTCTATACTTAGTTCTTCAAGTTCAAACTCAACATTCTTACTTATAAGCTGAACAGGATTACTATCAACTACAATTATGCTGGTTCGGAAACTCTCGTGTCGATTTATTAATTGTTTGAATACTTCTTCTATTTTTGATTTATCTGCCTCTTTTCCCAATGAAATTATATAGGGCATATTATAAGCTGTTGATCTTAAATCAAACTGTTGTAACAAATACAATCGCTTCTGTGCTGAGGATAATGGGTAATTTGATTGCTCCTTTGCTTTTGGGATGCTTACAAACTCTTTCTTTGTACTTATTGCGATCTGACTTGCCTGGGTTTTTATTGTTGAATGTAAAAATACTTCTCGTAATGGAAATTCAACTCCTAATTCTTTATGTATGTTACTTGTTAACACGGTAGCTTTAAGCGAATGACCTCCTATGGAGAAGAAATTAGCATTTATACTTATGTCTTCTTTCTCTATATTTAACACCTCAGACCATATTTCAAGCAACTTTTCTTCTATTTCTGTGGATGGTGCTACATAATCGTCTCCCGCTTTTATTTGCGGGGATGGCAGTGCTTTGCGATTTATCTTTCCATTTGTAGTTAAAGGGAGTTTATCCAACTCAACAAAATAAGAAGGAACCATATAATCCGGGATTTGTGCTGAAATATAAGCTCTTAGCTCTTCATGATTGAGTTTTTCTTTACAAACCACATATGCGCATAGGTACTTTTCATTGTTTTCTTCAATGGCTAGTACTATGCTCTCTTTTATATTTTCATGTTTTAATAAAGCACTCTCTATTTCGCCTAATTCAATTCTAAATCCCCGGATTTTTACCTGATGATCAATCCTACCTAAAAACTCGATGTTACCATCGGGTAACCAACGTGCTAAATCGCCTGTTTTATATAATCTTGAATCAGGATTATTACTAAACGGATTTTTTATGAATTTTTCAGCTGTTAAATCCGGACGCTTTAAATAGCCTCGGGCAAGACCTGCTCCTGAAATACATAGTTCACCCGGTACTCCTATTGGAACAAGTTTTGTATTTTCATCTGTAATAAAAATTGAAACATTTGCTAAAGGACGACCCAAAGGGATATTCCCATTTATGTGTGTCACTTTGTGATTTAAACATGTTACGGTTGCTTCTGTAGGCCCATAATGGTTAAATACATCAAAATTTCTTTTGGGTATTGCTTGCAACTTATCTCCTCCTGAAATAAGCATTCTTAAACTTCTAATTTCTTCTTTTAAAACCTGATCTGTTATTGTGGCTGGCAAAACCATTATTGAAATATTATTTTTTTCTATATAATATTTCATCTCTTTAATATCGGCTAAATATTCTTTGGGGATAATATTCAATGTTGCTCCAGAAAGTAAAGTTGGATATAATTCTTCAACTGAAGCATCGAAAGCAATATTAAGATATTTTCCTACTACGTCATTCGTATTAAATTGATATGTTATAATACTCCAATTTATATAATTAACAACAGATT
>WTBR01000140.1 GCA_013138975.1 Bacteroidales bacterium
CTAATGGCTTCTTTCAGATTCCAAATCGCTCTGGACACCCTTGCCAATTGCTAATGTTTCCTATCAACTCGGCACATGCAGAAACTTGCATTCTGCCAGCTTATTACCATGCCCGACATACAAAATAAACCGTATCAAAGCTAGCTTTGATACGGTCTGAAAATTTATTAATTTTAGTCCAATAAATCTGTAACGCTTATTTAGGACTAGTCACTATTATTATTGTCTATGAATGTGCTTTTCTATTTCTTTAATTTTTTCAAAAGCTCATTTGCTTCATCATAAAAATTAGGGCTTTCCTTGAAGTCGGTGATTTTTTCCAAATGTTCAATAGCTAGTTCTTTTTTACCTGTCTTCAAATAACAAAGGCTCAAATACCAATTGTTTACGGATTGAGTAAGTTTATATTTATTATTATTTTCATTCTGTTTAAGTTTCTCAATAGCTTCATCGTACCTTTTTAATTCCATTAATGCCAATCCTTGGTACAGTACCTTTTCAAATTCTATTGTTACAGAAGTTGAGAAATCATCCAATAGCGATAATACTAAGTCGTACTCTTTATTTGAATATCGTTTTTTTGCATCAAAAAGTACGGAATTGCTATAATAGTGATCGTCATCATTATTGAAAGGTTCAAAGTATTTTGCATACAGCCTGTTTTCCAATGAAACCATATTGTTCAAATATATATTTACGCCACCTAAACCCATTAATATAATAATTGATGCAGCAGCCACCCATTTGCCAATTCTCCGCATATTAAATTTCATTTCTATTAGCGGTACAGTATCCTTAAAACTAACTTCATCATCTTTTCTACTGACTTCATTATTACGGAAAGCATCATAAATTTCATCATGTATATTATTAAGTTGCTCTTTAAAACCTTTTTGTAGAAACTTATTAAGATCTTTAATCAGCTCAAAGTGCATTTGCAACCTTGTATTCGATTCTAAAAGTTCTTCAATTTCACAATGTTCTGCAATAGTCACTTCATTCTCAAAGTACCTTTCTACATCGTATTTTCTCTTTTCTAATAAATATCTTTCTTTAATTACCGAGTTTGTATTAATTGCTTCGCTTATCCTTTTATGTTCTGCTTCGCTAACATTGTTTAAAACAAAATTAACAAGCTGTTCTTTTGTAATGAAGATTTGCTTAAGGCTTATTGAATCATCTTGTTCTTCTTCAAGAACACCATTATTCAACTCAAAATAGTCAAATAATCTTGAATCCATTTTTATTAGTTCTTCGATTTCGCAACATTCACCAATAGTCAATTCATTATCAAGATAGCTTTCTATATCGTTTTTTCTCTTTTCTAATAAATATCTCTCTCTAATTAATGAATTTGTAATAATTGCTTCGCTTATCATTTCATATTCTTCATCATTAACATCGTTAAAAATGAAATTAACAAGCTTTTCTTTTGTAATGGCGATTTGCTTGCCGTTTATTGTTACATTTTGATCTTCCTCGTTAAGATCTTTTATCAGCTCAAAATATTCGTATAATCTTGAATTTGATTTTAAAAGCTCTTCAAATTCGAATCGTTCCGCAATATCCATTTTATCCTCAAGATAATTTTCTGCATCGTGCTTTCTCTTTTCAAATAAAAATCTCTCTTTAATTAACGAATCTGCACTAATTGCTTCGCTTATATTTTTATATTCTTCTAAATATGTTTCGTCAAAAACTTCGTTTAAAATGAATTTAGCAAGCTGTTCTTTTGTAATGCGAATTTGCTTAGGTTTTTTTGATACATCTTTTTCTTCTTCACTAACAGCTTCGGTTTTCAACACAAAATGATCATATAATCTCGAGTCTGTTTTTATCAGTTCTTCAATTTCGCATTGTTCCCCAATCTTCATTTCATCATTAATATAACTTTCTACATCGTTTTTTCTCTTTTCTAATAAATACAAGTCTTTAATTTCAGAGTTTGTATTAATTACTGCGATTATTTTTTCACGTTCTTCTTCATTAACTTCATTTAAAACGAATTTAACAAGCTGTTCTTTTGTAATGGGAGTATGCATAAAGTGTATATTAAAGTATTTTTGATTTGCTTGTGCAATTTAATAATTATAGACATAAACACATTGCTTTAGTATAATTAATTTTTTGTGAGAGCAAAAAAAAAGGATCTGTCCAAAAAGCAATATAAATATATTTTCAGTAACTTTTCGAATCGAAAGTATAATTCGCTGAATACCATTACTTTATTTAAGTTTGCAGCAGAGGCTATTTTTCAGCAAACATGCTTTTAGAAAAAAGAGAAACCGCTGAAACGCAAAGGAACAAAGTTTCTGTTTTCAAAATTAAATGGATGTAGATAGATAATAATATCGCCATATATGCCTGAATAACTGTATTTTAACCACGATTTTGCGATATATTCATCTCTTATTAAGTATTTCACTAAAACTTATTGTTTTTGTCAATTATATATAAGCTTAAAATTCCACAGTTTCAGAATCCTACTACAAGATTTGTTATGTCGTTTATTATTCAAAATAGCGGGTCTTATTATACAATAGTTCTTAAATCTTATTGTATTGGTCTGAAATTAAAAATATTTGGCAAAGTATTGATTATAGATTGCTTTAAGCTTTTTAGATTTACCAACAAAGCCCTTAATCTTTTCCGTACAAATCCTTTTGGTCATTTCTTTTAATAGCTTCACCTTTTGCTCTAAATATTC
>WTBR01000020.1 GCA_013138975.1 Bacteroidales bacterium
TTTTAATGCAAAAATAAAAGCTTTAAGAGCGTCATCAAGAGGAGTAAGAGATATTGAGTTTTTTTTGTTTAGGTTGGCTAATATTTATGCATGAAAAATATAAATCCCCAAATATTCTGCTTGATCCATTACTTTTTGTGTAACGCTATTTTAGGACGAGACATATTCTACAAAAAAAAAGGATTGCTCAATGAGCAATCCTTTTTTTGTATCTATTAATATAAACTCCTTAAAACAAAGAAAGACTGCCATTAAGCAATCTTTGATTTGAGCGAGAGACGGAACTCGAATCCGCGACCCTTAGCTTGGAAGGCTAATGCTCTACCAACTGAGCTACTCTCGCAATATAAGAAGTTAAAAAGTGGGGAGAGCAGGATTCGAACCTACGAAGGCGTACGCCAGCAGAGTTACAGTCTGCCCCAGTTGGCCACTTTGGTATCTCCCCAATATTTTAATGCCTTGAGCCGATGGGCGGATTCGAACCGTCGACCTGCTGATTACAAATCAGCTGCTCTGACCAACTGAGCTACATCGGCATTTTTTAAAAGAACTTCGTTTTAATTGCGATGCAAAAATATTAAAATTCCAGTAATATCAAACCTTTCCAAGCAATAATTTTTTATTTTTTTTTATTTTTTTTTTATCATCAAAATACAGAACGCAGAATGCTTTTGATTATAAGTATATTAATGAAAAAACTCCACTTTATTAGTGGAGTTTTTTAGAATTAATATAAATTATTTTTTTGGTGATTTATACCCTTTTTGCTTTGCGGCTGCTTCCAGTCGTTCTTGCCATTTAGACTTTTTAACCACTTTTTTCTTATTCTCATGCAATTTCTTCAGAATTGCATCATCATCAACAAAACGTCGAATAAACAATGTTTGACCTAGTGTAATAACATTTGATAAGAAATAATAGTAACTTAAACCAGCTGCGTAATTATTAAAGAAAAATAGCATCATAACAGGCATCATATAGGTCATCATAAACTTCATTCCTGGCATTTGCTGATTAGTATCGTTCATTTGACCTGTATTAAGCCTTGAAGAGAAAACTAATGCAATAGCCATTAAAATGGTGAATAAACTTATATGGTTTCCATAAAAACTACTAATTAATGGAATATCGATATCCCAAGAGAAAATTGAATCAAATGATGATAAATCATCAGCCCAAAGGAATGCTTTTTGTCGTAACTCAATTGATGCAGGAAAAAACCTAAACATTGCAAATAAAATAGGCATTTGCACCAGCATAGGCAAACAACCTCCCATAGGATTTACTCCTACTTTCTTGTACATGCCCATTGTAGCCTGTTGTTTCTTCATTGCATCTTCCTTCTTCGGAAATTTCTTGTTAATTTCTTCTATTTCCGGTTTAAGAACACGCATTTTGGCGGTCGATAAATACGATTTATATGTTAATGGAAACAATACAACCTTAATCAGTATTGTAAGAATTAAAATTATTAAGCCATAATTTACAATGTATTTTTCTAGAAAATTAAATACAGGTATTATTGCAAATCGGTTTACCCATCCAAAAATTGTCCAACCTAAATCGATAATTTCTTCAAATCCAAGATCGTACTTTTTTAAGGTTGTGTAATGGTTTGGCCCAAAATAAAATGATAAGGGAACTGTTGACTTTGAATTATATTCAAATGGTATTCCAATAGTTGATTTAAGATGCTTTAAATGCTCTGTAGAATTCTCTAAACTTTCAAATTCAATAATAGCATTAGCAAAATAATTATCAGCTACTAATATTGTTGAAAAGAATTGCTGCTGAAAAGAAACCCACTTCAATTTTGAATTTAACTCTTCTCTTGCTTCATCTTTACCTCTTGAAGTTAATGCATCTACTTCACCCTGATAATATTTATACCCCATTGTGGTATAATTACTTTCATTTTCTGCCCCTTTTTCCTGCTGTGGACTATACATTGAAAATTTCAAATCCATTACACTTATATTACTGGCAACTACTTCATTCATGCCAACAAAGTTGATGTCAAAATCAAGTATATAACTTTCAGGATCTAAGGTGTAGACATACTCAATATATTTATCTGCACCTGCATAAAGTCGCATTTTTACAGATTGTGAGTGTTGCTCGCTAGGAACAAAAAATAAATCATTGGTAATAATACTTCTGTTTTGTGAAAAGAAATTTAATCCAAATACTGTAGAATCACCGTCAAATAACACAAGTGATTTTTGCGCATATGTTTTATAATCTTTTAATTCTACTGAATAAACTCTACCTCCCTTATTACTAATTTTAATTTTTAGTAAATCATTTTCTATTGTAATAAATTCTTGCGTTCCAGTTCCTGCATCTGCAAAACTTCCGTATAAATTTATGAGTTCATTTTCTTGAGCAGCTTTCTCAACAGGGTTTTCAATCTTTGGATTTTGAAGGGCTGCTGCCTCTTCAATCTTCTGTTGCACAATTTCCTGTTGTCGTACTAATTCAATCGATTCTTTTTTAATTCTAGCTGCCTCAATTTCTGCTTCTGAAGGTTTGTTTAAAGTAGTCCAAACAATCAAAATTCCTGCAATTACAATAATCCCTATAATCGAATTCCTATCCATTTTATCCTTTTCTATTTATAATACACTTCAATATATTTCTATTCTAACTCAATTTAATCTTTACAAATTTCCTTTACAAAATTTACAAATAAAGGATGTGGATTTACCACTGTACTTTTGTATTCAGGATGAAACTGAACACCAATAAACCATCTATGTTCAGGGATTTCCATAATCTCTACTAATCCTGTATCGGGATTAATACCTGCCGATTTCATTCCAGATTTTTCAAATTTTTCTAAATAAATATTATTAAATTCGTAACGATGTCTATGTCGTTCATGAATATTCTCCTTATTATAAATCTCAAATACCTTACTTCCTTTATTGATTTTACAAGGATAAGCACCCAACCTCATTGTACCACCTTTTTCTGTTACACCCTTTTGTTCCTCCATTAAATCAATAACAGGATTTTTTGTAGTTCTACTCATTTCAGCAGAATCAGCATCATCCAAACCTAACACATTTCGTGCATATTCAATTACTGCACATTGCATACCCAAACAAATTCCTAAAAAAGGAATATTGTTTTCGCGTACATAATTAACTGCAATTATTTTACCTTCAATTCCTCTCTGACCAAATCCGGGTGCAACAATAATTCCCTGCATACCTTTTAAACATTCAGCTACGGTATCATTACTAATTCTCTCAGAATGAATGCTTTTTATATTAACTTTACACTGATTCATCGATCCTGCATGTACCATTGATTCAATAATTGATTTATAAGAATCAGGTAGTTCAACATATTTTCCAATTAAACCAACGGTTATTTCTTTCTTTGGGTTTTTAAAATTATTAATAAACTGTTTCCATTTTTCAAGTTTAGGCTCTTCGTTTTCAGGTAAATTCAATTTACGTAAAACTGTAAGATCAAGCTTCTCCTCTTTCATTAATAGTGGAACCTCATAAATTGTTGAAACATCAATTGATTGAATAACTGATTCGATGTCTACATTACAAAATAGAGCAACTTTCTTTTTTATATCATTATTCAAAGGATGTTCTGTTCTAAGAACTAAAACATCAGGCTGTATACCATTCTCTAACATCAATTTTACAGAATGTTGAGTTGGCTTTGTTTTCAATTCCCCAGAAGCAGATAAATAAGGAACCAATGTTAGATGAATAAATAAACTATTCTGCAATCCTAGCTCCCATTTTAATTGACGTACCGCTTCAATATATGGTAAAGACTCAATATCACCAACTGTTCCGCCAATTTCGGTAATAACAACATCGTAATTATGCTTTTTGCCCAATAATTGTATATTCCTTTTTATCTCATCAGTTATATGAGGAATTACTTGTACCGTTTTCCCCAAATAATCTCCATGACGTTCCTTATTTATTACTGTTTGATATATCCTACCTGTTGTAACATTATTCGCTTGAGAAGTAGGTATGTTAATAAATCTTTCATAATGACCTAAATCAAGATCTGTTTCAGCACCATCCTCAGTTACATAACACTCTCCATGTTCATAAGGATTCAATGTTCCCGGATCAACATTAATATAAGGGTCTAATTTTTGAATTGTAACAGAATAACCACGAGCTTGAAGTAATTTAGCCAATGAAGCTGATATAATTCCTTTTCCTAAAGAAGAAGTAACTCCCCCAGTAACAAATACGTATTTTGTTGTTGACAAAACTTTTTATTTTAAATGTTAACTATTATTTTTTACTCAGAATCTGCACGATCAATCATTCTTACTTTTTCTTCTAACAATGTAATCTCATTTCGTGCACTATCAATTCTCTCCTGATATTCTTTCAACATCACCTTTGCTTGTTCAGAACCTGCTGAGAAAAAACCAATATTATTTTCCCACAACGAAATATTATTTTCAAGTTTTTTAATTTTAATAAAAAACTTGTCACGCTCATGTTTTATTTTATTTGATGACTTAGGTTTATGTTGTAAGTTTTCCAATCTATTTTGAAATTTCAATAAATTCTTTTCAGAATCGTCAACCTTTAATTTATCGAATTGCTTATTTAACTCTTCTCTAAATTCATTTTGTATTTTATCTTTCAATTTATATGGTACAAAACCAACCTCAGAAAACTCCTCCTGAAATTTCTTAAGAGCCTCATAATTTTCATTCACCTCACTTGCAAATTGATAACTTTTTACTTTTTCAATAATTTCTTGCTTCAATTTCAAGTTTATATCAAATTCTTGCTCAATATTATTATAATACTCTGTTTTGCAATTAAAAAAATGATCACATGCTGCTCGAAATCTTTTCCAAATTTTATCAGATTGTTTTCGAGTTACGGGTCCAACTTCTTTCCACTCTTTTTGTATGGTTATTAAATCTTTAGTAGTTTTTTTCCAATCAGTGCTATCTTTCAGTTCTTCAGCTTTTTCACAAAGTTCAATTTTCTTATTTAGATTTACATCTTGTAATTCTTTATTTTGAGCATAAAACTCTCTTTTCATTCCGAAAAACTTATCACAAGCATTTCTAAAACGTGCGTAAATTTTATTATTATCTTTCTTAGGTGCAAAACCAATTGTACGCCAAACCTTTTGCAATTCAATAATTAAAGCTGTTTGTTCAATCCAATCTTTGTGTAAGGTTAATTCTTTAATCACAATTGCTTCTGTTTGAACGCATAACTCTTCTTTTTTATCAAGATTGTTCTTTTGTTCGTCTTTTAAATTTTTAAAATAATCCTGATGTTGTTTATTTATTGATTTTGTAGCTTCTTTAAATCTTTCCCACAGATCATTTTTATGATCATTTGGCACTGGACCTATTTCACGCCATTGATTATGAAGTTTTTGCAGAATTTTAAATGCATTTACTACCGAATTATCTTTAATTAAAGCTTCAGCCTTTTCACAAAGTTGTAATTTTATTTCTAAGTTCTTCTTTATATCTAAATCTCGAAGTTCCTTATTAATATTTACATAATCATAAAATTTTTCAACATGGTGATGATACGTATTCCATAGATCCTTTAATTTTGGTTGAGGAACTTGTCCTGTTTCTTTCCATCGAGTTTGAAGTTCTCTAAATTCTTTAAAAGTGTCCCCAATCGATTCGTCTTTATTAACTAATTCTTTCAGCTCTTCAATTATTTCGTATTTCTTACTTAAGTTAGATTCTTTAACTCCCTCAAGCTGCCTATTAAAATCGGCTTTATATCTTCGGTATCTTTTAAATAATTCCTTTAATTCTAATTCAATAGGATCTTCCTCAAGAGTAAAATCTTCAATCTCTCCTCCTTCATCTAAAAAATCTTTTCGCATTTTCTCATTTAAAGCTTTTTGCTTCTTATAAAAACTTGCTTTTATTGCTTCAACATCTTTTCTTATTTCATTAATAGAATCTTTATCTATTATGTTATTTAATTCCTTAACTAAATCTTCTCTACTTAATTTAGTATAATCAATTTCTAATTGCTCTTCCTTAACTTCTAATTCAGAACTCTCTATTTCAACATCTTCTGATACAACTTCAACTTCCTCATTTTTTGAAACATTAGCACTTTCACCTTCAGTTTCCTTTTTCTCAGGTTGAACTTCTTCAGGTTTTTCCTCTATTTTTTCATCAACTATTTTTTCATCTTTAACAGGTTCTGAATTTTCTTTTACCAAATCGTCCTTTTCAGAACTTACTTCATTTTTGTTTTCATTCAATTCAGGATTTTCATCTTGATGTCCATCTTGAACATAATCAGAGTTTTGTAAATCTTTAGCGCTCATAATTTTAGTTTTGCTTTTACAAATGATTTAGATTTTCACTTGTTTAATTATAGGATACGAAAATATATATTTAACTACTAATACTCAAAGATTTTTACCAATAAATAAGTAAAATTCTTAAATATACAATTTTATAATACAAATATGAACAAAAAAAAGACTGTTCTGTAGATAAACCACAGAACAATCTTAAATGTTATACCTTAATTTATATATTGTATTTATTTAAAATTTAATTCCAAAAGTTAAAATAAAATTATTCAATTTACTATCGATACTAGCTATTGCATCATTAAATTCATAATCATAAGCAATCATTTTATAATTATAAGACGTCTGAGAAAAAGCAAAATCTACAAAAAAGTTTTTCTCTCTATAACCTAAGCCTCCAGCTAGAGTGATTTTTTCATAATCTAAATTAAGTGCATCTGTAATATCGGCATATGGACTTGTTGAATATCTTCCACCAACTCGATAATATAATGAGCCTGTTCTTAATTCAAGCCCAGCACGGATATTATGAGTTTCCTGAAATACACGACTAATATCTGAATTATCATTAATTACTTCCTGACTATTAAATTCATCCTCCATACTCATATTTGAATAATCTACATACTCATAATCTACATCAATTAAACCTATTTTTCCTATCTGAAAACCAACGCTGCCAATTGCCCTTAATGGTGTACTTAATAAGTATTTATAATTTTGAATAGGCGATTCTGAAAATTCAGATGAACCAATGTCAAAATAACCAGTTGCTGAATTATAAAATTCTTGATCTAAATCATAAAATGTTGGCAAATGCAAAGACAGTCCTAATCTAATGAAATCTATTGGTTTATAGATAGCTCCTACTTTAAAGGTAAATCCTGTACCTTTAATTTGCGAATATTCTTTAAAATCAAACGCTTTTATATATGGGATTTGCAAATTTGTTGTTTCGTATTCATAGTGTGAAGAATATTCTGAATACCTCAATCTGGTAATTCCTATACTAGCACCAATATATAATTTATGTGCATAGTTACCTCCAAAAGAAAAACTAAATTCATTTACAGCACCTTCTGTTTGAATTATTTTTCTTTGATTAATTTCAAAATTCGCAGGATCAGCATTTACCTCATCGTTTATTTCACTATAAAACTCATTCGCAATAGTATCAAAATCCATTATATATGAATCCCAAATTATAAATTCATACATCCCATCAAGATCATAAGGATTAGTTGATGTTGCATTTGCTTCATTAACAAAAACCTTCATTAAGGAATTATTATTAATTCCTTGAAATTGTATGTCGTTATTAAAATCAATCATACGATTGAAACCTACTCCAAAGTTAAAATTAACCCATCTTGTATCAGAGTTTTCTAAATCATTTGAAACTACAAATCCCAAGTTATATGCATTCATTGCATATCCATTTTCATCGCTTGTATTATTAATATAACTTGAAGAATTTGAATTATAACTTATGCCTGGTGAAAACACCAATTCAGAGCTTCTATACACCCCTAATCCTGCAGGATTTATTGCAATTGAAGAAAAATCACCGCCTAAAGCTCCAAATGCTCCACCCATTCCAACAAAACGTGCTGTTCCTCCATAATCATAGCTAGAAAATTTTAATGCATTGTCTACATATATTGATTGAGAATATAATGCTGATTTCACTATTAAAACCATTATAAAAATTGCAAGTATCTTTTTCATATGATATATTATTTAAATTATTCGAAAAAAACTATTATCGTCTTCCTCCTCGACTACTTGAATTAGAACTTTTACTTGAAGAACCTGAACTTCTTGTTGAAGAGCCTGAACTTCTTGTTGATCCTGAATTTCCAGAAGATCTACTTACAGAAGAATTCCCAGATGAACCTGTTGATCTACTCGGTGAATACGAACTTCCGGATCTCGTACTTGAAGATCCACTTCTAGCAGTTGAACTTCCAGAGGTTCTTGAAACACCAGAAGAGCTTGTTCCCGAGTTAACACTCGAACTTGCAGGTCTATTATAACGAGAACTTGTACTAGTAGGACTATTATATGTTGATCTTGTTGATTGATTCGGTCTTGTATAATTTCTATTTGCAGTAGATGTAGCTCCAGTTTGAGTTTGTCTGTTTGTTGTTCTTACACTAACACTCGAACCTCTACTATTGGTTTCTTTAAGCCTAATCGTTTCACCTGCAATATTATTTTCTCTAACCCGATTTGTTGATTTAACTGTACTCGATTTAGCTACACGAGAAGACGTTCTATCAATTCCTGATTTTACAGTGCTGGAGCCAGAAATGTCTCGCCCCATATAATTTTCAGGTAAATCTCGTGAAGATCTCGCTATAGACGAACGCACTCCGGAAGTTCCTGCCAATGATCTTTGTCTAAAAGAATGAAAAGACGAACTAACATAATTATTATTAGAACTATAACTGGAATAACTATAATATGGATTATAAAATCCGTAGTTCCCATAATAAGAATAGTAAGGATTATACGAGTAATAAGGATAATAGAATGAACTATAGTAATTAGGTTGATAATACGAATGTCCGAATGAATAATATGATGACATCCAATATGGTTCTACCCATATATTATTTCCATATACAACAACATTATAAAAAGGATCATTAAAATAAGCTTGAGCATACCAGTAATCATCCGATAAAGAAATAAAATAATTATTACCATATGGGCTCCTTAAAGCATCTAATCTTCGTTGTTGAGATTCCTCATAGCTATCGACAACAATACTTTCGTATGGATTTTCATAATCATCCTCACTTTGATATAAAACCGTATCAATATCAACTATTGATTCATTTTCAAGAAGAGCTGATA
This sequence comes from Bacteroidales bacterium, assembly GCA_013138975.1. Lineage (GTDB taxonomy): Bacteria > Bacteroidota > Bacteroidia > Bacteroidales > UBA12077 > UBA12077. The sequence continues at coordinate 9,181 of WTBR01000020.1, forward strand.
TTGTTTTATCATTTTTTCTATCCAATATAGCAGTCTTATTCATATCAGATGATTGATTGTGATAATCAATATTACTGACAGCGGCTTCATCTTTTGGCGAATAATAGATATCGTCATTTACAGCGCTTTGTTGCAATGACGAACATGAGGCGAACAATATTAAGGTAAATAGCAAGAAATATAAATTTGTTTTCATAATGAACCTCCTGTTTAGTTATATTTTAATAATTTATTTCGTTATTTTTGTTGCTTCAAAATTAATATAAAAATCATTAAAATTATAGCAAAAATCATACCAAAACATGGCTAAAACACTTACAAAAAGAGAAGAGAATTATTCGCAATGGTATAATGAACTAGTAGTAAAAGCAGATTTAGCTGAAAACTCTGCTGTTCGCGGCTGTATGGTAATCAAACCTTACGGCTATTCAATTTGGGAAAAAATGCAAGCTGCATTAGATAAAATGTTTAAGGATACAGGGCACTCAAATGCCTACTTCCCCCTTTTTATACCAAAATCATTTTTCTCGAAAGAAGCCAGTCATGTTGATGGGTTTGCAAAAGAATGTGCTGTCGTAACTCATTATCGTTTAAAAACTGATGAGAAAACAGGTGAAATTGTTGTTGACCCTGATGCTAAACTTGAAGAAGAATTAATTGTCAGACCAACTTCAGAAACAATAATCTGGAATACATATAAAAATTGGATTCAGTCATACAGAGATTTACCAATATTAGTAAATCAATGGGCTAATGTTGTTCGTTGGGAAATGAGAACTCGTTTGTTTTTAAGAACAGCTGAATTCTTATGGCAAGAGGGACATACTGCGCATGCAACAAAAACAGAAGCAATTGAAGAAACAGAAAGAATGATTGGAGTTTATGCTGATTTTGCAGAAAACTGGATGGGTGTACCTGTAATAAAAGGTTACAAATCTGAAAACGAACGATTTGCTGGTGCACTTGACACATATGCTATAGAAGCATTAATGCAAGATGGGAAAGCTTTACAAGCTGGAACATCACACTTTCTTGGTCAAAATTTCGCAAAAGCTTTTGATGTTAAATTCACTGACAAAGAAGGAAAATTAGATCATGTATGGGCTACATCATGGGGTGTATCCACCAGATTAATGGGTGCTTTAGTAATGGCACATTCAGACGATAAGGGATTAGTACTTCCGCCAAAGCTAGCTCCAATTCAAGTAGTTATAGTTCCAATATACAAAGGAGAAGATCAATTAAAACAAATTGACGAAAAAGTTAATGTTATTAAAAAAGCCTTAGAAGATAAAGGTATTTCAGTAAAATACGATAATCGAGACACATTTAAACCCGGCTGGAAATTTGCTGAATATGAACTTAAAGGCGTACCTGTTCGAATTGCTATTGGCTCTCGCGATATTGAAAATAATACTTTAGAAATAGCAAGAAGAGATACTTTTGAGAAAGTTACATTATCTCAAGAGGGAATTGAAAAGTATATTGAAGATTTATTAAACGAAATTCAAAAAAACATTTATCAAAAGGCATTAAATTTCAGAAAAGAGAACACGTTCAAAGCCAACACTTACGATGAATTTAAAGATATTATTAAAAATAAAGGTGGCTTTGTTTTAGCGCATTGGGATGGAACTTCCGAAACTGAGCTGAAAATTAAACACGAAACAAAGGCAACAATAAGAGTTATTCCTTTTGATGCAGAAGAAGAAGAGGGAAGCTGTATCTATTCTGGCAAACCTTCAAAAAAACGTGTTTTGTTTGCTAAAGCTTATTAAAATAATAATTGGACATATCTAATAATTATGACTGAAAAAGATAAAAAGGAGCAAATATTATCTGCTCTTGAAATGAAATCTCTTGTTAAGCAAAAAGTTTACGATCAAACCTTAGAAGCTTTTAAAACACTTAAAGAAATCTTACAAGAAATAACAACAGAATTTAATGCGAATTTAAATATTAAAGATCCTCGCGTTGGTTTTGAATTTAACGAAAGAGGTCAGTTTGAAGCTGAATTGAAAGTTGCCGGTGATATGTTAATATTTAGCATGCACTCTAATATTTTTGAGTTCGATAGAGAACATAATGTATGGAAACTAGCTTATGTAAAAGAAAACCCTATGTATAGTTTCTGTGGGATAATAAATGTTTATAATTTCCTTGCAGATTCGTTCAAATTTAATAGAGCTGATGATTTAGGTTACCTAATATCAAGGGTATTTGTAAATTTGGAGAAGCATTTCTTTGTTGAAGGTAAGCGGCAACAAGAATATTTATATAATAATTTTGGGAAATCAGTATTAAATAAAGAAGTTCTAAAGGATATTATTCTTAAAACTATTATTTATGCTATTGATTTTGACCTTTTAGTACCACCGTACGACAATGTTAAAATTGCATCTGTAGGTCAATTAAATGCCAAAATGGAATATTCCAAAATAAAAACAGGAAAACGATTGGGATTTAAATTTAATTCTGATGATATTTCTTAAGGACTCAAATACAGTAATTTAACTAAGATAAAATCCGTTTTTTTATTAAATCGGATTTTTTCTTGCATCATTTTGAAATATTAAACGTCTATAATTAAAGAAAAGGATTGTTTGATATCGTACACTTATTGTTTCGCATTCGAACAATTGAATAAAATTAATAAAACGCATAATATAGTTTAAGTTATTACTATATTGACAAATAAACATCGTGGCATAATTTATGTTTCTATTTTTTTTTATAATCTAAATACTCAAAAATCATGGTAGTCGATTTAAAAGCAAACGAATTAGTTTTAAAAGCAAGTGATTCAAATTACTTTGCAGACGAAACAAATATTGATGGAAAGTTAATTCTAACGAATCAAAGAGTTTACTTTAAAACAAAAGAAGATAAGAACTCGGACTATAATCTGGAAATCTTACCTAATCAAATTAAAGAAATTTTATATTTCAATACTATGAAAATCTTCCCTAACGGATTAAATATTATTTTAAAAGAAGGAAAACAATTGAAATTTAAAATTGGGAAAAGGAATACGTGGGGAAAAGTACTAAATAGAATATATTAATACTACCAGAATTTAACATTATATATTATTATTTTTCTATATCAGATGAGTTTCAAAAAGAAACTCATCTTTTTTTTTATTATTTTTTTTCTGCACAACAAATATTTAAAAAAGAATAAATTTACACCTCATAAAAACTTAAGAAAAAACAAGTATTCGATAAAATACATAGCAATATAATTAAACAAGTGCACATAAAAATTGTTGTAATTATCGAATAACAAAATCCATTACTTAATTTTAATAATATAAATGAAACCAATTAGCATATTTTACGGATCAACGAGCGGAAAAACAAAGAAGATAGCTAAAAATATACAAACAAATTTCAAATCCGATTTTGTAGAAATATATGATGCTAAATATGCGAAAATTGAAGATGTAGAAAAGCATGAGAATATAATTCTGGGAACGTCAACTTGGGGTAAAGGTTTATTGCAATCGGACTTTGAAAAATTTTTAAATAACATTTTAAAACATGCCAATTTAAAAGGGAAAAAAATAGCAATTTTTGGAACGGGAGATTCTTCTATTTATCCCGAGTCTTTTGCCGATTCAATTGGAATTATATTTGAAGCTCTTGAAGGTAAAGGAGCGACATTCGTTGGCGAGGTCTCTACAGATGGCTACCAATTTGAATCATCATTATCTATTTTTGGCGATAAATTCATTGGTTTACCTATTGATGATGATTCAGATGAAGACCAAAACAAATATCGAATGACAATTTGGACAGAATTACTAAAATCAGACCTTAGTTAATTAAAATCTTGAATAAGGATTAAAAAATTACGTTATATTTATTGCCATAATAATAAAATAATCTTTCCTATGAAAACAGCAATAATATACGCAACTAGTCATGGTTGTACAGATAAATGTGCTCGTAATTTGGCCATCGAACTTGAATCTGGTATTGACTTATATAATATTGAAACTGAACAAAACTTTGATTTAAATAATTTTAAAACAATAATTATAGGCGGTTCAATTCATATGGGATCAATTAACAAAAAAATCAAAAAGTTTATTAGTAATAATATAGATGAGCTTTGCAAAAAAAACATGGGCTTATTTATTTGTTGTATGTACGAAGGTAAGAAAGCTATTGAGCAATTTAACGATGCTTTTCCAGAAGATTTAAGAAACAAAGCTCTTGCTCATGGTTTTTTTGGTGGAGAATTTAATTTTGAAAAAATGAATTTCTTCGAGAAAGCTATAGTCAAGAAAGTTGCTAATGTAGAACAAAGTGTATCAAATATTAATTTTACTGAAATTAAAGAATTTGCAAAAAAATTCGAAAAATAATTTTAGTCCCCCCCTTTCTTTTTATATAGAAACTATTAACTGTGTTGTATTTGAATTGCTTTTGTTTAAATATTTATACAACAGTATAATTATGAAATCTTAAGGCAAAATTATATATTGCACTCCTTAACATAATCTTAAAAAACCAAATTATATTATGAAGCGACAAATTTTATCTGTTATTACATTTTTCGTTGCAATTGTAATTATTGCAGGATGTGGAAATCAAACCAAAGACATGGAGACTACAAGTGAACTTCAAAAGAAAGTAAATGAATTTATTGAAGTAGAATTAACTTCTGACATCAGCCATTTATCTGAAAACCAAAAAGAAATGCTTGGATATTTATTTGAAGCAGGGAAATTAATGGAAGATATTTACTGGCAGCAGGCTTATGGTGATAGGGATGCATTATTATCTAGCCTTGAAGACCAAGCAACCATAGATTTTATAAAAATCAATTATGGACCGTGGGAAAGATTGAATAATAATATCCCATTTATTGATAGCTTACCAAAACCAGCTGGCGCACAATTCTATCCAACGGATATGACAGAAGCAGAATTTGAAGAATTTGACTCTGATGATAAAACAAGTTTATATACTGTAATCCGACGTGATGAAGAAGGGAAATTAATTTCTATACCTTACCATACTGCCTTTAAAGAAGAAACTGAAAAAGCTACAGAACTAATTAAGAAAGCTGCTGAGCTTGCTGAAGACCCAGGTTTTAAAAAATACCTTGAACTAAGAGTAGAAGCATTATTAACAGATGATTATTTTGCAAGTGATCTTGCATGGATGAGTATGAAAAACAATGAAATTGATTTTATTGCTGGTCCAATTGAAAATTATGAAGATGCATTATATGGATATAAAGCTGCACACGAATCTTTTATTTTGATTAAGGACATGGAATGGAGTGAGAAACTTTCAAGATTTGCCGCTCTTTTACCTGAACTTCAAAAGAGTCTTCCAGTGGAAGATGAATACAAGGCTGAAGTACCTGGAAGTGATTCTGATTTAGGTGCATACGATGCTATTTATTATGCTGGTGATTGTAACGCAGGAAGCAAAACTATTGCAATTAATCTTCCTAATGACGAAAGAGTTCACATTGAAAAAGGAAGTAGAAAACTACAACTTAAAAACTCAATGAAGTATAAATTTGATAAAATCCTAGTTCCTATAAGCAATTTAGTAATTAATGAGAAACAACGTCAGTATGTTAAATTTGAAGCATTCTTTGAAAATACAATGTTTCATGAAGTAGCTCACGGATTAGGAATTAAAAATACAATCAATGATAAAGGCACTGTTCGTGAAGTAATAAAAGAACAATATAGTACCTTAGAAGAAGGTAAAGCTGATATTCTTGGACTCTATATGGTTGTTAAACTTGCAGAAATGGGTGAGTTAGGCGATAAAGATCTTATGGATAACTACGTAACATTCATGGCTGGCTTATTTAGATCTATTCGTTTTGGAGCTGCTAGTTCGCACGGAAAAGCTAATATGGTTCGTTTTAACTATTTTGCTGAAAAAGAAGCATTCACAAGAGATGAAACCTCTGGAACATACAAAGTTGATTTTGATAAAATGACTGAAGCTATGAATTCTCTTGGTAAAGAAATACTTATTATTCAGGGTAATGGTGATTACGATGCTGCTAAAGCTATGGTTCAAGAGATGGGTGTTATTAAAGAACAACTTCAAGCAGATCTAAACAGAATTAATGAAGCAGGAATCCCTAGAGATATCAGATTTAAGCAAGGAAAAGAAATACTTGGTTTAAACTAGAATAATTCATTAAAAAAGGTTCAGTAATAAATTATTGAACCTTTTTTTCTCACTCCACTAAATGAACTATAGGAAACTTAAATATTACTTTCTAATCATTATATTTATAATACCACTAACATTAGTTAGTCAGGTTAGTGAAAATTACATTCACAATAGTGACACTATTGCATATAATAAAACAGATTCATTTCCAAAAGACAGTTTATATATTAATAATCAAATAAAATCTGATCGATTTTATGATTCATTAATTACTAAAGCCTCAAAAAATAAAATAACAAAAACAGCACTGAATTTACTTCTTGTAAATCATTCCGGCTCAGGGAAATTCGTAGGAATAGAAGATTTACGTAATGAAGAATATTTTAATTTATATTCTGGGAAAATCATCAGAAATATTGAAATTGTAAAACTTGATGTTTTTGGACCTACATTTCAAGACACAACCAAAAATGCTACGCAATGGGTTGAAAAGACAGGAAATAACACACATGTCAAAACAAGAGAATTTATAATAAAAAACAATCTTCTTTTTAATATAGGCGACACCATAAACCCCTTACTATTAGTTGATAATGAAAAAATCCTTCGTGACCTCGATTATATTAAAGATGCTTCAATTCAAATTGCAGAAATACCAGGCTTTCCTGAACTTGTTGACATTCTAATAACAACAAAAGATGTATATTCTGCGGGATTTTATGTCGATTTATTTAATCTGGAATCAGGAGTAATTGAATTATATGAAAATAATATTGCCGGACTTGGACACAAATTATCCGGAAGCCTCTATTTAAATGCAGATAAAACTCCATCAACTGGCTATAAAATTAATTATAATATAGATAATTTAGGGGGTTCGTTTTTAAAAGCAAGAATTCAATATTTAAATGCTTTTGAAACTGAAAATTTAAGCTTTGAATTAAAAAGGTCTTTTTTTGCGTATAGCACTAAATGGGCTGGAGGTCTTAAACTTCATAAAACATCTACAATAAAAAGGATTAAAACAATTGATCCAATATTATTGAAGGATACATTGATGAATGTACGACTAAATTATGCCACACAAGATATCTGGTTTGGTCGGTCTTTTTTAATAAATACAAGTAACTGGCAATATCAAAATAGAACTAGGTTAGTTATATCGGGACGTTATATAAATAACACTTTTTATAAGGGTCCTTTAGTAAGTGATAGATACAATTTTAAATATCATGATAATCAACTGTTATTGGCCAGTGTAGCATTTTCAAGACAAAAATATTTTAAATCAAATTTAATTTATGGTTTTGGTAAAACTGAAGATATACCAATAGGTAGTTTGATTCAGTTTAATGCCGGATTTGAAAAAGATGAATTTTATAAAAGACCATATTGGGGAATACGGTTAGCAAAAGGTATTTATTACTCTAAATTCGGTTATCTAAACTTAAATACTGAGTTAGGTGGTTTATATTATGATAATAAATTGGATCAAGGTGTTTTTTCAATTACAGGACAAGCAATTAGCAACTTACATTCCTTTAACAGACATAAAACAAGAGAATTTTTAAGTGTAAATTATACAAGTGGAATTAATCGCTTTAGTGACGAAAAACTTTTTTTTACTAATAATGATATTGGGATTCTTTCAAGTGATTATTTGTTTGGTGCTCAAAAAATTTCTTTTCATTCAGAACTTGTAGCTTACACCAATATATATTTGTATAATTTTAGATTTTTAATTTATGGATTTGGAGATTTGGCTTTTATAGGGCCAGAAAACAAATCAATTTTCAAAAACGATTTATATTCCGGAATTGGAATAGGTATAAGAATAAGAAATGAAAACCTGGTTTTTAAAACCTTTCAAATAAAAATTGCATATTATCCTATAATTCCGAAAGATGCAGAACACTTCTATTTAATGATTTCGGGAGAAAACTCTCAACAACCAATAGATTTTGAACCTTCTGCACCACATATAATAGAATACAAATGATATTGTTTTTCGATGAACAATGATCATAGCATTTTGTTTACCTCTCAATAAAAACATATAATCAAGTTTAAATCTTTAAAATTAAATTTATGTCAGTATTAGTAGGTAAAAAAGCACCATTATTTAAAACAGATGCTGTTATTAATGGGAATCAAATAGTTGAAAATTTTACACTTGAACAGTATTTAGGAAAAAAACATGTACTATTCTATTTTTATCCTGCCGATTTTACTTTTGTTTGTCCAACAGAAATTCTAGCATTTCAGGAACGAATGCAAGACTTTGATGAAAGAAATGTAGCTGTAATTGGCTGTTCTGTTGACTCGGCTTTTTCGCACTGGAAATGGTTACAAACTGAATTAAATGAAGGTGGTATTAAGGGAGTAAAGTATCCATTAGTTGCTGATCTTTCTAAAACAATATCGGAAAATTTCGATGTTCTTGCTGGTGAATACGACTATACAGAAACTGGAGAAAGTATTTTTAATGGAATTCCACAAGCGTATCGTGGATTATTTTTGATTGATAAAGAAGGAGTTGTGCGCCATCAAGTTGTAAATGATATGCCATTAGGAAGAAGCGTTGATGAAGCATTACGAATGATAGACGCATTGCAATTTTACGAAGAAAATGGTGAGGTTTGCCCTGCAAATTGGAAAAAAGGTGACAAAGCATTAAAACCAACACAGGAAGGTATTGCTGATTATCTAAGTAAATAGAAATATATTATTAATCATTAAAAAGCATTTCAGTTAGAAATGCTTTTTTTATTTTTACCAAATGCGTAAAGAAATAATTGTTTCTGTTGAAAAAGATAATGACTTTAAGAAAAAACTTTTAGTTTACGGGAATAAATTCAAACGTTTTGCTTTTCTTGACAGTAATAACTTCAATTTAAATAAATCTGAATATACTTATTTCGAATATAACTTTCTTGCAGGTTTGGGCTCAATAGAGGAAATTACAGGAACTGGCATTGATAGTTTCAAAAATCTTTACGAATTTAATAAAAATACAAAAGATTGGCTATTTGGATATTTAACTTATGATTTAAAAAACGAAATTGAAAATTTAGATTCTAACAATATTGATGAATTAGCTTTTCCGGCTTTGCATTTTTTTTCACCTGAAATAGTTATAATATCAAAAGATTCAAGAATCTCTTTTTTATATTATGATGAACAATATACGGAAGAAGAAATTGGCAATATAATTCGAACGATTAAGTCTACCGATTTATCCTCAATTAATAAAAAGAATTTATCAATAGAACTAAAACATAGAATTAATAAAGATGAATATATTGAAACAATAAAAGAACTTAAGAATCATATTCAACAAGGAAATATTTATGAAATTAACTTTTGCCAAGAATTTTACAGTAGTTCAACTATTGATCCAATAAATACTTATTCTAAGCTAAATGAAATTTCACCTACTCCTTTTTCTTGCTTTTATAAACTGAATGACAAATATTTAATGTCTGCCAGCCCCGAAAGATTTTTAAAAAAAGTTAAAAACAAAGTAATTTCTCAGCCAATAAAAGGAACAATAAAAAGGGGTTCCAATGAAATAGAAGACTCTTCTTTAAAGGAAAAACTCTATAACGATCCAAAAGAAAGAGCCGAAAATGTAATGATAGTCGATTTAGTTAGAAATGATTTATCCCGTACCGCAAAAAAAAACTCTGTAAAAGTTGAAGAACTTTTTGGGATATATGGATTTAGTCAGGTTTTCCAATTGATCTCAACAATTACTTCAGAAGTTTCTAAGGATACTAATTTAATTGATATAATTAAAAATGCGTTTCCTATGGGGTCAATGACTGGTGCTCCAAAGTTTCGAGCCATGCAATTGATCGAAGAATACGAAAAAACCAAAAGAGGTTTATATTCTGGTTCTGTTGGATATATTACACCCGACAATGATTTCGATTTTAATGTTATTATTCGAAGTATTTTATACAACCAAACAAGAAATTACGTATCTTTTACCGTTGGTGGTGCAATAACAAGCCTTGCCGATCCTGAAGAAGAATATAAAGAATGTATGCTTAAGGCTGAAGCTATGATGAAAGTACTCAAATAATATTATGCAAAAGGATTTTCAACAATTTATTGATTCAAACAAACTATGTAGTAATAATAATCGATTACTTCTAGGAATAAGCGGTGGAATAGACTCTATCTGCATGTTTCATTTATTCAGACAATTAGAATTTCCAATTGGTATTGCACATTGTAATTTTCAATTACGAGGTAGTGAATCTGATCAGGACGAAGTGTTTGTTAGAAATCTTGCAAACCAATATGACATTCCCTTTTTTACAATTAGGTTTGATACTAAAGAATTAGCCGAAAGCAAGGGTATATCAATTCAAATGGCTGCCAGAGAACTGCGATACAGTTGGTTTGAAGAAATCCGCGATAAATATAGCTACGATTACATAACTATTGCTCATAACCGAGATGATGTAGTAGAAACTTTTCTTATTAATCTTACAAGGGGTTCCGGAATAAAAGGATTTACTGGGATTAAACCTAAATCGGGTAATATAATAAGACCTTTACTTTATGCTTCGAGAAATGAAATAGTTGAATATATTAATAAACAAAATTTTAAGTATCGAGAAGATTCATCAAATAAGTCTGTAAAATATAGTCGAAATCTTATTAGACATGAAATAATTCCTTTGTTTGAAAAAATTAATTCCAGTTTCCGGGAAACAGTGATTGAAAATATCTCAAAATTAAAAGATACTGAAACAATTTATAATACTAGTATTGACAATACCAAGAATTCAATTTTAAGAATTGAAGATCAAAAAATGTTAATTAGTCTTGAAAAACTAAATCATCTTAATCCTCTTTCAAGCTATTTATTCGAAATTTTAAAGCCATATGGATTCTCCGGAGCTCAATCTCTTGATATAATTGATTCTCTTGAAGGTATTTCAGGCAAACAATTTTTCTCAGCTACACACCGATTAATAAAGGATAGAAACGATCTGATTATTGAAGAAATTCAACAAATTCAAAACAAAATTTATTATATAGATCAAGAGGCTGAGAATATTACATCTCCAATAAATTTAAATATCACAAAACAGGAATTAAATGATGAGTTCAAAATAATAAAATCAAATAATATTGGCTTTTTTGATTTAGATAAAATTGAGTTTCCATTAATCCTTAGAAAATGGAAGAAAGGTGATTATTTCATGCCTTTAGGAATGACGAATTTAAAAAAATTGAGTGATTTTTTTATTGACAATAAACTTTCATTAATTGATAAAGAAAATACTTGGATTTTAGAAAATTGCAATAAAATCATTTGGATTGTTGGACAAAGAATTGATGAAAGATTTAAGATATCTGATAAAACCACTAATATTTTAAAGATTGAAATAATTTAGTTCTTCTGTGTTTTACGATCTTAATAAAGAAGCTGCGCACAAAATCTAAAAAATCATACTATATAGTTTAGAACTTTATTTTGGCTCTATTTTTGTTTAATCATCAACAGCTCAAATTATATCCTAAAATAATGAAAAAAATGCATAAAGAATTTCAATTATTTTATATTCTGCATTATATATTTTTAATCCTTATTTTATCATCCTGTGCAAACCTAAAGGTGATTGAACAAAGTGCACCTCAAAAGCCTTCATGGATTTATGGAATAGAAAAAGATTATTTAACAGGTGAAGGAAATGGAAAGGATTATAATGAGGCAAAGTATAATGCTTTACAAATGGTTAAGGAAAAGATTGTTTCGTCGGTAGCGCAAAATATATCCTTTGAACAAAATATTGAAGTTAATGAAACAAGATATAATAGAGCAATAGAATTTCTTGAAGAGTATACTTCAAAAACCACAAGTAAATCAGGAAACAGGGCATATCTGCAAGGTGTTTCGTTAAGTAAAACAAGCAATTTCTATTGGGAGAAACACAGAGTAAACAGAATCGAAAAAATATTCTATTATATTAAATATCCATTTGCTGAATCGGATATACAGATTTTAATAAACGAATGGGAAGAACAAGAAGATAAATTATCACAGCGACTTGATACTTTAAAATTTAATAAAAATGGTCATAATACTGTTGAATCAATAATAGCTGAAATTGAAGAATTGCAATACTTATCTGGTTTTTTTGTTGATCAGCGAAAGTCCGTTGCTGATATATCAATAAAAAACCTGAGGAACAAACTTAACGCAATTCAAATTGTACCAGAAATTGATACATTAGGTACTTATAATTACCAACTATTTTTGGGCAATGATGTTATTGAAACAATGCAAGAACCACATGTAACTTCAAACTGTGCTACTATTGAACAAGTTTCCAGGTCAGATACAGATGCTTATATTGAATATAGTTATGATAACTGCCTGGTTGATAAAGATAATTTTATTGAAATTACGTATTTATTTGAAGAATGGAACTTGAATCACAACGTTCCATTTGATGTAAGTCTAAAAAAAATATCAATTGAAAATAAATCTGACATCATTTTTTCTTCTGTCAATAAAAAATTATTTAGTAAGGAACACAGGATTAAATGTCATCTAAATATATATTCAAAATCTCCAATTCCTTTTACAATTAACAAAATAGAACTTCTTCCACAACTTTGCAGAGGGAATTGCGAGCGATATAATAATTACAAAAACTTCCCAATTATTATTATTATTGAAGATGTTAATTTAAACTTCTCTGGAAAAGGAAACCATGATTTTGTAGTTAATGTAAATGTGCCTAAATCTAAAAGTAATCAATGGGCTTCACGAAATGGCAAATCAACAAAGATTTCGGGGAAAATTTATTATAGCTCCAAATTAACTAATGAGAAAAAAATATATAAATTTTCCGATTTGGAATATTTTACAAACTGGTAAAAAGCACTTAAAATGTAACCAACACTTCGACAAGCTCAATGTTACAATCTGTATTTCTGCAATTTGCCATATTGAGCTTACCGAAATATGAGTGCTGCTATTTATTTTTAGACACCTCCTTCTTCCAAAACTTCACTTTATTTAATGCCAGTGCATTTAGCATCCAATTTGGTAAAGGCTTATTCGGAATTCTTCTTTTCATTTAAAGATACCAACCGTACTTTTCTAGAATAGATAAAAAAGGACTACTCCCTCAACTTTGCAAGGTAATTGCCAAAGAAAAAATAGATACAAAAACTTTCTGGTAAAAATTATTGAAAATGTTAATTTAAACTTATCATGAAAAGGAAAGCATGATTTTACAGTTTGTGTTAATGTACCAAAATCCAATATTAGTTAATGGATTCACAAAATAGTAAATCAACAAAAATTCATTATAGCTTCAAATTAACAAGGGAAGTAACATATGTAAACTTATGAATTGAAGCACTTTACAAATTGGCAGAAAAAAAGGTATCTAATAGCTACACATTCTTTTTTACTTTTTGTTTAATCTTTGCATTTTCTTATGCTTAAGTTATTTATTTCATTAGATTCAAAGCAGAAATCATATAATTTGTTAAATATTTTTTGTATGTAACATTTAATTTTCATACATTAGTGTTGAAATGTTTCATATTTTATTTAAACAATTTTACAAACCTAAATTTTTTATCTATGAAGAAATTAACAATTTTCCTTGCATTATTGTTGTTTGTAGGTTTTACTGTACAAGCACAAATGCAAATCTCGGGTACGGTAACCAGTGTTGAAGACGGATTGTCTATTCCTGGAGTATCGATAGTGGTTAAAGACAATCCCACTATTGGAACGACTACAGATATTAATGGACAATATTCAATTACTGTTCCTACTAACACTGAATTCTTACTTTTCAGTTTTATTGGAATGAAAACAACCGAAGTGCCAATAAATGGCAGATCAGTTATTGATGTTCAAATCAAATCTGAAATACTTGAAATGGATGAGGTTGTTGTAACTGCTCTCGGCATTACAAGAGAAAAGAAATCTCTAGGTTACTCTGTTCAGAAAGTTGAAGGTGAAGCTATTAATCAAGTTAAATCTGACAATTTTGTAAATTCCCTATCTGGTAAAGTATCTGGTGTTCAAATAAAACGGACTACAAATATGGGAGGATCAACCAATATTACAATAAGAGGGAACAAATCACTAATGGGAAATAATCAAGCTCTATTTGTAGTTGATGGAGTCCCAATTAATAATATGAATACAAATAGTAGAGCTCAGGAGCAAGCAGGTGTTGGCTATGATTATGGAAATGCCGCATCAGATATTAATCCTGAGGATATAAAGTCGATTAGTGTTTTAAAAGGTGCTGCAGCAAGTGCTCTTTATGGCTCCAGAGCGGCTAATGGTGTTGTAATGATTACAACTAAAAACGGCTCGAAAAAAACTAATGGTATTGGGGTTACGATTAATTCGGGAGTTACAATCGGAAGCATTGATAAAAGTACATTCCCCACATACCAGAAAGAATATGGTGCTGGATATGGTGCTTATTATGACGATCCTACTGGTTTTTTTTGGTATGAAGATATTAATGGTGATGGATCTCTTGATCTAATTACTCCTTTAACTGAAGATGCTTCTTATGGAGCTGCATTTGATGAAAATTTATTGGTTTATCAATGGGATGCTTTTGACTCAGAATCCCCTAACTATAATACTCCAACCCCATGGGTAGCTGGAGAGAATGATCCAATAACTTTTTTTGAAACTCCTATCGTATATTCAAATTCAATTTCACTTGATAATTCCTTTGACAAAGGAAATTATCGTCTTTCTTTTACAAATTACGATGAATCTGGATTACTCCCTAATAGCGAAATAAAAAGGGATAACTTCTTAATGAATATGTCTTATAACCTTACTGATAAATTAACAGCATCAAGTTCTGCAAATTTTATTCAAACTGATGCTTTGGGAAGAAACTCAACAGGTTATAATGATAATATAATGGGTAGTTTTAGGCAGTGGTGGCAAGTAAATACTGATTTACAAGACCAAAAAGATGCATATTTTAGCACAAACCGTAATATTACATGGAACTATGCAGCAACAGATAATTCTTCTCCAATTTATTGGGATAATCCGTATTGGACTAGATACGAAAATTATCAAAGTGACACAAGAAATCGTTTTATTGGGAATATGGCTTTGAATTATAAATTGACTGATTGGTTAGATGTATACGGACGTGTTTCTGTTGATACATATAATGGACTGCAAGAGGAGCGAAGAAATGTTGGTAGTGTTGCAACAACTTTTGGTATTGGTGAAGGTGCCGACGGCAGTATATCAAGACCAGATCAAACTTCTGGTTATCAAAGAAAAGATATTTCTTTTAGTGAGTACAATTATGATTTAATGTTTAAATATAATAAGGATCTAAATGAAAAACTTAATATTAGTGGTGTATTTGGAACAAATATTAGAAGGACAAATTTAGATTGGATATTATCTGCCACAAATGGTGGTATTGGTGTTCCTGGCTTATATTCATTACAAAATAGTTTGTCTCCAATTCCATATCCCAAGGAATCATCCGAAAAAATTGGTGTAAATGGGATTTACGGAAGTACATCAATCGGTTATAATCGATTTATATTTGTTGATGCTACTTTAAGACGTGATCATTCTTCAACCTTACCTGTCGAAAACAGTATTTTTTATTATCCTTCAGTTACAGGTAGTTTAATTTTCTCAGAATTAATGTCTTCCGATTGGCTTCAGTTTGGTAAATTCCGTATTAGTTATGCTGAAGTTGGAAATAGCGCTAATTTTGATCAAATTACAGATACTTATAATGTGTATGCAGGATTGGGTGGAGGTATTGCTTCAGTTTCAAATACAAAAAAGAATCCTGATTTAAGGCCAGAAAAATCTAAAAGTCTTGAAGGTGGTTTAGAAATGTATTTCTTTAATAAAAGACTTGGATTTGACTTAGCTCTTTATAAGGTGAATACAATAGACCAAATATTACCAGTTAGAGTTAGTTCAGCAACTGGTTATAATTTTAAGGTTATAAACGCTGGGGAAATTGAAAATAAAGGTTTGGAATTTAGCCTTAATGCTACACCAGTTACGCAAAAGAACTTTAGTTGGGATATAAACATTAATTATGCTAAAAACATTAATAAGGTAATTTCATTAACTGAAGGTTTAGATAATTTACAACTTGGAACTTTCCAGGGAGGTGTAACAATTAATGCTATGGTTGGCGAACCTTATGGTGTTATTTATGGAACAGATTATACTTATCTTGATGGTGAAAAAGTAGTTGATGCAGCAAATGGTCAATACATTAAAACTGGGACTTCTGATAATGTAATTGGAAATGTCAACCCGGATTGGAACGGAGGTATTTTAAATAGACTTACTTATAAAAATCTTTCTTTTAGTTTTTTAATTGATGTTCAGAAAGGTGGAGATATATTCTCATTAGATATGTATTATGGTTTGGCAACTGGTTTGTATGAAGAAACATCTTATATAAATGATTTAGGAAATCCTGTTCGGAATTCACTTGCAGACGGTGGAGGTTTTATTAATCCAGGTGTAAATGAAGATGGTTCTGAAAATACAACACGTATTGATGCAAGTAGATATGGAGCATTTGGATACAGACGCGGATTACCAGATAGAGCATTTGTTTATGATGCCAGTTATGTTAAACTTCGTGAGGTTACTTTAACGTACACTTTACCAGATAAATTGTTTAATACTTTCTTTTTGAGTGGAGCATCCTTAAGTTTTGTAGGATCTAATTTATGGATTATTTATAAAAACTTACCTTATGCTGATCCAGAATCTGGTTTAGGTGCAGGTAATCTACAAGGCTACTCGACTGGTTCATTACCTACTACTCGCAATTTCGGTTTTAATGTTAAATTACAATTCTAAAAATGATGACTATGAAAAAAATATTTACAATAATATTGTCGGTACTATTACTATTTGCTTGTACTGATTTGGAGGATTTTAATGAAAACATTAAGGATCCTGCAGAAGTTCCTGGTGAGTCTCTTTTTACTAGTGCTCAAAAACAGTTGGTTGATCAGTTGGTAATTCCAAATGTTAACTACAATATATTTAGGCTTGTTATGCAATACTGGACAGAAGTTACTTATACTGATGAAAGCAACTATGATCTAGATACTAGAACAATCCCAGAACAACATTGGGAAGAATTGTATAGAGATGTTTTAAAAGATCTAAAAGAGGCTAAACAAATAATTGAATCAACTCCTCTTTTGCCGTCTGATGATCCTTTAGTAGTAACAAATAAATTGGCAATTATTGAAATTACTAGTGTATTTGCATGGAGTGTTCTCGTGGAAACTTTCGGAGATATACCCTATACGCAAGCACTTGATATTGAAATTTTAACTCCAAGTTATGATGATGGCTTAACAATTTACAAAGATTTAATCTTGAGATTAAATACCGCTATAACAGAATTAGACCCTGCACATGAAAGTTTTGGGTTTGCCGATAATCTTTATCAAGGAGATGTTGCATTATGGATATCTTTTGCTAACTCACTTAAATTGAGAATGGGATTGCTAATTTCAGATATTCCTACTGAAACAACTTTAGCTCAAACAACTATTCTAGATGCTGTAGCTGGTGGTGTTATTTCTTCAAACTCTGAAAATGCAACATTTTCATACTTGGGATATCAACCTAATACTAATCCGATTTATGTAAATTTAGTTGCTAGTGGAAGATTTGATTATGTTCCTTCGATGACTCTTGTTGATACGATGAAAAATCTAAATGATCCACGAATGGGAGCATATTACACTTTATATAATGGAGAATATATTGGTGGTGAAAATGGTATTGAGAATAATTATAGCACTTTATCTCATGTTGCTGATAAAATTAAAGAACCAATTTTTGATGGAGATATTTTTGATTATGCTGAAGTTGAATTTTTATTAGCAGAGGCTATTGAAAGAGGATATGCTATTGGTGGTACTGCCGATTTGCATTATAATAACGCAATTACTGCTTCAATATTATTTTGGGGTGGAACAATGGCAGATGTAACAGCTTATCTTGCTCAGCCTGAAGTTGCTTATGCTACAGCGCTTGGTACTTGGGAACAAAAAATAGGCACTCAAAAATGGATTGCATTGTATAATCGAGGTTTTGAGGCTTGGACATCTTGGAGAATGTTGGATCATCCTGTACTTGTAGCTCCTCCTGATGCAGTTTCTGTTACTCCAGTTAGATACACTTATCCAACTATCGAACAAACTATAAATGCATCAAATTACAATACTGCAGCTGCTAATATTGGCGGTGATGATGTTGGAACTAGATTATTTTGGGATGTAAATTAAATCATAGATAATAAAAACTCTAAAAAAAGGAAGGTATCCAAAATTGGACACCTTCCTTTTTCTTACTTATGACTAGTCCTAAATAAGCGTTACAGATTTATTGGACTAAAATTAATAAATTTGCTAAAATTTAACTTTATTTAAGGCAAGTGCACTAAGCATCCAATTGGGTAATGGTTTTCTTGGATCTCTTTTTTTCATATTAAGATACCATCCATATTTCTTAAGTATCGGCACTTTGTGTGTTTCTACAAATTCAATTAATGTTCCATCAGGATCTTCAATATATGAGAAGTGACCTGCTGCTTCACCCATATCAAAACTATTTTCTTTATTGTGTTTTACAGAACTGTCAACTGTAAAAGGAAAGCCTTTAGATTCACAATCTTGTTTTAAGGCTTCCATCCCACTCATATCATAACACAGATGAATAAATCCTAAATCGCCCCAAAATCTGTCTTTAAATATCTTTTTTGGCTCACGGTCAAATACTTGAATTAATTCAATATAACTTTCACCCAGCAATTTACTAAAACTACCTTCTCTTTTTTTGCTTGATTTTAAAAGTACTCTTCTAAATTTTTTGTCACCACCTGCAATTGCAGAAAAATCAGGAAAAATCTCTTCTTTATCGTAAACTACCTCATCGTAACCTAAGATATCACTATATACTTTACGTGCATTTTCAATATTTGTAACACCAATTATTGCTCCTGCTACAGCTCCTGTTAGTTTTTTTGTTTTTTTAAACCAATTTGTGTCTTCAAAAACCTGAAAAATATTACCATATAGATCTTTTACAAAAAAATGAGAGTCATGTAATTCTCCTAAAACATCAAGATTGCGTGATTTAAAATCATCATAAGTTTTCTTAACATTGGGACTTTTGATTTTTGCAATATTAATTCCTAAATCGCCAAGTTGGATTTCAAAATCAGGGCCAACTGGAGTTCTACTTGTATATTGCCAAATCTCAAATCCTCCACCTCCGGAAATATTCATTGCCAAAGCAGCATGTCGCTTATGCGGCTTCCCTCCTGTATATGGTAACATTAGTTCAGCTACGGTATCATCTTCGAAGATGCGAATATCCATTCCAAAATTCTCTTTGTACCATTTCCATGCTTCATAAACATTTGGTACACCAATCCCTATTTGTTGTATTCCAGTTATTAACTTATCCATTTTTATATTTTTTATGTTGGCTTAATTGTGCGTGCTAATTTATAAAATAATTTGGGTGTAAATTTATGGATATATACCATTAATAGCTCACTCGCGCCAATTAATACTTCTTTTTTATCCTTCCTTATCGCTTTTACATATTGCTTTGCACATTTTTCTGCTGTAATTCCAGTATTCTGACCATCGTCCATTTTACCATGTGCCACTCCATCTTTTGTAAGAGCGTGTAAAGATATATCTGTTTTTATTCGACCTGGAAAAGCTAGCAGCACTTTTATGTTATCATCGTAAACTTCTGCTCTTAAGGTCTCAAAAAAACCATGTAGTGCATTTTTTGCGGCTGAGTATGCTGATCTTAAAGGAAATCCAAACTTCCCTGAAATACTGCTTGTAGCTGCAATATAACCACCTCCGTTTTTTATCATGTATGGCAACACTGTTTTAGTAAGTGCAACTGTCCCAAAATAATCAATCTCCATTATTTTTCTGTCAACACTTAAAGGCGTTTCTACTACCAACGACCTTTGACTTACACCTGCATTATTAACTAACACATCTATTTTGCCAAAAATGCTTATCAAATTATCCGTTATTGTTTGCATTTTTTCAATTTCTGTAACATCTAGAAATTGAATATAGCATTCTGAACCAATTAACTCACATGCTGATTTTACTTTTTCTAACTCCGTTTGTTGATTAGAAGAAATTATAAGCTTTGCTCCTTGACGAGCAAACTCATAAACTAAGGCCTCTCCTATCCCAGAAGAGGCCCCAGTTATCCATACGACCATATTTTTAAAATGCATTTTTTTAATTTAAGATTCAATCATAATAAAATTAAATGGTACAGATATCATGTCAGAAAAATCTTCTCCGACTTCCTTCATATCTTCGTCACCATCAGTGAAATACCAATATATTTTCAAATTTAAGCCTTTTTCACTCAACTCCTTAATAACAACTAGAATATCAGATATGAATTTTGCCGAAGATGAATTAAAATAATCAAGTTTGAAATTAAACTTAAAACACTCATCTTTAAAGATTTCCTCTTGATTCTTCTCAATTATATTCTCGAAATATTTTTTAATTTTATAGATTAAAGGAAAATAGAAGTCACGAACATTCTCTGGACGAGAAATACCTTTTATCTCAAATAAGTATTTATTTGTATCAAATAAAACTTGAGGCGTTTTTTCTTTTGCTGGGATATTGAATCCTTTCATATTCTAATACTATTTTTTTAAATTTAATTGCATAGCAAAATAAGAAAACTCATTATTAATCTTTTCAAAATCAAACTTGATTTTTTGTCTGGTGGTTTTTGCCATTACTATTAAACCTAAGCCTGCACCACCTTTTTCTGAAATTTCAGCATTTGCCAATGATTTCTTATATAAAGCGTTAATATCCTCTAAATCCAAGTTATTTAATTTTTCGAGTTTAAGGATCAATTCATTCATATTTTTATTAAATACAATATTTCCTGTGTGAATTATAAAATCACCTGCTATTTTTTCAATAATAAATCTTGGGGGATAACTTTTAATTAATTCGTGATGTTGCTCGTTTAAATCTGAATGTTTTAAAATATTATCAAGACATTCTACTGACAGAGAATAAACTCTTTTTCTCAATAATTTTTCGTGATCTTTATGAAATAAAAAAGTTTTTAACTGATGTAAAATATTATCAATAATACCTAAATTTATAAATCCCTTATGATTGACAACTACATCGTAACTTTTCATAAATCAACAATAGTTTAACTAATCAGTCTAGTAATCTTTTCTACAACAGATTACCAAATGATAAAAGTACTGTTATTAATTAAAAAATAAAATAAAATAAAAATATTATTAATTAAACATGCTGAAAAAACAGGATTGTTAACAAATGCAACAGTAGTTATATGAGAAAAAATCGTTAACTTGTTAACATTAACTTAACATTGAATTAATTATTATATAATACTAAACGTAAAAATTAGATTCTTTGATTAAAGTATTTTTACTCCAAATTAATAATTAATATAATATGGAAAATTTTTATATAATTCTTGTTGTCGTTCTATTTGCTTTAGCGATTTCCGATTTAATTGTTGGAGTTAGTAATGATGCCGTAAACTTTCTAAATTCAGCTATTGGATCTAAAGTAGCTCCACGATACATTATTATGATTATTGCAAGTTTAGGAATTTTGATTGGAACAACCTTTTCAAGTGGAATGATGGAAGTAGCCAGAAAAGGAATCTTTCATCCTGATCAATTTTACTTTTCGGAAATAATGATCATATTTCTGGCAGTAATGCTAACAGATGTAGTTTTACTTGATGTGTTTAACACTTTAGGTTTACCTACATCGACTACAGTATCAATTGTATTTGAATTACTTGGAGCTGCTGTTGTTGTTGCTTTAATTAAAATTAAAAACTTAGGATTAGATATAAGTTATTTAAGCGATTATATAAACTCGGGAAAAGCACTTGCAATAATTTCGGGCATATTGCTTTCGGTTGTAATTGCATTCTCGGTAGGCTCTCTTGTAATGTACATTACAAGATTAGTGTTCTCATTCGATTATAAAAAAACCTTTAAATATTTTGGCGCTATATGGGGAGGAATTGCAATTACTGCAATTACTTATTTCATATTAATAAAAGGAGCAAAAGGTTCTTCATTTCTTTCAAGTGATACTACCGATTGGATTAAAGATAATTCGTCATTAATAATTATTTATAGCTTAATTGGATGGACAATTTTATTACAATTGCTCTATTGGATTGTAAAGCTTGACATACTAAAAATGATTGTGTTGGTTGGCACATTTGCTCTTGCCATGGCATTTGCCGGTAACGACCTTGTTAACTTTATTGGAGTTCCTTTAGCAGGATTAAAATCATTTCAAGCATTTATTGCTGATCCCGGGACAGATCCTAATGGATTTCTCATGGTTGCATTAACCGGTAAAGCAATAGCCAATACTTATTTATTATTAGTTGCCGGTTTAGTAATGGTAGTAACATTATGGTTCTCTAAAAAAGCAAGAAAAGTAACAGAAACAGAACTTAATTTAAGCAGACAAAGTACTGGAACTGAAAGATTCAATTCAAGTATACTATCAAGAACTATTGTAAGAATAGCAATGGATATAGGTAAACTATTTGGGAAAATAACTCCTAAATCATTTCAAAACGGAATTAGTAAAAGATTTGATCCAAGTGAATACCAAAAAAGTATAAAAAATGTAAAAGATGCGCCTTCGTTTGATATGGTAAGGGCTTCAGTAAATCTAACAGTTGCTAGTATTTTAATTTCTTTGGCTACATCAATGAAACTACCATTATCAACAACATATGTAACATTTATGGTTGCTATGGGAACTTCGCTGGCCGATAAAGCTTGGGGACGAGATAGTGCTGTTTACAGAATATCAGGTGTTGTAACGGTAATTGGTGGTTGGTTTATGACAGCTATCACAGCTTTTTCTGTTGCATTTATTATTGCCATGTTAATAAGCTGGGGCGGTGTAATTGCAATTGTTGCATTTGTATTCTTAGCCTTTTTTGTAGTCACACGTACACACATATCTTTCCGTAAAAAAGAAGCAAAAAAAGAATTAGATAAAAAATCAATAGCTGAAGAATTACACACTGATAACGTAATTGAAAAATGCTCTCTTGAAGTAAGAAACATGCTAAAATCAGTTATTAATATTTTTAACGATACAATAGTTCATTTAACCAAAGAAGATCGGAAAGCCTTAAAAAATGTTTGTAGAGCAGTTGATGACTTAAATAAAGATGCTAAATTTTTAAAAGATAATGTTCATGATACATTACTTAAATTACAAGAAGAAGAGGGCGAAACAGGTCATTATTATGTTCAGGTAATCGATTATTTAAGAGAAATGGCTCATGCACTTTCATTTATTTCAAATCCAAGTTACGATCATGTCGATAATAATCATAAACCATTGCTAAAATTACAAATCGATGAATTAAACGAACTTAAGAATAATGTTACTGAATTATTCAATTTAATTATACAAACATTAGAAACAAATGAGTTTAGCAATATTCCAGATTTGATTGAGAAGCAAATGGATATTCTTGAAAATATTAAGTTAGGTAGAAAAAATCAAATAAAACGTATCAAACAAGATGAAGCGGGAACTAGAAATAGTATACTATATCTTGGAATACTTAATGAAATTAAGAACTTCTTGCTCCAATCAATTAATTTGGTAAAAGCACAAAGGGACTTTATGGATTTTCATTTAAATAACAAATAGTCTTTGCAAAAAAACGCCAAATACTGCGTTATTCTCGTTTTTGAAACAGTCATTTACAATTAGTAAACACCTTTATTTCAAAAACTTCGAAAGCCTTGTCTTTGACGTTTTTTTATCAAAGACTTCTAAAAATGGAGTTTTCCTACTGTCACTAAATAATAATTTTTCATCTTATATAAAAAAGCTGTCTTACAAGATGGCTTTTTTTATATAATCAACTTATAGTCAACATAAAAATTATTTATATGGTTCCTAATGTCCGCAAGTAAATTTTCATTCATTTAAATATTAAGTAATTAACCGTGGCACGGTTAACTAATATAGATGACATGAAATTATAATCAAATGCTGATTATTAATGAATCCGTACCACGCTTTGCGGCAATCTTTCATCTTATTTAAAAAAGCTGTCTTTCAAGATGGCTTTTTTTATATAATCAACTTATGGGGCTGTCCAAAAAGTCTCTTTTGTGTCATTACTCACTTCGTTCATGAGAATAGTTCCCTTGAAAAAGAGAATCTCTTAATTGATTCGCACATAATTAATTAAGAGATCCCCAATCAAGTTGGGGATGACAAATAATAACTTTTTGGGACACACTCATATTAATAAATCCGCACCACGCTTTATGGATTAAAGATCATTCATAAAGATATTATAATATTCTCTTAACATGCAAGTAACATAAGATCCTCAACTTTGCATTGTATTAATTAAAACAATTAAAAAAAAATGAAAAAACTAAAATTATCACTTATTGCTTTATTAATTCTTGTAACAGGATTAAATGCACAAGAGTCTAACACAGAAAGTGTATTTACACCATCAGGAAAGCCATCGGTAAAAATATTTACAAATGCTCATTCAACATTTATTGATGGAGTAAATACTTCTGCATTTGAAGTTCAAAGAGCATATTTTGGTTATAAATACAAGTTTAGTGAGAATTTCTCTACAAAAATTACATTAGATGTTGGTGATCCCGGTGTTGGAAAACTGCAAATGACTGCATATTTAAAAAATGCTGCTTTAATCTATAAGAAAAATAATTTCACTGCAAACTTTGGTGTAATCGGACTTTATGGATTTAAAGTACAAGAGAAGCATTGGGGATACAGATACTTATATAAATCATTTCAAGATGAACATAAATTTGGTTCAAGTGCTGATTTGGGAGCAAGCTTTTCTTATAAGTTCTCTGACTTTATTAGTGCAGATGCGATGATTTTAAATGGAGAAGGTTATAAAAACTTACAATCAGATAATACATATAAAGGAGCATTAGGATTAACAATCACTCCTATTAAAAACCTAAACATTAGAGCTTACTACGATTTAATGAGTACCGATGTTGCTCAGTCAACCATAGCACTATTTGCTGGATATAAAGCCGATAAATTTAAAGTAGGTGCTGAATATAATATTCAATCTAATAATAAAATGGTAGAAGATCATGATTTGACCGGAATTTCGGTTTACACAACTGTTAATGCAGGTGAAAAGTTTAAGGTTTTTGCCAGACTTGACAATCTTGATTCGAACAAACTTGAGGGAGAAAATGTTGCCTGGAACATTTCTAAAAATGGACAAACTTATATCTTAGGTATCGAATATAAACCTACAAAAGGAGTTAAGATCTCACCAAATTATCAAGGCTGGAGTTCTAGTGTTGAAGACTCTGCTTTTGTGTCTAGCATTTATCTAAGCTTTGAAATTAACTTTTAATTAGTCTTTGTAAGAAAACGCCAAATACTGCGTTACTCTTGTGTTGAAACCAGTCACTTACAAAAGTAAGCTCCTTGGTTTTCAACACTTCGAAAGCCTTGTCTTTGTCGCTTTATTATCAAAGACTTGAAAAAACCAGTTTTCTTACAGACACTTAAAAATATTTAAAACATTATAAAAATAAAAACTATGAAAAATTTACTAATCGTATTAATTAGTGTTGTTGTTTTGGCATCGTGTGGTGGAAACCAAACTGAAAAAGGAACCTCAACAAAGAAAGTAAGTCTGACCGCAGCAGGAGCAACATTTCCTATGCCTTTTTACAATCTTGCATTTAAGAAATATACTAAAGAATCAGGTACACTTTTAACTTACGGAGGAATTGGCTCCGGTGGAGGAATCAGAAGTTTAAAAGATCAAATTGTAGATTTTGGTGCAACTGATGCCTTTTTATCAGACAAAGATCTTGCTGAGATTCCATTAAAAGTTGTACATATACCTACTTGTATAGGAGCCGTTGTAATTGCTTATAATTTACCGGGAGTTGAAGAAATTAAACTCTCAAATCAACTTCTGGAAGATATCTTTATGGGTAAAGTGACAAATTGGAACAATACTAAGATTAAAGATGCTAATCCAGAAGTTAATTTCCCTGACATGAATATTACAGTTGTACATCGTTCAGATGGTAGTGGTACTACATATATTTTTAGCGATTACATGAGTAAGATAAGTCAAGCATGGGAAAGTGTAGTTGGAAAAGGAAAATCATTACAATGGCCTATAGGAATGGGTGCTAAAGGTAATCCGGGTGTTGCCGGAACAATATCTCAAACTGAAGGTTCTATTGGAT
The DNA here is from genome assembly GCA_013138975.1 of Bacteroidales bacterium. Taxonomy (GTDB): domain Bacteria; phylum Bacteroidota; class Bacteroidia; order Bacteroidales; family UBA12077; genus UBA12077. Next base: position 35,732 of record WTBR01000020.1, read on the forward strand.
ATATTGGTTCTGAATATGCTTTTGCACAACACATATCTTATGCACTGGTTCAAAATCAGGCTGGAAACTATATTAAGCCAAGCATTGAATCAATCAGTGCATCGGCGCAAGGTGAAATTCCTACAGACACAAGAGTTATGCTAACCAATTCTTCTGATCCCAATGCATATCCTATTAGTGGATTTACCTGGGTAATTTTTTACAGAGAACAAGCATACAACGGAAGATCGAAAGCGCAAGCTGAAGAAACAATTAAATTTCTTGAGTGGATAATTGCCAGTGATGCACAAGCTGTTGCACAAAGTGTAAACTATGCTCCTTTACCTGAAAAAGCAATTGAGTTATCAAAAGAAATATTAAAGTCGATAACGTACGAGGGACAAGCAATCCTTAAATAGTCTTTGTAAGAAAACGCCAAGGACTGCGTTACTCTTGTGTTGAAAACAATCACTTATAAAAATAAGCTCCTTGATTTTCAACACTTCAAAAGCCTTGTCTTTGACGTTTTCTTATCAAAGACATGAAAAGGGCAGTTTTCTTGCTGACACTGCATAGAGTTTGTCCATAAAGTCCGATATCTATGTTATGCTTGCTTTAATAATCACAAGCCTTGATCTCGAACTTTCTGAACCAAACACCAGACTTAATAGACATGCACAAAATAGATACAAATAAATGAACAGCGAAAGAATAACAAAACGAGTATTATTTACTGTGTCATTATTTATATTAATAATTTCTACAGGCATTTTGGCTTCCTTAATTAAGGGAGCTATGCCTGCATTTAAAGAATATGGCTTAAATTTTATTATCTCACCTGATTGGAATCCTACCGAAGGAAGAGAGTCTTACGGAGCTTTACCTTTTATTTTTGGAACTGTTGTAAGTTCTGTGCTAGCCTTAATTTTATGTATTCCATTGGCATCTTCTACATCTCTGTTTATTGCCGAATACTATAAAAAAACAAAAGTTGCATCAATCCTAAAAACAATGGTTGATCTCTTAGCAGGAGTTCCATCTATCGTTTATGGCTTATGGGGTTTTTATGTATTAAGACCCGTAATAGTATCTCTTGGATTAAGCGATCAGGGGTTTGGGATTTTCACCTCAGCAATTATTCTGGCAATTATGATTATACCTTATGCTACTTCTTTAAGCAATGAGGTTATTGCAATGGTTCCAAATGAATTAAAAGAAGCGGCATATTCCCTTGGGGCAACCAGATTAGAAGTCATTTTTAGGGTTATTATCCCTAATGCAAAATCGGGAATCGTTGCAAGTTACATATTAGCACTTGGGAGAGCCTTAGGTGAAACTATGGCGGTAACAATGTTAATTGGTAATGCGAATGTTATTCCTAAAAACATTTTTAGCACAGGAAATACTATGGCAAGTTTAATAGCAAATCAATTTGGAGAAGCTGAAGGTTTAAAACTTAGTTCGTTAATTGCAATTGCTTTATTATTATTTGCAATAACTGCTGTGGTAAATGCTTCGGGTAAATTCATTATAAATAAATTATCGTAATGAATAGTATTACAATAAATAAAAATATTAGTCCCGGCATAGAATTTAAGGACAATTCGGTTTTACGTAAATTCAAAAATCGTTTGTTTAAATTCATTATTATTCTATTATCGATTATTACAATTTCTCCAATCGTATTAATCCTTTCCAAATTAATTATAAAAGGCTTTCGCCAAATTAATATTGATTTTTTTACACAAGTTGCCCCCGATACATTTGAAGCTATGACAGCAATTGCTTCAGGAGATATTATTCCCGGAGGTATTGCAAACGGAATAACAGGAACGTTTCTAATTGTGATAATTGCATCGGTAATTGCAATTCCTATTGGTATAATAACAGGAGTTTATTTATACGAAAATCCGGGAAAGAGATACGCCAATTTAATTCGAAATTTATCTGACATTTTACAAGGAGTACCCTCAATTGTTCTTGGTATAATTGGTTACTTATGGGTGGTAATAAATGTTACAAACGGATTTTCAGCCCTTGCAGGAAGTGTAGCTTTAGCCATTATGATGTTGCCTTTAATTGTTCGATCTACTGAGGAAACAATGAAAATGGTTCCTGAAAACATAAAAGAAGCGGCGGCTGCTCTGGGTGTTCCTTATCATAAAATAATTATTAGAGTAATGATTCCATCTAGCTTTAGTGGCTTGCTTACAGGGATTCTTCTTGCAATATCGAGAGTACTTGGAGAAACAGCACCTCTTTTATTAACTACTCTTGGAAGCTCATTTATAAATTTAGACGTATCGAAACCAACTAGTGCTGTTCCATTGCTAATATGGAATTTTTACAATGATCCAAATATGATTAATTTAATCTGGAGCTCATCTCTATTTTTAATAGGATTAGTATTAGCACTTAACATAATTGCAAAAAGAATAATTGCAAATAGGGAAAAATAAAACAAGATGAAAAAGAATAATCTGGATATAAACAATTCGATTTTAACTATTAAAGATCTTTCAATAGCATATGTGAAAGGTAAATATGCAGTAAAAAATGTATCAGCTGAAATTGAACAAAATGCAATTACAGCAATCATGGGGCCATCAGGATGTGGAAAAAGCACATTATTAAGAGCAATAAACCGTATGCATGAACTATATCCTAACATAAGCACTGAAGGTGAAATATTCCTTAATAAAGACAATATATATGATATGGATACCATAAATCTCAGGAGAAAAGTCGGGATGGTTTTTCAACGACCAAATCCTTTTCCAACACTAAGCATTTACGATAATGTAATTGCAGGATATAAACTTAATGGCATAAAATTAAAGAAGAATCGGCGAGATGAGATTGTCGAGAAAACACTTACAGATGTTAGTCTATGGACGGAAGTAAAAGACTCACTTTTTGATAAAGGTACATTTCTATCGGGAGGTCAACAGCAAAGATTATGTATTGCCAGGGCTCTTGCATATAACCCCGAAGTTATTTTACTTGATGAACCTACGTCTGCTCTTGATCCGGTTGCAACTGCACGTGTCGAAGAATTATTAATTGATCTGAAAAAGAAATATACAATAGTAATGGTAACACATAATATGTCGCAAGCGGCTAGAATATCTGATAATAGTTTATTTATGTATTTAGGAGAATCGGTTGAATATGGCAAAACAAATTCGATGTTTACAAACCCAATTGATTCGCGTACTGAAGCTTATTTAACAGGACAATTTGGATAATGAAAAATGATTAAAGAGCAAAGCAAAAATAATTGTTTTGTCATCCTGAGCTTGTCGAAGGGTGGCATCCAAAACAGTGAGTTGTGAGCTTATAAAATGTTAAATTATAGAAAATATAAATTGTTAATTCTCAACTTTAAACTTTGATTTTTGAATTTTAAACTTTGAATTATGAATGTAAAAAACAATGCAATAAAAGATATAGAATTAAGCTTTAAGCAATTTGCTAACTTAATTTTAAAGCAACTTGAGTTGCTCGAGAAAATCATGAATTCGAAAAAACCTGAAATTTCGGATGAATTACTAAATGAACTTAAAACCAATGAAAAAGCCTTCGATCGCTTTGAGATTGAAATGAGCGATAAGTTTATTAATTCAATTGTATTATATAAACCTGTTGCTTCTGATCTTCGAAAAATAATGGCTATCTATCGTATGTCTATAAATCTGGAACGCATTGGAGATTTAATAATGAACATTGTTCATACCTTAAGAAATGTTGATGATCCCGGGATTTATGCTAATATGTCGGATGTTATTTTTAATATGTTGGTTTCGAGTATTAATATGGTAGAAAAGGCACTTTTATCGTTTGCAAATAATGATAAAGAATTTGCAATTTGGACTATTAAAAACGATTCGATTATTGATGAAATGAATCATAAATTACTTTCAAAAACAATAAGTGCCAATAAGAGTTTAAAAGAAGAAAGTAAAAAAACACTTTTGGGATATATGAGTCTGCGGAATATTATAACTCATATTGAACGTATTGCAGATAATGCAACAAACATTGCAGAAGCATCAATCTATGCATTGGACGGAACAGATCTTCGTCATACAGAAATTAAAAATAAAGACTAATGTCAAGTCAAGGATGCTTTTTCAGTTAAAATCCTGACAGAGTCAGAATGACCTGTTAGGTCTAAATGAGATATTCATATTCGCCTAGCCGCTTCAAGCGGCTGGGCGAATTCAGAACTCTGTCAGGTCGACCCAAAACTTAAAGTTTGACTTAACACTAGTTTCAGAATAAAACAAATGCAATGATTTTAATAGTAAATTTATATACTTTAGTGAAATATAACAGCAGGTTTAAACTACTGAAAATAAGATAACATGATACAAAAATATTCATACAAGCGAAAACTCTTTTTATACTTTTTTACAGTATTTGTAGTTTTTACAGTCATCATACTTTTCTTTCAATTCTCAAGAGAAAAAAAATATAAAGTCGATAAATTAAATAATTCTCTATTTAATATAACTCAGCTAACACAAAACTATATAAAAGAAAATTCCATTGATGTAAATAATGATTGGGACTCATTGGATCAAATAGTTAAAATTTTTCCGCGAACGGATGTCCGATTAACTGTTATAAACCTTGATGGTAATGTAATTTATGATAGTTCTGTTGATAATTTAGAATCCTTAGAAAACCATAAAAAAAGGCCTGAAATACAAAAATCAATTTACTCTGAATACGGGTCAAACATCAGAGAATCGGTATCGACAGGTAAAAAATATTACTATTACGCCCAGTATTTTGATAATCACTTTGTTAGAGCTGCTTTAATTTATGACATAGAAGTAAAAAGTTTTTTAAAAGCCGAAAAAGTTTTTATACTATTTATAGTATTTATTTTTCTTATGATTTGGCTTGTTCTTAATTTCATGACAAGCAAATTTGGAAAGTCAATTACAAAACTAAAAGATTTTGCTATAAAAGTGAGCCAGAATACGCAGGAAGATTTTGATTATCGTTTCCCGAAAGATGAATTAGGAGTTATAAGTAATCAGATAGTTCAAATTTATACAAGCTTAAAAGATGCTAAGGATTCAATTGCTTTAGAAAAAGAAAAACTCTTCAATCATTTATACATTTTAAATGAAGGTGTTGCATTCTTTTCAAATGATAAAAAAGAAACCTTAACAAACAGTCATTTTGTTCAGTTCATGAATATTATTTCGGGGCAATTATCTGTTTCGGCTGATGATTTTTTCAATCTAAATGAATTTGCTAAAGTTGTTGACTTTATTGATAATACTGAGCTTGATAACGATCAAAACGAATTACCTCGAATTGAATATTTAATCAATAAAAGCGGACAATATTTTAAGATACAATGTATCTTATTTCAAGACAGGAGTTTTGAGCTTATTATTTCGGATATTACCAAACTCGAAAAAAATAGGATTATAAAACAGCAAATGACCTCAAATATTGCGCACGAATTAAAGACTCCCGTAACATCGGTTACAGGTTTTCTTGAAACAATATTAGACAATCCCGATATTGACCAAGAAAAACAACGGCATTTTATTGAAAGAGCGAATGCACAAGCCACTCGACTTTCTGATTTAATTAATGATATATCGGTATTAAATAAAATTGAAGAAGCCGGGGAACATTTTGCTTTTGAAAAAATTAGTTTACTTGAAATCATTAATGAGATAAAAGATGAATACCAATCGGACTTAGAAAAGAAAAAAATGTGTTGGGATATCCAAGTTAAAAACAAAGCTCAGTTAATTGGGAATAGATCACTCTTAGTATCAATATTCAGGAATCTAACCGAAAATTCAATAAAATATGCAGGAGAAAATACTTGTATAAACATTAATCTTTATCATGAAGATAATGAATTCTATAACTTTTCCTTTTCGGATAATGGAATAGGAATTCCCGAAGAACATTTACCAAGAATTTTTGAACGATTTTACAGAATTGATTCTGATAGATCAAGAAAGTTAGGCGGAACCGGATTGGGTTTAGCAATTGTTAAAAATGCCTTGGTATTGCATAAAGGCGAAATATCTGTAAGAAATAGCAAAGATGGTGGAGTTGAGTTTTTATTTTCATTACCTAAATCGGTGAAAAGTTAGTTGTTAAGAAATGAACTGAATAAGAGTCTTTAATTAACAGTAGTGTGGGTTTTTGCTGCGTTTCAATATCTCTCAAAATTTAAAGATAACTAAAATTGTCAAAATACAACCAAAACCCAGCATGCTTTAATATTCGCTTTTAAGTGTCAGTGTTTGCTTATTTTCAATCACTTGTAGTTATAGTAGTACTATTTTTGTTTTGTCAGGGCGGTTTTCTTCCCGTGTGTTTGGGCAGTCATACTCTTTGACAAGTTGTAAATGAGTGCTAGCAATGTGTCTGACTGCGAAAGGTCGGGAAATCAATTTATTGTTACAAAATCCACTCCGACTCTGACCGGATGAGTAAATGCATGATTTGCAATTCTTTGAGCATAATTAGGTCTTAATGTAGTAATATACTTTACTGTTTGCCAATCGAATTCCCCTTCATCTTTTTCCAAATCTACCTTTTTTGTTACAATCCTTCTTATCTCAATTTCCCCTTCAATAATCTCAGGAGATTTTATATTGTAAGTTAATGGCTTTATATAAACTGGCTTATATTGATGAAGAGTTCCTGCTTCATCATCGGTCAACACCCAAGAAACAACGGTCTCTTCTGTTACAAAACTAATAAAAGCAGAATCCCCCAATCGAAGGGCTATTTCACTAGGAATAGGTTTACCTTTTACAAAGAAGTAATTTGATTTTATTTTATCAGGTCTTAAGCAATCACATAAGGCCGTTACACAAAGGTAATACTCATTATTATTTATAAAAACATCGCCAAAATTGACATTTAGGTTAGTCCCGTTCGTTTTCCCATTTAATTTGGCTGAATTATAAAAAACATTCATTGCCATAAGAGAATCAGACGATGGCGTACCACTATTATTTTGAGTTAAGACATCCAAAAGTTCGTTATTTAATAAGGATAAATTAGCAGTACGGAGACTCATACTCGCTTGTTCTATTAATACGTTTTTTATCAATGTTTTAAATGAAATATCTGAACCTTCTTTTTCAAGAAGAGCCTTGCGATGTTTTAATAATGCATCTTTTGAGACTTTTAACAAATTAGAATCAATGAATGAACTTTGGTTTGTGAAAACTGATTGCATTTCGAAACCAAGCAGTTGAGTGAAACTATTTTTTGATTCGGAAATTTGACTTGAAAAACGTGATATAATAGAATTAGCATCTGAAACAACACCACCTCGTTTATTTTTATTTACAATTGATATAATTGTATTATTTATAACTAAAGTGTTTTGTTCTCGTGATAATAGGTCATATTCGGGTTCAATTTGTGGTATATCAGATTTGGGGTAATTATCAAAAGCCAATTTTAAATGTTTAAGAGCTTCCATCCCTTGACTTATACCCGCAAATTCAATTATTTTATTTAAATAGCCTTTCTCAATTTTGTCTAATGCACCAACTAACCGACCATTAGAGTTTGTATTAAACAAATTATAGTTAGCAAGAATTTCTCTTAACTCATTCTCATCTGCTTCAAATTCCTCCTTAAGTTTTTCGTAAAAGGCTCTGTCTCTACCAGAAAAGAATGACAATATACTTCCATAAATAGAATTAATATCTGGTTCAGATGTGTATATAACACAAAAATGAATGTTTGATTTCTTAACTACATCCGACAATAACTTTAAAGAATAATCTTCGCCTTGTTCTCCGTCCAACTTCCAATCAAGCAAAACTAAATCTCGATTGTCAAAAAGATATTGTTTTAAACCTAATTGAATTTCATTTCCTATTTCAAATTTATGCACAGCTAATGAAATTCCATTATCTCTAAAATTATTAAATAATTCCTTTGATAATTGTTCTTCATAAATAGTTGATTCAGATTCCACTCCATAAAAAGGTAGAGCATTTTCATCTATAAAAATGGCTGATTTGATAGAATCCTTTATAATTTGATTTGCTGCTGTTTGATATGCCATATTTATACTAGTTAAGTGGCTTGATTACAAAACAAGCTCCTTTAAGTTGGTTGTATACTTTTTCATTAGTTGCATAAACATCAAAGTAGTTTTCATTTAAACTTTCTTTAGCTAAATATAATCCTATACCTCTTCCGTTTGGTCTATTTGAATAAAACAATTCAAAAATTCTAGCTAACCGGTGTTCTTCAATTTTCAGACCTGAATTCATAATTAATATTTCTTCCGTGTCTTGCCAATAATCAAGCTTAATAATTTTATCCTTTGAATTACGCAACCAGTATAATGCATTATTCACAATATTTATAAAAACTGTGTGGATGACTGGCTCTTTGATACTTATTATATGATTTTTAAATGTATTGCTCATTTCTATTATTACCCCTTGCGATGCAAGCTTATTAGAAAAAAACCGATTTAAATAATCATATATATTAGAGCACTTAATATCTTTAACTAACACACCAGAAATACGATACAATGGAGACAATAAGTCATATTTCTCTTCTAGCTGTTTGATATTTGTTTTAAGAAATTTGAAATTAACTGAGTCACTAATATAATTATCTGTGGATAGCAAATCTAAAGAATGATTTATTGTTGAATAAAGATGGTTAAACTCATGGTCTACAATTTCAACAGCCACCCCTAATTGAGCGGTTTCCCGAGTTTGTTCCCATCTATTTTTTATATTATCGTATTCAGCTTTATATGCACCTTGCAATAATTCTTCATCAATATCAAAACTTAAACGCTTAACGTGTTCAACAAGAGGCAATAACTCTTTATCTATTTGATTTCGAAGAAACTCAAATTTTGCATCTACCTTATTTGTTGCATTTAAAACCTGCTCTTTTGTTGATATTGCCCCTGTTAATTCCTCCTTTTCAAAATTGAGTTCATTAAGTATGCGCTTTGCTCTTTTTGCAAATTCCGTTTTTAAATGATTTAACTTAGTCTCCAGTTCTTCTCGGTTATTGTAAATATACTTTTCAAGAGTTGCATTATATTTCTGATAGCTTTTTGAGAACTCTTGTTTTAAAGCTTGGACTTCTAATTTTTCCTTAACTCGTTCCATTAAACTAGCACTTTCTAATTTAATGGTTTCGTTAAAATCAATTAATTTATTTTCATATTTCTCTAACCTATCCTTTTGCGTTTCAGTTGGTTTATATCGTTTAGGGATTCTTGGCAACAAACTTTTATACTCAATGTCTAATGTATGAATCCTATCAAGGAGGTCTTCAATATCAGAATAAAGAACATTAGCTTCCTTTGTCTTTTCCTCAAGCTTTGATAATAACATACGATACTCTTCTTGATAATTATCAAACTGCTCAGGATACTTTTTTAAAGCTATTGAGAATGCTCTCTTTTCTTGAGTTTCTCTCTTCTTATCTTTAGATATTTCTTCAGCTTGTTGTTTTAAGTTTTCCTTTTTATCATGAAATATTGACTGCTTCGCATACGAGTTAAAAAACTCTCCTGCTAAATCAGTAAAAAAAGCAACCAAGTCACTTTTAAATGCACGATATGAAGCGTTATTAATTAAACCTTCTCGGCTAGATTTATCTTTTAATTTATCATTTGAATCACGCGTCAGTCCAATATAACCAAACATTCTTCGATGAGAAAAATATGCAGTGGCAGCTCGCAATGCTCTACGTCTCTCAAACTCAAGAAAATCAAAGTCTGTTCTACCATATGGTAATACTCTGAAATTATCTCTATAGATATAAAGGCCACCATATCGGCTGACTTTATCATTTATTTTTTTCCATGCATTCTCTTCCAGTTTTGATTCACTTCTATTACCTTGAGAATAACCTAATTTGATAGGGAAAAAACCGTAATTACTTCTAGATTCTTTTTTTCGAGGATTTGTATATGAATATTCTATTTCTTCATCATAAATAGTCAGTTTTCCATTAAAAGAACCTTGACCATCAAAAACTCCATCAATAATAACATCAGCTAATTCATAGTCTTTTGTTGTGAAGAAATTACCTTCAGAATTTAAAAAATCAAAAATATACTCTTCACTCGTATGAATTGGGATTTTTGTATTAATTCCTTTCCTGTCATCTTGAAATTCATTTGTAAAACCAGACAAACTTGCTCTTACAAACTCTTTACCTTCTTGAGTATCTTCATCAGAATCTGACAGTTCTATAATTTGATCAATCGGTTCGAATATTATGAACTTTGTTCCATTTGAATTTTCAACATTCAATAAATCCGAGACAATATCCTGATAAATAAAATCAGGTGGATTTATATTATTTATAGAGGTTATTATAGCTTCTTTTAAATCAGATTGAGATTTTTCCCAGATTGGACTTTCTTTTTCTTCTTCATCTAATTCAGTCTCTTTATCAAAGTTAGTTAAGAACTCTTTTTTAAGTAAGTCTAAAACAGTATTGAAATCATCGTTAGGGTTAAGTTCTTTTACGGGAAGGATTATGTCATCTAAAAACAGGTTGTAATTTTCAAGCAATCTCCAATCGAAAAACAAAAGCTGTGCTGGATGCCCATTCCTTTTTGTTATCATTAACATTGGTGAACCAAGAAATGCAACTGACAAGCGTCCAATACCTTTTTCCCCTGCTTTTATTCTTGGTTTTTTCCAAAGAGTTTCTTCACTTACGTTTTCTTCAATTTTTGCTCTACTTTTAGAATCAGTACCTAAAACCAGCCATTTGTCAAATACTTCTCTCTTTGACATACCTTTGCCATCATCAGTCATAACAAATAACGGATGATTTAAACCTTTGTAACCTTCAAGATATATTTCCGCTGTAAGGTTATCAGCATAAGCATCATACCCATTTTTCCATAGCTCGGTTATAGCGGTTGGTAAATCTGCAATTTGACCTTTGCCTAGTAAATCTACTGCTCTTGCTTTAGTCCTAAACTGCATTTATATGGTTTTTAATGATTGATAAACCAATTCTTTTTGCATACTCTGGGGGAACAGCATTCCCAATTAGCCTAGCGACAGAGGCAATGCTTTTACCATAAAATGTGAAGTCTTTTGGGAATGATTGCAGGGCGGCACCTTCTCCAATTGACAGAGCTCTATCTTCTTCTGGATGAGCAAAACGTCCATGAGAAATGCCATAAAACTTGGTTGTAATGGTGGATGATGGTCTATCCCACCACAAACGACCAAAAGTATCTTTGAAAGAAGATTCTCTCCCAATAAAACATTTAAGTTGCAATTTCTTATTGTTTGCAAAACCAAACCTATTTCCACCATCCTTCTTAACATATTTTAATCTCTCAACACAAATTGGTTTAAGTCCGGCAACATTATTAGAAATGTTATTTATGTCTTTATTGCCCGCTTTTAATATTGGAAACCCATTATGAAGACCAATACAATCACGGACTGTTGGCTTTTTACCTTCGGCTTTTAATGGTTCTATTTCACTGTCAGATACTCGGTTAGCTATCAGAGTAAATCTTTTTCTGTTTTGCGGAACTCCATATTCATTTGTATTGTGAACTTCAAAATGAACTTTATAGCCAGCATCCTTACTTTCTAACCATTCTATAAATTTATCCAATCCACTTTCTTCTTTTCTTCTTAAAACGCCTGGGACATTTTCAACGACAACATATCCAGGGTTGAAAAACTTTACAAATCGTTCAAATTCAACTAATAAATTTTTTGACTTTTCTGATTTCTTTTTATCTGTATTTATTATGCTCCAAAATTGGCATGGGCTGCAACCTATGAGAATTAAATCATCATCATTTTTTTTTAATTCTAATCTGTCTTGAAGGTCTTTTTCCTTTAAATCAAACACATCAGCTTGTATAAATTTATTCTTGCCAATATTAGCTTCATAAGTTTCTTTGCAGTTTTCTTCATAATCAATACCTGCAAGTACATCTACTCCAGACATTTTCATTCCATAACTCATGCCACCTCCGCCACAGAAGAAATCAACTGCCTTTATGCTATTATTCTTTATTTTATTTTCTAAACTCATTTTTTAGTCGATACTAATAATTCTCGTATATCAACATTAAGTAGTATTGATATATTATATAAAGTTTCTAAAGAAGGTTGTCTATCGTTTGTGCACCATTGAGAAATTGAAGATGGATTCTTCCTTAATTTCTCAGCTAGCCACTTGTTCTTTATTTTATTTTCAGCTAGAACAACTTTAATTCTATTTATTTCCTTCTTTGTCAATTTAATTGCGTTTTACGCAAATATATTAACTTATCGTTGAAAATCAATAAGGTATCCAATTTATTTACAAAGATTTTTTATTGGGTGTGATGGTTAAAATTTGGCTCATTTGTAATCTGAAGCATAAGCCAGTGGTTTTGAGATTGCAAATGTGTTAAATGTACGTTGGCTGTGTCTCTTAGCATGAAACCTAACTTATAAATTATAACAAATATACGCAAAAAGTCTACTTTAAGTACTATATTGGTTAAACAATCAATTTAATTAATATTTGTACAAAAGGACTTAAAATGACTATAACAGATTTAAGTACAATTTGGGAGTTAATATGTAGTACTCCTTCCTAAATAGGTGAAGGTATTTACCAAAGCACATTATATAGTAAATTGTTTTCACTTTTATTTTCCACTTATTTATGAGTATTCCAAAAATTCTATTGGAGCACCATTTTCTTCAATAAAAGCAACCATTATCCCTTCAGATGGCCTGTTAGGCTTAATGATTACTTTTTTTCCTTCAAGAACAGCTTTTAAATTCTTTACCTTAAAGGCCACATGTGTTTCTGTTTTTACGAGTTCAGGATATGGTGCATCTGCTTCATAATACATCCATTGTAACCCGAAGGGATTTGATTCATGATCTGTACAGCAAATCTTCAAATGTGGCAGCTGAATTGAATCTTTATGTGGCTCATCACTTTTAATACCCAAATGATGAAATTCTAGATTTTGAAGTTTTTTGCTACCAGCCCAAACCTCTTCCTCCGGTTTGTCAAATTGTAGAAACTCTATTGGAGCACCATCTATAACAACAAAACAGACTTTTACACCTTCTGCAGGAGAATTAGGTTCAACAATAAGCTCTTTATCCTTGATAACTTCTTCAATAGAATCGACTACAAAAGCTACATGTGGAATCTTTTGAATTAAAGGATGTAGTTCACAATCCTTATCAAAACGTAACCTTTCTATTCCATATTCGCTTTCAAAATAACCCGAAGCATGAAATTTAAATTTTTCATTATACTCTTCATTTTCTTTTATTTCCTTAGTTGGCAAACCAACATGATGATATATATAATTCATAAATTATCCTTTTTGCTCTTCCAAAACTTTACAGAGTTTTCTAGTAAGTATAATATTGTAATTTATTGTTATACCAATTAATCAAAAAATTCCAAAAACATTATTATATGAATGGGTGGCAATAATTGTACTCATTTGCAAATTTTGATTTATGGGTTGGTTCGTGTAATTTACAGATGTTGCAATATCAAGGTATGCCATCTGTACTAAATTCAGGCTTATTTCTGTCAGGAAATATAAAATCACATATTTCAGAAATCTTTTTAAGCTCCCAATCATCTGGAATGGTAGTGTTATAAAAAGGTTTTGTATTATTTTCCATCAAGTCCAAAGCTTTTAATTAGTTGCTCATAAACATTATCCACATTCACATTTCCCAGACCCATTGTTTTAAATATTTGTTTATCGGGCAAATCTTCTTTTACGGCATTTACAAATTTTTGCATATCGTTCTTTATGATATTGGGTAATTCAAAAGCGTCAACATCTGCAAGCATAACTCCTAAGCGAAATACATCCCCTTTATGTTTGCGTAGATTTTTACTATCTTCTTTTCCTCCTGCAATCATTCGTGCATTAATATCTAAATAAGCCTTAGCCTTTAAGCAAATTAAAGCTTCTGTATTTGCTCGTTGTACATCATCTTCAACCGTGCTGTTTTCTATTAAGTAGTGATAATATGTTTCATCTAACAATATGGCAGAAAGGCTGGATAAATCATCATCTACAGGAATCGGAGTTAAGTGTGTATCTTCGTCCAAATCCAACAAATCAGGATTACGGGCAAACAATTCTACCTGGTAAGGGAAATCGGTGTTTTCAGGTTTAATGAAACGATAATATTTGCGTTCCTCTTCACTTTTTTCCTTACGCTCATAATTGCCATCATTTATAAATTGCCAAAACTGCTTCACAAAATCTGCACTTAAAACTTCCACAACCAAAATAATATCAATGTCTTTAGTGGCGCGAGGAGTAAAACCGGCATCATCTATAATAATGTCGCAAGCTGTACCTCCAATAATAATGTAATTATCGGCATAGTCTTTAAAGTATTCTTTTAGTTTATCGAGTCCTCTTACCATATAAATTCTTTTTCAATTTGTTCCATTGCCATTTCAATACGTTCATCATGGGTATCTTTATAACACAAGAATAATGACAAAGGGTCTACAACTTGAGCATCTTCAAACAATAACTTTATTATAGTGGATGGATTATATTTCCATACTTCTATGCAATACCTGCCTTCGTATTTATTTTCATTAATCAATGCATTTGTCTTTTTAAATGCCTGATACATGTTTTTTTCAATGGCATAATATTCTTGCCGAACAGGATTTATATCTGTATACTCGGTTAAAGCATTATCATAGCATCGTAAAAGCTTTATGTTTTGAGGTAATTCATCAATATAAATTTGCCTCATTACAGGGTTTATAAAAATATTTTGTGTTAAGGCAGTTTTCCACAAGTTTAACCTGTCAAGAAGAAAACGAAGCTTCTTTTCCTTTTCGCCCATAACCTCTATTAAGTCATGGTTTTTTAAGCTTTCAACAGCACGAGTTACTCCCATTGGGTTAGTTTCAAGCAATGCTGCCAAGTCTTTAAATGTTTTCTCTTCAATATGAAGCGTATTCTGTTTGTCGAGTAAAAACAATAAAAGCAACTGTTGGGCCACAGGGCTTATTGTACTCGTTTTCTTTTTTACGGTGTTGCTATACTCTTTTAAATCGATTATTAATTCAGGAATGTACAATTGTTTACCGGGTACAACAAAAGCTATCTTTTTTTCGATAAAACGTTTTCTGTTGTAGGCTTCTAAATTATTAAAAACAGCAATCACAGGCATTCCGGTAATGTTTTTAATCTTTTCAAAATGTTTTCCTGTTTGACTAATTCCGGCATAATTTGCATCGTCAATCACAGCAAATAAACAATCTCTTTGTTCCAATATAGCATGATACCATTTATACTCTTCCTTGAGGTATAAAGGCAACTTGCTATTTAAAGCATTGCTTACTTCTTGTACGATTATTTCGAAACCAACAATTTCTTTTATGTAAGCAATTAATTGCTCTTTTAAATTCATGATATCATAAATTTTGCACGTTAACAGTTATAATGTTATTGTGCAAATATAGTGTTATTTGATTGATATTCACAATTCAAAATATTTTTCACTATTAAAATCTTTGTGTTCTTCATATTGAAGGTAACCAAACTGATTTGTTACCATATTCGTTTTGCCAATAGTAAAATCATCTGTATTGCCATGTGTATGACCATAAATCCAAAAATCAGGTTGATACTGTTGTATCATATCATAAAGCTCTACGGCAAAAGCTTCGTTTAATACATCTCCTTTGTATTTTTCAGGATAATTCATAAAAGTTGGTAAATGATGACTTACCACAACACTTTTTTCTGTTGTACAAGACGAAAGTGCTTCGTTCAAAAAGCGAATACTTTCCTTATGAAGAATATTATATTGCTCAACAGATAAAATATCGTCACCATGCTTTATCAAACGGAAATCATTCATACTATTATAGATCTGCCACTGATTTACAGATTTGATATGCGACCAAAGCGTAGTAAATACGAAATTAATGTTATTGATTTTAAGCGAGCAGTTGTTTAATAAATGAACATTATTTGTTATTTTCTCATTAAAAATCCCACATTTATCAGCTAAGTTGTAATAGTAATATTCGTGATTACCAGGTATCCAATAAGTATTTTCGAAATTATCTGAGAGGTAGCTAAAAAAGTCAAGGTTTTCCTCCAATACTGCAAAAGGCACAATATCCCCGGCTAAAACCAGTGTGTCGCCAATTGGTTTTAGGGGATTCGTTTTCAGAAACTCTTTATTTTCTGGAAATTCAATGTGTAAATCTGATGCGTATTGTATTTTCATATTTTAATCCATCAATTCTTTTAAGTAAATGTCCATTTGAGACTGAACATCTTTTAATTTTTCTTAGTGTTTCTTGAATTATTGAATTGTCAGAATGAAAATAAATTTGTTTGCCCCAAACCCTAAAGGGTGCAAATTGATTTTCTTCACACCCTTTAGGGACGGGGCAAATGAAGAAAAACAAAAACACTTTTAGGTAAATAAGGTCATTTATTTTAAACTTTCTTTGCAACTACAATATCGCGCTTAATAGACTTATCTACCATATGTTCAAACTCATTATAAGCTGTTTGGTCTAAAACCTCGAAACCGTATTCATTAAAAATGCCTGCAAGTTTCTGTCTTGATACCAAAAATGAGTTCCATGCCATTACAATAACCCCGCCTTTTTTCAATACTTTATACCATGCAGGAATACATTCGCTAAGTAATTCAGAAGGGTTTCTAATAATTGCACCTGTTTTTTTCGCACCGGTATTTCCATGAACGATTCCATAAGGAAGATCACCTACAATTAAATGAAAATCTTCATTTTTAAAATATTTATCCGCTTCTTTAGAATTACCGTTTACAATCCCTAATCTTTTTATCGAGTCTTGCGATTTAAATTCCTCTTTAGATCGAGCATACTCAAATTCTTGTATAAATACTCCGTTTGATTTATTTGTCCCATAAACTTGTCTCTTTGTTGAGATATGCTTTAAGCGTTCCATCTCAAGGTATTTCTTAAAAAAGATTGTCGTTTCGTGTACTGCTTTAGGCTCAATTTCTATTCCATATACATCGAAATTACTTACAGCAGCTTCAAATAAGGTGGTTCCTTTCCCTGCAACCGGATCTAAAATTTTTATGTTTTCAGAATAATCAAAATCACTCGACAATAATGCAAGGTTAATCATCATCCTGGTAAATATCTCATTGGTTTTTCCATGATACTTTAAAAGGGTACTAATTTTACTATCGAGATATTGGTAATTATGTTTTTTAATTGGAACTAAACAAGTTTCATCTTTTAATTTATCAACCCTAAAAATTGCAAATAAAAACGATAGCCTTGAAAGAATTTGCAAATCATTTTCAGACAAAACATTATCGGTTTCAAATAATAAGTAACGAACATTGCCTATTTCTGTTATCTCAATATTATTGCATGATACAGATAAATGTGTACTTGCGATTTTCAATTCAGCCATAGCCAATTTATCAGCCGAATTATAGTAAACCCTATTATGACCGGGATGTTGTAGTATTGTATATTTCATTTATGTATTCTATGAAAAAGTAATTAAAAAAAATGAATATCCATTTATAAACCTATTTTTATTAGAACGCTGATGCCACGGATTCGACTATAAAAGTCGAAACGCAGATAAAACTGATTAAATTATCCCATTTAGAAGCCTTAAATAATTTAAATGATCTATAAATACTTATTATTAAAATCCGCAAGAATCAGCGTTTTCGGTTTTTACCGAAATCCGTGTAATCTGCGTTCTATTACTTAAGGCTAAAAAACGAATTGTCATATTAAAAAAATATTGCAGGTCGTTCTTTTAAAATATTTTGTAAGTATAAAAAAATATTACAAGACTCAATAGAACTTTTTATATTTCCGAAGTAATTTTATGGGAAGAATTAAACTTAATTTAATGTAAATTCGATGTTGTGTTTTTATATAATTGATTATGGGCACTTTATACTTTTAGGTTTATAAGATTTTAGTATCAAGACACAAGAATCAAGAGAAAAAATACATACAGTCTTGTATCTTGATACTTACATCTTGATACTTAACTGTCATTTTCTGTAATTAATTATCGTATAGCATGAAGTTGCTTTCTTATATCGAACTAAACTAATAGCATGTTTCAATTAATAAACTTATAACCAACTCCTTTAACCGTTTTAATATGATTTTCTCCAATCTTTTCTCTAAGCTTTCGAATATGCACATCAATCGTTCTATCGCCAACAATAATATCATTCCCCCAAACCGAGCTAAAAATTGCATCGCGGGTAAAAACTCTATCCGGCTTCGAAATAAGTAAAAGCAATAATTCAAATTCCTTTTTAGGTAGAGTTAATTCAATTCCGTTTTTTGTTACTTGATACTTTTCTCTATCAATAACTATATCGGATTGTTTAATAATTAAATCTTCCTTTTTATCTTCTGAATTTGAATCATATCTTTTTAACAAAGCTTTTATTCTACTCACCAGCACTTTAGGTTTAACCGGTTTAGCAATATAATCATCGGCTCCGGCATCAAAACCTGCTATTTGAGAATAATCCTCTCCCCGAGCAGTAAGAAAAGCAATTATAGTTTTATTAAACTTTTCATCTTGTCTAAGTAATTCACAAGCTTCCATCCCATCCATTTCGGGCATCATTACATCTAAAATAATTAAATGTGGTAGTACTTCATTTGCTTTTTCAATAGCCTCTTTGCCATTCTGAGCAGTGAACACTTCAAATCCTTCCTTATCCAGGTTAAAGCTTAAAAATTCAAGGATATCTGCTTCGTCATCAACAAGTAATATTCTATAATCTTTATTATCCATTTCTTATTTCAAAATTATCAAACTAATGTACAAAATCTTTTTAAACTTAATAAAAGAACCTTATTAATTCTACTTTACAAATTAAACTATTGAATTGATAATAACTAACTCCGGCATTTATGCCGGTGAAACAAGAATTCAAACAATCTGGTCTTTAGCCCACAAGGTGCTTTAATTTAAGGGCTAAAGCCCAATGTTCTGTACTTTTATACTCCGCCATAAATGACGGAGTTAGTCAAACAAAAATTAAAGCTATAATGTAGAATTAAATATTATTACTCTTGAGGTAATTTAAAATGCGGATTATAAATAATTCCAATTATATTTCCCCAAGGATCTTTAACAGATGCAACAGTTACACCTACATCATGAGGTTCTTCATGCACCTTTGCTCCTAATTTTAAAAGATTCTCAAATATTTTCGGAACATCCTCAACTCCCCAATAAGTCACAGCAGATTCTGATTTTTCAATCACAGGATTTTCTTCAGGAAGCAAACCTAATTCGTAACCACCAATATTAAACCCAACATAAAACGGTTCATCAAAATATGGTTTTACCTCAAAGGCTTTTGTATACCAGTTTTTTGCTTCGTTAAGATCTGCAACTTTATAAACTACAGTTCTAAGTCCTAAGAATGTTGCTTTCATAGTATCTATTTTTATAATTTCTTGTTTGGTTTCTTGGGCTTTCCCCATTAAGCTTAAGCCCAATATTAAAACTAATGTAGTAATAAATTTCATGTTTAAATTTTTTGTTAATCTTTGGCAAAGTTGAATTTTACAAACAGTCAAACTGCTGATAATTAGTCGTATAATTAAGTTGGCTTTGCCAAAGTTCTTAATTTCAAACTAATACAAAAATATAACGAACTAATAAATAAACTTCATTTCTATTTTAAATCTGTTTCAAGTAATGAATATATAATACTATCAATAAACTTTCCATCAAATAAATAATTTTCCCTAAAATAAGCTTCCTTTTTAAAATTTACTTTTTCAAGAAGTAGAATCGATTTCTCATTCTTAGGATTAACATTCGCTTCAATGCTATGAACATTCATATCCATAAACCCAAAACCAATTAATCTGTTCATTGCTTCATTCATAAATCCATTGCCCCAAAATTCAGGTTTAAGTGCATATCCAATTTCCGCTCTGCAATGTTCTTTCATGATTCTCCAAAATCCGAAATATCCTATGAATTTATTTGATGATTTCTCAATTATTGCCCAATTTATTCCAGTTCCCTCTTTAAATGATTTGTGAACATCATTTATAAGTTTCTCAGAATCTTGTATAGTTTGATGCTTGTAGGAATCCATAAAATTCATTACATCATCGTTTGATCTAATCAAAAATAAGTCCTTGGCATCCCTTTCTTCAAATTCTCTAAGAATTAGCCTTTCGCTTTCCAATTCAGGAAACTTATTGAATATTTTAGTATTTATTTCTGTATTCATTTGTTTACTTTCCTCCCTGTAGATCAATCAAATCCTGCTCATAATCAAACTGCAAATCTTCATGTAATTTACTTAGTGTTTTCTTTATTAATTCTACTTGTCGTATATACATATTTTGCAATGCTGCACTTCCATTCATAGATGGTTTGAATTTTTTTAGTGCTAAACAAAAATAGATTAGCAAATCAACTTCCGTCTCGTTTTTCCCGGAATAACGGATATATTTTTTAGTGGATGATAATATCTTTCGAGTGCTTTTTCTTATATAAAAATAGCTTTTTCTGTTTATTTGCTCAAATTGATCGTCAATATCCGCTTTTATACTTTTAATATAGGCTTGCTCATCATATGATTCAAATAAAAGGTAAGTCAATAATTCCTTATTTTCTTTCTTAAATCTTGATAATCGAAGACATAACTCAAGTAGCTCCTTTGGAGAACGCGTAGTTAATTCTTGTTTTATTTCTTTTACACTTGCAGCTTTCATATAGCACTCTAAAAGGTTTGAAGATACTGTTTTATTCCTTATGCTCAAAAAATATTTATAATTCAAAATCAATTAAATCGGTATTGAGATTATTACATAAAAAAGCACAAGCTAAAAATCGCCTGTGCTTAATTCTTATTTTGAAATACTATTTTATCGAACTAAAAGTAATACCCAATCTTCTGTTATATCTTGTTCTGTAATTGAAGTTCCACTAGCATTAAACCAATTCGTTTCATCAACCCACCAATCGTCATCAGAACCAGCTATGATAAACTCTGCATAATAAAGCTTTTTGTCTGACTCATTATAAACACTTTCCTTGGTTTTTTTATCATCTTTTAAAGCATCTCGACTGTCAATTACTGTATAACCAACTAATTCCAAGTTTTCAGCTGTACCTTCATAATAATACTTTTTAGAAGTATTTCCATTGGTATCATACTCTTTGGCTTTACAATAATCAAATACACCTCCATCATAACGATAAGAATACTCTTTAAGTTGATCCATATCAGAACCCATTTCCATCACATAGTCTAATAAACCATCGTAATAATAACTATTAGTCAATATATCATCTGTATAAACTAATGTTTGATAATCTGTATTTTCAGATCCTTCTTCATAAATTTTTATTAGATTTCCATCACTATTATACTCATATATTTCTATATCATCAATTACACCATCATCATATCCTGTTTCTTTTACCATGTTCCCTTCAAAATATTCATACTCATATTTATCTCTCCATTGATTTGTATAAGAATCAACTTGTCCTGTAGCATTATATGTAAAAGTCTCAATTTCTTCAATTACTTCATCATTTTTATGAATTTTAGAAATTAACTGTTCCTGATCATTGTATACCAAATTTACAATATCTCTAGCCTCACTATCTTTCCACTTTGTCATTTTTACAATAAAACCATTCAGGTCATACTCATAAGTAAATGTTATAGTACCACTTTCAAACATTGATGGAGGACGTACAGAAGAAGTTATAACACCATTATTATCATAAGCATGCGTTAAAGTAAACATCTTATTACCGAATTTTCCATATATTTTATAATTCTGATAAGTTGTTATTGCATTACCATCATCATAAACATGATCAAAGTCAATTGCCCATCTTTCATATGACATAAATAGTTGCTCAAATGATGTAATAAAATTCTTCATATTAAAAGCAGAATTATCATCAATTACAATTGTTTCGTCATTTGGTTGATCTTCCGGTTTAAGATCATCAACATCATCATCACTACAGCCTGCAAAGGCAAAACTAAATGCAATAATTGCAACTAATAATTTTAAACTAATTTTCTTCATTCTTTTAAGTTTCAGTTAATTTCCTACTCTTAAGGCTTTTCGGATATCGCCTTTGTTTAATCTTTATAATCAAAGATATAAATTATGTGCTTCTTTCCAAGAATGTTTGTTTAATTCTTGCTATATTTATTTTAAACTACAATTTTCATATTGCGATTTAAAAAAAATGAAAATAATATTTTAATATCAAAGCTTAAAAGACCTTATTAGAAAGTTAATTACAGAACTATTTAAAGTATATAATAAAGAAAGCACATACAAATCAATGTATGTACTTTTATTTAATATCTCAGATTCTAATTAATTTCTTTTAGCTTTTTTTTCTCTTTTTTCTTCCTTCTTTTCTTTTGCAGATTTAAGAGGTTCTTTTTTAACTGCTTTCTTTGCATCTTGACCTTTTCCCATGATATTGTTTTTTAAATGTGAGTTTTAAGTTTCTCGAATCAATGAATTAATCTTCAATTCTAGCGTAAAATTACAAATTATTTCTGATGTTCAGGTCTTAATAAATCATTAACTGTTTTTACCGGATTAAATGTTTCAATAGGAACTTCAACAAATATGGTATTCCAATTTGCCATCGCACCATTCCACAATCCCGGTAATTCCTGAGCTTTCAACTCTTTACCATCTTTTGATTTATTAGAAATAAATCCTGTATTTGAGTCTCTGTAATTTAACAAATCGAATTTCTCGCCTTTATAATTTTTAGTAGAACAAACTATATCAACCGGATTAAAATGAGTTGATGATTTTAATATTTTATATTTTTGTGCATTTTCAAGATCGATTTGTGAAGATTCTACAATTTGCAAATTAACTGTTCCATTGCTTTGTTTTACCCAAAATGGGCCACCTCCCGGCTCTCCTTCATTCTTTACCATCCCACAAACCCGAATTGGACGATTAAGTATCTCTAGCAGGCATTTCTTGCATGTTTCAGGCTCTATATAATCATATTTTATACAATCAGAAAATAGCTCTTGCTGAATAAACAGCTTTATTTCTTTTGCCATTTCGTCATTAAAACCCTTAGATTCCAACATATTAATATAATCAAAAATCTTTTCTTGATAAGATAAAAGCAAACCAGCCAATGCCTTTTTGTACTTATAAGTAGTCTCTTTTAATCTGTCGGTAACTACATTATCAATATTTTTAATAAAAATAATGTCAGAATCTAAATCATTTAAATTTTCAAGTAAAGCACCATGACCTCCTGGTCTAAACAACAAAGAATTGTCATTATTTCTAAATAATTCATTTTCTAAATCAACAGCAACTATGTCTGTAGTTGTTTTTTGTTGCGAAAACGCAATTTCTAAAATTACTCCAAATTGATCTTGTAGCTTCTTTTGTTTTTCCTCTAAAAGTTCAATGAACATACTCTGATGTTCAATCGAAATGGTAAAATGAATTTTTACTTTATTATCGTTTGATTTTGCATATTTTGCACCTTCGATTAAATGTTCTTCGAAAGCAGTTCTTTCTTCGTTTTCATATTTATGAAACAATAAAACCCCTTTTGGTTTTTGCCCATAATTTAAACCTGATTCAAATAATAAATGTTTTAATATTTCTTTAAACCTGCCTTGTTCCAATAATTCATCAATTTCAAAATTATTTATTTTTAATGTCGATTTCAAATCATTGTAAAATGCCAGTTTATGAATATTTTCAATAAACTTCTTAACATCTAAATCTTCTATTTGATCAATACTTTCATATCTGTCTTTTGTAATTTCATAAAATTCAAAAAGGAACTTAAACATTCTTGTTGCTGCCCCGGAAGCCGGAACAAATTTCATGGTATCAGGATTAACATCTTCAAACAACTTTATGTAAGCAGATAATTCATCATCATTCAATTTTATTATTCCATCATTTATTGTAGCCGGTTTTAATATATTTAAATATGGAAATCCTGTAATAAAATCACGAACTTGATTATCTACATCTTTTACAGTTAAGCCTTTACTATTTATTTGGTGAATGTCTTTTTCAGTAAACATTTATAAAAAAATTTAGTCAACACAATTAATTAATCTTTGGCAAAGTTGAATTTCAAAATATAGCCAAAACATTGATAATAAGTCGAATGATTAATTTAAACTAGCTTTGCCAAAATTATTAAATTCAAACTAATACAAAAATACAACTAACTATTGTCTGTAAACAAATCTACAATGATTTTTTATGTATCTAAAATTTCATTGTAAATTTTACATTTATCCTTCGAGAAGTTAAATAATTTGGAACTGCATATTGCGAAGCATTTCCTGCTTGATTATTTACAGTTTTAATCCACATATATGAAATGGTGTTATTTATATCAAGTAGATTAAATATCTCCAGACTCAGCCACATTTCTTCAAAAGAATTCAACCATTTAGCATTCTCAAAAGTTTTTTCCTTACTAATTAAAACTTTAGTGAATCCAAGATCAACACGCTTATATGGTTTCATTCTAAAAACCTGGTCGTATCTATCTTCTACCGGAGATGAGAATGGTAATCGACTCCCATAATGTAAGCTAAGAGTCATTCTATATGAAGGATTCATGGGAAGGTAATCCTGGAAATACAAACTAAAATTAAGCAATTGATCTGTTGGCCGTGGATAATAACCCGGCTCAACTAATTCCTTATCGGAGTTATAATAAGAGTCTCCATCAATATCTTCTTTGGTTTGCATTAAGGATAAACTTGCCCACGATTCAATACCTTGAACAAATTCTCCGTTAATTTTAAAATCGATTCCGTAAGCATAACCTTTTGCCATATTTTGAGCTGAATACTCTAGTTGAACATTATCAACTTTATATGGTATTAAATCCTTAAAGTATTTATAATAAAGTTCGGTGGTTAATTTAAACGGACGGTTCCATGCTTGGAAAATATAATCGCTACCTAAAACAAAATGTATTGATTTTTGTGATTTTATATCTTGATTTAAACTACCCTCAGGGTTTCTCATTTCTTTATAAAACGGTGGCTGATAATAAAACCCTGATGCTAACCTAAAAAGCATTTTTTTCTTCCAAGCTGGTTGGTACGACATAGATAATCGCGGAGTAATAATAAACTCATCATTAAAATCCCAATAATTGGCACGTAATCCAAGGTTTACGTTAAATTCAGAATTGTTAATAAATGTCTTATTATAAGTATTTTGTATATATGCGGTTATTCTATTTGACTGTATTTTATTAATTGCTCTGGCACTTTCATTTAAATCAATAGATTCTCCATTATAAGGTAATGAAAATCCTGCTGAATCAATCATTTCCCATTGATTAACATAATCGTCAATTTGCTCATAATTGTATTGAGCTCCCCAACGTAATTTATTATTACGAGAATAATATCCTCCTTTAAAAGACACTGAATATACTGTAGCTGTTAAATAATTTCTTGCATGATTTAAGAAAGTTCCAACTCCAATATTCATAATACTATCGCCATATGTATCAGAACCTATAGTATTATCCAATTCGTTTAAATAATACTGACCTTTTATATCATACGTTTCCTCTTCAGTAGATTGATATCCGGAAAATATCAGTTTAAAAGTCAAATTCTCATTGGGATTAAAGTTAGTCGTAAAAGCACCTAAATATGTTTCAAATCGATCAATCTCATTGCCATCATAATATATTGTCAGATTTAATGCTTCATCGATTGTTCCAAATGAAGTTTCTCTATTTGTAGGTGTAAATTGATAACTGTTAGAAGAATAATATCCTAATAAATCAATATCAATAGATTTGCTTACTTTATATGTTAGATAAGTCTGGAAATCGTAAAAATTAGGATTATAATCACCTTTAGTTTCTAACGAGTTTAATACGTATTGGGAAGTTTTATATCGAAATCCTGAATTATATGTAAACTTTCCATTTTTAGAAATATCTTCTAATTGGGCTGTTCCTCCAAGTAAACTCAATGATATTCCGCCTGAAAACTCTATTGGTTTATTATATCTGATATCTAAAACTGACGACATTTTATCGCCAAAACGAGATTCAAATCCACCTGAAGAAAAAGCTATAGACGAAACCATATCTGAGTTTAAGAAACTTAAACCTTCCTGCTGACCTGATCGAATAAGTAACGGTCTATATATTTCAATATCATTTACATAAACTAAATTCTCATCAAAATTTCCACCACGCACCGAATATTGAGAACTTAATTCGGAATTAGAAGAAACACCGGGCAATGTTTTTATTAAAGATTCAAGATTTCCAGAAATATCGGGGTTTAATTCAATATGCTTTGCCTCAATCTTCATCATATTACTTTCTGGAGACAACTCTCCAATAACAAAAACTTCTCCAATATCACTTACATCAAATTCAAGAATTATATTATAATTCCATATACTATCCTTGCTTGAATTCACAGTAAAACTTTTAGCTTTATATCCTATACACGAAACTTGAATTAAGGCATTTTTATTTGAAGGAATCTTTAAAAAGTAAATACCTTCTCTTTCTGAAATTACACCAGTATTATTTGACATATTTCTGACATGAGCAGATTCTACAGTATTTCCATCACTATCTAAAACCTTTCCCGACAATGTTACTACATTTTGAGCATTGGAAAAAAATGCCGTAAATGCGAATAATATAAATATATATAAAAACTTCATCAATTGCTCTTTGTATCTTATGCTATAAACAACAAAAACAAGATTTTATTTTGCTATTTTAAAAAGAAAGTCAAAACTAATTCTTTTAGTTTAGATTAGAAAAAAATCATAACTTTATTTATCGATAGAAACTTAAACCTAACATTATGATTGATCAATTAGAAATAACGCTTCCTTCTTTTAAACGTGGGTATCATATAATAACTGATTTAATTACTAGCAAATTAAAAAACTTACCTAAAAACGGCTTAATCAATATTTTTATTAAGCATACTTCAGCAGCTATTACAATAAACGAAAATGCTGATCCATCAGTATTAGTAGATTTTGAAAATTTCACTAATAAATTAATCCCGGATGGAGATAGCTCCTTCTCTCATACAATGGAAGGTTCTGACGATATGCCCGCTCATATTAAATCATCAACTTACGGTCAGTCATTAACCATTCCAGTTACAAACTATAGTCTAAATATGGGGACATGGCAAGGAATTTATCTTTGTGAATTTCGAAATAATGGGGGAAATAGAAAACTTGTTATAACAATTTATTACTAATATTAAACATAAACTTCGAATATCGAATTATAAAAAACAAAATAAAAAATTATTTAGTTCCTTAAATTACTTATTTACTAAAATCAAATTTTAAACCACTATTATTCAATATAATAAAAATTATTACAAAAACATTACTACTAGTTACAATCTGAAACCATGATGCGAGTTTTAGTATAAATATGTTATTAAAAACATTATGTTTAAGGTCGATTTGTAAAAATTATGCTACATTTGCTTAAAGAATTAATAAATTCAATCGTGAATATTTGTAAAGCCATTTATTATTATGTTATTGCAATTCAGGTTGGTTTCCTAAAACGCTTCGGCGGCTTATGATTCTTTATCTTAACTCAAAAAAATCTTATTTTTAAAGTTGTTGAATTTTTATAACTTACAGACTTTCAATCAAAATCTTAAATTAAAATAAATAATACTTATAATATGCAAAAACTACTTTTATTAGGAGATGAAGCTATTGCTCAAGGAGCTTTAGATGGAGGAATTTCTGGAATATATGCGTATCCAGGAACGCCCTCAACTGAAATTACAGAATATGTTCAGGCCTCCAAATTTGCTAAGGAAAATAATATTCATAGTGATTGGTCGGTAAACGAAAAAACAGCAATGGAAGCTGGATTAGGTATGTCGTATGCAGGGAAACGTTCGATGGTTTGCATGAAGCACGTTGGATTAAATGTTGCTGCCGATGCTTTTATTAATTCATCAATTACAGGTGTAAACGGAGGATTAATTGTTGTATCTGCCGATGATCCATCAATGCACTCATCACAAAACGAGCAAGATTCAAGATTTTACGGGAATTTCGCAATGATTCCTATGTTAGAGCCTGTTAACCAGCAAGAAGCTTACGAAATGGCTTATTATGGTTATGAATTATCTGAAAAATTTAAATTACCTGTTTTATTAAGAGTAACAACAAGATTAGCGCATTCTCGTGCAGGTGTTGAGACATTAGAGCAAAAACCACAAAACGATGTTTCTTTGCCTTCTAACTTGACACAATTTGTGTTATTACCTTCTATTGCTCGTAAACAATATAAAACATTGTTAAGCAATCAAAGATCAATAGAAGAAGCTTCTGAAGAATCAATATTTAATAAATATACTGATGGATCTGATAAAACATTAGGAATTATTACAACTGGTATTGCAAATAATTACTTAATGGAGAATTTTCAAGATACAGAATTGAATCATCCTGTATTAAAAATTGGACAATATCCAATTCCTAGAAAGCAAATTAACAAAATGCTAAAAGAATGTGATAAAGTTCTTGTTATTGAAGAAGGATATCCAATTGTTGAAGAAATGCTTAAAGGATATCAAGAAGCAGGAACTCCAATTATTGGTCGTTTAGATGGAACTTTACCTCGCGATGGTGAATTAAATCCAAACTTAGTTGCCAATGCTTTAGGGTTAGAGACTATTTTAGATGGATCAATTCCTGAATTAGTTAAAAATCGTCCACCTTCAATGTGTGTTGGTTGTGGACATATTGATGCTTACAATGCATTAAATGAAGCCATAATACCTTATGGTGTTGGAAGAGTATTCGCTGATATAGGTTGTTATACTTTAGGCGCATTGCCACCATATAATGCAGTAAACTCATGTGTTGATATGGGAGCTTCTATTACAATGGCAAAAGGTGCTGCTGATGCAGGAATGGTTGGTGTTGTAGCTGTTATTGGTGATTCAACTTTTACTCATTCAGGAATTACCGGTTTAATTGATTGTGTTTCTGAAAATACACCTGTAACCGTTATTATCTCTGATAACTTTACCACAGGAATGACTGGTGGTCAAGACTCAAAAGCACTTGGAAAAATAGAAGATATTTGTAAAGGTGTTGGAGTTGATCCTGATCACATTAGAGTTTTCAAACCATTGAAAAAGAACATGGAAGAGATGGTTCAGATTATGAAAGAAGAGTTAGAATACAAAGGTGTTTCGGTAATTATTCCTCGTCGTCAGTGTGTTCAAACAATGAAAAATAAGAAGCTTGCTGAGCAGCTTATTAGTCTAAATTTAAAATAATCTACAGTAGTAAAAATTAAAATTAAAATTATGAAAACAGATATAATATTAGCTGGTGTAGGTGGTCAAGGAATCTTATCGATTGCCGCTACAATTGGCATGTCAGCTTTACATAACAATTTACATTTAAAACAAGCAGAAGTTCATGGTATGAGTCAGCGTGGTGGTGCTGTTCAATCAAATATGAGAATTTCCGATAAACCTATTGCATCGGATCTTATTCCAATGGGTGGAGCAGATATTATTCTTTCTGTAGAA
This sequence comes from Bacteroidales bacterium, assembly GCA_013138975.1. Lineage (GTDB taxonomy): Bacteria > Bacteroidota > Bacteroidia > Bacteroidales > UBA12077 > UBA12077. The sequence goes on from WTBR01000020.1 coordinate 65,380, forward strand.
CCAATGGAATCGTTAAGATATTTACCATTTTTAAAAAAAGGTGGATGGTTAGTTACGAATACTACTCCATTTATAAATATTAATAATTATCCAGAGGTTGAAGAAATTTTAGCTGAAATTAAAAAACAAGAAAAACACATTGCATTAGATGCAGATACTATTGCTTCTGAATTTGGATCAAAAAGATCATCAAATATTGTAATGCTTGGTGCAGCAACTCCATTCTTTGATATTTCTTTCGAAAGTTTTGAAGAAGGAATTCGCCAATTTTTTGGTCGTAAAGGAGAAGATATCGTAAATGTAAATCTACAAGCATTAAGGGCTGGTAGAGATTTTACCGAGAAGAATAGATAGTTAAATTTATTTTTATATAAAAAAGTGTCATGATATAATTCGTGACACTTTTTTTTGCGTTATATAATAAATCTAAATTAATTTTAATTTTTTCGTATTTTTAAATTAAAAATGAATCAAATTTTAAAACGAATTAAGCTTTTTGACTTTGCAGTTATTTTATTCTGCCTTTTAACAGGCTTTTATATACTTATTGGATATAAACAATTAGATAATATATTGAATCATATTTTAATTCGAGTAATACTTCTATTAATAATATTTACAATTTTAAGATTCGGCGATTCAAACAATAAAATCTTTCAATTATTTCGTAATTTTTATCCTATTTTATTAATTGGTTTCTTTTATAGCGAAACGGATTATTACAATAATCTCATTTTTGAGGATTTTGATTCTATATTAGTAAACTTTGAAAGTTTACTTTTTGGATGTCAGCCATCCTTAGAATTTTCAAATTATATTCCTTACCGGTGGTTTAGTGAGATAATGCACTTTGGCTACTTTTCATTTTACTTTATATCATTCGGAATCCCTCTTCTTTATTATTTTAAGGCTCGAATTGAATTCGAAAAAACAATATTCATTCTAATATCATCATTCTTTTTTTACTATCTTATTTTTATAATTTTTCCTTCTGTTGACCCTCAATTTTATTTCTCTGCCGAACAAATAACTGTACCTGATGCTTATCTTTTTAAATATTTAATGGATATTATCATTACTAATTTCGAAACACAAACAGGAGCTTTCCCAAGTTCTCATGTTGGTATATCGGTAATACTTCTTATTTTAACAAGAAAAAGATTTAAAGTCTTCTTTTATATTTTAATCCCTTTGGTTAGCATTTTATTTTTATCTACAATTTATCTTAAAGCTCATTATGTAATTGATATCCTTGGAGGTATAATTTCGGGAATACTGTTTTATTGGATCTCAAATAAAATTTATTATCAATTTTTGAATTTTAAAAAAGAAAACTAATAGCATCTTATTTAATTATGATTTCATATTTATTTTTATCTTAACAAAAAATTTAAATTACATTCATTATAATTAAAAGATGATTGAAATTATAGAAGTACAAAGCAAATCAGATCTTAAGAATTTTATATACTTACCTGAAAAAATCCATAAAAATCATAAGAATTGGCTTTATCCATTATATTCTGATGATAAAATATTTTTTGATCCTCTAAAAAATAAAGCATTTAATTATTGCGATACCGTGCTTGCCCTTGCAAAAAAGAATGGTAAAGTTGTAGGTCGTATAATGGGTATCATCAATCACAGATATAACGAAATTAATAATGAAAATTTCGGGAGATTCTGTTTCATGGAAACCGAAAATGACAGAGAAGTTTTTCATGCTTTAGTTTCTTTCGTAGAAAAATGGGCTAAAAGCAAAGGAATGAAACGGTTAGTAGGCCCATTTGGTTTTTCAGATGAAGATCCTCAAGGATTCCTAGTCGAAGGTTTTGATGAACCTACTGTAATGGTTACAAATTGCAGTTTCCCATACATGGCTCAGATGATTAAGGATGAAGGATTTTCTAAAAAAATGGATTTCGTTCAGTATAAGATTAATACTCCTGATGAAGTTCCTGCAATATATGAACGTATAGCTCAACGTCCTGCAAAAAATGGATACAAAATAATTGAATTTACGAAACGCAAGCAACTTAAACCTTTTATACGACCTGTACTCGGACTTACAAATGCTACTTACACCGAAATTTTTGGTTATGTGCCATTTAGCGAAGAAGAAATGGATGACTTTGCTAAACGTTATTTGCCAATATTAGATCCTAAATTTATTAAAGTAATTATCGATATAAACTCCGAAGTTGTTGCTTATGTTATAGGTATGCCGAATATAAGCGAAGGGATTAGAAAAGCAAAAGGTCGTATGTTTCCTTTTGGGTTTATCAAAATACTTCGCTCCATGAAAAAAACAAATCAACTGGATTTGTTATTAGGAGCTGTAAAAGATGATCTTAGAAATATAGGATTAGATACCATGCTTGCACAAGCTATGTTGAAATCAGCCAAAGAGCGAGGTCTTGAAGTAATTGACAGTCATGTAGTAATGGAGACAAATACAAAAATGCGTGCTGAAGTTGAGAAACTTGGTGGAGAGATATATAAACGTTATCGAATTTTTCAAAAGAATTTATAAAAAAAGGAGCTTCAATTTGAGGCTCCTTTAATTTTATAAAATAATTTCTAATTATTTCCACCCAAAATTAATGGTAAACCATCTTTTCCACTTCCAATAACTACAACTTTAGAATTAGGAGATTCTGATAACTTAATAGTTGCTTCAATTCCACGCATTTTTAATAAAGCATTTGTTAAACTGCTATTTATAATTTTATTTGCACGTGCTTCACCTTCAGCAGCAATTCTTTTACGCTCTGCTTCAGACTCTTCTTTTTCCAATTTATACTTATATGCTAAAGCTTCCTGTTCTTGCTTCAATTTATTTTCAATAGCAACCTTAATTTGGTTGGGTAAGTTTATCGAACGAATAAGTAATGCTTTCATCTCAATATCATTTACACCTAATACTTCTGCAGTTTCTTTGATAATTGCACTTTCCAATTCGCTACGTTTTGTTGAATAAATCTCCTCTGCAGTATAACGTCCCGCTACCCTACGAACAGTTGAACGTGCTTCAGGCACAATTAAAGTTCTAATATAGTCAACTCCAAATTTTTCATGCAAGTAACCAATGCGATCGTACTTAGGATTAAAACGAATAGAAATATCCATATTAATTGAAAGTCCACTCTTATCTAATACATCCATCCCTTCTTCACTATTTTGCTCTTTTACATTGTATACATATATCTCATTCCAAGGAGCAATTACATGAAACCCAGGTTGAAAAATATTCTCTTTATCTAAACCACTAGTAAATTTTCTAAATATCACACCTCGTTCACCCGGTCTAAGCGTTACAAAAGATGAACTACTAATAAGCAGAACAATTAGAAATCCAACTGCTGCTACAATCCAAAATGTTGTCGTTATTTTTTTCATAATATAATTTTTTGAGTATTGATTATTCCAGTGAATAAAGGTAAAACATTAATCCTATATATAAAACCATATACAATTATCATTTTGACATGTACACAATTTATTATCAGAATGTTCTGTTATCAACAAGTAGCACTTAAAAATATTATGGTTGTGTTGATCTTTATTGACTACGCTTTTTGTGCTTTCAATATATTTTGAATAATTTTGAAGTTCCTTAATTTAGATAGAAAGGTATTTCTTATGAAATTCGAAGAATCGGAGTTGGTTATAAATCAAGATGGTAGTATTTTTCATTTACACTTATTTCCTGAAGATATTGGCAATGATATTATATTAGTAGGTGATCCGGGAAGAGTTGAAACAGTGGCATCATTTTTTGATGACATTGAACTAAAAAAACAAAACCGTGAGTTTTGTACTATTACAGGAACTTATAATAATAAAAGAATAACTGTTATTTCAACCGGGATAGGTACAGACAATATTGATATTGTTGTTAATGAACTAGATGCCATTGCAAACATCAATTTAAAAACAAGAACTGAAAATAAAGAACATAAAGCATTAAATTTTATAAGAATAGGTACATCAGGATCATTACAGGAAAATGTTTCTATCGACTCTTTTTTAATGAGTGTAAGATCTATTGGGTTTGATGGTTTGCTTAATTTTTATGCTAACAGAAATTCCATTTCAGATTTAGAATTTGAAGAAGCTTTAAAAAAACATGTCAATTGGAATAACCTTCTACCATCACCTTACGTAGTAGATGCGTCAGAAGAATTAGTGAATAAACTTGCCAGTAAAAACATGACTAAAGGAATAACAATTTCTGCTCCTGGTTTTTACGGGCCTCAAGGCAGACAATTACGATTACCAATAATTGATGCTAACATTAACGATAAAATTGAAGCTTTTGAATTTAAAAATCAGAAAATTACAAATTACGAAATGGAAAGTTCAGCAATATTTGGACTTTCTAAATTATTAGGACATAAAGCAGTAACAATCTGTACAATTATTGCAAATCGAAGAACAAAAGAATATAGTAAAGATTATAAGCCTCTTATTAAAGAGCTGATAAAAACAGTATTAGATAGACTCTCAATATAGATTTTTGTGAATAAAAAAGAGAAAGAAATAAAAGCCTTACTACAATTGTTAGATGATCCTAATGATGAAGTATATCAATATGTTTCAAAAAATATACTTGAGCAGGGTGAAATAATTATTCCTGAATTAGAAAAAACATGGGAAAAATCTTTAAATGCAATTTTACAAGAAAGAATTGAGGACTTAATTCAGGAAATTCAATTTTCAACAACTCAAAAACAATTAAGTGAGTGGAAAGATAAAGGAGCTGTAAATTTACTCGAAGCAGCTTATTTAATTTCAAAATACCAATATCCTGATTTAATATACAATGATATTTTAGAAGCATTTAATAAGATAAAGCAAGATGCATGGCTTGAAATAAATAAGAACTTAACAGCTCTTGAGAAAACCCGAATATTAAATCATATATTATTTCAGGTGCATGAATTTTCAGGTAATGGTTCTAACTTTTTTGCGCCACAAAATTCTTATGTTAATCATGTACTAGAAACTAAAAAAGGAAACCCTATAACACTGGGAATATTATATATTGCCTTAGCTGTAGATTTAGGACTGCCAATATATGGTGTTAGTATTCCTCGCAATTTTATTTTAGCATACATTGATGAGCATAATACCTATGAACAAAATGACCCTGAAATTTTATTTTATATTAATCCTTTTAATGAAGGTAAAGTTTTAGGAGAAAAAGAAATAGATTATTTTCTAAAACAACAAAAAATAGAACCTAAGAAAAAATACTACCTGCCTTGTTCAAATATCGAAATAATTAAAACTTTAATTTTAAATTTAATATATTCGTACGAAAAATTAGGCTACCCTGAAAAAATAGCTGATTTAAAAATATTGTTTAACATAATAAATTAACCCTTAGTTATTTGTTTTTAGCTCTTAGTCTGAATTTTAAGTTAAAGGTAAATACATAAAAGTAAAAATCAACGAGTATATAATAAGTTATAATAAAAACATCTAATTTTGCGCAAAATTAATCTTAAAGAAATATGACTACTGAAAAAAGAAACGACGAAATTGATTTGATTGAATTATTTTTAAATATGTACATATTCTTTAAAAAGAATTTTTGGATTCTTTTTATTGCAAGTGTTATTGGAGGAGGCTTAGGTTATTCAACTAAATTTTTTGGAAAGAAGCATTTTGAATCTTCAATGCTAATTAACTCTTATACTGTTTCTCAAGATCTACTTATTGAATATATAAATAATATTCAAACTATTTTAGATGATAAAAATAGCAAATACCTGAGTGAAAGAATGGAAATAAATTCAACTAATCTTAAAAATTTAAAAAAGATTTCAGTTGAAGATGTTTACGATGAAAAAGCAAAGAAAAGTAAGGGTTATTTATCGGTTTCTGTTGCGGTAGATAACAATCAGTTGTTAAAACACTTAAGTTTCGGTATTCTAAATTATATTGAAAAAGAACCTTATGTTCAAAGTGAAATTCAAATATTTACTGAAAATAATCAAAATCTAATTTCAAAAATTGATGAAGAAATTTCTAAGTTAGAAATTCTTCAAGAGAAAAACTTAAAGCAGACGCAGAATAAAGGAGATGTTAATATATATAATAGTCAAACTTCTTTTCAAAAAGAACTTCTAACATTATTAAAAGAAAAACAGAATTTAGAAAAACGATTGAAATTTGCTACTCCATTTAGAATAATTCAGGATTTTACAATATATCAAGAACCAATCAAAAAAACTGTAACCTATTCCTTTGCCGGTGGATTATTATTTGCATTTATTGCGTTATTTTATTTAATTATAAAAATGATAAATAGAAAAATTAAGGTGCAGGAATAGATTCTTTATCTTCTATATCTTTATAATAAACAAACCACAAAAAGCTATACCAAAAAGCAAAGAAAACAACACCAGCAAGTCGCTCAAGCATAGATTCAAACAAAAAATTAATAAAGCAAATTATTAAAAACAGGAATAATAGTTCCTGTTTTTTCTTTATGGATTGGTATAACGGAATGGCAAATACTAATAGCAAAACAACTAATCCAATTATACCTGTTTGAGTTGCTGTTTCGAGAAATTGATTATGAGAGTTATATTTTAATCCAGATGCAACGGTTAATTCATTCTTATTATAGTGCTTTATCAATTCATCCTTATTATCACCAATACCTACTCCAAATAATAAGTTATTTCTAAATAACTCAATTGAATATTTCCATAAATATATTCGAATATCTTTGAATTTAAATTTGTAAATAGGACGGTTTAAATTATCATGAATATTCATTTTAATATCAGCGTACTCAATAATACTTTGTGGTTTCTGGTATAAATAAATACTTCCTAATGACTCTGCCTCACTAATATTATTATAAATAATTGTTAGTTCAAACCAATCCTCTTCTAAACTCTTTTTATTGATTATACCATTAAAAATATATTTTGGCTTGTCATTAGTTACCCAACCAATTTTGAAGGAATTATCATCTCCCTTTATCACTCTATATTTCAATTTAAATTTATACAAAGCATCCTTATAGTAATTAATTTTTCTTCCTCTATATAATAAATAACTAGAGTGATTTCCATTCAACTTATCATATCTTAATGCATTACCATAAGTTGAATTGTAAATTTCATAAGTTAACGTGTCTTTTTTTGAAATATTCCAGTACTTAAAACCTTGCTTAAAATTACCATTTTCAATAATATTATTAGTATTACTATTTACCAAATTATTAATATGACTGACATTAATATTTTTAGCTAATCTTGTATTTATAACAAGGAAAGCAGTTAATACAAACAAAACTGTTATAGATAATATTTTATATAATTTACTTCTAGCTCTTGTGTATTTAATTACATAAAATAAGAAAACAATAATCATAACTAATATTCCTGCTCTAGAATCTAATAAAAAAATAACTATTGCAAATATTGCAATTCCACAAATTATCAACCAACTAAATCCAATTTCCTTATATAAAAAATCAAATAATATAGTTATTCCTAATATCACAAACAATGCTTGATAAGAATGATGAAAAAGTCTTAAAGAACTATAGTTCTCTACAATTGAACTATTTTTAAAGATTAAATAATCGACTAAGAAAATTAAACTAAAAATTAGTAATCCTAAAATAAAAGAAAATAGAACATATCTTTTATTTTTAAACACATAATCAGGAGAAAACAAGAGGATAATTGGAAAAATAAGTAAAGTTAATTGAGTTTGAATATTTAACCAAGCTTGGTTTTTATCGTTTGAATACACTACCGATATTAAGATAAAAAGAAAATAAATAATTGGCAAAAAGAAAACGATCTTCCTTTTTACACTTTTTTCCTTATAATGTGGGAAAGTAAAAAACCACGTAAAAATCCAGCCACCAATAAAATATGTAATTTCCTGAATTGAAAAGGGAATACAAAATGCAATTAAAAGTAGAAATACAAAATTAATTTTTGTTGCTATTCTTTTCATACTATTAATATTGCTAATTTAAAATGATTTTCGTTTATCAATTAATTTGTTCAAAAAATATAAACACACTAACGTAATAATAAAAATCAACATTGAAATTTTAGGGCATTTATACGAAATAAAAGTTAAACTCAAAAGGAAGAAGTTTACTAATATGGCGGATATTACCGTTTTTTGGTGACTAAATCCGCTTTGAACAATTCGTTGATAAGCATGTTTCTTATGTGCCTCAGATAATTTTTCTTTATTTCTCCATCTTCTAAATAAAGTATAAGTAGCATCAAACCAAAATAAAGCTGAAGGTATTAATAAAGTAAATATTGAAATTTTATATTTTTGAGAGTAATATATTGTCAAAACACCTAAAGTAAATCCCAAAACGGTACTCCCAATATCGCCCATAAATATCTTAGCAGGCTGCCAATTCCAAATTAAAAATCCAATTATGGAAGCAATTAAATATAATAATAAAAAATCCCCAGTTAAAATAAAAAAAGCTAAGGAAATAAAAATAGCCTGACTTGCAGCATAACCATCTATTCCATCTAAAAAATTAAATAAATTAACAAACCAAATTAATCCTATAAAAACAAAAGGAATTACAAGAAAAGAACTATTGATAATATAAAATCCTAGATCAACAGTATGTATTGTGCTTATAAAAAATACTGCCATACCTGCTGAAAACACTTGTATTATTAGGCGTATTTTGGCTGATAAACTAAAAATGTCATCAAGTAGAGACACAATTGCTAATAAACTACCAGACAAAAATGCATAAAATAGCTCATTTGTTAATTTTTCTGTAATAAAGAACCAAATTATTATTACATACCAAATTACAACAATAACCAATCCCCCGCCCCTAGGTGTTGGTTTAGTATGAGAACTTCGTTGATTTGGAATATCTATTATTGATTTCTTTATAGCGAATCTTCTAACTAAAAAAGTTCCAATATAGGAGCTTACTACAACTAATATGAGTATAAATATTATTGTCATCTCTCAAAAGCCTTTTTTAAACCTGTTTCTAAATCAATTAGTTTCTCATTAATTTGCAATCGGCTATGTGTTGCCGAAGCATCAACATTAAAAGAACCAAATAGTCTTCTTGATTGATGTGGAAATATAAATTTTATTAAAAACTGAATAAAAATAGGCAGTTTAATTAATTTCTTATTTCTTTCAAGTATTTTCATCAGTGTTTCAACCAATTGTGTTGTTGAAACAACTTTTCTATCACAAGCCAAATAAACCCCTGTTTCTTTTTTATTTAATATTGCATCTAGAGTAATCATTAAATTATCAATAGATACCATCGCCCTTTTGTTTTTTATATTCCCAAAAGGAATCAAAGGTAACTTTTGAATAAGTTTACTTAGAAGAAGCATGTTTGCTTTAACTCCTTTTCCATAAACCATACTTGGTCTTATAATAGATACTTTAAAAATTTCATCTGCTAATGAATTTATTCTTTTCTCTGCGTCCAATTTACTTTTTCCATAACTATCAGTTGGTTTACATATAGATTTTTCATTATAAACTAAATCATCATATCCCCCATCACCATATACTTTGATTGTACTAAAAAATACAAAATGTTTTACCCCTTGAATTTTTGCTTCTTTTGCCGTTTCAAATGCTAAGTCACTATTAACTCTAAAATATTCAGAATTTAAAATAGATTTGGTTTGATGCACAATTGCAGCTAAATGAATTATTGTATTAACATTCTCCAAATTTAAACTAGAAATTGTATCATTTTTAATATCAAATTCTTTAAAATTATAGTCTATTAAATTTTTAAGAATATGATTCCCAATAAAACTTTCTGTTCCTATTATTACAATGAATTCACTCATTTATAGATATAATTTTAGCTTTTTTCCAATCAACTAATTTATCAGCCTGCATAATACTTACAGTTTCATTTGCATCTAACCAAATTACAAACTTTCTATAAGCATTTTTTAATCCAACATATGATTTAAATTTTCGCATTGTTGACAATTCATTTATTACAGGTTGTAAAAAATCAAAATCTCTAGGATGAAAATAAGACATTACATAATCAGAATTATTTGTCCACTTTTTAATTACGCTATAAGGAAATAATCTAAAATAACCTCCTCCAGAGAAAACTATGGATTTACCAAAAACATGTTTTACATTCATTGGAAATTCCTTAATATTTTTATCTTTCATCTTTATTAATGAAGGTTGCGCTTCTCCAAAAGATTTAAAACCACCATAATCATGTGAAGCAGGAAAGACTGAAGCATCAATCTTTATTCCTAAATCTACTAATTCTTCAAAAGCCCATGGAGTATCTTCCGTAATTGAAAATCCCGGAGCTCTATATAATTCAACCTTGTGCCCTGTAATATCTTCTAAAATCTCTATGTTCTTTTTAGTGTCATCCCTGAAAGTTAATCTATCCATTTGATGTACCAGACCATGCATCATAGAATGGCCACCTATTTCGTGACCTTCTAAATGGATTTTTTTTACAACTTCAGGATATCTTTCCGCAATCCAACCAATAATAAAGAATGTTGCTTTTCTTTTTTTGATATTTAAAATGTCTAAAATTAAATCAACGTTATTATGGATTCTTACTTCATAAGTATTCCAAAGGTTACTGCTACTTATAAAATCACAATGAAACCATTCTTCTATATCAAATGTCAGAATATTCATAATTAATTCAGTCCACTTTTTGCTTTTCTAAATTTTGGATTAAGCAATTTACCAATATTAGAGAATGTTCCATAAATGAAAGGCTTTGGATCTCTATAACTTCCATCCTGATAATAAACATTTTTTCCGAAGAACTTAAACCAGTTTGGTTTAGCTTTAAATCTTCTATCACTTTTAATAAACCAGAGTAAATCTAATCCTAAATATCTTAATGTTTTACCAGGCTCATATTTATATGTTTTTAATTCATTATTTAAACTTAAATCAGTAATAAGTTCAGCAAAATCAACCCCACTAACAAATGATGTTCTTATACAAGCAGGTACCCTTGGATTCATTTCCATAAATTTAACAATGCCATCATCAGGATCACCAATCATATCAAAGTCTGCAAAACCCATCCATTTAATTTTCCTTAAGATCTTCAATCCCTGTTCAACTAAATCAGGTCTTTGAACCGTAACATTACATGCACTACTTCCACCTTTTTCAGGATAATACCTAACTTTGTGCATTACCGTTGAAACTTCTACCCCTTTTTGATCAACAAAAATCTGAACCTTAAATTGATTACCCCCTGAATCAATATATTTTTGCATATGACAAGGACCATAATTTTCTCTTATCGATGGATATGACTCTTCAAGTTCATTCTGAGAATAGACTATTTTCATTCCTCTACCACCCGCAGTAAAATTTGGTTTTATAATCGCTGGCAACCCCGTTATTTTAGAAGCTTCTTTTAAATCAGTTATTTCTAAATCTGCTGTATTAGGATGTGGTAGGTCTAATTCTTTGCATAGATTCATTAATTTATTTTTATCATAACCATTATTGAATATCTCAAGATCCGGAATTGTACAAGAAATTTTTGATATGTATTCATCCTTATACTGACTTAAGAATCTAGCAGAATCATCATTCATTGGTACAACAACATCTATTTTTGTTTTACTAATAAAATCAAAGTAAAAATCTTTAAATTCATCAGGGTTCTCTGCCCATTTAGGACAAATTACTTTTTCATCTGGATACTTACTTCTATACCCATATGAATTCTTTGAATTACAAAATATGATAATTTTATATCCATTCCGTTTTAATGATTCCATAAATGGCAGTGCTTGCACTGTTTGCCCGTCTAGTAATAAAACAGTTTTTTTATCCATAATAGATTATTTAATTTATTCTAAATTTATAATCGTGATTTTATTTTTTTTGCTGGCACTCCTCCATAAATTGAATAAGCATCAATATCTTTATTTACGATAGAACCTGCAGCTATTACAGAACCTTTTTTTATTGTTACTCCTGCTAATATTATTGAGCCCGCACCAATCCAAACGTCATCTTCAATAACAATATCACCATCATAATAATCTTGCAAAATTGAAGGTGTATCAATATCATCAATCGAGTGATTAAAAGCAAACATCATAACATTAGGTCCTGTTTGAACATAATCTCCAATAATGATCCTTCCTATTTTCTTCCCTGCTTGTAAAACATTATTATGATTCAAAAGACAATTTGAGCCAATTTTTATTCTCTCTCCTTGTCTAAATACAACTGTTGGGTGAATCTTTGTGTTTTTTCCTATTTCTGCTTTCTTTCTTCCAATGATATAATTAACATGCTTATAAGCAATAGAATTTAAATAATATTTAAAAGTAAAGCTTGAAAAAAAAGACTTCAGTATTTCTAAAACATATTGTGTTTTAGTAGGTCTGTTAAACGTTACTTTTGTTAGAGACTTTTCTTTCATACTTTAAAATATATCAGCATACAGATTAGAAATCCGTTCCCATGTATATCTGTTCTTTGCTATTTCAATCATATTGTTTCTGTTTATTTCAATATCTTTCTCTGAAATGCTATTTATTATTGACGCTAATTCTTTACTATCATTAAAAAATATTGCTTTATCATCAGTAGTATAATGATTAGTGGGAACATTATAACTAATTATTGGAAGGCCAAGACACATTGCTTCAACTAAAGAAGGTGCTGTGCCACAAAAAGAATGACTATGGATATATCCTACTGCATTTCCTCTTAGGAAATTTAATTCATTTTTGTCATAAACAGCATTAAGCAAGACTATATTTGAGTACTTATCCTTATATTCTGAATATAGCTTTATTCCATATTCTGAAACTTTCCAATTTGAAACGATTACAACATTCTTTTTAGGAGCTAACTTAAATGCGTCAATTACTTCATGAATTTTATTATCATGTTCAGCTCTTGAAACAGTTATAAAATAATCATTAGAAACAAATGAATATTTTTTCTTTAGTTTATCATTCATTTTAACTTTTTTTGCATGATCGCCTCCGTATTCAATCATCTTAGCATTTACTCCAAAGTTCTTTTTTATGCTTTCAATAATTATAGGATTATCGCCAATATCATAAGTTGTAAACTTTGTTGCAACCCGTCTTGAATTAATTCCCCACCAGCCTGCCAATTTATTATATTTTGTTCTCTCCCATTCGTTAAACCCCCCATGATTAAGAATCATTCTTTTTTTAAAGAAAATATTTAGAAAAAAGAAAAAACCTGCTGGAGCTCCTAAAACCAGCAAAGTATCGTGTTTAAATAATGAATATATAATAGATATCAAATCATAAACAATACTTTGATATCCATTTGCTTTTAAAGGTAAATATTTCAATCTTGCTCCTTTAAAATGTTTAATCCCATTTTCCTTTCGCTTTTGATTTTTACTGCAAAAAACAGTAAAATCAAACCTTTCATTTAGGTTTTCTACTAAAAACTCAGATAAGGTTTCATACCCACCATAGTTAGCAGGAATACCATTGGTTCCAATTATCGCAACTTTTTTCTTCTTCATGTAATTAATCCAAGTATCCTTTATAATATTTATCCAAGTAAATTCTAAGAGCATCCTTCCAATCACTCATTATATTTAGTTCTCTAATATTAAGCTTTCTATTAATCAAACGCTCGTTAGCAGGTCTTTGTGCAAAATAAACGTCTTTAAAATGATCAGAATTAACAGGAGTTAATTTTATTTCATCTGATTTGTCAAGCAATTCTAACATTTCCTGAGCAACTTCTAATCGAGATGTTTGCCCACCGCAAACGAGATTATATAATCCCCAAAACTCTTTTTCAATTAATAATTTTACATTTTTTGCAAAATCATGAGTATATGTTGGAGTACCGTCCTTATCATCAACAATAAACAATTCCTTATTTCCTTCTTTTAATTGTTTCATAAGTTTCTGGATGAACTTCTTATCCTTTTTAGGACCTGCCCCCATCATCCATCCTGCTCTACAAACAAGAAATCTATTGGCATTTTCTGCAACAAATCGTTCTCCCATATATTTTGATCTTGCATATACTCCTAATGGATTTGGCATGTCCCAATCGTCATACAATTCCTGTTTCCCATCAAAAATACCTGCTGTACTAATGTATAATAAAGGAATATTTAATGAATTTGCTAAATAAACTGCATTTTCAACTGCTAATGTATTAGTATTATAAGTATCATCAGCGTTTTCTTCGCAAAATTCTAAATTAGTATATGCTCCTAGATGAAATAGATAATCAGGACTAAACTCTTTAACATCCTTTTTATAAGCTTCAAAATCTCTAAAATCTAAAAAACTTAACCAATCTTCGTTTACATCTTTATCAGTACATTTAATAATATAATCTTCCTTAAATTGAGTGTAAAATGCTTCTCCCAACATTCCACCACATCCTGCTATATAAATTTTCTTCTTCATACTTATTATTTTTATGATTTTACTTTCTCATTTTTATAATTTTTGCTGGAACTCCACCAACTATTGAATAAGGTGGTACATCTTTATTTACAATACTACCTGCTGCGACAACACTATTCTTTCCTACTACAACACCATCAAGTATTACTGAACGAGTTCCAATCCAAACTCCACTTTCTATTCTGACTCCTTTTCTACTTTCCCCTTGTACGTTTACCGGCAAATCTGGATTTTCAAAAATATGATTTTCAGCAAATACAGAAACACTAGGTCCAAATATAACATTATCGCCAATTTCAACCGTCCCTCTTACCTGTATAAAGCAATTCTGGGCTAAACCCACATTATTACCTATAATTAATCCTTCACCTAAGTTACGGATTACACCTGTACACTCAATAATTCCATTATCTAAAATCGAAACGTTATTCCCAATTTGAATCCCTTTTTTTGAAAGTGCATTTATCTTAACATTATCGCCAAAAAAAACAGAACTCCCAACAGAAATCTTCTTTTTATGTTTAATGCTAGTTCTTTTACCAACAAATAATATTCCTTTGCTTGAGTTCAAAAATATTCTTACAAATACACCTCTAATTATTTGTTTAAATTTGCTTATTAAAATAATAATCATATCCCTCGAAGCGATAGCATCATCAACACTATAATTTTTTCTTCCAGAAGATTGAATTAATTTATTTACAATGTTTCTCATCTTTCAATAATAAATTATAGATTTTCATTAATTCAGTATATGATTTCTCAGGAAGAAACTCTCTTTCTGAAAACGCCTTCGCATTCTTTGACAGTCTTATATATTCTTCATCGGATAAAGAATCTACATAACTAATCTTTCTCATTAACTCTTCCTTATTTCCCGATTCAAATCCAAAACCTGTTTCATTTTCAATAACCAATTCGGGTATTCCTCCAATATTAGCTCCAATTACTGGCTTCCCATAAGAAAATGCCTCAACAATAGTCATTGGATTATTCTCAAACCACTCTGAAGGTACTATAACGAAAAAAGAATTCTGTATTAATGTAAATAATTCCTTTCCATTTTTAAAACCTACATATATAATATTTGAATATTTTTTAGAATATTCTTCCACTAAACTTTGTAATGGTCCAGTTCCTGCAATTACTATTTTAACCTTAAGAGTCGAAATAACCTCCAAAAGATTTCGAAGGCCTTTTTCTTCAGATAACCTTCCATAAAAAAACAAATAATCTCCTCTTATATTTCCATTAGTAAGGTCAAAGTTATGGAAATTATATAATTGAGAACTCTTAGAACTATATATCTCATTAAATTCAATGTGTTTATTTCTAATAAATTTACTCACAAAAATAAAATGATCAATTAATTTTCGGGGTTTATAGATATACTTCCACAAGTAGGCTTCCATTGTAAGAATAAAGCTATTAATTAAGCTTCCCTTTGAACATTTATTTATTAAACAATTTAGATATCTTTTATTCTTACATTTTTCGCAAATTTCACCTTCTTTACTTAAAAAAGTATTAACCGGACATATTAATCTATAATCATGAACTGTATGAACAATAGGTATAGAGTTATCCTTTAGTGCTCTTAATGCAGAAACAGATAAACCTCCATAAAATAAGTGAATATGGGCAATGTCTGGTTTAAAATCATTAATAAGCTTTGCTATTGCCTTATAAACCCTTTTATTATAAAGGTATAATTTAGAAACTCTAATTTTATTTACAATTGATTCATTTTTAAAATCTACTCTGGGAACAAAATATTTTTGATATTTTGTTGGTTCAGATTCATCATCTAAGGTACTAAAATATGCTACATCGTGACCATTATCTTCTAATAATTTACCAGTATTAAAATATACCCTATGTGCTCCACCTTTTAGACTATGATGATTATTTATTAGTAATATTTTCATTCGTTTCAATATTTTATTTTAAATGGGTTTCCTTTAAAAATCTACAAACAAGGCCACTCAAGCCAGCATAAATTATTATAAATGAAATTTGATATGGAATTGCCAATGCAAAACTTTCAATTAATATTACGGTAATTACTGCTACTACGAGAAACACCATTTTCTTATAATCATACCTTTTTAGATATTTGAAAACACTTAATGCTGGAAATAAGAATAAGTAAATATAAAAAAATGTTGCTAAAAATCCCATTTCACCAAAAACTGATGCCCAATGTGAATCAAACAAAAAGGATGGGCTTTCATTAAACATTAATCCCTGTTTGTCATTCAGTTTATAATCATAATAAATCTGATTATAATACTTCCGAACTGGGAAACTTCCGTAAGTACCCTGACCACTTCCCAAAGGAAAATGATCTTTTGCTATATTAAGTGATTCTCTATATAGTAACAATCTAGGCGTTAGATTATCTCCTGATGTATTCAAGTACAATTTTTTGTATAATTCTACCTTACTATTTACTTTTTCGTTTCTTGCAAGAAAAAAGACTGCACCTATTCCCAAAATCGAAACAATTACAAACTTATATGCGAAATTTCTCTTTTCAAAAAAGAAAAAATATAGGGTGAAAGTTACAACACTAGCAACGATTGATTTAAGTAATACTAACGAAATCAGAATAAAAACTGTATATCCAATCATTAAAAAATATCTTCTTTTTCGGGTTTTATTATATAAGAACAGTAAAAAAACAATATTCAAACTACATAAAGTACCTGCAAAGCCTCCTGTTTTTATTAACAATGAATCAACCCTTATGAAATTTCTATTAGCATTAATTTTTTCAAAAAAGAAAACTAATAAAACTGTAGATATCACAAAAACGATGCTTTTAACAATCTTAACTATTCGCTCTTCATTTAAAACAATATTATAATTAACTAAAAAGGTTAATGGAAATATTAGAGTAATAAAAAAGCCTATTAGTACTCCGTTAAAACTAGTATATTCTGATGTGAAGCTATTAATAAACGAAAGAACAAAAACCATACTTAGGCTTATGAAATACTTAATAGGTAGTTTAAGCTCAGCCTTAGTTAAAAAACCTGTAAACAATAAAAGAAAATATAATATCCATATAATATAATCTACTCCTGTTATATTAACATTTATTTTCTCCAATATCGGTTTTAAGGATAGACTTAGAAGGAAAATTACAGTTATTATTATTGGAATATATTTATTCAGTTTAAATTTCATTCGTTACTAATTTTCCATTCAGTTAAAAATGAATCAGTTTCAATTTAATTACAACAATTATTCTATAACACATCTCAAAAAGAAAAACACATGAAGTTATTATTGCAAAAACCTGAACACTAGACAATAAATTTGTTACATATCCAACTCCTATTAAAATCAAATAAAATAAGGATGTTAAAATAATACCGTTAAGTAAATATTTGTAATATCCTAAAGCAATTAAACAATTCCTTGATAAAGTATAACTAACAGTGAAAAATACTGGAGCTATAAGTAATATTCTTACTGTTAAGATAGCTTCGGAAAGATTATCTCCAATTAAAATTTTCACAATTGGTAACAAAGACAATTGTAATGCAACAATTGCTGACACCGTCAAAATGAAAGTATATTTTATTGTTTTGATTACAAATGTCATATTTTTATCTTTTGTAACCTTTGGGTATATAGCTTCATTTACTATAATTACAGGATGTAAAAATAGATTCATAATCTTTACTCCCAGATCATAAATCGCTACACTTTCCATACCCAAAAAGCTTCCAATAAAAATAACACTAAACTTGTCTTTAATTGAAACAAATATATTTGAAGCAAATATTGGCAAACTCTCTTTTATAAAATATTTGAGTTTATCAAAACTTTGTAGACTAAATTGCACTTTTTCTCTCTTAAATACAACAAACAATGCTATAATACCTCCAACAAAAGCTCCTAATCCATTAAATAGAGGAACGTATAGATAATCGTTTTCTGTTTTAACTACGACAAAAATTAGAACCAAAAATACAAGCTTTGCAATAAGACTAATGATAGTTATATATCCCATCTTCTCAATGCCTTGAAAATACCACTGAGGAAAAATAAATTCATTAAAACATAACCCAAATGAAAAAAGATATAACCATTTGTCATTTTCAGCCACAGATATAAACTTAATACTAACTAATAATATAGTCAAACTAAGCAACCATAAGAAAAATTTTATTTCTAAGACTGATGACACAATCATATTTAGCTTATTCTGGTCATTTCTATGAATAGAAATCTCCTTAGTAGCAATATTATTAAATCCAAATTGAATAATAATAGAAGCATAAGCTACTATTGCCTGAACAAAAATAACCTTACCATATATTTCTGTTCCAAGAACTCTTATCAAATAAGGATATGTTATTAAAGGAATTAATATGGTAAACAATCGTAATAAAGTCAAATAAGAAAAATTCTTCACTATATTACCATAATTACTCAATAAAAATTTAATTCTATTCACCATAATCAGACATGTATTGTTACCTTAATTATTTAGATGATCTAGATAATTAAGCGCCTCATTTAGGTCCTTTTTCTTATACTCTATTTTTTCTTTAGTATGTTTAGCCCAATGAATTCGATCTGCCCACATTTTTTCAAACATTTTAAATACTATTGAATGTTCAAAATCTTCAATATCTATTGAAAACTCACTTAACCCCAAACTATCCATATACTCTTTCAATTTAAATAGATAATTAATAGAAATCGTGGGCACATAAGCTCCTGTTGATAAGATACATGCGTGCATTCTTGTAGTAATATTTATTTCAGACGCACTTAACATACTCTTAAATTCATTTGGAGAAACCAAATCTCTCAAAATGGATGTATCATTTTTATATTCAATATCCTTGTAAATTTCATCACAAACAATAACATCATCTCCTCTACCACCATGCACTAAAAAATTTGTTGGATATAAAATAACATGTACTTTATACTTCTCTATTATCTTATCAATTAGAGTGACCATTTGTTCTTTATAGGCTTTATAATTGCTATATGGAGTTTCATGCGAATTTGCGACATAAGTCCACTCCATAACAGAGATTCCAATTATTGGTCTTCCATATTTCTCTTGAAGTTTTTTCTTTTGATCTGACCAGGGTTGAAAAATTGCAACATCAGAAGTTTCAATAAAATTCTCCTTCTTCTCACCTAATAATTCATTGCACAGCAATTGAGACTTATTATCCCTTGAATAAACAATATCTATATTTTTAAATACTTTTTTAAACAAAAACTTTGTCCAATTATGTAAAAATGGACCAAATGTTGAAGGGAAAATCACCAACTTTTTCTTCATCCGTTTTACAATAGCATAGGTATATTGAGCGAATACTACTGCCTTGATATACTTGTCATTAATCCTTTCAGCACCAACGCTTACAATTAAGTCGGCCCAATAAAAGTGTTTAAGCTTCCGTTTATAAACAATTTTCCTAATGAAATCTGGTAGCACATATGATAAAAACATCCACCCAAGTGTATTAAAAAGCCACAGATATTGAAATATTCGACTGCGTTTATATGGATAGTGAAAGAAATCTTGAACTGAATTCAATCCGTATCTTTGAATAAAGGCCTTTGGGTAATGTGCCATTACTATAATATTTGAGTCCGGATACTTATTTTTCAGTAACGAAACAGAGTTTTCTACAAGAGCTCCTGATCCTATATTGGAATCAGTATATGCTTCTATTATCAGTATGTTATTTATTTTT
This sequence comes from Bacteroidales bacterium, assembly GCA_013138975.1. Classification (GTDB taxonomy): domain Bacteria; phylum Bacteroidota; class Bacteroidia; order Bacteroidales; family UBA12077; genus UBA12077. The sequence goes on from WTBR01000020.1 coordinate 85,574, forward strand.
GACATATTATAGTTTTCTTCTATTTAACAACACTAAATATTTCATTCAGGGGCTTACGGTATGAGGCTGGAACTCTAATATTTTTAACAATATTTCCTACCGCAATTAAGGATATAACTTTCTCTCCCTTACTAAATTTAACAATGCTTCGTATTTTGTTATCTTGCTTAATATTTAAAGACCAATGCAATGGACATGCTGCGATTTCTTTGTAATGCAGTGATAATAATAAACTTTGTAAGAAAATACCCCCATCAACAAAATGTTGATTTCTCTCACCTGATGTAAAAAAATATCCCCTGTCCGCTGTAATTACTAAAAGTTGGTTTACAAGTTCTGAAGTTGATAATATTCCCTTTTGAGTTCTTAATATCTCTCTTATTTCTTCCTTTTTATTCACCAAATAAACCTTGACCGATTGCCTATTACATGCTGATGGACAATATTTAGCTAAATTTACAGCTTTAGATATTTTATCGATTCCAATTGGCTCTAAGCTAAAATTTCTAATACTATGTCTTGATTTTGAGAAATTTTCGTAATCAGATTTATTTTTAGAGAAATAATCCTTCGAGTCAATATTTATAGCACCTCCTATAACTGAATTGGCATATTTCTTAATTAAAGTATAATCAATATAACTAAAATAACGTGAAATATCAAAATCTATGTCTTCATGAAGTACATAATATTTGTCTAATACTGAACAAGAGGCTATAAATTGGGATTTATTTACATTAAAGTCTTTAGCCAAATATTTCTTTACACGATCTAATAAAGTATTAACTTTAATTTGACCAAATCCATATCTAATATCTTTCATTGACAATCCCTTTTCAATTGTATGATAATTATAGGTCATCAATGCAAGCATTTTTTCTTCTGTTTCTACTAAAATGATACTTGATCTTCTCAAAAATATTATTAAGTCGATCAAAACACTTGCAATTAAAGCCAGTACACTTCTAAATTCTCTCATTATTAGATATTTAACTTTATTGATTATTTTAAACTTTTATTTTATCAAGATACCAATCAATTGTTTTAATAATTCCACTTTCAAAATTTTCATTAGCTTTCCAGCCTAATTCTTTTTCAATTTTACTTGCATCAATAGCATAACGTCTATCATGTCCAGCTCTATCTTGCACAAATGTAATCTGATCTTTAAAAGATCCTTGTGATTTCGGTTGTTTTTTATCCAAATACTCACAAATATGATTAACAATTTCCATATTTGTTTTTTCATTTCTTCCTCCGATATTATATGTTTCACCAGATTTCCCAGTATGATAAACTAAATCAATACCAATACAGTGATCTAATACATATAACCAGTCCCGAATATTTTTACCATCTCCATAGATAGGTATATTCTCTCCATTTAATGCTTTTCGAATAATTACTGGAATAAGTTTTTCATTATGTTGTTTAGGACCATAATTATTTGAACAGTTGCTTGTTGTTACGTCCATTCCATAAGTATGGTTATATGCTCTTACCAACAAGTCTGAAGAAGCCTTAGCGGCAGAATAAGGCGAATTTGGAGCATAAGGTGTTGTTTCCTCAAACAAGCCTGTTTCTCCTAGTGTTCCATATACTTCGTCAGTTGATATATGATGAAATCTACATCCTTCATATTCATTTTTAAATTTAAACGGAGATTCCATCCAATATTTTCTAGCAACATCTAAAAGTGTAAATGTACCATTAATATTAGTTTGTATAAAAACTTCAGGGCCTTCTATCGAATTATCAACATGAGATTCAGCTGCAAAATGAATAACTCCTTTCACATTATACTCATCAAAAATATATTCAACCAATTCTCTGTTACATATATCTCCCTTTATGAATTTATATCTAGGATGATTCTCAACTTCTTTTAAATTATCAAGATTACCAGCATATGTTAATTTGTCTAAATTAATAATAAAATAATCTTCGTATTTATCAATAAAATAAGGAATAAAATTTGATCCAATAAATCCGGCTCCACCTGTTACTACAATACTTTTCATTTAATACAATTTATCTTTATAATTAAATAATTCTACTTCATTAATATTTTTGGATATTTTATCCTTTTCAGATAAAATAACATCTTCATGTTTTATTTTCCAATCAATATTTAAGCTGGTATCATTAAAAATAATACTTCCTTCCGATTCAGGGGAATAAATATTATCTACTTTATAAGCAAATATTGCTTCATTACTTAGAACAACGTAACCATGAGCAAACCCTCTTGGGACAAATAATTGACGTTTGTTTTCCCCTGACAACTCAACAGAAACATATTTCCCAAATGTAGGTGATTCTTGTCGTATATCTACAGCAACATCTAAAACCTTCCCCTCAATCACTCTTACCAATTTAGATTGTGCAAAGGGTGGCAGTTGATAATGTAATCCTCGCAGTACACCATAACTTGATTTCGCTTCATTATCCTGAATAAAATCAGTTTTAATCACTTTTTCACAGAACACTTTCTCATTAAAGGATTCAAAGAAATAACCTCTTTCGTCTCCAAAAATCTTTGGCTCTATAATTATAACTTCAGGTATAGTAGTTTTTGTAATATTCATATTTATTTTGCAATATCAATTAAATACTGTCCATATTGATTCTTCTTTAATGGCTCTGCTAATTTTAATAACTGATTTTTATCAATATATCCCATAGTATATGCAATTTCTTCTAAACAAGCTACTTTTAGGCCTTGTCTTGTCTCAATAGTTTCAATATACCTACTTGCATCCAAAAGAGACTCATGCGTACCTGTGTCTAACCATGCAAATCCTCTTCCCATAAGCTCCACCTTTAATCTTTTTAGTTTCAAATACTCCTGATTAACTGTGGTAATCTCAAGTTCACCCCTTGCAGAAGGTTTAATATTTTTTGCAATATTAACTACATCATTTGTATAAAAATACAAACCTACGACAGCATAATTTGATTTTGGCTCATTAGGTTTTTCCTCTATGGATACAACAGTTCCTTTTTCATCAAACTCAGCAACACCATATCGTTCCGGATCTTTAACCCAATAACCAAAAACAGTTGCAGCCTTGTCCTCTTTCACGTTAGAAATTGACTTTTGCAGTAGTTCTGAAAAACCATGACCATAAAATAAGTTATCACCTAATACAAGACATACATCATCACTCCCTATAAACTCTTCACCTATAATAAAGGCTTGAGCTAAACCATCTGGAGAAGCTTGTTCTGCGTATGTAAAATTAATTCCTAGATCTTTACCCGTACCTAATAACTTTTTAAAATTAGGCAAATCATCTGGCGTCGATATAATTAATATCTCTTTTATTCCTGCAAGCATTAGTACAGAAATTGGATAATAAATCATAGGTTTATCATAAATAGGTAACATCTGCTTTGATACACCTTTAGTTATAGGATATAATCTTGTTCCTGAACCTCCAGCTAGTACAATTCCTTTCATATCTATTTCTTAATATAATTTAAATATACTGTTCTTATACCTTCGTTTAACTTTACTTTTTCATTCCACCCTAAACTATGTAATTTATTAACATCTAATAACTTCTGAATTGTTCCATCAGGCTTAGATTTGTCCCAAATGATTTCACCTTCAAAATCAATAATTTCTTTAACAGTATCTGCCAATTCAGTAATTGAGATATCCTTACCAACACCAATATTAATATGAGTATCTTTTATTTCCTTTTTATCTCCTTTGAGGTCAGAAAAATTAATATTCTCCATTAAAAAAACGCAAGCATCAGCCAAATCATCAGAATACAAAAACTCACGCCTAGGCTTTCCAGAACCCCAGAGAGTTATATTTGTACTAAGTTGTGAGTTTTTAGAAGTAAGTTCTATCCCAAATTTTGACAGTTTTTCTTTAATCTCTTGCTCCGAGGATATTCCATCCACTCCCTCTATAGGTAGTTCATTTAAATCTAATCGGATACTTTTCCAGTTGTTTTCCATTAAGCATTTTCCCAAATGCATTTTTCTTATAATAGCAGGCAAAACGTGAGATTTTTCCAAATCATAATTATCATTCAGACCATATAAATTAGTTGGCATTACAGAAATAAAATTAGTTCCATACTGCAAATTATAGGATTCACACATTTTTATTCCTGCAATCTTTGCTATAGCATATGGTTCATTTGTATATTCTAGTGTATCTGTTAATAAATAATCCTCTTTCATTGGTTGAGGACAATTTTTTGGATAAATACATGATGATCCTAGAAATAGTAATTTTTTTACATCATATTTATAGCTAAAATGAATAATATTATTTTGAATCTGCAAATTATCATATATAAATTCTGCTCTGTATGTATTATTTGCCACAATTCCACCAACTTTTGCTGCAGCAAAGAATACATATTCAGGCTTTTCTTTTTGAAAGAAATTCTCAACTATTTTTTGGTCTCTTAAATCAAATTCAGGGTAAGGAGTAAAAACAAAATTTGAATATCCCTTATTTTTTAGATTTCGTAAAATTGAGCTTCCTACTAATCCTGTATGACCAGCAATATATATTTTTGAGTCCTTATTCATTTGAATTACGTTCTTTCAGTTTTTTATAATCAGCCTCAACCATTATCTTAACCAGCTCTTCAAAAGTTGTTTTTGGCTGCCATCCTAATTCATATTTTGCTTTTTGAGGATTTCCAATCAATAATTCAACCTCTGTTGGTCTATAATAACGAGGATCAACCTCCACTACAGTTTTTCCCGTACTTTTTAAAATCCCCTTTTCATTAACACCATGTCCCTCCCAAGAAATTTCTTCACCCAAAATGTTAAATGATTTTTCAACAAATTCTTTTACAGTATGAGTTTCATTTGTTGCGAGCACAAAATCTCCTGGCTCATCCGCTTGAAGGATCCGCCACATACCTTCAACAAATTCAGGAGCATAACCCCAATCTCTCTTAGATTCTAAGTTTCCTAAATATAATTTATCTTGATTTCCTAAAATTATATTAGAAACTGCAACAGAAATTTTTCTTGTTACAAAAGTTTTACCTCTTCTTTCAGATTCATGATTAAACAATATTCCATTGCTTGCAAATAAATTATATGCTTCACGATAATTTATAACTATCCAATATGCATATAATTTTGCGACAGCATATGGACTTCGTGGATAAAATGGTGTAGTTTCTGTTTGAGGAATTTCTTGAACTTTCCCATATAATTCAGATGTTGAGGCTTGATAAAATTTTGTATTAACGCCTGTCTCTCTAATTGCATCTAAAAACCGAAGTGTACCCATCGCATCAACTTCACCTGTATACTCAGGAACTTCAAATGATACCTGAACATGAGATTGAGCAGCAAGATTGTAAATTTCATCTGGATTTATTTTTTCAACAAGACGATTTAAATTACTTGAATCTGTTAAATCACCATAGTGTAAAAATAAACTTTTATTTAAAATTTGGGGATTTTTATATAAATGATCAATTCTAAAAGTATTAAAAGAACTTGATCTTCTTATTATACCATGAACCTCATATCCTTTTTCTAATAGGAGTTCTGTAAGATACGAACCGTCTTGTCCGGTAATACCGGATATTAATGCTTTTTTCATAATTCAAACTAAAATGAGTTTCTATTATTATTAAAAACTTAACATATTAAAGATCTTCTTACAAGATATTAAATTATCATTCCGACTCCTACAGTTTCATTTGTTTCCTCATCAATTAGTATTAGACTACCTGTATGATGATTATCATTATATGAATCATAAAATAGAGTATCTTTTGTTGCTATCTCAACTTTTACAATATCATTTAATTTAATAATTTTATCTTTTAGATCCTTTTCAAAAGTATTAATATTAACTTTATAAATAATATCTTTTATAGAGCATGTGGTTTCTTTTACATTATGTCGGACAGTATAATTACCATTTAATAGCATCGGCTTTTCATTCATCCAACACATCATCATCTCAACATTTTTACCTTCTTTTATATTATTGTTGTTTTCTTTTACAATAATATCCCCTCTATGAATGTCAAGATCATCGTCTAAAGTCATTGAAACCGACATTGGAGCAAAAGCAGTTGTCATTTCATCTTTATGAAAATGAATTGATTGTATTTTAGTTGTAATTTTTGATGGATATACTTTTACTTCATCCCCTTTTTCAAAAATTCCTGCAACTGCTTTGCCTGCATAACCCTTATAGTTGGTATGGTTATCTAATTCTGATCTTAAAATGTATTGTACAGGAAAACGTCCATGATTATGATTATAATCTCTAATAATAGGTGTTTTTTCTAATGTACTAAGTAATGTATCTCCATTGTACCAATCCATTACTTTTGATTCTATTACTACATTATCTCCTTTAAGAGCACTTATTGGAACAAATTGGCAATCTTTAATTCCAAGTTTATTGGCAAAACCCAAATAATCTGCAACAATTTCATTATATTTTTCCTGACTATAATCAACTAAATCCATTTTATTAACACAAACAATAAGATGTGGAATTTGAAGAAGACTTGCTATATATGAATGCCTTAGAGTTTGTTCAATTACTCCTTTTCTCGCATCAATCAAAATCAATGCTGCGTTTGCAGTTGATGCTCCAGTTACCATATTTCGTGTATATTGAATATGTCCAGGAGTATCCGCAATAATAAATTTTCTTTTTGGCGTTGCAAAGTATCTGTATGCTACATCGATTGTTATTCCTTGTTCCCGTTCTGATCTCAAGCCATCAGTCAATAAAGCTAAATCCAAATATTCTGAACCTTTTTTAACACTTGCTCTTTGTACAGATTCAAGTTGATCCTCAAATATTGACTTACTATCATATAATAAACGACCTATCAGTGTACTTTTACCATCATCAACACTACCTGCTGTTGTGAAGCGTAACAGCTCCATATCTAAATATCCTTTTGTAGAAAATTCACTCATATAAATACTTTTAAATATTTTTTTTTAAATATTGATTAAAAATAGCCCTCTTTTTTTCGATCTTCCATAGCTGATTCTGAACGTTTATCATCAGCTCTGTCTCCTCTCTCAGTTACACGAGTAGCTGCTATTTCTTTAATAATATCTTCCAAATTATTAGCTGTTGATAAAGTAAGCCCAGTATTAGTAATATCTCCAATAGTACGACATCGCACTTTTAATCTCTCAACTTTTTCTATTGGCTTAAGTTTCATAAAAGGAGCAACTGCTATATAAACTCCATCACGTAAAAATACATCTCTTTCATGTGTATAATATAAGCTTGGAATATCAATATTTTCCATAAAAATATATTGCCACACATCCATTTCAGTCCAATTACTTAAAGGGAACACTCTAAAATGCTCTCCCTTATTCTTTTTACCATTGTATATATTCCAAAGCTCTGGTCGTTGGTTTTTCGGATCCCATTGTCCAAACTCATCACGATGAGAAAAGAAACGCTCTTTTGCTCTTGCCTTTTCTTCATCCCTTCTTCCTCCGCCAAGTGCAACGTCAAAGTTATTTTCTTCAAGTGCACTTAGTAATGTTGTAGTCTGCGCAATATTTCTACTTGCATAATATCCTGTTTCTTCAGAAACTTTTCCTTCATCAATAGATTTCTGAACAGATCCTACAACAAGTTTAGATCCAAGCCTTTCCACAAGCTTATCTCTAAAAACAATCGTTTCATCAAAATTATGGCCTGTATCAATGTGAACTAATGTAAAAGGAATTTTGGCTGGATAAAAAGCTTTTTCGGCTAGGTGAACCATTACAATAGAGTCCTTACCTCCGGAAAACAATAATGACATATTATCAAACTGTGAAGCAACTTCCCGCATGATATATACTGCCTCGGATTCGAGTTCTCGTAAATGATTTATCTTATATTGTTCCATAATTTCTTTATAATGTTATTCTAGGTATAATATTTTCTAAAATTTCCTTTACTGATTCTTCAACTATTCTATTTTCTGTTGAAAAGCTTAGATTTTTATTTATTCCTGATCTAAATTATTATCTCCATCCAATAATTTGGAATAAAAACCTTTTATAAAAAGTTCTTTTTCCAATCTTAGAGCAAGTGAGGATTTTCCTGAGCCTGATAAACCAGTAAACCATAATGATTTTGCACGTTGTTTAAAAAAATATCTTCATGTAGAAAAATTTTATCAAAGAATGGAAAAATATTTTCTAAACTCATTTCTACCTATTTTTATTTCTTACAAACTCCAATAATTTAATTCTTTGATTTTATTTCTATAGCTACCTTTAATATCTACAAAAAGAGCTTTTTCAGTAGTTATTGATTTAAAATAATCCTCATTTAAACCTAGGTATTTATCATGACTAACAGCTGCTATAACAACATCATAATCACATGCCGTTTCATTAGCCATTACAAATTGATATTCTTCTTTGACTTCTTCCTTATCTGCGTAGGGATCTACAACATCTACTTTTACTCCATAAGATAATAATTCTCGGTATACATCCACAACTTTTGAATTACGAATATCACTAACATCTTCTTTAAATGTAATACCCATAATTAGTACTTTTGAGTTTTGGATATATTTACCAGCAGCAACTAATTTCTTAACAATCTGCTTAGCTACATAGCCTCCCATTGAATCATTTATAAAACGACCAGAATTTATCATTTGTGCATGATAACCTAATTGTTTAGCCTTATGAGTCAAATAATATGGATCAACACCTATGCAATGTCCTCCAACTAATCCAGGAAAAAATTTAAGGAAATTCCATTTTGTTCCAGCCGCCTCAAGTACCTCAAAAGTATTAATATCCATTCTATTAAAAATAATAGAAAGCTCATTCATGAATGCGATATTAATATCACGCTGTGTATTTTCAATTATTTTTGATGCTTCAGCAACTTTTATTGAACTTGCCCTATGAACACCTGCTTTTATAACTAGTTCATAAACCTTGGCAATATTTTCGGCTGATTCTTCGTCACAACCTGAAGATACTTTAACAATTGATGTTAGTGTATTCACCTTATCACCAGGATTAATTCTTTCTGGAGAAAAACCTACTTTAAATTGTTCTATGTATTTTAATCCTGATTCCTTTTCTAAAACAGGAACACAATCTTCTTCAGTTGCACCAGGATATACTGTAGATTCATACACCACATAATCTCCTTCATTCATTACTTTACCGACAGTTTCCGATGCTTTTAGTACTGGTAACAGATCAGGTTGATTATGATCATCTATTGGTGTGGGAACAGCTACAATATAAAAACTAGCTTCTCTTAAATCTTCAATATTTGAAGTAAACTGAATATCACAACCATCAAAGTCTTCTGATGATAATTCACGACTAGGATCGATTTTATTTCTCATCATTTCAACCCGCTCTTCCTTAATATCAAACCCTATTACAGAAATCTTTTTTGCGAATTCTAAAGCAATTGGCAAACCAACATAACCAAGTCCTATAACGGCTAATTTAGCCTCTCTTTTTATTAGTTTATTATACATTTAAAATCTATTATAATTTAATATTTTTGCACATTGGATGATAATCTCCTTTTAATCCAATGGGAGCTGCATTTCTTATTTGATAAACAGTTTCGATTGATTTTTTAGTCTCTTCTAATCCAAAACCGTTTCCTTTTAAAATTTCCTGATATGATAAATTATGAAGATCTGTAAAACCTCCACTAAATTCAATTTCATCACCATTAACAGTTATTGATCTATATGTTCTTTGTCCAATCTTCTTAAATTCAGATGGAATATCATTATTATCTACACTCAAAAACCATCGAACATTTGCTCTTTTTAATTTCAAATATCCTCCAGCTTTTGACTGATTAGAAATATGTACAGTATTTTCTTCTACATCACCAAAAATCCATGTTAACATATCATAAAAATGAACTCCTATATTAGTAGCAACACCACCAGATTTTTGCAAATCTCCTTTCCAAGAAATAAAATACCAATGCCCCCGAGAAGTTATATACGATAGATCAACATCATATACTTTATCTTTTGGTCCGTTATCAATTTTATTTTTCAATTCAATTATAGAGGGATGCAATCTTAATTGAAGGATATTATTTACTTTCCTACCAGTCTCTTTTTCAATTTCCTGCAATGCATCAATATTCCAAGGATTTAGCACAACTGGTTTCTCACAAATTGCATCTGCACCATGTCTCAACGCAAAACGAATATGTGAATCATGTAAATAATTCGGTGTACAAATACTAACAAAGTCTAACTCCGTTCCTTCCCTTTTCAATTTATCTATATGCCTGTCAAAACGTTCGAATTCTGTAAAAAAATCTGAATTAGGAAAATAACTATCTATTTTACCAACACTGTCGAATTTATCTAAAGATGCAACTAAACTATTATTTGTATCTTTAATTGCACGTAAATGTCTTTCTGCAATATAGCCGGCAACTCCTATTAAAGCAAAATTCTTATTTTCACTCATTTCCATTTCTAATTTTCCGCAAAAGTATTAATTCTTTCTCTAAATACAAGCTTAATTTAAATGAGTTTAGTCTGCCTTATAAAATGATTTATACCATTTTATAAACTCATTAACTCCATATTTAATATCTGTTTCAGGTTTGTATTCTAAATCATCAGTTAAATCAGTAACATCAGCCCAAGTTGCTTCAACATCACCGGGTTGAATTGGCATTAAATTTCGATCAGCTTTTTTATCCAATGCCTTTTCAATAGCCTCAATAAAATCATTAAGTTTTACTGGACTACTATTTCCAATATTATAAATCTTATATGGTGCTTTTGAAACAGAAGGGTTGTCAATTACTTCTCTCTTTTTAGGTTTATTCTCTAAAACCTTTACAATCCCTTTAACAATATCATCAACATACGTGAAATCTCTCTGCATATTCCCATAATTATAAACATCAATTTTATTCCCCTCCATTATTGCCTTTGTAAATAAAAACAATGCCATATCAGGTCGTCCCCAAGGTCCATAAACAGTAAAGAAACGTAAACCTGTAGTTGGCAAATCAAATAAATAACTATAGGTATGAGCCATTAGCTCATTAGACTTTTTACTTGCTGCATACAAACTAATAGGATGATCAACATTATCACTTGTTGAAAAAGGCATTTTAGTGTTTAATCCATATACACTTGAACTGCTTGCATACACTAGATGTTTTATAGAATTATGTCTGCATGCTTCTAGTATATTTGTATATCCTATAATATTACTATTTATGTATGCATGAGGATTTTCTAAACTGTATCTTACACCAGCTTGCGCTGCTAAGTTTACTACGAAATCAAATTTCTCTTTTTTGAATAAGTCATTTATATTATCCTGATCCTCAAGTTTTAGTTTTATAAACTTATAATTATCATACTTAGAAGATTTTAAAAGTTTATTATACTCAATACTTTCTCTCTCAATACCAGCTTCTTTAAGCCTACCATATTTTAGATTAACATCATAATAATCATTTATAATGTCTAAACCGACAACATCATACCCTCGTGCTATTAACGAATTAGATAAATGAAATCCAATAAATCCTGCTGTTCCTGTTATTAAAACTTTTGGCATTTTTTACTTTTTTACTTTTTTAATTATTCCGTTTTCTAAAATATATTGTTCATTACTTTCAGAACAAATAGCGTAACCGTCTTTGTTAAAATTTAAACGCTGACCAAATTCACTCATCCATCCTATTTGCTTCCCGGGATTTCCTACTATTAAAGCATAAGGTTTTACTTCTTTTGTAACAACAGATCCTGCACCAATAAAAGCAAATTCGCCAATTTCATGTCCGCAAACAATTGTTGCATTAGCTCCAATCGAAGCTCCCTTTCTCACTATAGTCTTTTCATACTGATTTTTACGAATTATTGCAGATCTAGGATTTGTAACATTTGTAAATACCATTGATGGTCCTAAAAACACATCGTCTTCGCAAATTACCCCTGTATATATTGATACATTGTTCTGAACTTTTACATTATTTCCAAGAGTTACTTCTGGAGATATAACAACGTTTTGACCTATATTACAGTTTCTACCAATATTACAATTTGGCATTATATGCGAGAAATGCCATATTTTAGTTCCCTCACCTATTATGCAATCTTTATCAATAACAGCAGATTCGTGGGCGTAATAGTTCATTATTAATTTTTTAAAAATTCTTTGATCGAAGATACAACAAACTCCTGTTCCTCCCTAGTTATTTCTGTATGAATTGGCAATGACAATACCAATTCTGCCAATTTCTCAGTTACAGGAAAAGAATCTTTATCAGTACACTCATTTATATATGCTTGTTGTTTATGAATTGGAATTGGGTAATAAATCATTGTTGGAATTCCCTTTTCCTTCAGAAATGCTTGCATTGCATTTCTGTCAAGAGATTCTTCAATAACAAGAGTATATTGATGATATACATGAGTAGAATTCTGTGAAATTTTTGGAATTTTAATTTCTTTAATATTATTCAATAATTCATCATATATTTTTGCAGCATTTTGCCTTGCAGCAGAATAATCATCTAAATATTTTAATTTAACGTCTAAAATTGCGGCTTGTATTGAATCAAGTCTTGAATTACATCCTACAATTTCATGTTTATATTTTATACTTTGTCCATGATTTGCAATCATCTTACATTTCTTAGCCAATTCATTATCTTTAACAAAAAGAGCACCCCCATCACCATAACAACCTAAATTCTTAGAAGGGAAAAAAGAAGTGGTTCCAATATCCCCAATAGTTCCTGCTATTGCTTTTTTACCATCAGAATAAGTATAAACAGCACCTATAGCCTGAGCAGTATCTTCTACTACAAAAAGTTTATGTTTTGAGGCGATGCTCATTATTAATTCCATATCAGCGCATTGCCCATATAAATGAACTGGAATAATTGCTTTTGTTTTAGGACTAATTTTTTCTTCAATTAATGATACATCAATATTAAAATCCTCTGGATTCACATCCACAAAAACGGGCTTTAATTTTAATAAGGCTATTACTTCAGCTGTTGCAGCATAAGTATGAGCAGGTACAATCACTTCGTCTCCAGACTTTAAGTCTAATGCCATTAAAGCTATCTGCAATGCATCTGTACCATTAGCGCAAGGAACTACATTTACTCCTTCTAAGTAATTTGATAGATTAATTGTAAACTCTTGAACTTTTGGCCCGTTTATAAAGGATGTAGTATCAATTACTCCCTGAATTCCTTCATCTATTTCAGTTTTAATTTTATCATACTGACCTTTTAGGTCAACCATTTTTATGTTCATTCCTTTTTTTTACTAAATTATTAAATAAAACACAAAATAAAAAAACCCCAATAAAAATTAGGGTTCTTTATCAATCTATTAAAAAAACTTATTTAGCATAGTTAATTGCTCTTGTTTCACGTATTACTGTAATCTTAATTTGACCTGGATAGGTCATTTCATTTTGTATCTTTTGAGAAATTTCAAATGATAATTTCTCTGCATCTTCATCACTTACTTTTTCACTTCCCACAATTACACGCAATTCTCTACCTGCTTGTATAGCATATGTTTTCATTACACCTGGATGTGCAAGAGCTAATTCTTCTAAATCTTTTAGTCTTTTAATGTATGATTCAACTACTTCTCGACGTGCTCCTGGACGTGCTCCTGAAATAGCATCACAAACTTGGATAATAGGTGAAATTAAAGATGTCATTTCCACCTCATCGTGGTGAGCACCAATAGCATTACAAACTTCAGGTTTTTCTTTTAATCTCTCGGCTATTTTCATACCTAGGATTGCATGTGGCAATTCTGGCTCATCATCCGGCACTTTTCCAATATCATGAAGTAATCCCGCTCGTTTAGCTAATTTAGGATTCAATCCCAATTCTGCAGCCATTATTGCCGAAAGGTTTGCTACTTCACGTGAGTGTTGTAATAAATTCTGACCATATGAAGATCTATACTTCATTTTTCCTATCAATCTAATAATTTCAGGATGTAATCCATGAACACCAAGATCAATTGCTGTTCTTTTACCAATTTCGATAATCTCCTCTTCTATTTGCTTCTGAGTTTTCAGAACTACCTCTTCTATTCTTGCAGGATGTATTCTACCATCAGTCACTAGTTGATGTAATGCTAATCGTGCAATTTCACGTCGTACCGGATCAAAGGCGGAAAGTACGATTGCCTCTGGTGTATCGTCAACAATAATCTCTACTCCTGTTGCTGCTTCTAAAGCTCTTATATTACGACCTTCACGTCCGATAATTCGTCCTTTAATCTCATCATTTTCAATATTAAAAACTGTGACTGAATTTTCAACTGCCGATTCAGTTGCAACACGTTGTACTGTTTGTACCACTATTCGTTTTGCTTCTTTATTTGCAGTCATACGAGCCTCATCCATTATTTCATTAATCTCGGACATTGCTTCAGTTTTTGCTTCAGCTTTTAAAGATTCAATTAATTGTTCTTTAGCTTGCTCGCCAGACAAACCAGAAATAGCCTCAAGTTGTTCTACTTGTTGCTTATGCATTTTATCTAACTCTTCTCCACGTTTATCTACCAAATCCATTTGTACTTGTAGATTATCACGAATAATTTCAATTTCCTTGCTTTTTCTCTGATTTTCTTCAAATTTCTGAGAAAAAGAAATCTCTTTTTGCTTAAATCTGTTTTCGTCTCCTACTAATTTAAATGAACGTTCATTTATATCTTTCTCATGTTCACTTTTTAATTGAAGGAATTTTTCTTTTGCCTGAAGTATTTTATCCTTTCTTATTACCTCTGCCTCTGATTCAGCTTCTTTAATTATTTTTTTGCTTTTTGTTTTTAAAGCTTTATCCCAAATAAAATAGGATATAAACCCTCCAACAACTAAAGCTCCAGAAGCTGCAATTGTTCCAATTACAGCTACGGGTATTGTCCCAAATATTATTGAAATAATCATATTCTTGTTTGTTTAATTTATATTATAAAAAAACCCGCATTATTATCTTCAATTCTCTAAAAACCCCTGATAAACATGGGTTGGAGCTGCTACTCAATTTCGGCCATCCCCTGTTCCCGAAGGAATCCGACGAATCGGATTGGGGCTCGCCCTTGATCAAATAAGCTTTACTCCAATTAGTAAAGTGTTGAGTTTCACAGACATTAAAGAAATAATACGGGCAAAATCTTAATTTATATTTTAAAGAACGTTTGTATTCTCTTTTAAAAATTCATTTAGTTCATTATCCAAGTCTTTTAATTCTTCCAGAACGGGTGATATTTCAGAATTTGAATCACCTTCAAGTACCTTTATTACATATTGCAAAGCAGCCATTGCTAAAAAATCCTGTATATCTTTATCAGTATACTTTTGTTTATATTGTAACACTTTTTCATTTATCATTTTCGCGGCTTTGCGAATCTTCTCCTCGTCTATTCTGTCTATTTTAAGTGGATAATATCTATCTGCAACATTAACCCTTATTGATAATTTATCTTCCATTATCTTTTCAGATTCTATCTATTCAAAAGAGCAATACATTTATCAATCTCCCGCACAATTCCATTAATCTTAATTTTAGCATCGTGGCTATCACCAGTTGACGCCAAGAGACTTTTTGCTAATTTAAGCTTATTATATTTATTTTTCAAAAAATCTAATTCAGTTTCTTTATTTTTTATTGTGATTTTCTGTTTTTCTGTTTGATTTTTTAAATCAGCATTCTCTGCTTTTAAATCATTGTACAAAGATAATAACTTTTTAACCTTATCTTTTAAAGTAACAACTATATCTTTTTGTTCTACTTCCATGATTTTATAAATAATCCCAAATACAAAATTAATACAGCTTATTCTATTTAAAAAATATTAGTTCTATTAATTTTTATAAAAATCCAATTTAAATTTTAGATTTGTTAATTAAACTTTACTAAAAAACAATCTGTTAAATTTAGATAAAATAATGCAATATAAAAAGCTAAGTTTATTATTTTACATACTCCTGTTTACATCTGTATCACATAGCCAAATTAGTTATACGAACATAAATTTTCGTTCTCCTGTAGATATTCCCATATATTTAGCTGGTAATTTTGGAGAAATACGTTCAAGCCATTTTCACGCTGGAATAGATATTAAAACACAAGGTGTTATTGGGAAAAAAATTTATGCTGTTGAAAATGGATATATTTCGAGAATAAAAGTTTCTGTTAACAGCTATGGAAAAACTATTTATATAAATCACTCAAATGGTTATACCACTGTTTATGGACACTTAAATAAATTCAATTCTAAATTAGATAAATTAATAAAAGAAATTCAATACCATAAAAATGAGTTTGAAATAAACTATATTCCTAAACAGAATGAATTATTAGTAACCAAAGGGGAAATTATTGGATACTCAGGAAATTCAGGAAGTTCAGAAGGTCCTCATTTACATTTTGAAGTTAGAGAAACTGCATATCAAATACCAGTGAATCCATTATTCTTTAATTTCAATATCACAGATAATATTGCGCCGGTTTTATATAATTTGATAATTTATCCTTTAGGTAAAAGGAGTAAAATAAATGGAAAAAATAATATCCTACATTTAAAATTAAAACAAATTGAAAATAAATTTTCAATTTGTGACACAAGCCAAATTGCTGTAACTGGTAAAATTGGTTTTGGTATTGAAATGAATGATTTCTTAAATAATTCCAGAAATAAATGTGGCATTTACAATCTTACTGTATCTGTAGATAGTTTATTGATTTACAGTCATTCTGTTGATAAATTCGCATTTAATGAAAATGGATACGTAAAAAGTCATATTGATTATGCTGAAAAGGTAAAATCAAAAAAAACAATTCAGAAAACATTTATTGCTCCAAATAATGATTTAAGCATTTATAAATTTAACTTAAATAAGGGTGCGTACACTTTTGACAAAGATTACTTACATAATATCAAAATAGTTGCAGCAGATGTTTCAGGTAATATTTCTGAACTTTCTTTTAATGTTTTAGGACAAGCTCCTAATTACACAAAACAAATAAATATTGACTCTTCTGATGGGACTTTTATGAATTGGGAAGCTGAAAATATTTTTGAAGAAAATGAAATTATGCTAAATTTTCCTAAAAGAACATTTTTTGACACTCTTCATTTTGAATATGCTACATCTAAGTCACCTATTAAGGCATTTTCGAGTTTACATCATGTCCACAATATTTATACAGCTTTAAATAAACGATATTCAATTTCCATAAAGACACATAACCTCCCTTTAGTGTTGTCCAAGAAAGCTTTTATTGCAGAGTTATATGAAGATGAAGTAATATCAATTGGGGGCACTGTAGTTAATGGACATATAGTTTCTGAAGCAACTACATTTGGCAACTTTGTGGTTTTAATAGATACAATATCACCTGAAATCAAACTTAAATCTGATTTAAAAAATCTTAATAAAAATATAATTGAATTTTTAATTTCTGATGATTTAACAGGAATAAAATCATACAATGGATATATTGATAATAATTGGGCCTTATTTGAATATGATCAAAAAAATGATTTATTATTTTACATTATAGATGAAGATAGGATTGATAAAAATATTGAACATGATCTAGAGTTATTTGTAACTGATAAGAATGATAATATAACGACATATTATACTAACTTTCACTGGTAAATTAAAACTATGAAAAAACGAACTATTTTATTTGCTTTTGTAATCCTGATTTTAAGTCAATTTAGTTGCACATCAAGAATTCAAACTCAACTAACAAAAGAAGAACTTCATGATCACATACAATTCTTGGCGAGCGACTCACTTAAAGGTCGATATCCAGGGACACCAGAAGATGAAGTTGCTGCTAAATATATTGCTACTGATTTAAATAATAGTGGACTTGAACTTCTTTTTAATGAAGGCCTTCAAGCATTCGAAATAACTACTGATTTAAAAACTGGCGACAAGAATTCCTTAACAATAAATGATTACGAGTTTGTTCTTAACAAAGATTTTACTCCAATTGTATTTAACACAAATAATAGTTTAAAGGCTGAGGTAGTTTTTGTTGGATATGGATTTGTAATTGAGCAGGGAGATAAATCATGGAATGATTATGCTTCTGTTGATGTAAAAAATAAGTGGGTTCTTATATTAAGAGGGGAACCGGAAAATGCAACAGAATCATTTCCTTTTTCAATGTTTAGTGGTTTAAGATCAAAAGCTATAACTGCAAAAGATCAAGGTGCTGCTGGTATTATATTTGTTTCTGGAAAACAATTTGATGAAAAAGATCTATTAATTGAATTATCAAAACCTGAAGGTGAAGTTGACATTCCTGTTATCCATGTTAAAAGAAACGTTGCAAATGTTATTCTTGCTTCTTCAGGTAAAATAATTGAAAATATTGAACCTGAGTTGACTGCAGAAAATAAATCGTTCTTGACAGAAACTATTCTTGACTGTCAAACGGATTTAATAACGACATATGCTGAAACTTATAATATAGCCGCACAACTTTTAGTTAATCCTAATTATGAATATATTGTAATTGGAGGACACTATGACCATTTAGGTTATGGTGGTCAAGGAACTGGTACAAGAGCTCCCGGAACTCATGCTATTCATTACGGAGCAGATGACAACGCTTCTGGTGTTGCTTCTATGTTAGAACTTGCAGAAAAGTTAGTTAGCAAAAAAGATAGTTTGAAAAACAACTTTCTATTCGTTGCCTTTGGAGCTGAAGAAATGGGTTTAATTGGTTCAAAATATTTTGTGAATAACTTACCAATTTCTGACACTTTAATAAAAACCATGATTAATATTGACATGTTAGGCCGAATGAAAGATGATCGAAGTTTACAAATTGGTGGAGTAGGAACTTCAATTGAAGGAGAATCATTATTAGATTCCATAAACTCAAATTACAATTTCAATCTTGGTTTTTCTCATGAAGGATATGGTCCTTCAGATCATTCCTCTTTTTACAGTAAAGATATACCTGTGTTTTTCTTTTCTACCGGAGCTCATACTGATTATCACACACCTGGAGATAGTTTAGGAAATATCAATTTTGAAGGATTATTAGACGCCAGTAATTACATATATGATTTTACTTTTAAATTATCTTCTGAAAATATAAATCTAACATATCAAGAAGCTGGGCCAAAAGTACAGACTGGCAATGCACGAAATAAAAGACTAAAAGTAAGTTTAGGTATTATGCCTGATTTCTCAGGAGTAATAAAAGAAGGATTGCGAGCTGACATCGTTATTAAAGATAAGCCAGCTGATAAGGCTGGATTGAAATCAGGAGATATTATAATTGCAATTGATGGAAATCAAGTTGGCGACATTTATGAATATATGGAAAGACTTGCTAAACTTAAAGCAGGTCAGATTATTACTGTTGAAGTATTAAGAGAAGAAAAAAAGGAAGTTTTTATTGTACAACTATAAAAAATAATTCATATGAAAAAAGCACTATTTTGGACATTAGCTGTTGTTATAACATTAGCTTCTGCTTATTATCAAAGAAGAACCGGACCAACACATCCAAAAAGAATTGAAATAAATATTGCGAATAATCTTACTAAATTTAAACTGCCAAGAAGTGGAGATTCTAATGAAGATCGTATTGTCGAACTTCCTGAAATTAAATCAGTTGATTCTGTTTTAATCCATTATAGACGATTCCCACTAAACGAGACTTTTACATCAATTGAATTCAAACAAAAAGATAATCAATTAATTGCATTTTTACCTAAACAGGCACCTGCGGGTAAGTTGGAATATTTTTTATCATTTAAAGATCCGCAGTCTGAAGAGTTAATTGAAACTGAACATATTGTAATCAGATTTAAAGGAAGTGTACCTGCTTGGGCCTTAATACCTCATATTATTCTTATGTTTGTTGCAATGCTTCTATCTAATCTTTCTGGTATATTTGCTGTGGGGAAAGAAGATAAACATGTATTTTATGGTAAAATAACTTTGATTTTACTTTTATTAGGCGGTATGATTTTCGGACCTATAGTCCAACTTTACGCTTTTGGACAAGCATGGACTGGCATTCCTTTTGGTTGGGATTTAACAGACAATAAGACTTTAATTGCCGTTATTTTTTGGGTAATTGCAGTATTAGGGAATAGAAAAAATCCAAAATATAGATACACAATAATTGCATCTATTGTGCTTTTTCTTATTTATGTAATTCCTCACAGTGCATTAGGATCAGAACTTGATTATGAAAGTGGTGAAGTAGTAACCGGATTTATTCAATTGTTTTTTTAAGAAAATAACATAAAAAAAGCAGGATCTTAAAAGTCCTGCTTTATTTTTTTTGCGCTAAACGACTTATTCTTCAGTTTTTTCTACTTCTTCTTCAGCAACTTCTGTTGCTTCTTCAGTAACAGCTTCTTCTTCAGTTGCTACTTCTTCTACTGCTTCAACAGCTTCTTCTACTACTTCTTCAACAGCTTCTGTTGCTTTTTCTTGTGCATTTCCACAAGAATAAAAAGCTGTAAAACTAACAAGTGCTAAGGCTACTAGTAATAATTGTAATTTTTTCATGTTGTAATTGGATTTAATTATAATTTAGGATTCCAAACAAAAATAGCAAAATATTTATAAAATCAATAAGTTGTAAGGGTTTATTAATTATAAATCTGTAAAATACATAAATTATTAATAATCAATTTGAACATTAAATCCTGCTTTAAACCACCTTCCTGGCATTTCGATGTTACCTATATCTGTATATTTTGTATTAAAGATATTAGTTGCCTCGGCATAAATGGTAATTAGTTTTTTATTCCACGATAATTTTGCATCGAACATAAAAAATGGATCAAAATCCTCATCCCCGATAAAATCATTTATACTAAAATCATAATTCTGATAACTTCCAGCACGATCTTGATATTTAAGAGTCCAAGAAAAATTATAATTATTAAAGAATTTATGATTTACATTAAAAACAAAATTGTGTTTTAAATAATTCAATGAATATTTTGTTTCATAGCTATCAGTAGAGGACGATGCTTGATCTAAATAAGAATAATTAAAGGAAATATTTTGAATACTATATTGATTTATATTTAACTTATTATTTATTTCAAAACCAAAAGTTGTTACATTGGTTAGATTTTGAGTTTCCCATATAGCATCTGGATTAGAATCCATTGGTTTAACCCAAGCAATTACGTTTTTTGAGTCTCGATAATAAAAACTTAAATTAGACTTAGTAATATTTTTATTAAACTTTAATCCTGTTTCATAACTCCATGCCTCTTCTGGTTTTAAATCCGGATTTCCTATATTGCTTGGTCCTGTATAAAATAAATCTGTAAACGTGGGCAAACGTAAAGATTTATTAACTGTTAAATACGCTTTAATTTTTGAAGTAAGATTATAACCAAGATCAATGCCGGGATACAATGTAAATCCCAAATCATTTTCTGATACCCAACTAGTTAAAATACCTCCTGTTACCGAAAAATCCTCAAGATAATATGAATGTTCTAAAAATAAATTTAAAATTGTTCTTGAATATTTTCTCGAATAAAAACCATTAGGTTCTCCTTTTGCATTAATTGTGTCATTCATTAAATTACCTAATACATTACTCCAAATGTTTTCTGATCGCAATTCTGCTCCAAACGATGTTATCCCCAACTTTGTACTCATTCTAGCATCAAGTTTTCCCCCATACACATCAGTCATATGGTAATTATGGCCAGAATACCATGATGCTGGTTCATATCTAAATAATTCGAATCGATCCTTATGTCGACGAAAATAAACAATTGGTGTTATTTTAATTTTATCTCCTGTTTCAAATTTAAGGCTTGTAAATGCAGTTTTAATTTGTTCATATTGTTCAGGATATTTCGGTGTGTAAAAACTATTTGCTCCAAATTCCTTATCCGAATATCCAATCTGAAAATCGATCTTACCTATATCAGACCCATAATTCAAATTATAAAATATATTATTTTGATCGTAATCAGTATTTTTTATATAACCATTACTCTGTGATTTTGAAAATGAAATAAATTGTTTCGTATTTCTTAATTTATAAGAACTTGCTAAATTGCCCGAGAACAATCCAAAATCACCAGCTGTAAATCCAACCTTTGTATAATTTTTATCAAATTGATTTGTAATAATATTGATTGCACCACTAAATGCATTTGGCCCAAACACTCTTGATCCGGGACCTTCAAGTATTTCTATACGTTCTATGGTATTTAAGTCAATTGGAAGGTTTAGACTATGATGTCCTGTTTGCGGATCGGAAATATTGACACCATTAAGAAGAATTAAATTTTGATCGAATGAACCGCCTCTAATACTAATATCAGATTGAATCCCATTCGCTCCACGTTGCCTTACATCTATTCCTGTGAAATTTTCAAGTATCTCATCTACACTAGACACAGGCATAAGTTTTATTTCATCCTCATCGATGGTACTAACAAGCCTTGAAAGTTGCGAGTAAATTATTGGCGCTCGTTGTGCACTAATAATAACCTCTTCGAGGTCAAGGTTTTTTGTAATGCTTGTATCTGTTTGACTTAATACTTGTAAGGGTAACAAAATAATAGAATATGATAAACTTAAAGTAGTTATCTTGACTATTTTTCTTAAAGAATTGAAAACGGCATACCCCTTTCTGTTCCATCTCTTAAACACTAAGATAGATTGCATAAAATTTGATCTTTTTTGATTTTTCATTTTAAATTTGTTTAATAATTAATAAGCTGGCAAATTTATATAAAATGTAAGTAATAACTTATTAATTGCACTATTTGACTATTATATTACAAAACATTACTAAATAAGGTTTAGCATTATTTTTACATTTCATTCATTAATTTAATAAGCGCACAAAAAGTTTATATGGTTATTTTTAATAAATTGTATGCTTCATGCAACACTGATCTTTTTTTACCGTCATTTAATTGGAAATATGAATAAACAGGAAAGAATTTACACTAATATTCATCAGGATATTATTGACCGGTGTAAGTCGGGCGAACAAAAAGCACAGTTTCAACTGTATAAGCTTTATTACAAGGCAATGTACAATACCTGCTTGCGCATTGTAAATGATACTCTTGAAGCAGAAGACATAATGCAGGTAGCGTTCTTAAAAGCATTTGATAAAATTAGTTTTTATAAAGGTGAAGTTAGTTTTGGTGCTTGGTTAAAAAAAATAGTGGTAAATCACGCATTAGACGAACTAAGAAAACGGAAACTTGACACGAAATCGATTGAAGACTCGGTTTACGAAATTAAAGATGAAGAAAGTTTCGATAATACTAAAGAAGTAATATTGAAATTAGAAGAGGTAAAAAAGGGAATAAGTAAACTGCCAGATGGTTACAGAATTGTTATATCACTTTACCTAATTGAAGGTTACGATCATGATGAAATAAGCGGAATTCTTAATATAAGTAGTTCAACTTCTCGATCGCAATTTGCAAGAGCAAAGAAGAAATTAATTGAATGTTTAAAAGAAAATCAAACAAAGGAAATTAACTAAAGATGAAAGATTTAGACAAAATAATTCAAGAAAACAAACTAGATTTTGATTCATTTGAACCAAACGAAGGTCATTTTGATCGATTTGAGCAAAAACTTATTGTATATAATAACAAGAAAAAATCTTTTTCTTTTGCATATATATTAAAAGCTGCTGTAATAGCAATCTTAGTTACTTTATCGGGATTATGGGTATACGACAATCTCGACACAAGATCCAATAAAGGAATTGCTTTAAGCGAAATATCACCTGAATATGGCGAAGTTGAAATGTATTATACTCATTTGGTAAACCAAAAATATGGTGAAATAAATCAGAGTGAATCATTTGATAGTACTCAAAAAATAATATTAGTGCAAGAATTGAAAGAAATGGATTCTATTTATGAAAATCTTAAAAAAGATTTAATTACAAATCCTTCTGATAAAAGAGTAATAAATGCAATGATACAACATTACCAGCTTAAGGTTAAAGTTATGAACCAAATATTAGATCAACTACATCAAGCACAAAATATAAATAAACAAAAATCAAAAAACTATGAAAGCACCAATATTTAAATCCGTTTTATTACTAATATTCGTCCAAATATTAGTAATTACTTCGGCAAAGGCCGAAAGTGAAGAATTCTCTAAAAATTTGCATAAAGATTATGATGCAAATGAAAATACTCTATTAGTTATCCAAAACAAATTTGGAGACGTTGATATCAACAATTGGGATAAAAATAAAGTTTCAATTGATGTTACTATAACTGTTGACCATAAAAATGAAGAAAAAGCAAAAGAGTTGATTGAATACATTGAGGTAGAATTTAATCAATCAGGAAACACTATTGAAGCTATTACAAAAATTGATGAAAAATTTAGCAAATGGAATACTTTTACTTTTAATGATAATCAAAAAGAGTTTAGTATTGATTATAAAGTAAATATTCCTAAAAATATTAAACTAGATTTATTGAATAAATATGGGAGTGTATTTATTAACGAAGTAGCTGGTCATACAAAAATCTCAGTAAAATATGGTAATCTGAAAATTAATAAACTTACAAGGGAAAATATAAAACCTCTTAACGAAATTTATTTAGGTTATTCAAATGGAACTATTGAAGATTGTAAATGGTTGAATTTAAACATAAAATACTCAGAACTTAAAATCAGAGAATGCAAAGCTTTAATTGCTGTTACAAAATACTCAGAACTTTCTGTTGAAAATGCGAGTTCTATAGTTTGCGAATCAAAGTATGATGATTATAAATTAGGAAAAATCGCAAATTTTGTAACTTCATCTGCTTATACTGATTTTGAAATAAATGAGATTTATAAAAAACTTGAATTTGATAATAGGTATGGAAGCTTAAGTGTTGATTATGTACCGGCAAATTTTGAGAAAATTACTATTGAAAATGAATATGGAAATATAGATTTAGGAATTGATCCAAATGCGTCATATAAGATAAAGGGTTATGCTAAATATGCTGATATAGATTATGCAAACGAAGGTCGTGTAAGTCGAATAAAAGAAAGTACATCTCTCCAGGTTGAAGGTTTAGTAGGAAAAGATAATAGCACTAAATCTTTTATTGAAATTAATACAAAATATGGAAATGTAGAACTTGAATAACATAGTAAAGTTAAACAATGAAAGTGGGGACTGGAACAACTAGTCTCCACTTTATTTTTTAAAACCAAAAGCTGTCATCATTTTTTCAAAAATATCGGTATTTTCGTAAATACCACCGAAATTTTCAGCACCAGGCCCAAATGCAAATACAGGAACCATAACAGCTGTATGGTCGTCTGTTGAGAATTCTGCTGTAATTTCTTTCTTTTCCAAATCTCCATCTACCAATGTTAATCCACCGGTTTCGTGATCTGCGGTAACAATAACCAGTGTTTTTTTGTCTTTTATAGCAAATTCAAGAGCTTTAGCAATTGCTTTATCAAAATCAAGTGTTTCGCTAACAACATAATCAATATCCTTGTCATGTCCGCCCCAATCTATTTGAGAACCTTCCACCATCAAGAAGAATCCCTCTTTATTTTTGCTTAATATATTAATTGCTTTTTCGGTTGAAACAGATAACATATCACCTCTACCATCTAATATTTTAGGATTATGTTTATCAGCTGTAAAAACGGCAAATTTACCTTCCGCCTTTTCATCAAGATTATTAACTCCATCAATAACTTGATAATTATTTTTCTTTAATGAATCAATTAAATTTAATTGATCTTCTCTTTTATTGAAATGGTTTTTACCTCCCCCAATAAAAATATCGATATCAACATCTAAAAAATCTTTTGCAATGTTTTCGTAATTATATCGTGAGGAATCACTTGCTATAAAAGAAGCTGGTGTTGCATGTGTTATAGCACTTGTAGATACTAAACCTGTTACAAGTTGATTTTCCTCTGCATATACTAATATTGATTTTAGAGGATTACCTAAAGTGTCGACTCCAATGCGTTTATTCTTTGTTTTCACTCCTGTTGCTAAAGCTGTACCTCCTGCACCTGAATCTGTAATATAACTATTTGCAGAATATGTTTTGTGAAAACCAACATGTTTAAATTTCTCAAAATTTAATGGTTTCTCAGAAACAGACATGGCAGCATATATTTGGGTTACTCCCATTCCATCTCCAATTAATAGAATTACATTTTTAGCTTGATTATTATCTTTAGCAACAAAATTATATGTGATAAATAAGATAATAATTGTTAGTATTAAATAGCTCGCCTTCTTCATTAATATTTATAAATTTATTTATTCATTATCTTTTTGTCTATTTCCTTTGCTTTAAGCCACCATTCATCTGGTATTACTGACCATTCTGATTTAAGTTCTGGATTGACTTTTCCCTTTTCTTCGATCCATTTCATCATATAATATCTTAAATCTTTGTCAGTTGAAGTAATTCTTCTTTGAAGTAATTCTTCCTTTGTTAGCCCTACACCATTAATTAAATGTCCACCTCCACCATTTCCTCTATAGCTATTTATTGCTACTTTGTATATACTATCCGTGAAGAACTCACTATTGTCTGACATTGACAATATTTCTACTTTTTCATTTATTGGTTTTGAAACATCTATGGTGTATCGTATGCCTGAAGCAACATCAAAATTATAGTAACTATTCTTAAGCGAATATGTGTGATCATTATTTCCATTTACTGCCTGATTTTTATCAATGGGTTTAAACATTAAAAGATGATCTTTTTCGCTTTGCATAGTATTAAACCAGTTTGCAAACGAATATTCTAAATAATGATCTATTTCTGTTCCTGTTAAATTAATGGTATATAGAAAATTCTCAAATCTGTATAACTTAAACATGTCTTTAACATAAACTGGTCCTTTATCAATAACAGAATTAAGTGATAATGGAGCTGCAAATGAAATATCTGCTCCACTTATATCTAATTGAATTTCTTGTATTAAATCTATAAAAATAGAAGGTCCGTATAAAGCATCATGGGTATTTATGCTTTGATTAAATTCTCCGACCTTTTTCGAAACATATTTTTCCACTTCTTGGAATTCAGTTCTAAATTCAACGTTAAATAATGAATCTACTTTAACATCTTTCATTTCTATTATTTCGCCTGTAATATTTTTGTTATAATCTCCATTCTCGTTTAATCTAAAATCAATAGTTGCAGCAACAACCTGACGTGCTCCACTAGTTGGTCCAATAACTAAAACATTTTCACCATTAATATTTTTAACAGTTTCATTCCATGTATTATGATCATGACCAACAAAAATAATATCAAATCCTGGAACTTGCTCAGCTACTATTAGAGATGCATTTTCATTTTTTGGAGTATCATAATTTAAATTCGCATATTTATAGTCAAATCCTGAGTGAAACAAACCAATAAGCAAATCTGGGTTTTCGTTCTTTATTATTTCAGGAACCCACTTTCTGGCTGATATAAGCATATCTTCAAATTCAATCCCTTCCCACAACTCTTCTGGCAGCCAATTTGGTATTCCGGGTGTAATTAGTCCTAAAATAGCTATTTTAACTCCATTCTTAATAAAAATTTTATAGGGTTCAAAATAAGGTGATTTGTCCTCTTTATTTAAGGCATTAGCAGCCAGCCATGGAAAATTAAATTCGTTTTTTAATTTATCGTAAACCAAATGTCCAGCTTCAATATCGTGATTTCCTATAGTTGCTGCATCGTAATGCATGTAATTCATTACTTTTGAACAAATATGCGCATTGGAGGTATCTTCAAAATTAGAATAATAAACCAATGGCTGACCTTGCAATATGTCTCCGTTATCTAATAATATAACATTATTGCTTTTTCTTAATTCGCTAACATATGTATGCACTTTTGATAATGAACCTGAGACAAATCTATCATTTATAAAATCATAATCGAAAATTGATCCATGAACATCACTTGTTTCGACTATTACTAGTTTATAAGAATCCGGTTTTTGAATATTCTCTGAGCATGAAAAGATACTTAAGGCTAAAATAACTAATATAAGTTTTTTCATCTTTTACATTTTAAAAATTACCTACAAATCTTTAACTAAAAAAATCTCTCCGACTTATTTTCACGAAGAGATTTAATATTTTGACAGGTTATCTTAAAAGAAATCGATAGATATATTTTGAATAAACGCTGTGTATGAAGTTTCACCTTCAATCCTAGCCATTGAAAGAATTATTATTACTGAAACATCCTCTCCATTAGCATTCTTAATATCAACCTCTTTTCTTTCACCAACTATTTTTTCTGCATTTGAATCTAATAATGAATTAATAAACTCATCATCATATTTTTCATCAGGAAACAACTTTTTAATATTTCTTCCAATAACAGCATCTTTATCAATTTCCCACAAGTCAGCAGCTGCTTTATTAAAAAACTTCACTACTCCGTTTTGATCGAATGTAATTATTGCATCTGATGCGCCCTGCAAGGTAAGTTCTGTCCTTCTTTGCACCTTCTCAATTTCTTTAAATTGCATTTTCACATCTTCTCTTGCTTGTCTTAATTGTGCTTTTAAATCAACTTTTGCTTGATTTAGCAACTCTTCATGCCTTCTAAGAAGTTCTGTCTGTTTCTGAGTCTCAATTTCCATTAACTTCTCGTGAGTCTCGTCGTTTCCAATACAAATTATTTTTGCAATATCATTATACATATCTCTTACCGCAGATAATGAAACTCGCACCCAAATATCCTTGTCATCTTTAGTTCTTTGTTTCAATGTGCCTTCCCACACTTCTCCTTGTGCAACTTTATCCCATATATCTCTTAATTTATTCAATTCTGATTTATCAACAAAATCAAATATACTTTTTTCTTTAAGTTCAAATACAGGATATCCCATTAAATCAATAAATTTTTGATTGCATTCTAATACATCCCCAGTTGGTAAAAAGTCTACTTTAATTGAAGATCTATTAAGTGCGTTAATCTGACCTAAATAATCTAAACTTTGTTTCTTTTGTTCTGTTGTGTCAATTGCAAGAAATAATATTTTTTCAACGTTTCCATCATCTCTGCGCATACTGGTATATGTAGACATAGTCCATAAATCTCTACCTTGCTTGGTAATATGTTTCATATCACCCTCAAAGTGTTTACCTCCATTTGCCAAACTATCCCACAATTTATCGAACCATATTTTATCTTTTTTGTCAATAAACATTGATATATTTTTGCCCTCTACTTCAGAATTTTTCTCATAACCAAGCTTCGTTAAAAATTTTGTATTTGCATAAATTAAAGTTCCATCATTCTCATATTCGGCTCTTATAAGGGTATGATTTACAGAATTTGTAAAAGAGACAAATTTTTCACTTTGTCGTGCAGCTTCTTCTTGAGTTGCTTGTAATTCTTCCATATTTTGCCGCATTTGTTCTTCCTGAGTGGCAAGAGTATCAGCTTGCAGCCTTGATTCTTTTAATAATTTTGTTGTGCGTGTATTTATATTAACATTAGAGATTGTTGATCCAACACTTTCTGCTACTTTTTCAACAAACTCAACAATATATTTATCAATATTATGAAATGCACCTATTTCAATAACACCATGTACATAATCGTTAAATTTTAAAGGAACAATAAGCAAACACTTTGGAGTTGCTTCGCCTAATCCCGAAGTAATATGCACATAACTTTTCGGAACATCTGTCACAAAAATAGTTTCTTGCTCCAAAATAGCTGCACCAATAATTCCATCGCCCAATTCAACTCGCTTATCTGCAAATTTTCTACGATCATAAGCATAACAAGCCGTCATTTTTAAATGTTTATCAGCTTCAACTTCATCATCTATAATAAACATAGCTCCTTGGTTTGCATTTATATATTTAACCAACGTGCTTATTAAATTATAGGTCAATTCTTCTAGATTATCAGTGTCCTTTCGTAAGATTTCACCAAAAGTAGCCAAGCCCTCAGCAACCCAGTTACTCTGTTGATCTATATTTCTTCGATTCTCTTCTTCTTCTTTATTTTTTTTCAGGTTGTCTCGTAAATCCAAAATTGATTGTCCTAAAACATCATCTGATCCTTGAACCTTATACTCGGTATTTATCTCTCCTATTCTAATCTTCTCTACAAAACGAAATATTTTCTGATTCTTATCAAACTCGTGTTTTAATTTAACACTTAACGATTCTGTTACATTAATATATTTTTTGCTTAATATATATGCACAAAAAGCAATAATAAATGGAGATAAATCTAGAATTAAATAAACCGGATTATTCTTATGAAAATCTATTATTTCTGAAAGACTAATCTTTTTCACATAAAAATCTACTACCAAAATAAATAATATAGTTAATAGCCCGATTACGAATCCACTAATTGTATACTTAAAAACAACACTTTGAGAATTTCTTTCTTTCATAAATCGTTATATTTTTTCAGAAATAAAAATAATTAATTAATTCAAAAAACATTATTATTTCAAATATATATTTTATTATCCCTAATTGTTAATTATTCATCCAATTCGAGAATTTTATTTATAGTTTTATCAACTTGAGAGTAGTTTTGTGTTCTAATTTTGGAATAACATACCAATCAAGTGAAAATGTTAAAATACCGCCAATAATTCCAACAAGTATAGCGATTACGAAATTATTAAAAACTGTATTTAGTAAATACTCTTCTGAAATAGAATCCATAACTCCTATCATAATAACAATCGCTCCAATGCCAAATAATTTATTATAAACCAGACATTTTTCTAATATGTATAATCTTGCTCCTGAGTGCCAATAAATAATTTTATAAAACCAACTTAGTCTGAGCTTTGAAGATGTTGTAGTTTGTATGCTTTCTTTATTTATAGAATTTTCTTCCATTACATTATAAAACATAGCGGTTTTAAGAATTTAAAAATACATTAAATTGATTTAAAAATTAGGATATTGAACAATTATTTTTAATGTGTAATACTAATCAGATGTTGCGCTATTTTATCCAAAGGCAATATTTTATCTGCTGCATTTAATTTTATAGCTTCTTTAGGCATTCCAAATACAACGCAACTTTTCTCATCTTGCGCAATAGTTTTTGCACCTTCTTCTTTCATTTCTAATAAGCCTTTAGCTCCATCATCACCCATACCTGTCATAATTATTCCAATAGAGTTTGCTCCAGCATATTTCGCTGTTGACCTAAAAAGCACGTCTACAGAAGGTCTATGGCGATTGACCAAAGGTCCTTCCTTAACTTCAACATAGTATCTTGCTCCACTCCGTTTTAGTAAAGTATGATAATTCCCAGGTGCAATTAATGCTCGTCCTCTTATTACAGAATCTCCATTTTCTGCTTCTTTTACTGAAATTTTACATAAGTCGTTTAATCTTCCCGCAAATGAAGTTGTGAACTTTTCCGGCATATGCTGAACAATTACAATACCTGGAGAATTGGGCGGTAAAACTTTTAAAAAATCTGTAAGAGCCTCTGTGCCACCAGTTGATGCTCCAACAGCAACAACAATTTCTGTTGTTTTAATCATGCTATGATTATGAACAGGTGGAAGTACTGCATCGGCTGTATATTTAGGTTCAACTTTTATCGATACCGGTGCTACTTTCCTCTTCAAACGTGCATGTGAAGCACCTAATATTGCTTCACAAATTTTAATTTTCGATTCAAATATTGCATCTTTAGAATACATTTGTGGCTTTGTAATTATCTCAACAGCACCAGATTCCAGAGCTCTAATTCCTGTTTCTGTGCCTTTAGCGGTTAAACTTGAAATAATAACAACAGGTATTGGATGCTGAGACATTATTTTTCGAAGAAAAGTTAAACCATCCATGCGTGGCATTTCAATATCAAGTGTGATTACATCAGGCACTTCACTTCTTATTTTTTTTGCGGCTACATATGGATCTGATGCAGTTCCTATAACTTCAAGTTCGGAATGTGAATTTATAATTTCGGCAAGGCTTTGTCTAACAACAGCTGAATCATCAACAATTAAAACCCTGATTTTTTTTTTCATATTTATTAAAGTTTCACCTTTTATCTTCGCTAAAAATACAAATTATTTGATAAAAATTTAGATTATCAATCTAATTCTTTACTAATAATATTCCCTTAAAAAGGTTCAAAATATAATCAAAATTAAGGTAATAATTGCTTTCTACCTTTTCCATTATTTTGCTTTTTATTAATATCTTTCTAAATCACAATTTTAAATTGCTGATTGTCCTTTTACATAGCGTTGTTTTACTTCTCCTGTTTCTGTATTAAATATTATTTTTCTTCCATTTTTACCTCCAACACTTGAACCAACTACATTTATTTTCAATTCTTTAAGCTGCACCCACGCTAATTCAATATTCCTTTGTCCGATATGAAACTGCGGATTCCGTGTTTGTATAACTTCTCCACCTCCAAATACTTTAGCTACAATATATTTTTTCTCACAACCAAAAGAGTACATTTTCTCTAGTAGTTTTTCTATTGCAATATTTCCATATTTAGGTGAAGCCAGACCTTCCCCATTCCAATAGGGTAGCATATAATGACACATGCCTCCTGCCTTTAATTTACTATCCCAAAAACATACACTTACACACGATCCTAATATAGTATGTACTATGAAAGGTTTATTACTTGCAAATATAGCTGCGGGATATAAAAAATGTGAATCTTGACTATCCATTTCTAAATCAACTTCTAAAAAATTTCTGCTTTTTCATCTATGTCTGTATCTTCAAAGAAAACTTCATTCCCATCAAAAGCAAATCCACTTACTTGTGATTCATTTTCAGGAATTGAGATTGTAAAATTAGTTCCTTTACCTACTTGACTTTTAATATCTATTTTCCCAGTTAATAAATCGAGTAGAGCTTTATTAATTGACAAACCAAGCCCATGTCCTCTATGTATTGAATTTATCCCAGAATCAATTCGTTTAAATCGATCAAAAATTATTTTTTGATTTTCCAGAGTTATACCTGATCCAAAATCCTTTACTGATACTACCAAATTATTTTTATCAATTTTTGCTTTTATTATTATTTCACTACCATCTAAGCTAAATTTAATAGCATTACTTAATAAGTTAGAAATAATTAATTTTAGTTTCTCTGGATCTGTTTTAAAAAAGAATATTTTATTTTCTTCTTCCTTTATATTAAATTGATAATCAACTTTTATTTTTTTCTTTTTAGTTTCATATTTAAATGACTCAAGAACACTCTCCATTAAATGCTTAATATCAACATTTAAGATTTCAGGAAATATTTCGCCAGCCTCGAGTTTTGCAGCAACAAAAATATTTCGCAATTGAAAATCCAGATTAAAAGCTTCTGAATATATTAAGGAAACCATTGAAAAAACTTTTTTCCAATTTTCTTTTTTTACTGATAAAATATTTTTAGACAGGGCTAAAATAGATGCAAAAGGATTTATTATTTCATTTGTAATATTTGAAATAAAATGACCTTTAAGGGATTCTGAATCTTCAAGTTTTCGATTTACCTTTTTTAATTTTATGTTTAAATCTTGTACTTCTTCTAGAGCTTCTTTATTCTGTAAAAATCGTTTTTTAAGCTCGTTAATTAATTCTTTATCGGTTAAATCACTCATGATTATTATTAATTAAATATGTCTGAATATTGTTGGTTTTATTTGTTCAAGGGGTAAATTCATTCCTAAAATAGACTCAGAATGTCCTATAAACAAATAACCTCCATGCTTAAGTTTTGAGCAAAGTTTATTTATAACTTGTTCTTGCGTTTCTCTGTTAAAATAAATTAATACATTACGACAAAATATTACATCAAATGTATCGGTAAGATTATATACATCACTCATGAAATTCAATCGTTGATATTTAGTTTTATTTCTTAACTCACTAATCACCCTAACAGTCTTTTGGTCTTTATCTTTACTTTTTAGAAAATATTTCTTTTTTATTTCGAGAGGTATATTTACAATTCGTTCCTCCTTATAAACTGCGGTAATTGCCTTTTGTAAAATTTGAGAAGAAATATCTGTTGCCATTATTGAATAATCGAATTTTTGAAAGCTTCTTTTAAATTCATTTAATGTAATTGCAATGGTATATGGCTCTTCTCCACTGGAACACCCTGCACTCCACACTTTCATATTATAATTTACCTTGTTTTTCTGTATAAATTCAGGTAATACTTGTGAGTTTAAAAAGTCGAAGTGAACAGGTTCTCTATAAAAATCTGTTTTGTTCGTACTTACAACATCTAACATATGAATAATTTCATTTCTTTGCCCTTCTTTACTAAAGACATAATCTGCATATTCTTTAAAACATGTTATTTTTAACTCGCGTAATCTCTTTTGCAAACGACTTTGAAGCATTATTTTTTTTACAGGAGGCATTTTTATTCCTGATTGTTCAAAAACAAATTCACTTAAACGATTAAAATCATCATCAGTCATTTTAGCACTAAATATCTTATTTAAAGTCGAATCAACCATTTTTATAATTTGGTTTTAAAAGAGGGGAAATCCCCCTCTTATTCAAAGATTTACAAATATGTACGTCAAACTCTTAATATCTATGATTCCTGTTTGACTTGTATAAATAAAAAATACAAATAAATTTCATTTACACTAAAATTTTTCAAATTCATTATCTAAACTCTTTTTATCATCCATTTTTAGTTCAAACCCCTCTTGATTTTTTAAATCAGCAGGTTTTTGTCCTCGATTTAAGGACTCAATCTGATCTGTTTTTTTCTGATTTGTAGATTTAAAATCTCTTTTCTTTTTATTACTTACTGAGAAATAGGATATATTTTCCTTTAATTGTTGTGCTTGACTAGCTAATTCTTCAGAGCTTGTTGCTAATTCCTCAGATGCCGCTGCATTTTGTTGTGTTACTTGATTCAATTGTTGAATTGCAGAATTTATCTGGTCGGCACCTGAATTTTGTTCCATACTCGCAGCAGCAATCTCTTGAACAAGTTTTGATGTTTTTTGAATATCAGGAATAATTTTACCCATTAAATTTCCCGATTCCTCAGTTACGTTTACACTGCGTGTTGACAAACTCATTATTTCATCGGCTGCAACTTTACTTCTCTCTGCCAGTTTTCGCACTTCAGCAGCAACAACAGCAAATCCTTTACCATGTTCTCCTGCACGTGCTGCCTCTACAGCTGCGTTTAACGCTAATATATTAGTTTGAAATGCAATATCGTTAACTATTGTTATTTTTTCTGCTATTTGTCTTATTGATTCCAGACTTTCTTTAGCTGAACTTTCAACTTTTCCAATTTCAATTGATGCTTCGACAGAAATTTTCTCTGTTTGTTGAGCATTATCAGTATTTTGTTGAATATTTGCTGCCATTTCTTCCATTGACGAGGAAACTTCTTCGGCAGATGAAGCTTGCTCACTTGCCCCTTGTGACAATTGCTGAGAACCGGAACTTACTTGCTGACTAGCTGAAGTAATATTATCTGCTCCGGTGGCAATACTTAAAACAATATCCCTTAATTTTAATACCATTTCTTTAATTGCATTCCCCAATATAAAAATTTCATCATTTTTCTCTGATAAATCAGGCATTTCATTTAAGTCACCTTCAGATACTTTTTTAACAATTTGCACAAGACTACTAAGTGGTTTAAGTAAATTATTTATTAAAATGTAAATCGCTAAAATACCAAAGATAGTAAGGAGTAGCCCTATCCCCATCATTGTATACATCATTTTATTAGCGCTTTCAGTAATTACTTCAAGTGGTAATGAAATTTGTACTTGCCATGGAGTATTGGAAGTACCTAATTGGATTGGCTCATAAATTTCAATGCTTTCATCTGTCTGAATTATTCTTGCTTTTTTTAATTTAATATCGGATAATAGTGTCGAGTAATTATCGTAAACATCTGCAAGGTTTTTACCAACTAGTTCCGGTTTTTCGGAGTTTGCTGCATACATACCTCCGGTAGACAAAACTGATATATCAGCAAATCCATTAAAAATATTTGCTTCTTCTATTAGTTTTTGCAAAAAGTTAACTTCAATGTCAATCCCTGTAGCACCTAAAAAGCTTCCCTGTTGAATTATTGGTGTCATAAATGAAATCATAAATACATCTCGTCCTTGTATGGGATAAATAACCGGATCGGTAACGACTTCATTCATTTGCATTTTAGGATCCCAGTACCATGGTGCAGTAATTTCCGATTCATATCCTATTAATGGCTCAATTATAGCTCCTCCGCTTCCATCTTTTGTTAGATATGATATAAATCTACCTGTTTGATCTGACTTTAAAGTATTACGGTATTCTTCATCCTTATTATCAAAAGCATTAGGTTCCCATGCAAGTGTAAGTCCAAGAAAATAATCATGCTTTAACAATACATTTTTCGCCATATATTCTGCTTCATCTCTATTAAGTTCAATATCCGCATTAGGATCAGCTACAGAAGATAGCATTTCAGCCATAGTTCTTGATCCGTTCATGGCTTCCTCAAAAATAGCTTTAATATTTGCAGCATAATTTTTAGCTTCTGCCTGAACAATTTCTTTAGCATCGGAAATTGCAATATTTCTTAATTTAATTGTTGAATATGTTGCTAAGGTCATAACTGTAATTAAAATACCTAACCCTACCAAAATACCTACTCGATTTTTAATCGATATAAATCTCTTTTTGTTCATAATTCATAGTATTTAAAGCGTTAAACCTATTACAAAATAAATATTCTCCTCTCTTGGATTAAATATTAAAGATCCTTTTAAAGGAAGACTAAAACTATCAGTTATCTTGATTTCTTTATCTAAAGAACAACCCATATTCACGAACCCTGCACCAGTACCATACAATCCTTCTTTAGGAGTACCCCCTAAAAAAACATTTAAATCCTGATTTGCAATAGTAAAGTTATAAGCTGCTTCAAAATATAAGGAATAATAATTATCACCATTAACATCCTTATCTGCTCCGTAAAAGAAAATACTTGATGTTAACTGAAGTGGAAATTTGAAATTTCCTAATACTAAAGAGGCTTCATAAGAGTGACCTGTTGTTTTATTGTCGTACTGAAAATATTTGTTTTGAGCAGCGGTTTCATCCATTAAAAAATAATCCCAAACCGAAATAGTAAAATATTTCGAATAATAATTTATAAATAAGTCAACTTCACCGTAATTTGATGAATTACTATATGATCCCCAAGCACCAAAACTAAAATTTTCTTTTGATGTAGTATAAGCCAAATAGGGTTGGATACTTGGCGTTGAACAATACTGCAGACCTCTCCAAATATATCTATTAACAAGATCTACACTTATACCTAAATTGCCTTTTTTTAGTTCCGATTCCTGAGCATTGGATGCAAAAACAAAACCAAGTGATATTATCACAATAATTGAATAAGTAACTACTTTTTTCATACGCTATTATTTAAATTAATATATGGTTTTTTTAATGTTTAAATAATATGTTCTTTGAAAAGTATAATAGATTAAGGTTTGTAAAGCTATTTGAATTTCAATTGATTAAAAAAATATTTTTTATAAAATAGCTCTAAACCAGTTGTTTAATGTTGTTATTGCTCGTTGAAAAATAGGATATATTTTCTTTTAATTGCTGCGCCTGACTAGCTAATTCTTCAGAGCTTGTTGCTAATTCTTCAAATGCCGCAACATTTTGCTGAGTTACCTGATTCAACTGTTGTATTGCACTGTTTACCTGATCAGCTCCTAAATTCTGTTCTAAACTTGCAGCAGAAATTTCCTGAACCAATTTTGCCGTTTTTCCGATTTCAGGGATGATTTTGCTCATTAATCCCCCAGCTTCTTCAGTTTCCTTTACACTATGAGTTGATAAGCTTACAATTTCATCGGCTGCAAGTTTTCGCACT
Organism: Bacteroidales bacterium; assembly: GCA_013138975.1. Classification (GTDB taxonomy): domain Bacteria; phylum Bacteroidota; class Bacteroidia; order Bacteroidales; family UBA12077; genus UBA12077. The sequence goes on from WTBR01000020.1 coordinate 123,489, forward strand.
TCAGCTGCAACAACAGCAAACCCTTTTCCGTGTTCTCCTGCACGTGTTGCCTCTACAGCAGCGTTTAATGCCAAAATATTAGTTTGAAATGCAATATCGTTAACTATTGTTATTTTTCCTGCTATTTGTCTTATTGAATCCAAACTTTCTTTAGCTGAATTTTCAACTGTTGCCATTTCAATTGATGCTTCGGTAGAAATTTTCTCTGTTTGTTGAGCATTATCAGTATTCTGCTGAATATTTGCTACCATTTCTTCCATTGATGAAGAAACTTCTTCGGCAGATGAAGCTTGTTCACTTGCCCCATGCGACAATTGCTGAGAACCTGAACTTACTTGCTGACTAGCAGATGCTATATTGTCTGCTCCAGTATTAACAATTTCTACTATTTCACGTAACTGGATTACCATTCTATTTAAAGCCTTGGCTAAAACTCCTACTTCATCTTTCTGATCTAAATCAATTGTTACAGTTAAATCACCATCAGCTACTTTGGCTGCAAATTCGATTCCTTTATTTTGTACTTCAATAATACTTACTAAATCATCTAATTGTTCATACATCCTTAAGTCAGCATCATTTATAATCCTTTTCTTATTCGAATTATACGTGTAATAACCTATAGAAGAAACTATTAATACAATTACTACATTTAAAATTAGATTTAATCGCAATCCATTTTTTAAATTGTTTATTGATCTCATAGTTCATTATTTTAAATGAATAATATTTGCTACTGCAGCTGCTGCATTAATATCAACTTTGAGAGAATAATAGTTTTAATCTAGAACCTTATCATTATTATCTTGTTCCAAATTAATTTCACCTTCATCCGTTTTTTCTTTTAAAGAAACAATTTCATCTGAAGAAAATACTTTTTCCATATCAAGAAGCATTATGAAATTTTCTTCAACTTTTGCCACGCCATAAATAAATTCCGATTTATACTTACTTCCAATACTTGGAGGAGGTTGAATTTGTGCCTCGTCGAGTTCCAGAACTGCCTGCACAGAATCAACTAATGCTCCTACCTGAACCATATCTCCTTCCATTTCTACTTCCATAACAACAATACAAGTATTTGTGGTATAAACAGTTGGAGTCATTCCAAATTTTATTCGTGTATCAATAACAGGTAGTACTGCTCCGCGTAAGTTAATTACTCCTTTCATATAATCAGGAGATCTAGGCACTTCTGTAATCTTAGTCATCTCAAGAATATTAAGAACTTTTCCAACATGTGCAGCAAATTCTTCTTCTCCAAGATTAAATGAAAGATATGAGTTAATTTTTGTAATTATTTCTTTGTTCATAATTTAGTCCTCCAATATTTTATATTTCTTTTTCAATAATTAATTTCCCTTGTGAAAACTGATTAATAATTTTATTCGTATCCAAAACAAGGGCAACAGTACCATCTCCCAAAATTGTTGCTCCGGAAATAATTTCCTGCTTTTTATACATTTTGCCTAAAGATTTTAATACTGCCTGATATTCACCAACAACCTCATCAACAACTAATCCTATTCTTTGTTCTTCATAACTAACAATTATAATTTGCTCAATTTCTTGCTCTCCTTCTTGCAAATCAAATTCTTCTCTTAAATAATAGAATGGAAATTGTTCTCCATCTAATACTATCAGGTTATTATATTTATTTATTACATTTTCATGTTCGATTGCATAAATTTTATTTACAGCAGACAATGGTAATATATAGTGGCTATGAGCAATTTTCACTAGAAGTCCGTCAATAATAGATAATGTTAACGGAAGTTTAATAGTTAATGTTGTACCTAAATCAATTTCAGAATCAAGTTCAACTTCCCCACGAATTTCAACTAATTTACGTTTTACAACATCCATTCCAACGCCTCTACCAGAAACGCCTGTAATGTTTTCGGCTGTTGAAAATCCAGGTAAAAATACAAGGTCTAATATTTCCTTTTTGTTAAGTATGTTATCTTTTTTAATAATTCCTTTTTCTATTGCTTTTGCACGAATCTTCTCAGGATCAATACCTGCTCCATCGTCATGTATTTGAATATGTACACTTGCTCCTGAATAAAACGCTTTTAAAAGGATTTTCCCTTGTTCCGGTTTATTTAATTTATTTCTAATATCAGCTGATTCGATCCCGTGATCAATACAATTTCTTAAGATATGTAATAATGGATCTGTTAAAGATTCAATAATTTTCTTGTCCAGTTCAGTATCAGCACCTTCGGCTACAAATACAAGGTTTTTATTTAACTCTTTCGACAAATCTCTTACCAATCGCTGAAAACGTGTTAGCATAGTTTCAATTGGAACAAGAACAATATCAAAAGCATTATCACGAAGCTGTCTAGATAATTTTTGAACATTTTCAGCAATAATCATTAATTCTGAATCCCCGGATTCTTCTGCAAATAAGCTCAATCGGGCTTGAGTTGTAACCATTTCACTAACCAGATTCATTAAATGATCTAGCTTATTAGAAGCAACTCGAATACTAGAAATAGCATTTTCTTTAAGCTTTGGAATTGTTCCAGTCTTTTTTGCAATTTTCGCTTTAACATCCAGAGCTATTTCTTTCTCCTTTTTCCCTTTTATAATTTTCAGTATTTCAGAAACTCCAACATCATCTCTTTCGTCTGATAATTTTGAAATTTGATCGATAATTTCACTATTAATGGTTATATCATGATTGGCTACTTCTTCAATCTCCAATTTACATTGATCCTCAATAAAGATAAATACATCTGTGATTGAAATAACATCTTCTGTTGTAGCTAACAATATTTCCCAATAAGTATAACAATTCGTTATATCTAGTTTTTCGATTTCAGGAATTTTATTTAAATGAGCAAATACCTTACAGTTTCCTAGGGTATGAAGTTCATCTAATAAGAATAAGGGATTTGTTCCATCTTTAAAAATGTCACTTTCCGGTTCAAAATATATATAATAAGTTTTAATTTTAGAATTGTCTTTATTATCTATTGATTCAATATTGGAAATCTCAACAGCTTTGTTATCATTCTCTATAAATTTCTTAATTTGAACAGACAGTTCAAGATGTTTTGTTTTAAATGCTGGTGAATCAAACTCGTCATTTCCCAATAATAATTTCATATGATCAACAGAAGCCAACGTGATATCCAACAGTTCTTTAGTAATTTTAATGATTCCCTCTCTAACTAAATCATATAATGTTTCTAAATGATGAGTAAACTCACTTAACAGATTAAATCCGAACATTGAACCTCCTCCCTTAAGAGAATGCATTGATCTAAAAATACGTTCAACCAATTCTTTATTTTCAGTATCTTGCTCTATTAATAATAAAGCATCTTCCAGATCATTTATATTATCTGTAGCTTCTTCTATAAATTTGTTTCTGAATTTATCCATTATCTTAGAACTTTTTTAAGTGCACCTATTAATTTTGCAGGAACAAATGGTTTAATTATCCAACCGGTAGCACCAGCGTCTTTTGCTTCCATTTTTTTAGATGCTTGTGACTCTGTGGTAAGAAATAAAATTGGAATTCTTTTATAGCTTTCCATTGCTCTAACATTCTTGATTAATTCAATACCATCCATTTCTGGCATGTGTAAATCTGTAATAATTAAATCTATAGGACTACCATCTAAAAATCTTAAGGCATCCTTTCCATCAACACCAATAAGTACATTGTAACCTTCATTTTCGAGAGTAAAACTCACAACCTCTCTAATACTTTCTGAATCGTCGACAATTAAGATATTCTTGCTCATAATTATAGTTTTTCTTTATTTTATTTCAATACTTTATACAAATCTGAGTTGATAAATAATGATTTAACATCATTTGCTAAATCAATATTAAATACTACTTTTTTATTTAATCTTTCAGATGTAGCTTTTATGGAATAAAACAACTGAATAAATGTTAGATCCATATTGGTAATATTTTTTAATTGAAAATCAATTTCATCATATTTTAATACTGATTCAATTATCTTCTCACGCATTTTTTCGATTGAGAATATTGTAAGTTCATTTTCCAAGACTACACTTACTTTCTTTTCACCTTTCTTTTTTGAAGGTATAATTTGAATATTCTTATTAATAGTTGTCATAAATATTATTTTGTTTTAAAAAAATTCTATTTCTCCATCTTCCTCATTCTCAATGTTAATATCAATTTCTTCTCCTTTAGTAACACTGTCGTGAATGACATGTTCAGTTTCCATGGTATAATACTGCTTCAATCTTTCAAGATTTTCATCTTTTGATTTATTATCTTCTTCACCAACTTTTAAATTGTAGTTTAATGTATTTAGTTCTGTAATAATCTCTTCTATAATATTGTCGAAGTAATCGTAATATTTAATTCCAGAAATTGATCTTTTAATATCATCTAAGGCATTATTGCTAATTTTGCGATTATCATTCAAAACTTCATTAACAGTTTCTCTAAATATATTCAATTTTACTGAAACTTTCTTTATATCTTCAAAATCAGTACTTAATGTTAGATTATTATGCTCATTTATAAAACTATGTATTCTAGTATTTATTGGTGATAATTTATTAGCTAAATCCTTGATTTTTGTACCATTTGCAGCAATTTCATTATTAAGCTGTTGTATCTGAACTGTTGAGTTTTTAATATTACTATTTGTTAAAGAATATTCTTTAATTTCTTTCAAATAGCTCTCCATTTCACTTGCTAATGTTTTATTTAGCTTCTCAAATAATGAAACATGTATCTCTGAATGAACTAGTTGATGATCTATAACTAAAACATCTTTATATAGTTTTTTGTTTTGATCAAACTTTTCTAACAAGTTCTTTTCTGTTATTGAAATCTGCTCTAAAATTTCTTTAAACAATTCAACTTCACTGTCACTTTCGTTTTCATTAATATTTCCGCACATTTCAGATATACCGTTCATATTATCGCCAATCTGAATAAAGTTATTTACAATTATCTCAAGAGCAGATTGATATTCCTTATTAGCTTGAATTAATTGTGCGGCTTGCAATCCTGCAATATCTCTAATTCTTAGAAAGAACTTTGCTTTCTCATTCAAATGCATTTCGTCATTTCTAAAATTCTCAAATTCTTCAAGTTCTCTTATTAAATCTTTATGAGTACATTGTATATGTTCCATTTTCTGCTTAATGATATCTTGATATTGAAGTTTCTTTATAATATCACTAATATTTTCAGCTGATTTTTCTGTCTTCTTTCGAATTTTTGGTATACAATCTTTATTTTCCAGGAATTTATTTTCTACATTACTTATTCGAGATTTTACTATATTTAATAAATATTCAATATTTACTTCATTCTGATTTTTAACTTGACTAAAATTTGAAATTGATATTTTAGCAACTTTTCTAAGGTGATTCAAATTCTTTGAAATCCGTTCAGTCAATTGTTTTATTTCATTAATAATATCTTCAATCGTTTTTATTCTATTAACTAAACTATCTTGTTGATCTGTAAATGGGATTGTTACGTTTAAATTTGCAATAAGATATTTTAAACTCATTAAATTTTGAATATAATTCTTAATGGGAAAGAAAATAAATCTTAACTGATTTGAAAGTTCTTCAATGAATTTCATCGTTACTACAATCTTATTATCAAATACTTCAATCTGATTTTTCAAATGATCATAAAACCTATGAATTTCATTATATGAATCAATATTTTCGTTCTCATTATACAAATCAAAAATTGAATTTACATTATCAGAAATTATTTTTGACTGCTTAAAAAGATGCTTAAAGTCCCCATTTAGTTTTAAAAAGTCATCTGAAGAACATTCATGCAAAGACATCAATTTATTGTCTATATTAGAAAAAATATTCGATATATCTTTCACTGAATAAGTCTCTAATAAAGCTTTTATTTTTATTTTATCACCCAACTCCTTTTCCTGCATAACTATTTATTTACTTAATATCACCATTTTTTAAAGCACTGTTCACTTTTAATAAAAAATCTGGAATATTTATTGGTTTTTCTATAACATCAATTGCTCCTAATTCTTTTGCTATTACTCTATTTTCATCGTTAGCAAATGCTGTAACAATAATAACCGGAATGTCCATAAACTCTTTATTAACTTTCAGTTTCTTCAATAAATCAAACCCATTTTCATTAGGCATTAATAAATCTAAAAGTATTATATCTGGAATACTTTTATGCAAAAGTTCCTGTGCTTCACGAGCGCTATATGCTTTTTGTACCTTAAATCCATCATCTTCCAATATTGCCTCTAATAATACCAGATTAGTTTCAGAATCATCTACAATCAGAATGTCATTTTCTTTACTCATAACTATAAATCATTAATAATTCTATACATCATTATATTCTAATCATTGAATAAAGTAAAATTAAATGTAAAGAAACAATAATACAAAAAATATCAAATGACTTAGGTTACTTAATAAAGATGATATAAATCACCGAAAAAAAGATTTCAAATGGGATATTTAAGATTTTAAAAGGGATATTAAAAAAGATTTTAATATTTTTACCAAAAGAACACATCAATGATTGAACAAAACTATACAGGTATTCTAGATAAGTTAATTCCAAAGAACGATATTTTAACCGATCTTGAAATCGATCAATTAAAATCAAGTAGTAAAACTATTTTATTTAAAAATAAAGATATTATTTTCCGACAAGGGACATTAACTTCGCATGTAATGTTCTTAGAATCAGGATTAATAAAACTTTCCAAGAAATGGAAAAACAATAAATCCATCATTTTAAAAATTGCATCTCCTGGATATTTTATAGGATTAGTTTCTATTTTTGGTGATACTACTTTTCAATATTCAGCAGCAGCTATAGAAGATTCAAATGTATATTTTATTGATATTAATATATTTAAATCAATTTTAAAAAATAATGGAAAATATGCATCTTATCTATTATCAGAAATATGTAAAGATAATTTAAGCGTTTTTGATCGAATAACATCTCAATACAATAAACAACTACCTGGAAAAATTGCGGACATTATTCTTTTCTTTTCTGAAATTATTTATAAATCTGAAATATTTGAATTTCCAATAACTCGCACTGAACTTGCTGAATTAGCTGGGACAACTAAAGAAAGTTTTATAAGAACGCTTACTGAATTTAAAAATGATAAAATTATTGAGCTAGATGGGAAATCTGTGAAAATTAAAAGTATTGATATAATAAGAACACTAAGTAAGATTGGATAATATAAGTATGAAAAAATATAATTTTTTAATTGTTGATGATATATTTATGAACAGACTTCTTTTAAAAGAAATTGTAAAGGAAATTTGCTGTAGTATAAAAGAGGCGGAAAACGGGAAAGAAGCAATTGAGATAATAGAAAATGAAAAAATTGATATTGTATTAATGGATATTGAAATGCCTGTTATGAATGGAATTGAAACTACAAAATATATTCGATCTGAAATGCCTTTTCCTAAAAGAAAATTGCCAATAATAGCATTAACAGCACATAATCCAGATGATTTTTTCGAGAATTACAGTAATGCTGGCTTCGATCATTTATTAACAAAACCTTACTCATTTATTAAAATAATACAGGCTATAAAATCTTTTAATATTTAACCTTTGATATAAAATATATAATGTCAAAATACCTGTGCTTTAGATATTATAAGGTAATACTTACAGTTATTATTATAATCTTATCATCATGTAATAAAAAAAATCCAGAATACTTTAAAGATGGTGTTTCTATTCAATTAGCTAAGTTAAGAGAAAAACAAATTAACAATTTAAAGTATTATACAAGCTTCAATGTACCAGACTCTATACATAAACAGGTCACCGGACATGAAATTATTGAATTTAACTTTAACAAAGATTTAAAAGAACCTTTAATATTAGATTTCAGGAATCCTGAATCATTTATTATATCAGTACAAGTTAATTCGGAAAATATAAAATGCAATTTTGAAAATGAACATATCATTATTCCTAGCTCGAAATTAATAAATGGCAAGAACCAAATTGAAATAAAATTTATTGCCGGTAATCGAGCTTTAAATAGAAATAAAGAATATTTGTATACTTTATTTGTTCCTGATAGAGCTTGTACTGCTTTCCCTTGTTTTGATCAACCATCGTTAAAAGCAAAATTTCAAACTGAAATAACTATCCCAAATGACTGGATTGCAATTACAAACTCTCCTCTTATAAATCAAAAAACAGATAACAATAATAGACGGACTTTTATTTTTGATGAATCAGAACCCATTAGTACATATCTGTATTCATTTGTTGCAGGCAAATTTAACTCGGTTAGCAAGACCTATAACGATACTATAATTACTATGTATCATCGCGAGAATGATATTAGTAAATTAAATTACAATATCAACAAACTTTTTGATCTTCAGTATAGCTCACTTAAATGGCTTGAGGAATATACACAAATTGATTATCCGTTTAAGAAACTTGATTTTATAATTATTCCTTCATTTCAGTACTCAGGAATGGAACATCCTGGTGCCATATTATATCGTGACTCAAAATTATTTCTTGAAAATAATTCAACTGTTCGTGATAAACTAGATAGAGCAAACCTAATTGCACATGAAACTGCTCATATGTGGTTCGGCAATTTAGTAACTATGGAATGGTTTAGCGAAGTTTGGTTAAAAGAAGTATTTGCCAATTTCATGGCTGGAAAGATAGTAAATCCTCAGTACCCGGAATTTAACCACGATTTGAATTTTATAATTAGCCATTATCCAAGTTCTTATTCTGTTGATAGAACAATGGGAGCAAATCCTATTGAACAAGATTTAAGTAATTTAAAAAATGCGGGATCTTTATATGGAGATATAATATACCATAAAGCTCCTATAATAATGAAACAGCTTGAAAATATTATTGGTAAAGAAATATTACAAAATGGTCTTCAAGATTATTTAATCCAAAATAAATATGAGAATGCTAGTTGGAACGATTTAATATCTATTTTAGATAGTTATGTTTCCTCTGACCTAAAGGCTTGGAGCAATTCGTGGGTTTATGAATCAGGAATGCCTAATTATGAGGTTTTAAAAGCTTATAATGAAAGAAATATACTACAATCAATTATTATTGAACAATCGGATCCTAAAAACAAAGGAAGACTTTGGTCTCAAGAAATTGAAATGATAATTGCAAATAATTTTAAATATAAAACTTATAATTTTGAGCTTAAAGATACTTTTAATGCTATTGAACTTGAATTACAATCAAATACTCCAAACTATATTTTCCCGAATTCTAATGGTTTGGGATATGGTTATTTTAAACTTGACAGCTCTTCAATAAATTCAATTTCAAATCAATTAAAAAATATTAAAGACCCTGTTTTAAGATGCAGTATGTTTATTTCACTTTGGGAGAATATGCTAAACCAAAATGTTAAACCTAAGAAGTTAATTAATACATATATAGAATGTCTTAAAACAGAAACAAATCCTCAAAATATAGATTTAGTTCTAGAATATATTGAATCAATTTTTTGGCGATTTTTAATAAAAAGTGAAAGGACTCTACTTGCGCCAAGTCTTGAAAATTTCATTTGGGAAAAAGTGCATTCTGAAAATTCTATAAGCAAAAAGGCTTCATTTTTTAACAGTTTTAAAAAGCTTGTAACAACAACGAACAGTGTAAATCTATTATATCAAATTTGGAAAAAAGAAATTGTAATTTCTGGTTTAGATTTCTCTATTAATGATTTTACAAATATATCTTTTGAGTTAGCAATAAGAGATTTCGATAATATTGATGATATATTAAATAAACAATATAACAATATAAAGAATGCGGAAAGAAAAGAGCGTTTTCTTTTTATAAAACCTGCTCTTTCATCAAATATAAATGACAGAGATTATTTTTTTGAAAAACTCAAATACGAGAAAAATAGAGAAAAAGAATCGTGGGTAATTGATGGTTTACAATGCTTACATCATCCTATAAGAAGTGAAGAATCTGTAAAATATATTATTCCTTCTTTAAAAATTTTAGAGGAACTACAAATTACTGGGGATATTTTTTTCCCGATAAATTGGCTCGATGCAACGTTCCATGGACATTCCTCAATTGATGCTGTTCTTAATATTAACTTATTTCTTAATGAGTATCCTGATCTACCTGTTAACTTAAAGAATAAGGTTTTACAATCTTCAGATCTGGTATTCAGGTCAAGCATTATAAAAAATGAATGAAAAAATCACAAATTCAAGGCTTTAATTATCTGACAAACTATTTAATTCTTCAAGTAGTCTCATATTCATTTCATACATTTCATTAATGATATCTCTGAAATGCTCTTTTAGAATGATATCTTTAGGTGGATTGTTTACTTTAATCAACAAATTTCTACGAAGTTGTTCTACATCATGCAATATGTCTAAGACGTTTTCCTGATTATTTACCGGAGAGTATTCCAAATACGAAAAACACTCTATAAGCATTTGATCTGCAAGGAAATTTATATCCTTCTTTAAATCTTTACAACTTGCCATATAACAATTAATAAATTAAATTGAATTTTAGAGAAAGATATAAGTTAATAATTAAAAAACAAAATCTATTACAAAAAAAACTATTTTTTAAAGTATTGAGGTGCTAAAATAATTCAATGCAAATCAAAATTTTAAAATTCATCACTTTGCGAAAGAGTATCAATCTCCTTTTTGAAATCATCTATTCTAAAAATATTATAACCATCATAATATTTTATAATATCTACATTTGTGTTTTCAAAACCTGAATATTCATACCATTTAACAAAATTATAATCTGCTTGTAATAAATCAACTTTGTGATTATATATACATCTTTCAAAAGTATCTCCATAATTTAATAATGCTGATAAAAAATACAAGCCAACATCATAGGCATGAATAGCCATTTGGTTTGGTTCTGTGCTATACTCATCACGAAATTTTAAAATAAAATCTTTAACATCTGTATTATGAAAATCGATAAAAAAAGGTGAAGCTATACACAGTTCTAAATTAAAATAATATTCAGGATCGATATTTTTAAAACGTGGCCAACGAGATAATCCAATTACCCTAACCTTGTGACCATACATTTTAATCGTATTTAAATTTGTTAAAACATCTGTTACAAATGCTTCATCGTTTGATGGAATAATAAATACATTTTCTAATTCGTCATTTAATGCGTGTTCAAGAACATTAATACTATCTTCAAAAACAACCTCTTTAAATTGTATATTATTAATCAATGTATCTATAGATAGATTATTAAAAATCTTATCCTTAACCATCTGAACATTGCTATACCCAAGACTATCTCCATTATGTACTAATACTATATTTTTATCTCCAAAATTAGAAACGAATTTTGCAAACTCATCAATTTGCGAATTATAAGAGGGCTTGACCTGAAAAAGGTATGGATTTTCATTAACGAGATTTAAATCATCTGATAAAGGTGAAATCATTTTAATTTGATTCTCTTTTGAGTACTCCGAAACAAGTTTTACTTCGTGATTATACATTGGACCAATAATCAAATCATTATTTTCAAACTCAGGAAAATTCAATATTTCTTTAATCCTCGCAGTATCATTTTGCGTGTCGAAAACATGCAAATTAATAGACAAACCTTGTTGCTTTAAACTATCAACTGCTAACATAAATCCTTGATAAAACTCAACAAATGCGACAGATCTTGGATAAATATAGTATGGGTCGTAAAAAATCTTCTTATAAATTTTCTTCCTATAATCATCAACTTCAGATGAATCTATATAAAATTCTTCATCATTTTTATTTAGATATAAAGGTAATAGTAAGGCAACTTTATATGGTTCTGTTTGATTTTCACTTATTTCTTTACAGTCAGGTAAATATGCTGAATCAGAATAAGCGATTTGTGCTCTCTCCCTATATAAAACAGTATCAGCTAATTCCTCCTTAGATTTCATCACAATTGAACTTTCTATATCTTCAACCTTTGGGATTTTCAATACTTGACCAAGCTTTAGCCCTTCACTAACCAGTGGATTATGTTCTAATAAAATATCTTCAGTAATTTCATAAAACCTTATTAAAGAATAAATTGTTTCTTTTTTCTCAACGATATGATAAATATATTTATCAATAATTTTGATAGTATCTTTCAAGGTATCATTAACCGGATACCTCAAAGCTTCAACAACATCTTTTGATTTTGGAATTTTTACAATCTGATCTACATTAATACCATATCGTACAGTTGGATTACAAGCCATGATATCTTCTTGAGAAACATTATATTTTCTCGCTAATGAATACAATGTTTGACCTTTTTTTACTCGATGATATATATAGTCGTTACTTAGAATTTTATCTTTGTCTGACTTATTATCAACAATAGGAATTTTAAGAGCTTGCCCTATTTGTAAACCTAGAAATATTTCAGGATTTTCCTTTGCAATATCCTTTTGTGAAACATTATAAACTTTACTCAAAGAGAAAAGTGTTTCACTTTTTTTTACAATATGTACATAATATCCTTTTCCGCCAATTATTACTTTATTGCTTGATTTTTCAGTAATAACAGTATCTGTTTGCGCAAAAGAATAATTAAAAATTATTGAGAAGAATATTAAAATCAGAGTAGTTCTTTTCACTTTATAATGGTTTTATTCGAGTAAATAACCTAATTTGAATAAAAAAAATTGTGTCACCAATAAATTTCACTCACAAAATTACATGAAGTCGATGAATAAAAAAAACATCAAATTAAATTAATAATAAAGCACAGCAAGAATGCCATGCTTGTTTAGTATAATTATATTACCTCGCTGCAAGCAGACGAGGTATTAAAGCGGAATAATTTTCTTTTTTATTTCGCTGCAAGTAGCGTGGAATAAAACCCGAGATACCAATGCGCTTCGCTTTCGCGATTAGTTCGACTTTATATTTTTTATTCGTTTGCAACTCAAAAAATATAGTCTCACTAATATTTTAGTTATCCCTTAAAACGTATTCGTCATATTCTATTTCAAATCGTAGCTTATGCCTTGATTCTTCTTGAGCCAATGAAACAAATACATCCTTCATTTCTTCATTTTCAGCCTGTAAAGCCAAATCGTGATAAAGCTTAAATGCTGCCTTTTCGTTAGCCATTGCAACAACAAGAGCTTCCTGATATGTCATATTTGGAGTAGCCTTAACGTCTGCCATATAATCACTAATCTTTAAATCAGTGATTTTTTTTACTTCGATTTTAAATGAACCTTCCTTTTTAATCTGAGTTAATCTTGCTTTATGTTTAATTTCTTCTTGAGCAAAAGAAGTAAATACAAAACGCATATCTGTTGTTTTTGCACTCTCTGCCAATTGATTATAAAAATCAACTGCATCTTGCTCTGCATTTATTGCAAAATCAAGAACATCATCTATTGAATTAAAGTTTTCCATATATGTATTTTTTATTAAAGCTTTTTTACTTCTAAATTTATTTATTTTGATTCCTAAATATTACTTACTCACCATAACCATATTCCTGATATAATTTTTTCAGGGCTAAAGAAAGATCTTCAAACTCCACAAAATGATTTTCACATCCACTTCGAGAACAAATACTAACTTTTCCTCCCATATCTAAATGAAATGGGACTAAGGGAGCATCACACAATTTGCATTTTGTTTGTTCAACTAATTGAGTTTTACAATGTGGACAAAAAAAGTTTGCTAATTCTCCATTAGGTGTGTCAATATCACAAGTGTAATTATAACTACCATAAATAGAACTCAAATTAATGGTTCCTTTTCTATTCCCAATTTCTATATTTAAATTTATAACAGGTTTATGGTCAATAAGATTATCGTTTTCTATCAATGACTCTGAACAAACCGGGCATTTAACTTTTAATGAAATTGAATCGAACATAATTAATCCTCCTTTTTAATGAAAGTAACTAATTTCTTATTACAAATCAAAATTCAGTATTATATATTCAAATACTGAAACATCTATTTAGTCTTTGCAAGAAAACGCCAAATACTGCGTTACTCTCGTGTTGAAAACAGTCCCTTACAAAAGTAAACTCCTTGGTTTCCAACACTTCGAATTCCGATAGCTATCGGAATGTCTTTGACGTTTTCTTATCAAAGACGTGAAAAAAAGCAGTTTTCTTGCTGACAACTATTTAGAATAGATGCTCAGTATTGAAATTAAATTAGTTTTTAAAAGCCTCTTCAAATTTTTCGTCATAATATTTAACAACAAAGTCGCAACCATGTTTAAAAAGTTTATTCAAATTATCGTTTTCTGTATACACAAATTCGTAATTAGACTTCTTTTCAACATTCAATAATATGTCAAATATTTCTTTTCTTATCTCATCAACAGAATCAACTTTTAATTCTGTAAACTGATCGTATATTTTAACTAATTGCATAAAATTTTCTACATCAACTTTACCATCAAACTGTTTTTCGAATACCTGAATGTTCTTTTGAGTATTTGTAAAACTACCTGATGTTTCAACCGGAAAAGCTGCTGGAAGAACTAAATTCGCATATTTTGCTGTTTCAGTCATAAAATAATCCTGAACTAACATAAACTCAGACTCAGAAAACCATTTTTCTACCTTTTCCTTATCAGTTGAACATCCAACCGGATCTTCACCAAATATGTAAAATTTCTTAATTAAACTTTCGTTCAATAATTCTTTCATACATTTTTTACCTTGTTCAGGTAATTCATCTACAGTCCATTTCTCAGCAAGCATCTTTCGATACTTTTCATCTGCTAAGTCGATATTTCCAATTCCATTTTTAGATGAAACACCCATATCAAATAAACCTTGTGAATTATTCTTCTCTTTCAATGATATTAGTCCGTTAGCAGTTTTACCTAACTTTCCAGTAATCATAGCCAAATTAAATAATTCACGACTTACATTAGCTGATACTTCTTTTTCGGAAAATACCAGAACAGCATTGATTTCTTTATTGTATGCTTCTGCAAATTCAGCTATAATACTTTCACAACAAACACCTGATTGAGTTACTAAATCTTCGAAATTAACACTTGCTAGTTCTTTTTTATACTCATCATAGCCTTCACAATTATCTTTAATAAACATTGCATTTTGCAATCCTTTCTCGATTAAATAATAATTAACTGCTTTAATAAAATGATAATATGAATTAACCTTAATTGTCTTATCAACTTTATGCTCTACCGCACTCAATTCTTTATTCGTAACTAATTCAATTGGAGTATTTTCAATTTCACGAGCGTTATTTATCATAAAGCTTACAACTGCATTGTCCATATTTATTTCTGAACCTAATAAATAGATTTTGCTAGCATCTTTTATCTGCTCAAAAGGAACATTTGCTTCTGAATTTCCGCTATACCATTTTCCTTGTCCTGTATAATGAAAACTAGATACATTATTCGTTTTAGCCCCTACTCTTGCAAGTTTCTGAATTAAATACATTTCTTCATTGCTCAAACGAGCTCCTGCGAAGAATCCATTCTCATTAGGATTCGTATTTTTTATTTCATCAGCTACAACTTCAAAAGCTTTTTGCCAGGATATAACCTCGAATTTACCATCCACTTTTAATAATGGTTGAGTAATTCTTGTTGTATCATTCATAATATTATATCCAAATCTTGGGAAACGACAAATATTTCCGTCTTTATTGATTTGTCCTTCGGCACCTTTCGCTTTCCAAACAAATCCTGATTTATGATGATATTCTATTTCACAACCAACAGAACAATAATTACATATTGTTTTAACGGTATCTAATTTAACAGGGCCCGGTTTAAAGGCAACATTTTCTGTAATTGCTCCTGTAGGACAGGTTGAAATACAAGATCCACAAGATTCACAATCGGTTTCGGTTAATGAATTACCCATACTAGGCGCAATATAAGTATCGAAACCACGATTTACTAATCCTAATGCATTTGCACCAACTACTTCTTTACATATTCTCACGCAACGTGCACAAAGTATACATTTGTTATTATCAATTTCAATGAATGGATGAGAAAAATCTAATTCAGTTGAATGGAAATCACCTTCAAAATGCTTTTGATCTGCATCGTACTGTGTTGAATACTTCTTAAGGTCACAAGTATGAAATTCTGTACAACCACACTCTAAACAACGTTCTGCTTCATGTTTTGCTACCAGCTCTTCTTTATATCCTAATTCAACTTCTTTAAAATTAACCCGATCATCAGCCTCAAGAACAGGCATTTCCTCACGTATCTGATTTTGATATCGACCTAAGAAATCACTTGAAGTTAATTCTTTGAAATTATCTCTTCGACTAATAAATTCTTTTGGTTCTGCTTCTAAAGGTAATCCCATTAAGTATTGATGACAACTACGACTAGCAATTTGTGATTGAGCTACAGCTTCAATAATTGTTGCCGGGCCAGATACTCCATCACCTGCAGCAAAAATTGATTTTGCTCCTGTTTGCAATGTGTTTTTATCAGCATCTATATCGCCCCAACGGTTAATTTCTAATTTACCATCAGTTGCAAACTCATTAATATCATCTAAGAAATTAACTTCTGTTTTCTGACCAATCGCTGCTAAAGCGTAATCGAGTTCAATTTCAAACTCTGAACCTTCAACTGGTACTGGACGACGACGACCCGATGCATCAGGCTCGCCTAACTCCATTTTCAGGCATGTTATTGATTTTAACTTGCCATCTATATCTTTATTTACTTTCGATGGATTTGTTAAAAACAGATACTCAACACCCTCAACTTTTGATTCATGAATTTCAATTGGGTTTGCTGGCATTTCTTTTTCGGTACGACGATAAATTACATAAACTTTCTCTGCACCGCAACGTAATGATGTACGACAGCAATCCATAGCAGTGTTACCACCACCAACTACTGCAACTGTTTTTCCTGCAAAGTCGTATTTCTGACCTGTCATTTCCATATTTCTAAGGAAATCTATTCCAGAATAAACATTTTCTGCATCATCGCCTTCGCAACCTATAAGCGTTCCTCGTTGTGATCCAATTGTTAATATAACAGAATCATAATCTTTCTTAAGTTCTTTATAACTTACATTGTCTCCTAATTTCTTATTATAGAAGATATTTGTTCCTAATTCAGTAATACAAGCTACTTCTTTATCTAAAATATCGTTTGGTAAACGATACTCAGGAATACCGTAACGTAACCAACCACCTGGATTTGGAGCAGCTTCAAAAATATCACATTGATGACCTTTTTGTTGTAAGAAATATGCTGTTGATAATCCTCCTGGGCCAGCACCAATAATAGCTACTTTTTTCCCTGTTGATGCTTCCACTTCCGGAATATATTTTGTTTCTGAGATTAAATCCTGGTCGGCAGCAAAACGTTTCATATAATCGATACCTACAGCATTGCCTTCGTCTAAGTGATTACGACGACATGCAACTTCGCATGGGCGAACACAAACTCGACCGCAAATAGCAGGTAATGGATTAGTTTCTTTAATTAAACCTATAGCCTCGCTGTATAATCCTTTCTCGATTAAAGCAATATATCCTTGTACATCAACACCTGCAGGGCAAGTTTGCTTGCATGGTGCTTCACAATCAGCATTATGATTACTTACTAATAAATCTAAAGCTGTTTTTCGTGCTTTCTTTACTTTATCGTTTTCTGTTTCAATCTTCATTCCTTCCTGTATTTTTGTCGAACAGGATGGTTGCATTCCTTTCATTCCCTCAACCTCAACCACACATACAAAACATGATGAGAATGGTTTTAATCGAGGATCATTACATAATGTAGGGATCTCAATACTATGCCGTTTAGCTACTTGAAGAATAGTTTCTCCGGGATTCCCTTTTATATTTTCTCCGTTAAGAATTATATTGAATTGATTGCTCATTTTCTTTTTTAATTTGGTTAATGATTTTTTAATTATCAATTAAAGTTTGAATTATGATAATAAAATAGCATCAAACTTACACTTACTATAACACATACCGCACTGTATACATGCATCTTGACGAATAGTATGTACTTCTTTTCTTGCTCCATCAATTGCATCGGTCGGACAGTTTTTAGCACAAACAGTACAACCTGTACAAGTATCAGGATTAACAGTATAAGTTATAAGTTTCTTACAATTCTTTGCTGGACATTTTTTATCCACAATATGAGCTTCGTACTCATGACGGAAATACTTTATGGTTGTTAAAACAGGGTTTGGTGCTGTTTGTCCTAATCCACAAAGTGAGTTATCTTTAATTTGATATGCTAATTCTTCTAAGCTTTCAATATCGCCTTCTTTACCTTCTCCTTGAGTAATTCTTTCCAGAATCTCTAACATTCGTTTCGTTCCTACGCGACAGAAAGTACATTTTCCGCATGATTCTTTACAAGTAAAATCTAAAAAGAATCGTGCCATATCAACCATACAAGTTGTTTCATCCATTACAACCATTCCTCCGGAACCCATGATAGCACCAGTTGCATTAACCGAATCGTAATCAACAATTGTATCAGCAAGATATTCTGGGATACAACCACCTGAAGGACCTCCTAACTGAACGGCTTTAAACTTTTTACCATCGCTTATTCCTCCACCTAATTTAAATATGATATCTCTAATTGAAACTCCCATTGGAACTTCTACAGAACCACCATGATTAATCTTACCGGTTAATGCAAATACTTTTGTTCCTTTACTTTTTTCGGTTCCGTATTTTGAATATGACTCCGGACCATTAAGGAATATATAAGGAATATTAGCAAATGTTTCTACATTATTAATATTTGACGGTTTTCCCCACAATCCGGCTTCAGCAGGAAATGGAGGACGTTTACGTGGCATTCCTCGTTCACCTTCAATAGATGCCATCAATGCTGTTTCTTCTCCACAAACAAAAGCTCCGGCACCTTCTTTAACATATAAATCGAAGTTAAAACCTTTAAATCCCATAATATCTTTTCCCAGGAATCCTTTTTCTCTTGCTTGATCAATAGCAATATTTAATCGTTTTATTGCCAATGGATATTCGGCACGACAGTAGATAACACCATCACCTGCTCCTATAGCATATGCTCCTATTATTAATCCTTCAATTACAGCATGTGGATCTCCTTCTAAAAGTGAGCGATCCATAAATGCTCCGGGGTCTCCTTCATCTGCATTACAAATAATATATTTTGCATCGGATTTACTTTTATTGGCAAATCTCCATTTTAGTCCTGTTGGGAATCCTCCACCACCGCGACCTCTTATACCAGAATCAAGTACTGTTTGAATTACTTGTTCATCAGAAATTTTTCCTTCTAATATTTTTCTAATGGCCTTGTATCCATCTTGCTCTTCATATTCTTCTATGTTTTCAGGATCGATAACTCCACAATTTCGGCTTGCTATTTTCACTTGTCCATCCCAAAACGAATCATCTTTAGATTCAACAAAATCACTTTTAACAACATAATCACTTACAGGCTCAGCTTGCTTCAAGTGTTTATCGAAAATCTCTACTGCTTTTTCTTCATCAATTTCTCCGTATAAATACGATCCTGTTTCATCAATCACCTCAACTAATGGTTCACGATAACACATGCCAATACAGCCTGTTTTCTTGATTTCAATATCGAGTTTGTCAGCTTCTTGTAAAGCTTTGAGTTTATCATATACTTTATAAGCACCAGCAGCAATTCCGCAACTTGCCAATCCTACTAAAACTTTAGTTTTTTTCATTTTATAATCTTTTGGTTTAACCAGTTGGAATAAATTAATTTTTTTCTTTGATCTTGATTTCTTTCACAATTTTTACAGCTTGATTTCCTGTAAGTTTAGCATAAGTCTCATCTCCAATCATCATAACCGGAGCCAGAGAGCAACAACCAAGACAAGCAACAGACTCTAGGGTAAATAGTCTATCTTCAGTAGTTTCTCCATCTTTAATTCCTAAAGCATCTTCAACAGCTTCAGAAATCGCAGTGGCATTTTGCACATGGCACGCCGTACCATGACATACTTTAACAATATGTTTTCCAACCGGATTTAATCTAAACTGAGTATAAAAAGTAGCGACACCGTACATTTCGCTAAGTTTTAGTCCTGTAAGTTCAGAAATTTTCATAAAAGATTCTGCAGGCAGATATCCAAAGACATTTTGAGTTCCCTGTAAAATAGGGATCATATTACCTTTTTTACCTTTATATTTCTCAATTAATGGATCTATTAAGGTTAGATCCACAGGAGCTTGCATTGCAGCTTCTTTTTCTTGTAGTATTCGTTTAACACGCATAATAGTTAAATAATTTATGATTTATGGTTTCTAATAAATGGTCTCTAAATAATTGCTTAATATAGAATTTTGATTTCTGATTACCAAAACTAATGATATGTCCTATAATACATGTAGATAAAACCCTAATAATACGGACTTTTACAGTTATTATTTAAAACAATTCTAATTACAATTAAACCCAATTATATATATCAACCTATTTCTATATGTATACATTTTACTTTAAGGCAAAAGTAAATTTTATCTTTTTCTATTTCCATTACAAATATCAACAAAAAAACTATTCTATAACATAAAAACTAATTGTGAATAATTTCATAATTTAAACTAACAAAACTAGATTTCATAAGTATTTAATTGAATGCAATCTATAATTTAAATGACAGAAATATCAAATATTTTCATTACAGATCCAGCTAATTTTATACTTTTATAAAATTTTCTAAATACAATATTTTAAAATTGATGCAACAAAAAGAATTAGTCATAGGTATTGTCGATCATCATTTATTTGGACATATA
Organism: Bacteroidales bacterium; assembly: GCA_013138975.1. Lineage (GTDB taxonomy): Bacteria > Bacteroidota > Bacteroidia > Bacteroidales > UBA12077 > UBA12077. Next base: position 144,302 of record WTBR01000020.1, read on the forward strand.
ATGGTTCCATATATTGTTGTGATTAAACCCAATCATGGCTTTTTTCATGTTGAAGTAAAAATATCTCAATTAAATATTAGTAAATATCTAGTTGGATTTTCGGAAGATGAGAAGCAATTAATTAATTGGATTGATGAGTATAGTGATCAGAATCTGCATAAAATTTTCTCGAAAAAACGGGGGCAAACAACAGTAGATTTTATTGCCAAATTAAATAAAGAATATACCGTTGAGCACATCCGACCGTACATTGAAAAGCGACTGGTAAAATGTACTGATTTACTTCAAAAAATGGATATTGATCTTTATTTTAAAGAGAAACCTAAGTATATAAATTCTGATGATAAAATTGAAGTAATAAAAGGTAAAACCTTGTCGGTTTTTAATATTTCAAAACTCGAAAATGAAAGCCAGTATTACCTTACTATTAGAAATGGTAATAAGGAGCTGAATTTACTGGAAAAATCAAGTTTTATATTAACTGAAAATCCGTGTAGAATAATTATTGAAAACAAACTGCATATTTTTGATGATATTAATGCCAAAAAATTACTTCCATTTTTCAATAAGCAATGTATTCATATTCCTAAATCATCGGAAAAGAAATGGTTTGAGACTTTCGCACTTGAAAGTATTAAACAATATAAGGTAAAAGCTATTGGATTTGAAATAAATAAAATCATTACAAATAAAAAAGCTGAATTAAGCTTTGAAAATAACTTGATGGGCGAACCTACATTGGTTTTATCATTTTTTTACAATGAGCGAATTAAATTTTATGCAAATAAAGGATCTAAGTCATCGGTTAGATTTGAAGACGAAAACGGAGTTTACACTTTTCATAAAATAGAGCGTGATTTTATATGGGAAGACAGCATAATCGAAAAACTCATTTCAATTAATCTTGAAAACAAACATGAATCTCATTTTCAACCAAAAGATTTTGAAAACATTGATATTGAGGAAAAAATTTATGAGATTATAAAGTGGCTTAGTTTAAATAAAGAAAAAATAAATTCTTTTGGAATTGAGCTAATTCAAAAACAAAAAGAAATACGATATTCATTATCTGAGCCAAGTATTCAGTCGAATGTGAAAGAAGACAACGATTGGTTCGATATACGAATAAATATTCAGATTGGAGAATTCAGTATTCCATTTACTAAATTCAGAAAGAATATTTTAAATGGGGTTCGTGAATATAAATTACCAAATGGAGAGATTGCAATTTTGCCCGAAGAATGGTTTGAGCAATATAAAGAATTATTTCAATTTGGCCGTGATGCTGATAAGAATATTCAGTTAGATAAACATCATTTTGGCTTGATTGAGACCTCTGTTCCTGATAAAAGTAAATCGATTATAGAAAAATACAAAAATCTAATAAACAGTCAGGATCAAAAACAGTATGACTTACCAGAAGGATTAAAAGCAGATTTAAGGCCTTATCAGAGCGAAGGATTTGCATGGATGCAAGCTTTGCAAGAAAATCATTTTGGTGGTTGTTTAGCTGATGATATGGGCTTAGGGAAAACTGTACAAACACTTACTTTGTTGCTAAATGCAAAGGGAAAAGGAAACGGAGAAAATTACCAAATTGAAGAGAAACCTGCCCTTGCACAACTGGATATTTTTGATTCAATTAATGCAAAGAACACGCCAAGTTCAGCAACATCGATAATTGTAATGCCAACATCTTTGATTCACAACTGGGAAAAAGAAATCCGTAAATTTACTCCTGATCTTAAATGTTTTAAATTCATTGGACAAAATAGACCTAAGGATATTCGATTATTTAAGGATTTTGATATAATTCTTACTACTTATGGAATAATTCGAAATGAACTTGAGCTTTTAAAAACATATAAATTCTTTTACTTGATTTTAGATGAAAGTCAGTATATAAAAAATCCTGACTCAAAGATTTACAAAGCTATAAATCAAATAAATTCAAAGCACAGATTAGTTTTAACGGGAACTCCTATTGAAAATTCCTTAACAGATCTTTGGTCTCAAATCAACTTTTTAAATAAAGGACTTTTGGGAAATCTTCGTTTTTTTAAGCGTGAATTTGTTCAAGCTATTGAAAAAAATACTGATCCTGAGAAAAAAATAAAACTTCAACAATTTATTCAACCCTTTGTACTAAGAAGAACAAAGAATCAGGTTGCAAAAGACTTACCAGATAAGATTGAATCGGTAATTTACTGCGACATGAGCGAAGATCAGAAATCTTTATACGAAGAAGAAAAATCGAAAATCAGGAATTCGATAATGGAAAGGATTGAAAAAACGACTGATAAACCAACGATTTTAGCTATTGAAGGATTAAATAAGCTTCGACAAATTGCAAATCACCCTGTTTTAATTGATGAATCATACACCTCAGAATCTGGTAAATACGAAGAGATAACACGTAATATTGAAAACCTGATTGCAGAAAAACATAAGGTTTTAATATTCTCAGCTTATGTTAAGCATCTTAATTTATTTTCAAAGTATTTGGAAGAAAACAATCATTTATATTCGATGCTAACAGGAAAAACTCAAAATCGAAATCAGGTTATCGATGATTTCCAAAGCTCAGATGATAAACACGTTTTTCTGATTCAGATTAAAGCTGGAGGTGTAGGTTTAAACTTAACTGCCGCCGATTATGTTTTCATTATTGATCCATGGTGGAATCCAGCAGTCGAAGAACAAGCGATTAATAGAACTCATCGTATTGGGCAAGATAAAAAAGTTATGGTTTATCGATTTATTTCAACAGATACGGTGGAAGAAAAAATACAACAACTTAAAGCCAAAAAATCTGAATTGGCAGATTCCTTTATCAATACAGAACAGACTAGTAATAAAATGAATCTTAAGAATATTTTAGAGTTTTTAAAATAACCAAACTTCTCAATTTTAGATTTACTTTCTCTATATGGATACGTTAGTCAATAAAATTTGTACATCTATCTAATTTTTGCAACTTTTACAAGTAATTTCTATATATAGATACACGAATGCATAGTATGGTTGAAAATTTTTATATGATGAATAAAAAGTTTAAAGTTAGTTTCTTATTAATATCGTTATTTCTTATTCTAACAAACTCAATTTCAGTTTTTTCGGAAACAATTAAAAAAGATTCTTTATTAAAGGATCAAAATAAAGTGGATGTTTACAGAAAACCAGATTTAACAGATGTTGAAAAAGAATGGTTGAAGAATCATCCAATTATAAAAGTAGGATCGGATTCTAATTGGGCTCCATTTGAGTTTCGTGATAAAAATGGAAATTATAATGGTATAAATATTGAATATCTTAAACTTATTGCAAAAAAAATAGGAATAAAATTTGAATTTACTCAAGATAAAACCTGGAATGAGATTCTAAATAGTGTTCAATCTAAGGATATAGATATGGTAAGTGGAGTTAATGAAACCTCACTCCGATCTAATTACCTCAATTTTACAAAACCTTATTATTCAACTCCTATTTCAATTTTTGCAAATTCAGATATCACTCATATAAGAAATTTAAATGAACTTAAAAATAAAAATGTTACGGTAATAAAAGGATATTACATTGAAGAAATTTTAAGAGATAAATTTCCAAATATAAACCTGATTTTAGCTAAAAACCCGCAAGAAGCATTAAAGATGCTTCATAAAAAAGAAGTTTTTGCATATATTGAAAGTATGGTAATAGCCAGTTATTATATTAAACAAAAGAATTATAAATCAATTCGAATAGTTGGAGATACCCCTTATAAATATAACATTAGGATGGGTATACGAAACGATTGGCCAATATTTAATGAAATACTTCAAAAAACGTTGGAAACAGTCTCAATTTCTGAAAAAAATAATATTTACCATCGTTGGATATCGTTTAATTCAGAACAAAATTCTAACCACAGAGTTTTATATACATTTCTTGTTCCCTTAATTATAGTTTTATTGATTTTTATTTTTTGGAACCGCAGATTACAATTAGAAGTTAAAAAAAGGAAACAAACCCAAGATGATTTAGATATTGCTTTTAAAAAATTACAAGATACGCAAACTCATTTAATTCAATCTGAAAAAATGGCTTCCATTGGGTTTCTTACCGCAGGTATAGCGCATGAAATAAAAAACCCCTTGAATTTTATTTCGCTTGGAATAAAAGGAATTAAGAATGGTATTGAAACTATCTTAGAAATTACAGATAATTATGAGCGCTTATATGAAAATGATAAAAGTGAAAAAATTAAAGACTTAGAAAAACTTAAAGAAAAATTGGATTTTGATTTTTACACAAAAGAATGTGTTACTCTAATTGATGATGTTCAATATGGTGTTGATAATATTGAAGAAATTACAAAAAGCTTAAATACATTATCTTATTTCTCCGGTGATACAAAAGCATTAACTAATGTCAATCAAGGTATTGAATCAACTTTAGTATTGCTTCGTAATCAATATAAATATACTATTGAAATAATAAAAGAACTTGGAAATATACCTGAAATAAAATGCTTCCCAGGTAAATTAAATCAGGTATTTGTAAATATAATTTCAAATGCAATTCATGCGATTAAAAATGAAGGATCAATATATATAAAAACCTTTGTTGAAAATAACTTTCTAATTATATCTATAAAAGATTCAGGTACTGGTATTGATAACAATTCTCTGGAACATATTTTTGACCCATTTTTTACTACTAAACCTATAGGAGAAGGTACCGGTCTTGGACTTACAATTAGTAAAAATATTATTAGTGAGCACGATGGAAAAATAGAAGTTAAATCTATAAAAGGTAAAGGAACAGAATTCATAATAAGTTTACCAATGCTATTTTAAGTGTTGATTCTATAAATTTCTTTGACAAAAAACATTATTCTATTGACTAAGATTACTCAGTTTTGTAACTTTTGTCAATAAAAAGAAGTAAAAATCAATAAATCATTAAACATAAACTTATGAAAAAATCTTTACTCAGATTATCAAAAATTACACTTCTTATTGTTTTATACTTAATAACAAATCAAGCGTTTGCACAAGATCCAGCAACAGCAACTCTAAGCAAGGACGAATTAAAACTTCAAAAACTTGAGTTAAAAGTAAAAAACATCGAAGGCAAAATAGCAGCTACAGAAGCAAAAATAGCCGTAGCTGACAGTTTAATCCAAGCTGGTCTTGAAATGGGTAATGAAGGCAGTAACGAATTGAAGGTTATTGAAAGTGAAGAAAAAATATTTGCAAAAGAAAATTATGTCCAACGAAAAATATTAGTAAAACAGCTAAAAAAAGCTGATGATGAAGATGTAAAGTCTATCGAATCCGACATAAAAGCTATTGATGCAGAATATAAATCAACGATAAAAGCATTTGACAAAAGATATAGTATTGAGGAAAAGAAATTAATGAAAGCAGAGTCGAATGACACTAAAGGAAATGATAAATTAAAACAATACAATCCAAAAATTAAAGAATATAATAAAACTTTAGAAGTAGCAAAAGAAAATTTAGCGGCATTTAAAGCCGAAAAAGATATGTAATTTAAACTCCCGTTACATTTCAAAAGAGGATGTCTAAAAAGTATACCTTCTATGAAAATGTCATATTGAGCCTGTCGAAATATCTCATTAATAATTAAATAGATTCTTCGATAAACTCAGAATGACAGCTACTTGGTCTTTTTGGACATCCTCTTTTTTCTTCCTCAACAGTAAACTCAAAAAATTATAGCATATCCGGAGCTGATGGGTATTTATTATTGGGAGTATTAATAATTGCCTGTTGAAGCATTTCCACTAATTGATCATTATCTTTTGATAATGTCCCTTTTAAATTCAAATTATTTGATACATGATTACTTCTAAAAATAATATTCTCAGCTTTAATGTTTTCAATAAATAGTTTAAGTTCTTCAAAAAGCTCAACTATGGTTTGTTGTTGATATTCACCATTAAATTTTTCCTGAAAATGCTCTACTCCATATGGCAAACTTAAAGTTAAAGTTGAAAGAAATTTTGGACTAATCTTATTTATTATTTCTGCGGATTTTAAAGCATGTTGTTGTGAGTACTTTTTCCCACCAAGCCCGTTAAGAATCATAATAGAAGTATCGATTCCTGCATTATGTGCTTTTAAGATTCCATCAACAGTTGAATTAAAAGTTTCTCCTTTATTAATCAATTTTAGAAGTTCATTATCACCTGTTTCTATTCCAACATACAATAACTTTAATCCTCGACTTCGCAAATCCTTTAATTCGCTTTCCGACTTAATCATAATATCTTTAGGCAAAGCATAAGACGAAATGCGTTGTAATTTTCCAAATTGCTTATTAATTTCATCAAGAATTGGAATCAGCTTATTAGCTGATAAAACAAATGCATTACCATCGGCTAAAAAGATCTTCTTAGCGCCTTTATAATATCTTGATAAAGTCTCAATCTCAGATTTTAATTCTTCAAAATTTCGTGATTTAAAATTCTTAGATGTGTACATTTCGCAAAATGCACATTTATTCCATGAGCAACCTAATGTTGCTTGAATAATTGCTGAACGAGCTTCGCCTGGGGGGCGGAAAACCGGTTCATCATATTTAATTGTATTTAATAACATTATATATTAATTAATTTTTCAAATTCCTTAAATGAAATTTTTAAATCAAGCAAATTATACGATTTTTCCACAGTAGAACAAAAATCTCGTTTATATTTTACGGAGTTTTGAAATAACTGCATATATGCCGTTTCAAAGGGCTTATCAATAATATAAACTCCTATTTTCTGATTATCTAAGTTCTGGTATTCCTCAATCAGAGATACCATACTCGAAATCTTTGATAATTTAAAATCAAAACTACATCCCCTCAAATCATTTAGCTGAAAATGTACTTTTGAAAAATCCGGATCTTCTCTAAAATCCTTTGCCAGTTGAAAAATCTCTTCAAAAGATTTTATCCCCGGTTCCAACTTCGCTACTCCAAAATTCAATTCAGAATATATCTTATACCTGTTAATCATAAAAGTAAAAAAACAAATTTGAATTAGTGCGCAAACTTACATAAGTTAGTTTGATATTGATTAAAAAAACAGAGAAGTTTTATCCTTATTTATCTGAACCAATGTTTTTTCAACATTCTAAATAAACTTTACTCAGCTTTTTGATACAAAAGAAAGAAAATAGTAACTTAGTACTTTTTAGAAAATTAAAACTTAAAATAATGAAGAATTTAACGATTACAGTCCTGATTTTAATAAGTCTATTAAGTTTTAATTCTTATTCGCAAGAAAACTCATCATATTTCTTATCTGACGCAAGCTTATCGCCGAATGCTCAGAAAATTGTATTCGTGTACGAAAATGATTTATGGCAAGTAAATACAGAAGGCGGTATAGCCAATCGATTAACGGCTATGGATGGTACTGAATCAAATCCTCGATTTTCACCAGACGGGAAGTTCCTTGCTTTCTCATCTAATAAAAATGGGAATTTTGATGTTTACATTATGCCTGTTGGCGGAGGAGAAATTTCGCAACTTACGTTTCACGATGCAAATGATTTAGTAGATGGTTGGTCATGGGATTCTCAATCGATTAATTTTTCTTCGAACAGATTAAATGTTGTTGCATCATATAAAATTAAGATTAACGGAGAAACTCCAAAAAGATTATTTGGCGATAATTATTTTAATAACGTTCATCATATTGCCGAATCACCCGAAGGTAATGCTTACTATTTTACAGAATCATGGGAAAGCTTTATATTTCCTCACCGTAAAAGATATAAAGGTGCTCACAATCCTGATATAAAATATTACAATACTACAACACAGGAATACAAAGAACTTACGAATTACATCGGTAAAGATTTATGGCCAAGTGTAGATAAAGAAGGTAATCTTTACCTGGCTTCAGACGAAGCTAAAGATGTTTACAATTTATTCGCACTAAATGCAGGTGTGAAAAAGCAATTAACCGATTTTGAAACTGCAATTATTCATCCTCAAGTTAGTGCAAATGGAGCAAAAGTAGTTTTTACAAAAGATTACCAAATTGCCGTATATGATGTAAAATCTCAAAATACCACTATCCCTGAGATTAAAATCTTTAAAAATGAAACACTAACTACGAATCAAAAATTCAAAACACAAGGGAAAATATCGAATTTTGATGTTTCATCCGATAATAAAAAGATTGCTTTTGTAAGTAGAGGTCGCCTATTTGTTTCAGATATAAAAGGAAAGTATGTTCGGGAAATAAATACAGATCCTTTAGAACGTGTTTTGGAAATTAAATGGTGCGCCGATAACAAAAACCTGTTATATACCCGAACTAATAAAGGATGGACAAATCTTTTCAAAATTTCTGCCGAAACAAATAATTCCGAAAAACAATTGACTTTTGAAAATAAAACGGAACGATCAATTGAACTTTCACCAAAAAAAGATAAAGCTGTATTTTTAAGTGGAAATTCCGATTTAAAAATTATTAATTTAAAAACCGACAAGCTTGAAAATATCGTAAAAGATGAATTTTGGTTTAGGGGAGCTCAACCAAGATTTTCTCCGGACGGAAATTTTGTTGTTTTTACAGCATTCAGAAATTTCGAACCCGACGTTTTAATTTATGACATAAAATTAAAACGCACATTTAACATTACGAATACCGGTGTTCCTGAAAACAGTCCTTTTTGGTCTCCTGATGGAAAATATTTATATATATCTGCTGCAAGATATAAACCCGGATATCCTCGTGGCGAAGGAGTGAATAAAATTTATAGAATTCCTCTTTATCGTTTTTCGCAAGACTTTAAATCGGATAAATATGAAGAGCTTTTTTCTGATAAAAAGAAAAAGGATTCAACAATTGTAGATATTAAATTTGAATTAAAAGATATAGCTGAAAGATGGGAACCCATAATACAAGAAGGTACATTTCAAGATGATCCTTATGTATTTAAGAACAAAGAGAAAAATATACTTATTAGCAATATTTATAACAGTGAAACAGAGGTTGGAATCTACAAAACCGAGATAGTGCCTTTTGAGAAAAATAAAACAAAAAAGATTTCCGATAAAACATTTGATATGCTTGCAATGGCAAAAGACAAATATTATGTTTTAATAAAGGGTGATATTCATGAATTAAACTTACAGGGAGATAAAACTGAGAAAATTAAGATTGAACATACTTTCAATAAAAATTTACAGAATGAATTTGTTCAGATGTTTCATGAAAACTGGGCTGCTTTGTCTGAAAATTTTTATGATGTCAATTACCATGGAGTTAATTGGGAAGCCACGAAGACAAGGTATGAGAAATTTCTTCCATATATTCGAAACAGAGAAAATCTGAGAACCTTACAAATTGATATGTTGGGCGAACTAAATGCTTCTCATCTTGATTTTAGAACCTCAGGCGATGAACAAAAAACTTTTTACAATCAAAGTACTTTAGAAACAGGTATAATCTTCGACAATGAAAACCCTTTTATGGTAAAACAATTTGTTAAAAAGTCGCCTATTGATATTCTTGATAATAAAATCCTGCCAGGAGATGAATTAATTGCAGTTGATAATATTGCAGTTGATAAAAACAAGAATAGGTATTCGTATTTTAACAATACCGAAATGAAGGATGAAATATTACTCAGCTTTGCAAAAGGAAAAAAATCTTATGATGTAAAAATCCATCCTATTTCATCTGTTAATTTAAATAATTTATTATACGACGAATGGATTGCTGACAGACAAGAAATCGTAGACAAAGCTTCCGGAAACAAAATTGCCTATGCTTATATGAAAAACATGGGCGAAAACAATTTAAACGATTTTTTAATTGACATGACAACCGAAGCTATTCACAAAGATGCTTTAATTCTTGATTTAAGATATAATCGAGGAGGAAATGTACATGATGCTGTTCTTCAATTTCTTTCGCAAACACCTTATTTAAACTGGAAATACAGAAACGGTAAATTGTCTCCTCAGCCCCATTTTGCTCCTTCGGGCAAACCAATTATTTTGTTAATTAACGAACATTCTTTAAGCGATGCAGAAATGACGGCACAAGGATTTAAACAATTAAAACTGGGTAAGATCATTGGAACAGAAACGTATCGTTGGATCATTTTTACATCCGGTCGATCCTTGGTTGATGGATCATTAACAAGATTGCCTTCGTGGGGTTGTTACACCCTAAACGGTGAAGATCTTGAATTAACAGGTGTTGCTCCAGATATATACGTAAAAAATACATTTACCGACAGATTAAACGGCACCGACCCTCAATTGGAGAAAGCAATTGATGAGATTTTAAAGGAACTTGGAGAAAAATAAAGTTATGAAAAAAAAAGTTGTTTTATCTGTTCTACTATATATAATAATTATGCCTCTTTTTGGACAAAATTATATACAAATAATAAAATATGATGCTAATATAAGGTTAAAACCATCATCATCATCCGTAGTTATTACACAAGCTTTAAACGGAAATATATTTAAATTGATTAATGAAAAAGATGCATGGTTTGAAATATTAATATTTTCTGGTGAGTACAGATATATTCATAAATCTTTGTGTAAAAAGACTGATTATGTTATTTCTCTTCCCGAAAGTGAGCAGCTTCGAAAAACTGTTTTTTTAGAATTATTAAATGGTGAAGATAAAGCTCAACGTGTAGCAGATAAAAATTATCCAAATGATATTTATAAGAACATAGATTATGCAAGATCTTTAAACGACAAATACAAACTTGATGTTCTCAATAAATTTGGTTTACAACCACCTATTTATTCGAAAATAATTTTAGAAGGCATTAAAAAGAAATGGAATTGATAATTATAATCTTACTTGATAGAAATTATATCACAAATTACTTAAATATATAGATAAATTTGTCGTGGAAATTATCACCCAATAACCCAAGCGTCTCGCTTGTGCTCACTATTTATATGTCCATAAAACACACCTCTATAACTCGAAACGAAATACATTTAGAATAAAATTGGACTTTGCGTTAAAGACGGAAACATCGTATTACAATTAAACTCTATCAATATTGTAAAAATTAAAATCACATATTATAAAAATTATAATACTATTATTAAGCTCGTTACATATAATGTAAAATAAAAAATTTATTCGGGGGGTCACCTTTTGTTCCTTTTAGGAATTAACAGGTAGAGATGTAATATTAAATTTAAATAAATAATAGCATGTTTATAAATTTATTAGAGTGTTTAGAAAGAATCGAAGAATTAGATAGTTTAATTCAACTAGAAAAAACGGGACGGCCAAATGAGTTAGCAGAAAATTTAGAACTTTCTGTAAGGCAAATTTACAGACTAATTGGGTTTATGAAAAATCGAGGTGCGGAGATTGAATTTTGTAATTATAAACAATCTTATAAATACGTAAATCCGGTTAAATTTCAAATAGGGTTTGTTAAACAAGAAATGGCACAATTGCATTAACACCCATTACAGCACAAGCATTTCGCTTGTGTTTATCATTTAAATACGTCTATCCCAATCCGATAATTATCGAGATAGAATAAATCTGGACTAGATTTGGCTAAGCGCTAAATTGAATTGTTACCAGTGGGATATTTATGTGCCGATTGGGGGCTAACAAGTATGAGACTTGCCCCTTCCTAAGACATTACAAAACCTTTTCTGGCAAAAAATTTTTCCCAAATGATGAAATTTTTGCCTCATGTGTCACGATCTCATCAAATTAATGCTATGATACCCAATTCTTGCAAAAAACTGTATTTCCCAACTTATTTAATGTAAATCACCTCTTACTTTGTACGAAAGGGTTACATGTATTTTACTGCCAATAGCGACACTATCTGCAAGTTACAATACATTAGATGTAAAATCAATTACTAAGTCTGAATAAAATAAGCCGATAGTGCAAGCGTCTCGTTTGTACTAGTAAGGGCACAAGTGAAACGCATGCGCCAATTGTTGCTAATACCAGCAGTTAATTTTTAAGTTTTATTTCAATCAATTGTTTAATGTCGGGAAGTATTGAATCATTTTTAATATCTATCCGAATACCTCGGCCTTCGGCATATTTTGTTGCTTGTGCAAGTTCTGTTTTAATATCTGGTGAAATATTACTTTCCAATACAATATCAGTTGCTTTTTGCCCGAATACAAATGCTACTTTAAAATATTTGTCTCTAGGCAGGAAATATATGATTGCTCTCTTTTTATCTTTAATTCTATAACTCCAACCGTATTTTTTGCCCGGGTAATTCCATTCTGCTAATCCATTTGGATATTTTTCCAAAACAAATTCATGTATCTTATTCCACAATTCATAAGTAGAATCCAAATTTTCAATTATATCCTTGTTAGTTGGTTTTATTGCTTTATCCGTAAAAATACTTATATCTTCCATTTTATTTCTAGTCTGTAAGGCTCTTTCAATAGCACAAGCGAAATTTTTGAGCCAGTTAGAGTAAATTTTCTTAAAAATTATAAGTTAATCCTAAGTCTACTTTTAAGTCCAAAAACCTTTCTTTTTTTCTTGAATAAGGCATTTCCATATATTCATTAATCATATAAATAAATCCAGGCTCCAAATTAATTGCCAATTTTTCATTTAATCTTCTACTTATACCAATCGATGAAAAACCACTTACAATATAATCTGCTTTATATTCATTATAATTACCAGATTCCTTTCGAATATAATCATATTCATAAAAACCCTCGGAGTCATATTCGGCTGATAACAAAAAGCTAAGTTGCAATCCAAAAGTCTGATATATTCTTATTTTTGAATTATTGAAATAATTTACACTAAATGCAATTGGAATTCCAAAAAATTTATACGTTCGCTCAGAATTAACCCTATAGGGCATATCGAGAAGAGGTAATGTAGCTTCGCTTGTATCATAAAGCATTCCCGTACTTAAGCTATTCTTTCGTATTTCATAAGAAAATCCAATATTCAAACTAAGGTATTTATCCATATCAAACTCAAATCTTACTTGGCTTCTTATGCCAAATTGAGGGGTCTCACTTTCATTATTATATCTAGAAGAATAATCTCCATAATCGGTTATTTGATAAGATAAGATTGGAGCGATTTGAACTGAAATACGAACATCATTTTGTGCATTCACAAATTGACTTAAAATTGTTGTTATGAAAAGTAACAATAAAAATTCTTTTGAATATTTAAGCTTTTCCATGTTCATTTATATTTTGTTACGCTAAGTATGTGAATGTACATATTTTTAACAAAAGCATCAAACAAACGATCTTTAAAAGCCTTGAAAATCATTAAAACTTAAGCTGTATTTACCTCAATAGTGCAGCGTCTCGCATGTGCTCCAAATTAAAAACGTCTTGTTAAAACATCTCCGATATTTATACTATACTACTATAGGATTGGAATACATTCGGATTAAAATTGGGTTAATGCTATAAAGGCACAAGCGATTGCTTGTGCGATTGGAGCAATTATTTATGAGTGCGTTCAGCAATCGGCTTTCTTCATTTTTCTATTAAATTTAACTCATCTTCCACAATTTTACACATTTTAATTCCTTCAGAATCTCCAACATTTTTTGCTATTTCTTTTGCTTTTATGAGGTACTCAAGCGCTTTTTTTATATTTCTCTTTTCTCTATTAATTATTACTAAGTTAAAATTTGCGATTCCTTTTTCAAGCATAAAACCACCGTGATTCTCAAAAAAATCATATGTTTTATTGTAATAAAATTCAGCCTTTAATAAGAATTTTTCTTCTTTATTTTCCTTATACATTTCAATAAATAAATCCCCTCTGGAATTATTGTGTGTGGCTATCATATAATCCGGATTATCCCCGGCCTTATGCTCTTTTCCTTCTGTTATCCGAGGTAGTAAATCATCGATATCCTCAAATGTTTTTATAGCTCCATCAAAATCTTTATCAAGTAATAGGAATTTGGAGTACTTTGAGTATGCACTCTTTAAAAGCCTGTTGTTATTAATTTCCTTAGCCAAATCTATCGATTCCAACACATAAGTATATTTGTCATTTGTATTCGGAATATTTCCTTGTTTTATTAAATTGTAAGTATTAAAAGATAGTGCATTATAAATTTCAATTTTCTGTTTTTTTTCAACACTTTGATTCTTTAAAATATCTTCAAAAACATGCGATGATTCCGTAAATAGATTTCTTTGTTGTAATAAAGCTGCTACAAAAATCATACTCTTAACTTTATCCTTAAAATGAGAGGGTAATTCTTTACAATAGTTTTTCCAATTAGTTTTATTAACCGACTTTCCTATTTTTCTTTTTGTAAAACCATTATACCATTTTTGAATTAGTTCATCTGTATTGCAATTTATATTTACTCCATTAAAAATAGAAAAGCATTCTGTAAGTTTGTCAACAGAAAAATTATTTTGCATGGAATGGTTAATATAAAAAATAGTTTTATTACTATTATTTATATCCTTCAAGTAAGGAACAATATCAAAATAATCGGAACAACTATATCCAAGAACTATGATATACTTCTCTTTTGAAAATCTAAATATATAATCTAAAAGCTGTTTTCTTTTTTTGATTTTTTCTTGAATAGAAATATCATACATGAAAATCCTAGTAGTTTCCTTATCTTCAATTGAGCCATGAATTTTTATATAAGTTGGTGGGGAAACATTTTCAACCTTAAAATCATCTTCCCTGAAAAGGGAATTTAAATCAAGGCCATCAGTTATTGAAGCTTTTTCAATAAGCATGTCAAAATTAGTCGTAAGAAGAGTTTTTAACTTCTTATTCTTTAATAGGAAGGATGTGAATTTATGAAATAAAGTAGGCTCTCCTAGATTAAAAATATTTAGAATTTCATCACTTCCGGAGAAGCCGATTAAAAATTCCATGAATAATTCAAAAGGTGTTTCTAGCAGCGCTTCGTAATACTGCGCCATTCCAATTGACTCAAGTATTTCATATTTCAAATCATTCACCAGAGGGATTCCTGAATTAATAGAAATACCGGCTCCAAAAAATAATATATAATCATTATCCGACATTTTTTGGAGAAAATCGGTAAAATCCGTAATTGTTTTAAAATTATATAAACCTGTCATTCTCTCAACTTTATTGCTAACATTGATGTATATGAAATGATTGGCATTTCAATACTTTCCTATCAAGCCGCTGCAATTTTTATTAAATGTACTCTCAATAGCGTAAGCGTCTCGCTAGTGCTCCAAATTTAATACATCTAGTTTAAACATTATCCTATATTTATAATACACTATAGAATTGGAATATATTTAAATTAAAATTGGTTAATTGTAATAAAGGCACAAGCGGGACGCTTGCGCCATTTGAAGTAAAAAGGGTAAAAAGCAAAACCAACTATTTCTTTTAGATTTCCTTTCCTGTTTCTTTAAAAATTCTTTCTCTTATTGATTCAGCAACGAAATTATTTAAAGACATTTTTTCTTCCATAGCAAGCAAAGCTGCTTTTCGATGAAGACTAGCTGATACTCTAACATTAAAACTCCCTTTAAAAGGTTTTTCAGGTGTTATATCCTCGTTTTTACAATCAGTTAAATAAGTATCTATTGCCTCATTAAAATCTACTTCAAGTTCGCTTCCTGTTTTTCCTTCATAAGAAATCAGCCCTCTTATACCCAGAACTTTTCCATATAACAAATCATCTTCTTTGCTATATTCAATACTACCTGTGTAATTTTTATATTCTAAATGTTTCATAATCCTAATACCTCCTTAATTTGTTTCATTTGATAATGTTTCATAATTCCACTTGGATGTGGTTTGTGTAACATAACGGGAACTCCGTCTTGATTCATAAACTTAACTCTTGATCCTGACGTTTTTCCTTTTTAGAAACAACACAATTGTAACTATATTTAGTTGCAAATGCAAATTGATTATTTGTTATTTTAAAGGATCGTATTTATTCAGTTGCTCTAAATAGCGCAAGCGTCTCGCTTGTGCTCCTGAATAAATACATCCCGTTAAAACATCATCCGATATTTATATTACACTACTAAGGATTGGAATACTTTAAAATTAAAATTGGTTAATTGCTAAAAAGGCACAAGCGAGACGCTTGCGTCATTTGGAGTCGTATTATATTTTTATTCTATTTATATCCATATTTAATATGGCAAATCTTCTATTTCATCATTTGATAAATCTGATTTTAGCTCACTCAATTCTTCACAATCATCATTAGAATCTTTTTCACAGCTCATTAACCAATATTCTCCATTTTTGAAGTGGTCAATATCTGTTGCATTTTTCTCATAAAATTCTTCTGAAGGAATGCCATCTATCACATAAACCTTTCGGAATTTCATTTTACCTCCAACAAAATAGGATTCCCTAATATATTCAAGTCCTCTTTTATCTTTATGAATTTTCTTTTTTTTCTTCAATTCTTTATTTTATACGTTCACTACCATTAAAGTTGAATCTAAATCAAAAGGTTCGGCAGTAAATTTGATATTATTAGTTTCTGCAACTTTCTTGAACTTATCATAGGCGATACTTTTCATTGCATATTCTCCACAAGAACATCCATAATCATTCAATATATTTTTAAATAGTACTTTATCAATTCGAAAATCAGATTTCCCATAACCACAATCTAACATAAACTGAGTAGCTACATCTTCACTCTCTGCAATGTAACATGCATTCTCATTATACTCATAGCACTCTTCAAATAAAATAAATCCACTGAATCCGATAATTACATTTAAATATTCCTTTTCCATACCTTCAATATTAACAACAACAATCAATAATTAACTTCCTGAAAATTACATAAAATTTCAATAATGTATTCAAGATCAATTTTTATACAAGATGGTCATAATGACACCCACGTTCATTATAAAAATAGTTGCCGACTGCATTGCACTTTCCTGTCAAGTTGCAAGAAAATTGAAGCGGGCTACAAGCCTTGAAAATACAACTGTCTCGGTTATTATTCATATATATCGTTAGCGTTTTGTGCTTTATTCCCCTGCTTGTAATTCTTTTTCCTTTAATTCATTTATTCGTTTTTTGCAGTGTCTTTCTGTTATTTCCAACAATTTCTTCGCTTGCTTTTCCCAATAGTCCAACTGCTCTTTTGTAACCTTGTAATGTTCTTCTGTAATATATCTTCCACCAATGTAAGCAGAATCAAGATGCCAAAACAAAAACTTTTCATCATCTGAATTCTGGGGAAAACAATCATCAATCTCAGGTACATATCGCTTGGCATTCATTCTTAAACGTACAAGTCTGTGTTCATAAGGGTTGTTTCTGCTATAAATAATTTCAATTGCAGTATAACAATTTTCAACACATTGCTGTAATTCAAATGCCGCTTTTTGAGCATACTTATGGTTATTTGTCTCTATAAATCTTTTTCTAAAAACCTCAAAACCTTCAAAATCAGTTTCAGAAGTACCAAACCATTGTTTAAAGTCAAGTTCCGCAATTTCTCTCAATCGTTTTGGTGTCAGATTTTCTGCATTAGCCAATTCAACTTGTTTATCTTGGTATAATACAATGCCTTGATGTTTTATTTCCGAGAAAAAGTACTGACCTTCCCTAAGGTGCATATTTACAAATCCAAGAGTTTCAACTACCGTATCAACTGCTGTAGCAATGCCTTCAAACATTTTTCGCAGTCTGTTTCTTAAATCTTCGCAGTCTCGTTCGTCTCTTGTCAGGACACATATATCATAGTCGCTTTTCTTTCCGCTCCTGCCTCCTACATGTTCTTTCCAGTCACCACGGGCGTATGAACCATACAAAATTATCATTGAAACCATTCCTGTCTCTTTTATTCTTTCAGTTATGGTTTCAAGTTCCTTTATCTTATCTTCTGGCAGGTGTTCTAAGTCATTTTCTGTCATGATTCATGCCCTTATTAGTTGTTTCTTCTATTTTTCTTGCACCTAAAAGTATAAAATCATAAGCAACTATAAAATCTGAAACTGATAATTCTTCTATTTTTGTTCTAATCTCCTTTTATTTTAGCACAATAGCCCTTACAACGAACGCTGCTAAAAAATCGATGCGGATTTTAAGAGATTGATCTTCTGCGAGGACGGTAACAATCGAATCAAATGAACCGATTTTGACGGTCGATATTGCTAGCTATTGTTATATGCTGTTATTATTCTGGTTTCTGTAATTTAATTATTTCATCTTTTTTGTTATTAATTAAATCTTTTTTTATCTCTATATCCATTAAACTTATTTTAAAACTGATTACATTTTTTTCAATTTTATTTTCTGGATAATTTTCAAAAAAATCTTCTAATATTTTAAGCTGTTTCTCATATGAATCTTCAAATTTTTCTTTTAATATTTCATAGGATTTTACAGCAATACGCTGTTTGATTTTACGAAGTTTATTTCCTTTCTTGTCTTGAAGTATTTTTAAGGAATCTTTAAATAAATACATAACACAAAGTTCGAAAGCTTCTTCTTTATTAATCCCATTAAAAGCATTTGAATATTGTTTTTTTAATTTGTTTTCTAGCCCATCAATTTTATTAATCACATATGAGTAACTTATCGCATCAATGTTATGCATAAATTGATTACGAATTGACATAAAATTTTCAATCGTTGTTTTCTCACGTTTAGTTATATTCTCAACGTCAAGCAATAAATTTAATTTCTGATTAATACTTAAAGAGGAGGCTGTGTTTCCTAATGATTTGGAAGTTTTAAAATTAGTAATATCTAGTAGGTGAGCTAATTCATAGCTAACAAACTCTTCAAGCATTAAAGAGTATTCTAGTATTTTGGTTCTTTTGTCTATTCCTTCCATTGTGCTGTTCTATAATTGCATATAACTGATAAAGTCTCTGCATAAACGCTAACGGTTCGAATATGCGTAGGTTGGGATTTCGAAGCTCTAAATTATCAAACCGTTACTATTTTGAGTAATTGTACAATAGATAAATTAACTCACCCCCCCAACTTACGTATATTTATTGTTATGGGCTTTTTTATTAATCACCAAATATCAATGCTAAGACAATTATAACAACAAGGATTATAAAAATCCACTTTATAATTTTCCATAGGGTGCTCCAACAACCTGATTTTTCTTGTGTACTATAATCCGAAGTGTAGGTCGATGAGGACGTTTCATTAACAATCCCAACTTCAACAGTTCCCATTTTTCCTGTGCCAATACAATCGTGATGAACTATGGTACTACCTCTATTACATTTTTTGCAAAATTTTTGACCACAACGATTACATTTATAAATCTTTAAATTATTATGGTCTCTATAACAATTTGGACATTCACTATAATTTCCCATTATTTTATATTATTTTTTAAATAAATACTACTGTTTCACCAGGGACTTGAATCGTTGTTCTTGTCGTTCCTTTTACCATGACTTTCGCTGAACCCCTACTTTCGTGGGGAATTATTGCAACTCCGTGTCTATCAGTATAAACATTCTGTGTCACACCACCTGACATTATTCCACTAATACTTAATGCTACTTTTACACCTTCTGCCTTTGAACCACTACTGTGTTGGACTATTACTTTTGTATAATACATATTTACTAATTTTAATAATGAATAAAATGAGAACAATATTCTTTTTGCGACCTGTTTGGTCCGATATATTCATTTAATTTTTCACACCAAATAGCATAACCTTCATAAGGTTCTGGGTTTTTGGGGTCATTATGACTAATTCGTTTGTCTGTGTTTTCGTATTTACAGTTAACACATTTTGTTTTACAACTCATAGTTTTATTATTTTTGAATGAATGTATTTATTATCGCTTTATATAATTTTTCAGTTTATTCGGGCTTGAGCAATCTACATAATTGCCCATAACGGTTCGAATATGGGACGTTTGGCATTTCAAAGCTCCAACCTGTCAAACCGCTATATATTTTATTAATTGTACTCATGTTAAATTTTAGCACTATCCGCCAAATGACCTATATTTATTGTTGTGTGGAGTTATTTATTCCTCTTCTACATAATAATATTCATCAAACTCTGCTCTTTCTTTATTTGATAAATAAAAAGTATAATTATGAGTATCATTATATATCAAATCATCAAACACATCAAAACTCTCAATCCATTTGCTAATTCGATAGCAATCTACTTGATTTGGAAATGCCGCAGAAATATCAGACCTGAAACACTGAGCTTTTTCTGAATCATGCTTTTTTTGAAAAAATTCAATTCGTTTCTCATTTAAATTTGTAATATAATAGGAACCTCTATAATAATCAGCTCTAGATTTTTCCCCATTATGACTAGGAATTTTTCCTATTTTTAAGTCATACTGAGAGTCCAGTTTATTTTCAAAACCTAGGTGCAGATTAATCAGTTTTCCAATCGAATGTCCAAGAGAAAGATTGTCTCGGAAAAACTTATGATAAAACCTATAATACACTGCTTCATAATCTTTCTGTTTTAACATTCCCTCAATATCCTCCCAGAAAAAAACCTCAAATGAAAATTCATTTTCATCTGCTAAGTCACAAGCAATTTCTCTTACATTTCCCTGAGTAACACTGTCTCTACTTAATGTTGTATAGAGGTAGTATTCTGATAATTTTGGATTAAATTCTTTAGCTTGATTAACCTCTAAAAGCAAAGCTTTTTTTGTAAATGGATTATTAGTAGAGCGTACTTTGCATTGAATTCCAATCCAATCCGAATTATCTTGTTTCCTAGCATAGACATCAACTCCATTTTGTTTTTGACCAGGTCTTCCATTTACATTAATATTCTTATAAAGTCCAGATGCTTGAGTCAAAGCCTTTGTTAAATCTTCAAATATTTCATCATTCTCAATCTTCGGTATGTCAACAAATCTTAAATCCATATACATTAATTAAATCATTCCTTATAACTATCTTTAGGTCTATATCATTTGTTTTTTAAACTAAACTTCACTCTTACAGACTCTCTTTTTTAATTCCACACAACTTAAATATATAAACACCTATTGTCATTACATTGCCATATAGAGAATGTAATGGCTATAGGCAGCATTTTATTTATTGCTGTTTACTGTACTAAAATACTATTAAATATTAAATTAATGTTTATAATTCTTTAAAAATATTTCGACAAACAATGCCGTTTACATCCCGAATTTCGGGGAACAATTCTAAATATTTATGCAAAGTGAAAGTCTTTTGGATACTAAAAGCTAAGGGGCTAAAAAATATAGTCTCACTGATTTAAGCATGAATTATCTTATATAAGTTAACTTTGATGCCGTGAAAAGTAAAATTGAACTACTGGCTCCGGGTGGAGATATTGATTCCATAAAAGCTGCAATTGTTGCAGGGGCGGATGCTGTATACTGTGGTTTGGATAGATTTAATGCCAGAAACCGAGCTATGAACATAAGTTTTGAAGATTTACAGGGGATTTTAAGACTTGCTCATAAAAATGATTGTCAGGTTTTTCTTACACTTAATATTATTATTCTGGAACATGAAATTCCTGCCCTTATCGAATTACTAAACAAATTAGTTAATACAAATATTGATGGAATAATTGTTCAGGACTTAGGTTTATTATATATACTTTCTAAATACTTTAAAAGCCTTAAAATACATGCATCTACTCAGCTTACTACACATAACGAAGGGCAGATACAGTTTTTAAGTAAACTGTCCGTTGGTAGAGTCAACCTTTCACGTGAACTAAATATTCATGAGATAAAAGCTTTAACTACGATTGCTACTGAAAATAATATCTTAACAGAAGTATTTGTTCACGGTTCCTATTGTATTTCTTTTTCGGGCATTTGTTATATAAGTTCTGTTCAAAGTGGGAATTCAGGAAATCGTGGCAGATGCAGTCAGCCTTGCAGAGATAAATATATAACTACTACTGCGAGCAAAAATTACCCGCTGAATCTTAAAGATAATTCAGCATTTTTTGATCTTAAGGTACTGGCTGATGCAGGAGTTCATTCACTAAAAATTGAAGGTAGAATAAAGAAATTTGATTATATATATACAGTTGTAAATAGCTGGAAAAAACAAATCCAGCGCTTTTACAATAAGGATAAACTAAATAATGACAATAGCGATCTTTATAAGGTGTTTAACCGGGATTTTTCTAATTCATTTTTGAAAGGAGATATTAATAAGGCTATGTTTATTGATAACCCAAGGGATAATTCAATAAAACACCTTTCTGATGTTAATAATTACTCTACCAGTGAAGAACTGGAGCAAGCGCATCTAAAACTGTATAAAGAAAAGGAAGAGTTTAAAACATCTGTTGAAGATAAAATCAAGCAATTAAATATCGAGAAAGCTCCTTTAATAATAAGTATTTCAGGAGAGTGTGGAAAAGCTTTAAAGGTATCGGTAAAAACCCCCGATACTTCATTTGATATATTTTCAGAACTTAATCTTGCCGATAAAGGTACAGAAGCTTTAAATCGCAAGATGGTATTAAAAAGGCTGAAAGCCATAAATGATACGGAATATTACATTGAAAAACTAGAATTAGAAAATATTCAAACTGATGTTTTTATACCATTTAAAGAACTCACTTCAATTAAAAATAGAATATTGTTTATCTTGAATGACTCAAAAGAAATTATTGAACCCGTTAAAATTCCCATAACAAAGAAACCAAATAAGGTAAAAATTAAGCCCACTCTTTCTGTTTTAATATCCTCAAAAAAGGATCTTTATCTTTGTAATGAGACTTCTGCTGATATCTATTTTCAGTTTCCCAATAGTTTTAAAAATGGATGTTCTGAGTTTGTTGATCTTTTTATAAAAAACAAAAAATTAATTCCGTGGTTTCCTTCTGTTTTAATAGGCGAAGACTATAATGCTGCGCTTGATTTCCTAAAGCAAGTACGACCAAAACTAATTGTTAGTAATAATACGGGAATTGCTTATGAAGCAAATAAATTAGGAATTTCGTGGATTGCCGGCCCTTATCTTAATATTGTAAATTCATACAGCCTGTTATGTTTAAAAGAAAAATTGAACTGTTCGGGTTCATTCATTTCAAATGAAATTAATAAAATTCAGATTAAACAGATAAATTGTCCTGAGGATTTCAAACTTTACTATAGTATTTATCATCCTATTGTACTAATGACAAGCAGACAATGCCTGTTTCATCAAGTTACGGGATGTGAAAAAAACAAAATTGATGATAACTGTATTCAAGACTGTGAGAAATCCTCATCGATTACAGATTTAAAAAAGAATACTCTTTATATTGAAAAATCAAAAGCTAACTACCATAACATCTATAATGAAACTAATTTCCTGAATACGGATATTGTTACAGATATGCCGGATGTTTTTTCCAACTTTTTTATTGATTTAAGAGATATAAAAACCGAAACTAAAATAGAAACAAATAAATTAGAAATAATTAATCTCTTTGAAAATCTACTTAATGAGAATCATGAATCAAAAAGGGAAATCAAACAAGTTATTTATCCCACAACTATGTCACAATATAGAAAAGGAATCTAATTAAATTGATTATTGATTATTGAATATTGAAGGGGTATGTAATTCATCATTCCTTGTTCATTATTCAAAATATAAGTGTTGAAAATCTGCTTAATGGAAACCAAGAATCAAAAAACCTAACCACCGGGGCAGACAAAGGAACTCAAAGAAATTATTTATCCCACGACTATGTCACAATATAGAAAAGGAATCTAATTAAATTGATTATTGATTATTGAATATTGAAGGGGTATGTAATTCATCATTCGCTGTTCTTGGTTTGGTATTAAAAATAAAAGTATTAAAAATTATCCCCAAATAATAAAAACACAAATAGCGCTAATAATCGCCGAGGAATCTAATTTAAATTGAATATTAATTATTGAAGGGATATCTTAAAAGAGAGAACACCTTGACAAGCTCAGTGTGACAATCTATGTTTCTACGACTTATCATATTGAGTGTGACAATCTTTAATTCAGCAACTTGTCATATTGAGCTTGTCGAAATATGTTCATACAGATACTTCCTGAAGACTCCCTCTTTTATTTGTTAAAGTACTATATTTGCGCCTCATAAAAAATTGAAGAATGATATCAGTTGATGGATTAAGCGTTGAATTTAGTGGGACTACTCTTTTTAAAGACATTTCGTTTGTATTAAACGAAACCGACCGAATTGCTTTGATGGGGAAAAATGGTGCAGGGAAATCAACCATTCTAAAAATTATTGCAGGAGAACAAACAGCAACAAAAGGGCGAGTTTCTGCGCCTAAAGATGCAGTTATTGCTTATTTACCTCAACACATAAATACCGAAGATAAACGAACGGTTTTTGAAGAAACAGCACAAGCTTTTTCCATTATTTTTGAAATGGAACAGCAAATAAAAGAATTGAACGACGAATTATCAACTCGTACAGATTATGAATCGGCTGCTTATTTCGAGATAATTGAGAAAGTATCTACTTTAAGTGAAAAATTTTATTCCATTGAAGAAATCAACTACGATGCTGAAGTCGAAAAAATCCTTCTTGGATTAGGTTTTGTGCGCAATGACTTCAATCGACCTACTAGTGAAATTAGTGGTGGATGGCGCATGCGAATAGAATTAGCTAAAATTTTACTTAAAAGACCGGATCTTATTTTACTGGATGAACCAACGAATCATCTTGATATAGAATCGATACAATGGTTAGAAGAGTTTCTTATTAACAGTGGAAAAGCTGTTATTGTAATTTCGCACGACAGGGCTTTTATTGATAATATTACCACACGAACCATTGAAGTTACCATGGGACGTATTTATGATTACAAAGCAAAATATTCTGATTACCTACAACTAAGAAAAGAAAGACGAGTACATCAGCAAAAAGCATTCGACGAACAAAAAAAGATGATTGCTGAGACTCAGGTTTTTATTGATCGATTCAAGGGAACTTACTCTAAAACACTTTCCGTACAATCGAGAGTTAAAATGCTCGATAAATTGGAAATAGTTGAAGTTGATGATGAAGACAATTCAGCGCTACGTTTGAAATTCCCTCCATCACCACGATCTGGAAATTATCCTCTTATTATTGAAGAAATGTCTAAAAAATATGGAGATCATACTGTATTTAAAGACGCCAGACTCACCCTTGAACGTGGCGAGCGAGTTGCATTTGTTGGTAAAAATGGCGAAGGAAAATCGACCCTTGTAAAAGCCATTATGAATGAAATTGATTACGAGGGTACTTTAACCATTGGACATAATGCTTTAATTGGGTATTTTGCACAAAACGAAGCATCCTTACTTGACGAGAAACTTACTGTTTTCCAAACCATAGATGATATTGCTGTAGGTGATGTTCGCACAAAAATTAAAGACTTACTGGGTGCTTTCATGTTTAGCGGCGATAGTGTTACCAAAAAAGTTAAAGTGCTTTCCGGAGGTGAAAGAACGCGACTTGCAATGATCAAACTATTGCTTGAACCTGTTAACTTGTTAATTCTGGATGAGCCTACAAATCATCTCGACATGAAAACTAAGGATATTCTGAAAAGCGCTTTACAGGATTTTGATGGAACAATTATATTGGTATCTCACGATCGTGATTTTCTGGATGGACTTGTTGAAAAAGTATATGAATTTGGAAATAAGAAGATTAAAGAACACTTAGGAGATATTAATAGTTTCCTTCAGAAAAAAAGATTGGATAACTTGCATGAAATAGAACGAAGTAAAAAATAAACCACTATGCATTGAAAATACTTAGTTTTTATTTTCGAATGAAATTTGACTATTAAATATTGAATAATGAACAAGGAATGATGAATAATGATCTATAGAAAGAAAGGGTAAATATTATTTTGAGGGCTAATAGGCTCAATTACTTCTTAATTCTACATTCTATAATCGGTGTTCGATATTTATATTTATAGAAACTAAAGTAACTGCAATGGAATTGAAGGGTTTTAACCGTTAAAGTGATAATAAAATTAATCTCCAAATCTTTTCAAATCATTTTTGTTAAAAGTCCACTCCGGCGTGACTAATTCATTTTCAAAATTAGCTTCATACCATGGGCTAATCTTTTTATTTTTAGGATTTTTTAATATATGAATATCTTGTGCCGGCATATAACTTTGAGCTAAAAGAAAAACCTTATCACCATTTTCATTTTTTGCCATATCAACTACAATTACAGCATGACCAGGGCTACCTCCCTGAATAAAAACATCCCCAATTTTTATATCTTTTATATTTACAGATATTAATTCTTTCTCTAAGGATAAAGTTCCCGCATAAGCAAATATAATATCCATGTATTTTCTAAAACTCTTGTAAGAATTATCAGGCTCGGCCGTTTTTTTCCAATATGATTTATTTCCGTCCACCACAATTCTATTGCCTTTCATCCATTCCGCATAATCGACTCTAAATCCGTTAGTAAAATTAAAATGAATTTTATTAAACTGATTTGTAGAATATATAAACTCTCCACGCAATCTCATAACGGCATCGGCACACTGCTGTAAATTGCGTGTCCCTATTTCCATATCAATAACTGCATCGTAAACCCAAAAGTTTGGTTTAATAATGCCATTGTAAAATTTAACTTTTGATCCATTTGGTTTTAGCCTTAAATTCTGTAAATAATTCCCAAAAGAACCTTGAGAAGAATAAACTCGAACAAATCCTTCGGGAGGTAAAAATCGCTCCGAAATAGTTTCTCCATTTTCATTTAATATTTTATGAGTATTCTCTTGGCTACATGCCGTGATCGAAATACAAAGAGCAAGAAATAAAACACCAAATTTCATATTTAATTATGTATAAATTAATATTATATAATATCCGCAAATAGTTTTTCATTCATTTAAATATTAAGCAATTAGCCGTGCTACGGTTAACTAATACAGATGACATGTATTTATAATCAACTTGCTAATTATTAATAAATCCGTTCCACGGATATTAACACAGTGGTTTTAGTAAATCCGTACTACGGCTTTTGAATAAAACTGTGCAACAGCCTGAGGACAAGTTCCATTAGCCGTACCACGACTGCATAAGTAACAAGCCGTAGCACGGATAAATGATACGCACTAAGGCTTGAGGAAAAAAGTATGGTAATTAGCCGTGGCATGCTTTACAGATTTAAGTTATTATATAACCTTAACGTAATAATTTATAAAATATGATCTCGCTTACTATTTACAAAAAAAGTTAAAATAATTTGTATGATAAAATAATTGCATTACTTTTGTGAGTGATTACTCACTTTTGATATTAAGTATGACTTTAAAGAAAGATAATATAATAAGTGTTGCTCTCGAATTATTTGCTAAGCATGGCTATGCAAATACTTCTACAAGCAAGATCTCCAAACAGGCCGGAGTTTCTGAAGGATTAATATTCAGGCACTTTGTAAATAAAGAAGGTTTACTAGATGCTATTGTTTCTGTTGGAACAGAATCTTTTGAAGCTTACTTTGAGAAGATGAAAAATGAATCAAGTGCTAAACAAAGAATTTTTTTAGCAATTGATTTTCCTTTATCAATCATGAATGAAAATAAGGACTATTGGAATCTGGTGACGTCTTTAAAATATCAAAGTCCGGAGATTTCGAAAAAATATCATAACTCCGAAATATTTAATCAGTTTGAAGAATTACTTATTAGTTCATTTACAGCCTTGGGATTAGAAAGCCCTGAGCTAGAAACTAAATATCTAATTCTAACAATCACCGGATTATCTGGTTTATTAAAACAA
The DNA here is from genome assembly GCA_013138975.1 of Bacteroidales bacterium. Classification (GTDB taxonomy): domain Bacteria; phylum Bacteroidota; class Bacteroidia; order Bacteroidales; family UBA12077; genus UBA12077. The sequence goes on from WTBR01000020.1 coordinate 172,052, forward strand.
AACGATAATCAGGAAGAGATTAAAGAGCTAATTAATTTTATAAAAAACAAATATCAATACTAAAAAAATGAAAATGACATTAATTATTATCATATCAGTAATTGCGGCTATATTACTAGGGATCAACTTATTTATATGGATAAATCCTACTTTTGGTGCAAAATCAAAATATATTAATAAAGAAAGATTAGAAGCTTCACCTAATTTTAAAGATGGCAAATTTCAAAATCTTGAACCAACAGAAATGATGACTTCTACAGGCTCGAAAGGAAAAACCTTTAAGAAATTCATAACAGGTGTTAAAAACGGTCGGCCTGATGAACCACTGGAAACGATCGCTTTTATAAAAGAAGAATTATGTAAAAAAGACAGTGGTATAACTTACTCTTGGTTTGGACATTCTACGGTATTAATAAATATAAACGGTAAAATAATTATTACCGATCCTGTTTTTACTAAAGCAGCTTCTCCTGTCCCATTCATCAATAAATCATTTGATTACAATAAAGAATATTCGGTTGATATACTTCCTGAGATTGATGTTGTGCTAATTTCTCACGATCATTATGATCATTTAGACTATAAAACCATAATGGAAATTGATGCTAAAACAAAAAAGTTTTATGTTCCACTAGGCGTTGATGCTCATTTATTACGTTGGGGAATATCATCTGAAAAAATAGAAATTGCCGATTGGAATGATTCTATAAAATTTGATGACAACTTATTATTTACCTCTACTCCTGCTCGCCATTTTTCGGGAAGAGGAACTAAAGACAGAGATAAAACTTTATGGTGCTCGTGGGTAATTGAATCGGGAAATCAAAAAGTATTTTTTGGTGGAGATTCTGGTTATGGAAAGCACTTTAAAGAGATTGGAGATAGCTATGGGCCTTTTGATTTAACACTTATTGAATGTGGACAATACAACGAAAATTGGTCGCAAATTCATGCTATGCCCGAACAAACAGTTCAAGCTCATATCGATTTAAAAGGAGAAAATTTACTCCCTACGCATTGGAGTAAATTCAAGTTAAGCATTCACTCATGGACAGAACCAATTGAGCGGGCAAATGCGGCATCATTAAAATTTAATGTAGATATTCAAAATCCTAAAATTGGAGAAGTAATTGCTTTATAAAATAAAAGAGAAGATGTCCAAGAAGTAAGCACAAATTTAAAAACACTTCGACAGGCTCAGTGTGACAAACTAATTAACAGAGAATTGTCATGCTGAGCTTGTCGAAGCATAAGCAACTTTATGGCTTTTGGGACAACCCCTATTTGACAGTGAAACAGTTTATTATGAGATCTCCAATCAAGTTGGAGATGACAAATAATGACTTTACGTAAAGCCAATCTCCTTTTACAGTAATCTAAACAAATCTCACAAACTTAGAGTGCAAAATGTGTTTCCAATTCTTTTAATGTATCTGTACTAGTTTGAATATCGTGTAATGTTCCTATCCAAAACAACAATACCTTAACAAACTTCTGTTACATGATTCAAATCGCAACTTGAAATTAACGTAAAAAGGTTTTTAATTGCTTTAACAGATTTTTTAATCGAATTTGAATGTAGTGTCAAAACTTAAAAATGTATGTAAAATATTACACTCAATAATTATTTTTCCCTTTACTATCCACATTAACTCTACTTTATTGCATCAATTAATTTAGCTAAAGCATAATCTTTGCAGGTAATTTGATCTTCGTCGTGAGTAATAAGAGTAATTTTTACCTGCTTGTAGGAATGAATAAGAATATCCGGATGGTGATTTTCAGTTTCTGCTATTATGGCAATCTCATTCACAAAATCGATAGCTTTTACAAAATTAATAAATGTAAAAACTTTAACTAATCCGCTTTGTGTTTCTTGCCAATTATCCATTGTTTAACAAGGTTTTACTTTAATTATTTATATATTCATCTATGCATTAGAAAATTATAGAATCTCAAATAATGAAGCTTCAATCTCTTTCATATTAAATGGTTTTCTGAAATATTTATGTATTAGCCTTTCATTTAACGCATCTGCAATTTCTTCAGTTATATCGAAACCTGTTAATATAAAATACTGAATATCAGGATAATCTTTTTTTGCCAACTTAATAAAATCTATTCCACTCATTCCGGGCATTTTCATATCACTTATAACAATACGAATGTGAGGATTTTCTTTTAATATTTCCAAGCCCTCAGCCCCCGATTCTGCCGTTAAAACATCAAATTTCTTTTTTAAATTATACTGAAACAAACTAAGATTTATTGGTTCATCATCAACATAAAGTATAGTAATTTTTTTATCCATCATTTTCTTGTTTTTTGAATGCTAGTTTTATTGTAACAGTTGATCCCCTTCCAATGTTCGATTCAATCTCAATTATTACAATATGATCTTCAATAGTAATATGATTAATTAATAACCTGTTCCTCAGTCCTTTTATTTAAAAAAAACAGATCAAAATCCATTTAAACAAACTCATTAATCATAAAATTGTATTATTTATAAATTTATGAATTGTTATCTATTAAAAAAAGGGTAATTGAAACCAATTACCCTTTTTTTTAATTTTATCGTATTTTATTAAATACTCTTTTTTATTTCATCCCAAGTTTCTTTGCTCATTTTAGAACCTATAACCTGAATAACTTTGCTTGCACATAGAGAACCAAGACTTCCACATTTCTCAAGTGGTAAATTATTACTTAAACCATACAAAAAGCCTGAGGCATATAAATCGCCCGCACCTGTAGTATCAATTGAATTTGCTTTAAATGGTTCTACCTGATAAGTTTTACCTTCACTTTTTACCATTGAACCTTTACTGCCAATTTTTACAATAGCTATTTCGCATTGTTCAGCAATATCATTTAAGGCTTCTTCGGGTTCTTTTCCTGTAAATGCTTTTGCCTCTTCCTCGTTTGCAAAAATTATATCTACATAATTTTTTACATAGTCTTTTAAAAACTCTAAGTTATCTTCAACAACGTTAAAGCTAGCCATATCAATAGAAATTTTTAAATTATTTTCTTTGGCTAATTCTGCTGCCTTAAGCATCAAATTATGATTTAATGCTAAATATCCTTCGATGTGTAAATATTTATATCCTTTAAACTGACTCGATTTTAAATCTGAATCTGACAATTCAACAGCTGCACCTAAGTAAGTTGCAAAAGTACGTTCCGAATCAGGAGATATTAAAGCTACAGCCATACCGGTATCTGTTGTGCTTTTTAACATGAATGGTTCAATACCATTTGCTTTCATATCATTACTAAAAAACTCACCAAACTGGTCATTTCCAACTTTTCCAATATATCCTGCTGCAGCACCTAGATTTGCCAAGCCATGAATTGTATTTGCGGCTGAACCACCCGAAGATTGTGATTTTTCGAAATTTGCTGTTTCATTATTAATTTTATCTGCAAAATCTTTTTCAGATAATTGCATACTTCCTTTTCTTAACGAAAATTTATCTAATGTTGAATCATCTGGCAATTTGGTCATTATATCTACCAAGGCGTTACCTATTCCTATTACTTTATCCATTATTTTATTGTATTAAATTCTTAATAAGCTGTAAAAATATAAAGATTATTCTAAATGCCTTAAGATTCAGTTAAAACAAAATCAATTAAACTATTTTTTATTCCGAAGCCAAAGAAAAAGCACTTTTAATGCCTGCCCTATTGCTATACCCATTGCTAAAATCATCCAAAAACCAGGATTAGTTGGTTTACTTTCTACATTAGAATAAAAAAGCAGGTAAATACTAAAGGTTATCAATATTGGAAACATTGCTCGAAATAGTTCTTTTCTTTTTTTCATGTTTTTAAATATTAATTTGTAAATCAAATATATAGCAAAAATTCAAATCCTTACTAAAATTATTCTACTATTAGTTTACTCAGAAATTAATTTGATACAAAAAACAATAAGCAATTTAGTTTATATTATAAACTAGTTTGCATTTACAATCTGTTTAATTTAAAAACACAATTATGGAAGCAAATGAAAAAATATTAAAACCAGAAGAGAGTATAAAGATTATCGAAAAGATGATTCAAAGTACTAAAAGAAATCTTCACGATAGCAGTTTCTATTTTTTGCTTTGGGGTTGGGTTGTATTAATTGGAAGTGTAGGTCAAATAATATTAAAACAATTCACAACTATTGAAAAGACCTATTTAGTTTGGTTAATTATATTCCCGGGAATGATTGCCAGTATAATTTATGGAATACGTCATGGTAAAAAACCCAAAGTTTCAACACATCTGGATAGCCTTAATTTTATGATTTGGATAGCATTTATAGTAAGCTATACCATCGCTCTGGTTTTTATGAAGCAATTCAATTATAATGTTGCTCCTATAATTTTTCTATTGGCAGGAAATGCAACATTCCTAACGGGTATTGTAATAAAATTTAAAGCTTTAATTTATGGAGGTATTGTTTTTTGGCTTGGTACTATTTGCCAATTTTTAATCCCAACCGATTATGTTGAATTTGTTTCTCCATTAATAATCATCTTTGGATATTTAATTCCTGGATATTTATTAAAATTACAAAACAAAAAAAATGCTTAAAAAATTAGATCCTCTTTTGCATTCCGAATTGCGTTTAGCAATTATGTCTCTTTTAATTTCGGTTAAAAAAGCTGAATTCACCTATTTAAAAGAACAAACTGAAGCTACAGCAGGTAATTTAAGCGTTCAAGTTACAAAACTCGAAAATGCCGCTTACATTATTGTTGAAAAAGGATACAAAGGTAAAATGCCTCAAACGGTCTGTACTATTACGGAAAAGGGAATTGAGGCATTTGAAAAATATGTTAAAGACTTAAAGGAGTATTTAAAGCTTTAAATATGTAGTTTCACTTTTAACTTATATTGTTCCGGATAAATATTAATAAAATAATTTATCCGGAACTTTTATTTCTATTTTACCAACCAATTTTTAGCATCCTCTAAATCATCAAAACCCTGAATACTAGTTCCTGAAATTACATTAATAGCATTTAATATAATTCTTTGTGATGTAGATAATCCAACTATTGCTTTTTTCTTACTCAATGATTTGACTTTATTATTAATTTCCTTTAAATGTTTTAATGTATCAGAAGTAGCATATGAACCTTTTGTATCAATAATTTCAAGAAGATTCTTTTGACCAAGATTTATAATATAATCAGCTGTTTCATTCAACACAGGTATTGCTTGTTCAGCAGTTTTCAAGTTCGTCCAATCGGAAAAATATATTCTTTTGTCCTTATGAAATATTGGATAAATTTTTTGTGACATAACTATTTTTTTAAGTTATTCAAATTTATTGCTTTGTGTTAAACAAAAACCAATTAAATAAAAGCTATTCGAAATTACGAATAAATTTTAAGCCTTTACAGTAATTCATTTAGCCGAACTTTAACATTCTTCTCTATTCTATTCATCACTTCACTTGCCTCAGCTTTTTGAAATTCATCTCCTGTGATTTTTTCATATAATTCAATGTAACGATCAGTTACCTGATTTACAAACTCAAGAGGCATATTTGGAATTTGTTCTCCTTCTTTTCCTTGAAATCCATTTCCCATTAACCATTCACGAACAAATTCTTTTGATAATTGCTTCTGATTTTCGTCATTATCTTGTCTTGCCTGATATCCTTCTAAATAAAAATAGCGAGATGAATCAGGAGTATGAATTTCGTCGATTAAATAAATCTTTCCATCCTTTTTCCCAAACTCGTATTTAGTATCAACCAGAATTAGCCCCATTTCTTTAGCTATTTCTGTTCCACGTTTAAATAAAGCTAAAGTATATTCTTCTAGTTTTATATATTCTTCTTCGGATACTAGTCCCAGTTTAATAATTTCTTCGCGTGAAATATCCTCATCATGTCCTACATTCTCCTTTGTAGTAGGTGTTAAAATTGGCTCAGGAAAACGTTGGTGTTCTTTCATACCCTCAGGCATTGAAACTCCACAAATTTCTCTTTTACCGGCTTTATACTCACGCCATGCATGACCTGTCAAATATCCTCGAACAACCATCTCAACAGGATAGGTTTCAACAAAATGACCAATAGTTACCATTGGATCCGGAACATCAATTTTCCAGTTTTGTACTATATCAGCTGTTGCATCAAGGAATTTGGCAGCTATTTGATTAAGTACCTGACCTTTATATGGTATACCTTCAGGCAATACTACATCAAAGGCAGAAATTCGGTCGCTTACAACCATTACTAATAATCGATCATCAATATTATATACATCACGAACTTTCCCTTTATAAACACTTTTTTGTTTCGGAAAATTAAAATCTGTTTTTACTACTGCTTGTGCCATATTTTAGATTTGAGTTATAAAAAGTTTAAAGTTTTGAGTTAATTATCTCTTCTGGTTTAAAATCTCACTTTATTTATATTCCATTTAATACTTAATGTTTTTTTCAAATTATATAAAACTATTCTTACAATTGAAAATATTTATTTTCTATCTCCTTTTTCATCAAGATTTTTTTCATATGCCAATACAATATCCTTAACTAAATGATGCCTTATAATATCACCCTCATCGAACTCAACAATTGAAATTCCCTTTATTCCTTTAAGTATTTTTAATGCCTGAATTAATCCTGAATTATGTTTAGGACGTAAATCAATTTGAGTTGTATCTCCATTTACTATGAACTTTGCGTTCTTACCCATTCGTGTAAGAAACATCTTTAATTGATTAATTGTTGTATTTTGAGCCTCATCAAGAATAACAAAGGCATCATCTAAAGTTCTTCCACGCATATAAGCTAATGGTGCAATTTCAATTACTCCATCTTCAATTAATTTAGCCAGTTTACGCGGATGTATCATATCCATTAAAGCATCGTATAATGGGCGTAAATATGGATCAAGCTTTTCTTTTAAATCTCCTGGTAAAAAACCAAGATTCTCACCAGCTTCAACAGCCGGACGAGTTAAAATTATTCGCTTTACCTCATTATTTTTAAATGCTCGCACGGCTAATGCAATTGCTGTATATGTTTTACCGGAACCAGCAGGGCCAACCGCAAAAAGCAAATCATTAGTATCGTACTTATCAACCAATTTTTGTTGATTTATAGTTCTGGCTTTTATTGGTTTTGCTTTATTGCTATATATTATTGCATCATCAGATTCTTCTTTTCTTTTTAAAAGAGAAATGCCGTCTCCTCCAATTAATGCTGCAAATTCATTATCGTCAAGTTTCTTAAACTTTATAAAATATTCAATAATTACTTGAAGCTTTTCTTCAATTTCATTAATTAATTGCTCCTCTCCTTTTACTTTTATCTCATCTCCTCGGGCAACTATTTTTAACTTTGGATAAAAGCTTTTCAAGATTTCTAATCTTGAATTTTTAACTCCATAAATATTAACAGGTTCAATTCCTTCTAAGTAAATAATCTTTTCTATCATAAATAATACTTAATCAATTAACCTAAGATCCAATTAGTTGTATTTTACTATATATCAGACTACAAAAATATAACATAAGATTTTAGAATCATCGAAAATAATAAAAAAAACTTTAAGTAATTAACCGTGCCACGGTTAACTAATAATTATTATAAAATCCGCATTAAATAATGCAATAACTTTCATTAATTTTATTAAATCTGCATTGCTTATCATTAAAATCTATAATAAACGGTTAAATTTGTATCTTTAAAAATAAGATCATTTAAAGGCTCAATTTTATTTTATGCCAATAGTAACATTAACAAGCGATTGGAGTAACGACGATTTCTATATAGCTGCCGTAAAAGGAGCTATATATAGTAATTGTATAGACGTTAATGTAGTTGACATTACGCATAAAATAAAACCTTTTAATATTTTTCAAGCTGCTTTTTTACTAAAAAACTGCTATAAGTATTACCCAAAAGGCACTGTTCATATATTAGCTGTAAAAACTGAAAAATCTGATAATCAACAATATCTTGCGGCTGAATTTGAAGGGCAATATTTTCTAGGAACAGATAATGGGGTTTTTAGTTTGTTATTTAAGGATGAAGATGATGTAAAATATATATCACTTGATAGTTATGATCATGTGAATTTTCCAACATTAAATGTGTTCTCGAAAGTAGCATGTTTGCTTGCAAACGGTGAAAATATAGACTCTTTAGGAACACACGCTGAATCCATTACCAGAAGGGTTCCTTTACGAGCAACTATTGAAGATAATATAGTAACCGGCAGTATTGTTTATATTGATTCGTTCCAAAATGTTATTACAAATGTTTCTAAAGATTTATTTGAACGAGTTGGTAAAGGAAAACCATTCAAGATATTTGTTCAGAGCAATCATTACGTGATTTCAAAAATTAATAAAACCTATCAGGAAACATCGGTTGGAGAAATTCTTGCCATATTTAATTCTTTAAACTTATTAGAGGTAGCTATAAATGGTGGTAATGCTGCTGAACTTCTGAATTTAGATACAAATTCGTCTGTAAGAATTAAGTTTCAATTATAAGGCTTTTAGCTCTTAGCTATTTGCCATTGGCTATTTAAAACATTGTAATAAATCAATGTATTTTAACATTATTGACACAAAGTATAATTATAAATAAACCCAAAGCTTTTAGGTTTGAGACAATAATACAAACACCTAAAAGCTAAGGGGTTAACAGCTTAAAATAATGAAAAAGGAATTACAAGCATTTGATCGTTTATTAGAGATAATGGATGAATTAAGAGAAAAATGTCCATGGGATAAAAAACAAACTATTGAAACTCTTAGATCCTTAACAATTGAAGAAACATACGAACTTGCCGATGCTATTATTAAAAATGATTTGAATGAACTAAAAAAAGAATTAGGAGATTTATTACTTCATATTGTTTTTTATGCAAAAATAGGATCTGAAAAAAACGAATTCGATATTACGGATGTAATAAACGGAATTAATGAAAAGCTGGTTCACAGGCATCCTCATGTATTTGGCGATACAAAAGTGGCTGACCATAAAGAAGTAGAGGAAAATTGGGAGCAAATTAAACTAAAAGAAAAAGACAGAGATAATTCTGTTTTATCGGGTGTTCCTGATTCGCTTCCTGCTTTAGTAAAAGCAAACAGAGTACAACAAAAAGTTCGTGGTGTTGGTTTCGATTGGGAAGAGCGCACACAAATTTGGGATAAAGTAAAAGAAGAAATTGCTGAGTTAGAACATGAAGTGGAATCTGAAGATCAAGAAAAAATTGAGTCTGAATTTGGAGATGTATTCTTTTCGCTAATAAATGCTGCTCGTTTATATGATATTGATCCTGAAACAGCCTTAGAAAGAACAAATAAAAAGTTCATAAAGCGTTTTAATTTTCTTGAAGAGCAAACATTAAAAAAAGGAATATCTTTAAAAGATATGAGTTTAGACGAAATGAATGTGATTTGGGAGCGTGCAAAGAAATACGACTAAGTTATATAGTGCCTAAGAAAACGCCAATAACTACCTTACGCTCGCCTTTAAACTCAGTTGCTTCGACATGCTCAGTACATCGCATTTGCAAAAGCAAACTCATGATTTCAAAGACTTCACAAGCCTTGTTATTCGCTTTTTATTTTCAGTCACTTTAATTTTAAATAGCTTTATGAATCAAATACTGACTTTATAAACGAAGCCTATTTAATAATTCTCCTTGTAACTACTCAGGTACACTATTTAAAACTAACAGATAAAATATTAGTAAGTTACAGTTTTCTCGCAAAAGTCGCAAAAAGCTTATAATGTGTTAAATGCGGTCTTTGCATATTTTTTTCTTAGCGTGCTTTGCGTGAAACTAATTTTTCAAATAACTATATATCAATATTAAAATATACCTAAGTAGTTACTTCTCCTTTTGCTCTAAAAATGATTTAATTATTTGGTCATGATCAAAAGCGAGTTCTGGAAGATCATCAATAGAAAACCATTTTAAATTTTTGGCATCGTCACCAGCTTCAATTTTTTGTTTTTCGTTTACTAATTTGCCAAAATAAATTATTGATATTGTTCTTCCTCTTGGGTCGCGACCTGGTTTCCCAAATGTTCGATATTGATGTAACTTAATATCCGATATTGATGTTTCCTCTGTCAGTTCACGATAAGCAGCATCTTCGATTTCCTCATCGATATCAACAAATCCTCCGGGTAAAGCCCATTGATATTTAAAGGGTTCATTTTTCCTTTCAATCAATAAAATTTGAGAAGAGTTGTTTAAAGTTCTTGTGACAATTATGTCAACAGTTACTGCGGGGCGAGGATATGCGTATGTATAAATCATATTAAATTCTAATTTTCATCATTCATATGATCCTCTTTTTCCTTTTGTTTTAATCTCCTGTTTATAACATAAATAATAATAAGAACAGAAACTATAAAAACAACGATGTAAGTTTTAACCATACTTTTTAATTTTATAAAACTCTTTTAATAAGTCGTAATTTGTGCGAGTAATTTTTATTTTCAATATTATAAATTCCTTGCTGATCTAGTTTATCTATTCGAACTTTTCCAGAAGCATGAATTATTTCATGTTGATTTAAAACAATTCCAACATGGACAATATTTCCTTCTTCGTTATCGAAAAAAGCTAAATCTCCTGCTTTTATTTCTGAAATAAAATTTATGGTTTCCCCAAAATCTATTTGCTGATTTGCATCGCGTGAAAGTTTTATCCCTAAAACTTTATAAACCACTTGCACAAAACCAGAGCAATCAATTCCAAATGGATTTTTTCCTCCCCACAAATATGGGCTATTCAGAAATTGCTTTGATAAACTTACAATATTCAACTTATCCTCAAAAATATTCTCAGATATTTGATATTGATTTTCATTAATAACAAACGATTTTGAATTGCTTTTAAAATTAGGAAGAGTTGCACCCACAGGTAATATTATTTGCTCATTTTTATGGTTTAAAACAACATTTAATAGATTTTGTGTTACAATATTAGAACCAGAGTTTATTTGATCAAATACATCTTTTGATATTTTGCTTATACTTTTACTTTCAATCCATCCTTCGTAGTTATCAAAAGCTAAATTAATATTACTCCACCCACCTTGTGCTTCAGTAACTTGAAATACTTCTCCAAATAATATCTGTGTTGTCATTTCACTTTTATCATTAGGTTCTTTCCTAACGGGGATGACACTTAACTCGCTAATTCCGTATTTTATCATTTGCAATATTTTTAATATGCTAAAAATACAAATTACAAAATTAACTTAGGAATGAATAATCAATTTTGTGCTTATTCAACAAAATTAAGATTCGCTTGTTAAATTGTACGCAAGGTATAATCATTATTCAATAATTAATATTGATTAAAATTTATACATTTGTGTAAAACATTAAAATAACACTATGTCATTCATTAATTATCTTAAAAGAAACTATAAATATATTTTTAGAGCTTTTCTTTTTATCTTAACAATAGCAATTATTGTATATGTATTTCCAAGAGAAGGTCAGTTCAAATATGAATTTCAAAAAGGTAGACCCTGGATGCATGAGAACCTATTCGCTCCTTTTGATTTGCCTATTTATAAAAGCGAAAGTCAATTACAAGACGAAAGAGATAGTACACTAAAATTTTTCAATCCTTATTTTGAATATGACAGCACCATTTTAACCACAAATACGAATAAATTTCTTTTGCAATACGCAGAGAAACAACAAGAATTTATTACTGAAAAATCTAATACTGATAAAAGTTTCAGTAATTACCGAAAACAGACTTTTTTAAAAAACTCCGACAATTTTAAAGAAAATGCTATTCAAATTATAAGCGATATTTATTTAAAAGGGATTGTTGAAACCAATGAAGTATTTGAAAATCTTACAAATGATGATGAAATTATTTTATTAAAATCTAAAATTGCTGAGACCCATATAACAAGTAACATATTTACCCAAAAAAATGCATACGAGCAAGTTACAAACTCCGTAAATCTATATATTGAAGAAAATAAAACAAGGCTTAGATATCCCGATTTTTATAGAAATATTAATCTTTATGAACTTGTTGTTCCTAATGTTTTCTATGATCAAAACACTTCAGATAAAGTAAAAAACGAATTATTAAATAATGTCTCGCTAACCAAAGGAATGATTCAGGCTGGTGAAAAAATAATTTCACAAGGAGAAATAATAGATACGAGATTACATAGAATACTGGAATCACTCAAATACGAATCAGAAACCAGAATTGGAGATGGTTATTCATCCGAATTAATTTTAATTGGACAAACCATCTTTGTTTTTGCTTGCATTCTTATGCTGTTCTTGTTTCTATTAAATTTCAGGAGCGATATATTAAAACATAGCCTAAAAACCTCATTTATATTAATGCTGGTTTTACTGATTGTAATTATCTCAAGATTTTCAATAAAATTTCTTTATGTAATTCCATTTGCGCTTGTCCCAATAATTATTAAAACTTTTTACGATGCTCGCTTAGCATTATTTATACATATTATAACTGTATTGCTTGTAGGTTTTATTGCTCCAAATGGATTTGAATTTATTTTTCTAAGTTTTATTGCAGGAATTGTCGCCATCTTTAGCTTAACCAACTTATACCGAAGAGGCAAACTATTTCAATCGGCTGGATTAGTAATATTAACTTATAGTTTTGTTTATTTTGGTTTAGCAATAACGCAAGAAGGCAGTCTATCAGGGATTGAGTATAATAACTTCAAATATTTTGCATTAAATGGAAGTCTTGTATTATTAGCATATCCTTTGATTTATGTATTTGAAAAGATATTCAAGTTTCTTTCCGATTTAACCTTAATGGAATTGTCAGATACAAACCAAAAACTACTTCGCGCTCTTGCAGAAAAAGCACCTGGAACATTTCAACACTCAATGCAAGTTGCAAATTTAGCCGAGGAAGCAATTCATAAAATTGGAGGAAATCCACTTTTAGTTAGAACCGGGGCTTTATATCATGATATTGGAAAAACATTAAATCCAATTTATTTTATCGAAAATCAACGCACAGGTTTTAATCCTCATGATACGCATGAATTCGACGAAAGTGCAAACATAATTATAAGGCATGTTAAGGATGGAGTTGAATTAGCTAAGAAAAATAATCTTCCGGAACCAATCATTGAATTTATACGGACACATCACGGTACTACTAAAGTTCAGTACTTTTACAGATCTTATATTAAGAAATTTCCAGATAAAGATATTGATGTAAATATGTTTACTTATCCCGGGCCAAAACCGTATTCTAAGGAAATGGCAGTTTTAATGATGGCTGATTCTGTTGAAGCTGCATCTCGAAGTTTATCGGATATTAATCACGAAAAGATTAGTAATTTAGTTGATTCAATAATTAATGATCAAATGAACGAAGGACAATTTGACCATGTTGATATTAATTTTAAAGATTTAACCGAAATAAAAACAATATTTAAAGATAAACTAATGAATGTTTATCATGCAAGAATAAAATACCCCGAAAAGAAAAAAGAAGATGTCAAATAAAAAAAAGCAGCCATAATTTGGCTGCTTTTTTATGTTGTAAATTCTCAATTACCATCTCAAATCAACCACTTCAACCCCTTTATATTCTTTCTCGTCGAAAGTAAAATAAGAATCCTGTAATTCGAGATTAGTTTTATAATTAGAAATTTTTATTGAATAATTTGATCCATCCTTTCCAAAAATTGTAGCCGAGGAAAGAAAATATTCATTTGTATTTATTTGCAACCTAATTCTGGAATACTCCTCATCTAAATTATTAGGATATAAATCGACTAAAGCATAATTTACATTACCTTCAAGCATCGTTTTAATTAATTGATACTTAAAATCGTTCTCATAAACTGTAAATAATTGCTTTGGATTGTTCAAGAGATCATCATCATTTAAATCTGGTTCAGAAATATTAACTTCGTTTACTTCAGGTATGTAATTCCACATTGTTTTGCCATCAAAAAATGCCTCGCTATCCATAAATATTAATCTATACATTTCACCTTTCATGGTAATTGTACCTTTGGATGTATTTTGAGTATTGTCTTTGGTGCTTTTTAAAGTCACCTCAAAATCTGATTTAATTACTTTATGAGATTTTGTTTTTTCTGAAAGCTTATCAAGAATTTTCTTAGCATCAGGATCCTCTTGGGCAAAAATTAAATTGCTACCCCAAAATAATATTGTTGTTAATAATAAAATCTTATTCATATGTTTGAATTTACTCTTTAATTATACGTTTTCAAGAAAATCTTTCAAATACTGTTCCAAAGAATATTCATCTTGAAATAAAACCTGTCTGGCTTTACTTCCTTCGAATGGACCAACAATATTTGCTGCTTCTAATTGATCAATAATTCTTCCCGCACGATTATATCCAATAGAAAACTTTCTCTGGATTAATGAAGTTGAACCTTGTTGATGTCGTACGATTAATCGAGCAGCATCTTCAAACATTACATCACGTTTTGAGAAATCTACTTCTCCAATGTCATCGGTTCCCTCCGGAGCATATTCTGGAAGCAAATAAGCTGTTGGATAACTTTGCTGATTACTAATAAAATCTGTTATCTGATCTAATTCAGGAGTATCAATAAAAGCACATTGAAGTCGGACTAAATCACCACCCGTCGAAACAAGCATATCTCCTCGTCCAATTAATTGATTTGCTCCCGGGCTATCCAATATCGTTCTTGAATCGATCATTGATGAAACCCTAAACGCTATACGTGCCGGGAAATTAGCTTTTATTGTACCTGTAATTATATTCGTAGAAGGACGCTGAGTTGCAATAATTAAATGAATTCCAATTGCTCTGGCCAACTGCGCTAATCGTGTAATTGGACCTTCAATTTCTTTACCAGCAGTCATAATTAAATCCGCAAACTCATCAACAACAACTACTATATACGGCAAATAATCATGCCCTTTTTCAGGATTTAAAACTCTTGCAATAAACTTTGCATTATATTCTTTAATATTTCTAACCTGTGCTAATTTTAACAAATCATATCGATGATCCATCTCAATACATAATGAATGTAATGTATTTACAACCTTCTGTGTATCAGTAATAATTGACTCCTCCGAATCAGGTAACATGGCCAGAAAATGCTTTTCTATTTTTGTATAAAGAGTTAATTCAACCTTTTTAGGATCAATCATTACAAATTTCAACTGAGAAGGATGCTTTTTGTAAAGTAATGAAGCAATTATTGCATTTAAACCAACCGATTTACCTTGTCCTGTTGCACCCGCTACTAATAGGTGAGGCATTTTTGCCAAATCAATTACGAAAGTTTCATTCGAAATTGTTTTACCCAAGCCAATTGCTAATTCATATTTAGAATCACTAAAAACTTTTGATTCAAGAATTGAACGCATGGATACAATCTCAGGATTTTGATTTGGAACCTCAATACCAATAGTTCCTCTACCCGGTATTGGAGCAATTATACGTATTCCCAATGCAGACAAACTCAATGCTATATCATCTTCAAGGTTTTTAATTTTTGATATCCGAACACCCGGAGCAGGAATAATTTCATAAAGTGTTACCGTTGGCCCAACTGTAGCTTTAATCTTATCAATTTGTATTTTGTAATTAGCAAGAGTATCAACAATTCTATTTTTATTTGCTATAATTTCATCCTTATTAATCTCACCATTAGTATCTTTTCCATGATCTTCAAGTAAATTTAATGGCGGTAATCTATAATTCGAAAGCTCAAGTGTTGGATCATAATCTTCAAGTTGCAAACTTTTCATGCGACCATTAAGTTTCTCATCCTTGTGCTTTTCTTCAATTGTAATATCTATATTTTCATCCTTCTCTTCATCCTTTTCCTCTTCCAGTTCATCTCGACTTTGAGAAATAATTTCATCCGTAACCGTTTCTTCAATATTCTTAGCTACAAAAATCAAATCATCATCTAAATTTTCTTCTTGTTCTATATTTTTTGGTTTTTGAACTTCCTCAATCTGTTCCTCTTTCTGTTCTGTAATAGGATGATCCTCAAATTCGGAGTAATCCTTTTTATACAAACTAGCTGCAATACTTATAAACCAATGATAGGTCTTCTTAAAAGATAAAATAACAAACGAAATTATAACAATTGACAGCAGGAATGCTGTTCCGGATTTTCCTAAAAATGAATTTAACCACTGAGCAACAATATAACCATGCCCTCCTCCTAATCCACTTCCAAGAAATCCATTTGAATAGCCAAATAAATACCCTAATAAAACGGATAAAATTATAGTCCCAATAATTGAAATTTTAAACGCTTTACGAATGGAATATATTTTAATTTTAAAAAAACGAATTCCTATAACAAATAATAAAAACGGAAAAGTAAAAGATGCGATTCCAAACCATTTATTAATAAATAAATTAGCAAAATGAGCACCTGCTTTTCCTGACCAATTCTCTACAGATATTTCTGCAGTTGAAATAACTTTCGAGTATTGGAAACTTTGATCAACTTTCCATGTGAAAAAATATGAAATGAATGCTAATGTTAAAAAAGCAGACATGAAAATGGTAGTTACCCCAAAAATTATTTTTATTCGCTCATCAGAAAAAAGTTTCTTACTCTTTTTTTTAACTTTTGTTTTACTATTTTTCTTAACCATTGATTATATAAATAACAAATTATTGCTTGCCCTAAAGCTTTAAATTTACTACAAAGTAATATAAATAAAAGTAGAAATTAACAGAAAGTATAATTTATCTGGTTGGTATCAAAAATGAGTTATTGTTTAAGTAAATCAATAATTTCAATCATTGTTTTTTTATTGATTGAAATATACCCTTCTGGTATTTCAAAGTCCTCTGTAGAAATTTTAGCTTCTTGTATTTTCCTTACAGTTAATTTCATCGGCATATCATAAAGTTTTATCCTAAATTCTAACAATACGCCTTCTATTGATTTAAAAGGAGTTTGGGCATTCACATTATTTATTGTAATATCTTTTGTATAATAAATAAAAAATGGTTCTATTTCTGAATCTGGGACTATAACTTTAGCCTCTTCACATTTAAATCCACATAAAATTTTTGTAGTATCCTGAGGTTCAATAATCATACCCGGAATATTTTCAAAAAACATAGACTTTTCGTTAATTTTTTCAATGTACTTATATTTCTTATTTAAAACTTTAACAAGAGTAATATTCTTTTTCTCTCTATAATTTTGAATGTGAGTAAAACTAACTATACCAGAAAATCCTTCAATTTTATTTATTGTATTATTATTTTTAAACTTTATTGTCATTTTTTTTGGCAAAAAGCCCTTCATAAAGCCATCTAAAGCATCATCAAGATATTCTATATCATATTCTATATAACCTTCTTTTATACGTTCTGTATGTTGATTTTTCTTACACGAACTTAATGTAATAAAAATCAATAGGATAACAACAAATGTTCTTATTCTCATATTACTCAATTTGGGGTTTAATCAAAATAATTATCTAAAATAATGAAAGTAACGAAAAAAACAAAGACATATTTATAACTAATGATGTTTATTTTATAAAATTTATTAAAAGTGTCTTTTAACATTTTATTAATAGCACATTAATCTAGTTATATTTTATATTTTTGAAATGTTTTTTTTATAGATTTGTAACTCAAATAATCAATTTTACATAAACTCATGAATATGAATAAATTAGCTGTAATTGCATTAGGAGGAAACGCTCTTTTACGTGGAGACCAGATTGGAACAATAGAGGAACAAGAGCAAAACACATTTGACACTCTTGAAAATTTAGTATATTTAATAAAAGAGGGTTATGATATAATAATTGGTCATGGCAATGGTCCTCAGGTTGGAAATATATTAATGAGAAATGATGCAGGGGAACAATTGTATAATATTCCTCAAATGCCATTAGACGTTTGTGTTGCTGATTCGCAAGGGGGAATTGGGTATATGATTGAACGTATGCTTAGAAATGTAATGAAAAAACATAATATCGAAAAAGATATTGTAACTCTAGTGACTTCGGTAGTGGTTGATAAAAATGACCCTGCATTTAAAGATCCACAAAAACGTGTTGGTAAAATTTATAATAAAGAGGATGCTGATAAATTAACCGCTGATAAAGGTTGGGAGTTTAGAGAAGAAATAAAAGCTAATGGTGGTTGGAGAAGAGTAGTTCCTTCACCAAAACCAATTAGTATAATGAACGAAAAAGTAATTGAAGCATTAGCTCGTCAGGGAAATATTGTAATTGCTGTTGGTGGTGGTGGTGTTCCAGTATACATTGACGAAAAAAATGATGTTAGACCTGCAGAAGCAGTTATTGATAAAGATTTAGCAACTGCATTATTAGGCGCAAGAATTAAAGCTGATGAATTCTACATTTTAACTGATGTACCATACGTTTATATAAACTACAAGAAACCAAACGAAGAAATTAAAGAGTTTTTAAACAAAGCTGATACAGAAAAGTATTTAGCAGAAGGTCAGTTTGCACAAGGCAGTATGGGACCAAAGATTAAAGCTTGTTTATATTTTATTGAGCTAGGTGGAAAGAAAAGTGTAGTTACTGAAGCCACTAAGCTTGAAGACCGTAAATTCGGAACAAAAATTACAATGGAATACGAAGATTAATAATCGATTAATGTATAATGATAATTGACTAATCAGAAAATAATAAATTAATAATAATAAATTTAAAATTAAAAAGTTATGGCATTCAATTTAAGAAATAGAAATTTTCTAAAACTTTCAGATTTTACTCCAAAAGAGATTAAATTTCTATTAGATCTTTCTGCAGATCTTAAAGAAGCAAAATATGCTGGAACAGAACAACCAAAATTAACAGGTAAAAATATTGCTTTAATTTTCGAAAAAGCATCTACTCGTACACGTTGTGCTTTTGAGGTTGCTGCTTTAGATCAAGGTGCTCATGTTACTTATTTAGGCCCTTCTGGATCTCAAATTGGTAAAAAAGAATCAATGGCTGATACAGCACGTGTTCTTGGAAGAATGTACGATGGAATCGAATATCGTGGTTTTGGACAAGACATAGTTGAAGAACTAGGTAAATTTGCCGGTGTACCTGTATGGAATGGTTTAACTAACGAATACCATCCAACTCAAATCTTAGCTGATTTCTTAACTATGATGGAACATTCTGACAAACCATTACACGAAGTTACTTTTGCTTATGTTGGTGATGCAAGAAACAATATGGGTAACTCTTTAATGATTGGTGCTGCTAAAATGGGAATGAAATTCCGTTCTGTAGCTCCAAAAAGCGTTCAGCCAACTGCTGAATTAGTTGCTGAAGCTAACGAAATAGCTAAAGAAACAGGTGCTGAAATTTTTGTTACCGATAATGTTGCTGAAGGTGTTAAAGGATGTGACTTTATTTATACTGATGTGTGGGTATCAATGGGAGAACCTGATGAGGTATGGAAAGAAAGAATCGAATTATTAAGACAATATCAAGTTAATCAACAAATGATGGATTTAACAGGTAACTCAAAATGTAAATTTATGCATTGTTTACCTGCTTTCCATAACAGAAAAACTACTGTTGGTGAGGAAATTTATCAGAAATTTGGTTTAGACGGATTAGAAGTAAATGAAGAAGTGTTCGAATCTTCTGCATCAATTGTATTTGATGAAGCCGAAAATAGATTACATACAATTAAAGCTGTAATGGTTGCTACATTAGGAGCTTAATAAAACATCTTTATATATTTCAAAGAGCATCGAATTCGATGCTCTTTTTTATTGTTCTAATATTATAAATTGATAAGATCAACACAACCGGAATAAATGCAAATTCGAAGCTTTGTATATTACTTATCCAAACAATTATAATTCCAATAATCATTGTTTGCAATACAATTGATAAGTATAACTTAAATTTATTATTTTTTAAAGGAAATAAAAAAATAAGGTATAAAGGATTACACCATAAAAGATTAAAGTTTCCTTTTAACTCTGAATGTTCTGTTATTAACCAAACAGAAATTATTAATAATCCAAGCAAACCCGTTAATATAAAAATAGGTAATTGTATTTTAGATGATTTTATTATCAAAACAATTAATAGCAGTACTGAGAATATCAGAATAGGGTTTAATAAAATTGGATAACTTAAATTTTCGTCTTCCACTTCATTAAATATTTGTTGACTGTATACCAATTCCTTACCACTTACTTTTACATCACTTAATTCCCAACAAAGATAATCGGGCAGAAACATACTTTGAAACTTAGTTACTTCTTTGTCAACACTCATACCAAAAATCAAGTTTATTCCTAATTTCAACCATGGCTTGTTTGTCATAAATTCATTAAGCTGATCTCTATATGTTTTATTCGTATTTTTATCATGAAAATCCGTTTCTATATTTTCAAAAATCAAATCTCTTAATTCTGAGGTGCAATTCTTCCTTAAAAAGTCATAATAATAGTATCTGTTCTCAGGTTGGTACAAGTACTCCAATCTTTGAATTATCTTTATCTCATCTTCATCAGAAAGGTCTAATTTCTGTTCTATTATCTGTCTATTATCAGACAAATAACTTCTAAAAAAACGATCAGTACTATGAATACCTAACTTATATTTTAATTTGCCTTGTATAAATTTTGAATAAAAATTAGGGGTGTTAAAATCAAATAACCCAAAATTATAAACAACATCAATCTTGTTCTTATTATTAACAATTCTAAGGGCACTATGCCCCCATGTTGTAAAAGATTCTGATCCACTTGAACATGTAAGTAGACTTATTTCAATATGTTCAGAAGAATAAGAATGAAACATTCCAATTGTCAGGAATATTATTATAATACCTATTATTTTTTTCAATTCTTTATATATTAGTTGAGTTATATAATTATTTTTTTATTCTTGTGGAATGGGTAACTTATGTTGTCTCAAAAAAGATAATTTATCCCAATAACCTCTTTGAAATATAATTTTATCATATTTTATTTGAAAAAATCCACATCCTCTTAAACCTAAAGGATCTTTCCATTCAAGAATTGCCCAATCTCCATCTTCAAAAATATTTTCTATAATACAGTTCATCTCTGCAAGTGCAAATTCTTTTGCAAACATTTCTTTAATAGCATGTTTACCTACAATTGGATCATTAGCAACTTGATGATTAATGGCATCTTTGTGGTACAATTCTGCAATACCATTTGCATCTCCTTGATTAAATAATTCTACCCATTTAGTTATTATTGTTTTTGGTTTCATAGTTTTAAAAAAATCCATTCACAAAATGCCAGGTAATATAAATTGATGTAGCCAGCTTTAATCCTGTTCCCAATAAAAATCCTAAGAAAGCTCCCAAACCTGATCTAAATGCATCCTTTCTGTTTGCTCCTTTTATTGATTCTCCAATTATTGCACCTACTAATGGCCCTAAAATCAGACCTATTGGTCCAAAGAAAATCATTCCAATTATCATACCAAGAGTAGCCCCCCACATTCCAGCTTTTGTTCCACCAAATTTTTTTGTTCCCCAAATAGGTACAATATAATCAAGTACAGTTACCAGAATAGCAGCAAAAGCTATTACTAATAGAAAATTAGTTGAATATTGGGCAAACTCTGTAAAATTCAAAATAAGTATTCCTAAGAAACTTAAAGGTGGCCCAGGAATTATTGGTAAAACACAACCTACTAGGCCTACAATAATTAATATAATGGCAAATGCCAATAATACATATTCCATAAATCTTTTATTTAATTAATCGATTATAAAAATACGCATTAAATCAATTTTTCAAAACAAGAGCTTATGGAATTATTTTTTTTATTGTAGTTTTTTGTGAACTAATGATCTTATGTCTTTTGTATCAGACTTAATATCGCAGGATGAACAGCCACATGAATTTTCCGGCTTTACTGAAAAAATTTTTACAATACTATAAACTGTATACGTTACAGAAGTCAAAATTATAATAACTACTAATATTTCTTGTACACTCATCACTCTTCTATATTATTAACGATCCAACCTGATATATTATAAAAGACATAAACCAAGCTAAAAATGTTGTGTAAAACACCGTAAAAATTGCCCATTTCCAATGCCCCGCTTCTTTGCTAATTGCAACAACCGATGCAATACAAGGAAAATATATTAAAATAAATATTAAAAACCCGAAAGCTACTAGCGGACTAAAAATTGGATTTCCGTTTTCATCTTTTTCATTTTGCAATCTACTTACTAAATTGTTATTGCTATCCTCCTCTTCGGCTTGATAAAGTACCCCCATAGTACTTACCACTATTTCTTTTGCCGCAACACCAGACAATATGCTAACACTCATTTTCCAATCAAATCCCAAAGGTTTCATAACCGGTTCAACAAATTTTCCGATTCTTCCAATATAAGACTTAGCCTGTTTTTCAGAAGTTTTATCCGCTAATACTTGTTTTATAAGTTCATCTTTATTTGCAAGACCCTCTTTTTCAATTTGATTTATTTTTTGATCATAATCATTAGAGTAATTAATGTTTTTTGGATAATATCCCAATGCCCAAATTATTACAGAAGCAATAAGAATTACGCCGCCCATTTTTTTAATATACTGGGCACCTTTAAACCACATATGTCGAGTTGTATTGCGCAATGTAGGGACTCTATATGGTGGCAATTCCATAACAAATGGTGCTTCCTGTGATTTGAAAAGTGTTTTCTTAAATATCAAAGCAACAATAGCAGCCATAGCAATTCCAATCGTATAAATAGAAAACAGTACTAATCCTGGACGTTCAGTAAAAAATGCAGATATAATTAAAACGTAAACCGGTAAACGCGCACTGCACGACATAAATGGATTAATCAGCATGGTAAGAATCCTATTTTGTCTATTCTCAATTGTTCTGGTAGCCATAATCGCTGGTACATTGCACCCAAAACCCATAATTAATGGAATAAAAGATCTTCCATGCAATCCAATTTTATGCATAATACGATCCATTATAAATGCTGCACGAGCCATATAACCAGTATCTTCCATTAGTGATATAAAAAAGAATAAAATTAGAATATTAGGAAGAAAGATAATTACGCCTCCAACACCTCCAATTATACCATTAATAAGTAAATCTTTTAATGGTCCATCAATCATAATATTACCTATAGAATCTCCTAATAAACTTACCATTGAGTCTATCCATTCCATTGGATACTGACCAAATGTAAAAGTTGACTGAAACATTATCCATAAAAAGAATATAAAAAATGGAAACCCTAAATATTTGTGAGTGAGAAATTTATCTATCCGCTCTGTTTTTTTCCTTCTTCGATTTATATTTCCCTTATATGTTTCTTTTAATGCACCTGCAATAAATCCATATTTAGCATCTGTAATTATTGTCTCGCTATCCTCACTAATAAGAGTCTCATGTTTTTTAATTTCTTTGTCAGCTATTTCTTTTATTTTATCGTAATTACCCCATTTCGATAAAGTTTCATTTGCTGAAGCATCTTTTTCTAAAAGTTTAATCGCATAAAAACGTGAAGAGGCAATATCCGTAAGTTTTTTATTTTCTTTTATTTCATTTTGAATCAAACGAATCGATTCCTCAACATCCTTTCCATAATTTATATGAATATGCCGAACAGTAGGATCTTTATCCTCATATACTTCTATAACTTTTTTAAATAGATCTTTTATCCCAAAGCCTTTAGAGCTTATGGTTGGAATAATAGGTATCCCAATCATTTTACCCAAAGAATCAAAGTTAAATTCATCTCCTTTTTTCTTTAACTCATCAAACATATTTAAAGCAATAACAACTTTAATATCCATATCGATAAGCTGAGTTGTTAAATAAAAATTTCGCTCCAAATTCGAGCCATCAATAACATTAATTACAACATCAGGCATTTCTCCGAAAATATATTTCCTTACATAAAGCTCTTCCGGAGAATAAGCCGAAAGTGAATATGTGCCTGGCAAATCTGTAATATTTAAAAAATGATCATCTACTTTACATTGGGCACTTTTTGAATCAACGGTAACTCCACTATAATTTCCCACATGCTCTTTAGAATGTGAAGCGAAATTAAAAAGCGATGTTTTCCCAGAATTAGGATTGCCAACCAATGCGACCTGAATTTCTTTACCTTTTTTCTTAGCTGACGTTTTTAATAATTCTTCTGATATTACACCATTATATTTATTAAATTCTAAATTCTTTGCCTCCTCAAATGTAATTACTTCAATAAGTGAAGCTTCACTTATACGCAACGAAACTTCATATCCCATAATATTATATTCAACAGGATCTTTTAATGGAGCATTTTTTATTACCGTAACTTTCTGTCCTTTCACAAAACCCATCTCAGTTATTCGCTTGCGAAAAGCTCCCCGACCACGTATCTTTGTTATGTAACCAACTTCGTTATCTTTTAACTCTGATAATCTCATCTTTTATTTATTCAATTCACCAATTATAAAATATGCACAAAACTAGCTTTATTATAAAAAGCAATCAATACCATAATATAGGTATTTTAACACTTTTTGTTGATTTAGTTTTATAGAGCAGTAAATATGTAGCAACAAATATTAAGGAATTGAATGAAAGTGATATATTGGTATATTTTAAAAAGATTGGCATTGAATAACACTACTAAAATATGTTATGAAAATATTCTTTTGCATAAACATCTAAACGCAAATTTAAGAAGTATTTGATTTGCTATTAAATCCATTGTGGGTCTGTATACAAACAATTTAAAAAAGGTTGATCCCAAAATGATTTCAAACATAAAATCTTTTAATAATGATTTAAGATTGTTTCATTATTTTAAATATGACTACAGAATATCACTTCAAATAAAAAACAAAGACTCATAGAAAGTGCTTTTCTATGAGTCTTATAACAAGTAATTAATTACAAGTTTCTTGCTTTAAGATTAAATCATATAATTCTTTTGAAGTTTCAATAAAACTTTCTGATTTCTGCCTTCCTTGATTAAGGAATTCTTTTGCTTTATTAAATTCATTATCCTCATAAAATATTAATGCCAATTCGTAATATGGGTCAAGAAGAGCATTATCCGCTACTATAGCTTTTTCTAAATACTTTATACCTTCTGTTCTTGCGCCTGTTTTTACCAATGCTAAACCCATCCCTTTAAGGGAGTAAGCATTATCTTTATCAATAGCTAAACTTGCTTTATTCCATTCTGTACAAGAATCGTAATTCTCAAGTTTATAATGTATATATCCTAGTTTATTTATTATTTCAACATTATTTTTATTCGATTCAAATAATTTACTAAAATAAATTTCAGCCAATTGATATTGTTCTTCCTCAAGAGCTAAATTTCCTTTTTCCAGTAAAATATTTTCGTCATCAATTTTATTAATTTCGCATTTTTCTTTATCTACAGCTACTTTATAAGAGCAATATTCATTTTCAACAAGCTTTTTCCCTGTTGTATATTTTAATACAGAACATCCTGCCAAACAATAGGCTCCAAACTGACAATTTGCACAAAATCCTGTAAGTTGATCCTTTGTTATTTTGCGATTCCATTCAAATGATTTTTCATCATTCCAGAGATCTACTAATGATCTGTCACGCACATTACCTTCAATAAAAATATCATCTCTTAACGACGTACATCCTACTACATCCCCATTATACCTGATACCTAAGGCATTTTTACCTGCCAAACATCCTGTCCATAAATATTCCGTATTCTCTTCATTATGGGTTCTTACTTCTATTTCATCATTATTATAGTAACCAACACAATCTGCTAAATCAATTCTGATTTTATTTTCTTTTAAAGTATTATGAGCAAATTCAATAATATCATCAATTTGATGAGGCTCGATAATCAAATCTCTGTTTTCAACAAAATTACCCATAGGCATAGCATATTGCATTTGCCAATTTTTTACATTTTTTTCTTTTAGCAATTCATATAATTCAGGCAATTCATGAATATTTTTGCTATTAATAGTTGTTATGATAGATGATGGCATTTTATTTTCCCTCAAGATATCTAGTGATGTTAAAATTCTATCAAAGGAACCTTCTTTTCTCATAAAATCATGAGTTTCTCGCAAGCCATCCAAGCTAATAGCAATATTAGAAATCCCGGCTTCTTTTGCCATTCTTACATTCTCTTGCGTTAGCAACCATCCGTTTGTAATCATATTGGGGGTTACATTATTCTCTTTTAATCTTTTTGCAATTTTGTGCCAATCTTTTCGAATTAAGGGCTCACCGCCTGAAAGAGTAATATAAGAAAGTTTCAATTTTCCAATTTCATCACATACTTTTAAAGCTTCTTCTTCAGTCAATTCATCTGGCAATGCATTAGTACAGCTTGATCCGCAATGCTTGCATCTCATATTACATGCAAATGTTATTTCCCAAACAGCTGTTACAGGTGTGTATTTCATTTTTATAAAATTAGGGGAGGTTATATAATTTGAGTTTTAATTTATTAGATTAAAAAGTAAAAAGTGCAATTAGATCGCACTTTTTATTAAATCAACTTTTAGTTAAGTTCATTTTCAATTTTATTTTCACTAATTGGCGGCTTTACACCATACAACAATAAACCACCTTTAACATTATTCAATTGTTTTTTTGATAGCTTTTGTAGCTTTGAAAATTTTACAAATTTTTTCATTTTAATAAATTTTAGTGTTAGTTTAATCCTTAAATATAGAACAATATTTCACAAAACAATACAATACAAAATCTTAAAAAACTTAAATTTAAGATAGATATATTTTACTAACTTTTCTTTATGTCACTTTAAATCTCTAGGTCATTGAACGCAAATAACTTTATTATATAAATCCATGCAATTCACCCAAATAATAATTGTTATTGCTATTTATTGATTTAATATAAATATTAAAACTAAAAGTTGATAATTTGTAAAAGAAATTAACATCTTGGTATATATCCAAATGTTTAATACGTATTTTTTGGAGGTCGTTGAGTGATCCATTATTAAAATTTAAAAATTAAAAATATGTAATATCTTAGCTTTTTTTTTTAATAATTAGTTTGGAGTAATATACATGACGAATATTATATTTATATTTTTACCAATCTAAAAGATAAAAAATTATAAAATTATGATGAAAAATTATGTAAATATCGCCTTACAAGTATTACCTAAATCAAAGACTAAAGAAGCATATGACTTGGTAGATGTAGCAATTAAAGTTATCCAAGACTCCGGATTGAAATACCAAGTATGTCCTTTCGAAACAGCAATTGAAGGACCATATGATGAAATTATGAAATTAGTTGAAAATGTACAGGATACTTGCTTTAATAATGGTGCTGAAGAATTATTGGTTTATGTGAAAATACAAAACAGAAAAAATGGTCAAGTAACCATCGATGAAAAAATGAAAAAATATTATTAGTAAATTTAGTAAAAACAAAAAAGCTGTCTCAAAAAGGCAGCTTTTTTAAACTTCTATTCGTTAGTATTACCCAAGTCATCAAATTCTACATCTGAAGAATATCCTTCTGTTTTTACAGTTTCAACTTCAACAGGTACCTCAGCTCCAACTTCAGCTGCTACTGTTTCAAGAGGTTCCTGCTCAGGAAGATTATTTTTAATGAACTCTATTACTTCTTGTAAGTTATCAGTGAATTTTTCAAAATCTTCTTTGTACAAAAAGATTTTATGTTTCTCAAAATAATGTTTTCCGTCACGATTAAACCTTTTTTTACTTTCAGTGATTGTTAAATAATAATCATTTCTTCTTGTAGCTTTAACATCCATAAAGTAAGTCCTTTTCCCTGCCCTCACCGCTTTAGAGAATATTTCTTCACGTGGATTTTCATTATTATTCTCTAATCCTTCTTTTTTGTCGTATCCGTCCATTATAATTAATTTAGTTGTTTTAAGATTATCAACACTCAAAAGTAAAAAAATATTTAATATATCATTAAAAAATTGTTTCTTTTTAAGAATATGAATTTAAAAAGATTTAAACAAAAAAAATGTTATGCACTTAATAATGAATGATTATAACCAATAATTTAATAATAACGTAAATATTTTACTAAAATCTGTTATGGATTGTAAAAAATCCTTTACTTTGCAGCCTTTAAGAATAAATTATTAATATATCTAGGAGTTCTTATAACATGGTAAGTAGAAGATTATTACGAATCAAAACTCTTCAAATTTGTTATGCTTATTTAAAATCAAGCGAACAATCGATTAATCAAGCTGAAAAAGAATTATTTTTTAGCATTCAAAAATTTTACGATTTATATCATTATCTTATACTTTTAGTGTTAGACATAAGTGATTTTGCAGAGGCAAAAATTGAATTGTCAAAACTAAAACGGTTGCCCAGTGAGGAAGATTTAAATCCAAACACAAAGTTTATTAATAATAGATTAATTAAACTTCTAAAAGAGAATGAGGATCTTAAAAAATATTTAAATGATCAAAAATTAAATTGGGTAAATTATCCTGAGTTAATTAAAAATCTTTATAATATTATGCGAGAATCGGAAATCTATTTAAATTACATGTCATCTGATGCTCGTAGTTTTAATGAAGATAAAAAATTCATTTCTGATATCTTTTTAAAAATTATTATAAATCATGAGCCATTATACCAAAATCTGGAAGAACAAAGTATTTTCTGGAATGATGATACAGAGTTTGTAATTGGGATGATAATGAAATCAATAAAATCGTTTAAAGCATCAAGCGATGAAACTGAAAAATTAATGACTCTCTTCACAAATGAAGAAGATAGAGATTTTGTAAAAAGACTATTCAGAAAAGCAATAATAAACCATAAAGAATACCAAGAGCTTGTTGCAAAATTCATTACAAATTGGGATGTTGAACGTGTAGCTTTTATGGATATAGTAGTTATGAGTCTTGCTGTTGCTGAAATGGTTGAGTTTTCAGAAATTCCTATTAAGGTTAGTTTAGATGAATATATTGAAATAGCTAAGTTTTATAGCACTCAAAAAAGTAATGTATTTATTAATGGAATTCTAGATAAAATTATAGATCATCTGAAAAAAGAAGGAAAAATAAAAAAAATAGGTCGAGGATTAATTAGTGAATCTAAATAGTTTTTTGATCAATAAATAAATATTTATTACCTTGTGAGATTAAGTGGTTATTCAAAAATGAAATTATTTAAAGATCTATTATTTACTATTTTAATATGTGCTTTAATCGGGCTTTTATCTTGTAATAATAAGAACGATAAAATCAAAAACAATGAGATTGCTGAAACTGGAGGTTATCCAATTATTAAATTCGATACTACTTATCACAATTTTGGCACATTAATTCAGGGAGAAAAAGTTGCTTTTACATTTTATTTTAAAAATACTGGCACATCAAACTTAATAATTAAGGATGCTTATTCAACTTGTGGTTGTACAGTTCCTAATTACAGTAAAGAACCTATAGCTCCAGATAAAGAAGGAAAAATAGAAGTAATTTTTGACAGCGAAGGAAAAAGAGGTTTACAATATAAAACGGTAACACTTAAACTAAATACCGAAAGAAAAGAAAAGACTTTAACAATTAAAGCAAATGTTTTAGAAAATAATTATAAATCTTAATTAAAAAAACGATGAACAATTTAATGTATGTATTATTGATGGGGCAACCAACTGAAGGACAAAATCCTTTAACATCTTTTTTACCTTTATTATTAATTATTGTAGTTTTTTATTTCTTTATGATTCGCCCACAAATGAAGCGTCAAAAAGACTTAAAAAAATACAGAGAAGCGCTTCAAAAAGGTGACAAAGTAGTTACAACGGGTGGTATTTATGGAAAAATAAATGCAATTAAGGATAATCACATCATAGTTGAAATTGACGATAATGTGAAAATAAAAATTGATAAAAGTGCTATTTTAAAGGATTCTTCCGATATTGGTGCTACAAAATAATTTAACCTAAAGCGTTTAATTCTTTTTTTGTTTTAAACGCTTTTTTTTTAGTATTAAACGTGACAGCAAAAAACATAGAAGATAATATTAGAAAGTTTCTTGATAAAAAGAATATTAAAGCGGACAAAAGGCTTATAATCTTTTTATTTTTTGTTGTATTATCTACAATATTCTGGTTCTTAAATCAATTAGAAGAAGAATATTTAACCGAAATTTCTCTTCCTGTTCGTTATACTAACTTTCCTAACGATAAAATATTAGTAAATGATTTACCGAATCATTTCGACCTTCGTATTCGTGCGCACGGATACAAACTTCTAGAATATAAAATAAGTAATAAATTTTTACCCTATTCTATAAATGTAAATTCACTTGCTTTACGAATGCAAAATAATTCAGGCGTTACAAGTTTATTTGCATTAACACGACTGTTAAATAAAGATATTGAAGATCAGATTAGTTCTGAACTTGAAATTGTTTCAATTTCACCTGACTCATTGCATTTTGAATTTGCAGACAAGGTATTTAAAAAAGTTCCCGTAATTTCTTTATTGAATCTTGTACCAGAAACTCAATATATGATTAGAGGTAGTATTCAATTTACACCAGATAGCATTACTATTTCAGGTGCTCAACCTATTATAGACACAATAGAATATGTTTATACCAAACGAATTGATTTTACTGAATTAAATTCAAATTTAAATGATGAAATTGATTTAAAAGCAATCAACAATGTTGAGTTTTCAGAAGAAGAAGTCGATGTAAATATTAATATTGAAAAATTCACTGAAGGATCTCATAAGATTAAATTAAATATTATTAATGTGCCTGACACATTAATAATAAGAACATTTCCAAAGGAAATCACAGTAACGTACTTTGTTGCTTTAAGTGATTACGAGAAAGTATTACCTCAATTATTTGAAGCTGTTGTTGACTATAATGAAATACAACATCAAGAAAATAAATTACAAATTGCAATTAAAAATTCCCCTGAATACATTAAAACTTTACGTTTTAATCCAAAATCGGTTGAATATATTATTGAGAAAAAATAATGATAAAGGTTGGTTTAACAGGCGGCATTGGAAGTGGAAAATCCCTAGTAAGTGAAATTTTCTTCAAATTGGGCATACCTATATTTAATGCAGATAACGAAGCAAAGATTATATTAAATCAAAACACTGATGTTATTAATAGTATAAAAAGTGCTTTCAGTAATGTTTATATTGGAAATGAAATTAATAAGAAAAAATTAGCCTCTATAATTTTTAATGATCAAGATGCCTTAAAAAAAATAAATTCTATTGTTCATCCTAAAGTACATGAATTTTTTCACATTTGGATAACAGAAAATAAAGATGCTAAATATATTATCGAAGAAGCAGCGATTTTATTTGAAAGCAATGCATATAAAGACATGGATATAACAATAAATGTACATGCTGATGAGTTAGTTAGAATTAATCGTGTATTAAAAAGAGACAAGACAACAATTGAAGCCATAAAAAGCAGAATGAAGAATCAATTAAGTGATGATGATCGAATTAAAATCGCCGATTATACAATATATAATAATGGTGATAAGATGTTATTACCGCAAGTGTTAGAAATACATAATAAAATTTTAAAAACAGAAAAATAAAATGGCAAAATTTGGTAAATGGATTGGTGGTGGATTGGGATGGGTTGTTGGTGGACCTATCGGCGCTATAATAGGGTTTACAATTGGCTCATTAATAGAAATTCCAGATTTACATAAAACAACAAAGCGGAAAACAACGACAACCGGAGGGTTTGCAATGACTCTACTCGTACTTGTTGCAGCAGTAATGAAAGCTGACGGAAGAATATTAAAATCGGAATTAGAATATGTTAAAAAGTATTTTATTCAATCTTATGGTGAAGAATCTGCAGTGGAAGCAATAAAAATGCTTCGTGATATATTAAATCAAGATATATCAATACAAGCAGTTGGAATTCAAATAAAGCTAAATTTAGATTATGCCTCTCGTTTACAATTATTACATTTATTATTTGGTGTTGCCCAAGCTGATGGTCAAGTAGACTTATCCGAATTAAATACAATAGCTCAGATTGCAGGATACATGAATGTAAACTCTAAAGATTTTGAATCTATAAAATCAATGTTTATAGCAAATGTAGACTCAGCTTACAAAATCTTAGAAATTGAAAGAAATGCAACAGATGATGAAATTAAAAAAGCATATAGGAAAATGGCTGTTAAATTTCATCCTGATAAGGTAAGCCACTTAGGAGAGGATTTTCAGAAGCAAGCAAAAGAAAAATTCCAGAAAGTAAACGATGCTTATGAAAAAATTAAAAAAGAAAGAAATATAAATTAAATGTTATTTTTGTAAAATGTTTTCGAATATCAATTTGAATCGTATTTTTGCAAAATATTAAAATTAAAAATCAGTGTCTATGTTAAAAGATATTTTATCAATTTCGGGGTTTGGTGGATTATATAAATTTATTTCACAAGGTAGAGTGGGTATTATTGTTGAATCACTTGAAGATAATAAGCGAATGAATGCAAGTGCGACAGCAAAAATTAGTGCTTTAGAAGATATTGCAATTTTTACAGAAACAGAAGACATACCTTTAAAAAAAGTTTTTAAGGCTATTTTCGAAAAAGAAAACAAAGGTGTGGCAATTAGTCATAAGTCGTCAGGAAATGAGCTTAAAAGCTATCTTGCTGAAGTTTTACCGGATTATGATAGAGATCGAGTATATGTTTCAGATATCAAGAAAGTAATTAACTGGTATAATATTCTTCATAAATTAGAATTATTAAATTTTGAAGAAGAAGATAAGACTGAAGACACAGAAGAAGTAAAAGAAGAAAAGAAACCTGCTGATCCTAAAGACGAGGAAAAGAATTCAGAAGAATAAAAAATTCTTAAATACATAAAAAGTCCGCTTTGGCGGACTTTTTTATTTATTCTATCTGAGAAGTTATTATTTGGATAAATAAAATATTAAATTATCATTCCTGCTGCAACTGTATTATTTGTTGCTGGGTCAATTAAAATAACACTTCCGGTTTTTCTATTTTTTCTGTATGAATCAAAATGAAGAGGTTTTGTTGTTTTAATAGAAATTCTTGCTATATCATTTAAACCAATCGTCTTATTTTCCATATCATGCTCAAGTGTGTTAACATCTATTCTATACTTTACGTCACGAATAACACATTTTAAATCATTTGTAGTGTGCTTAATTACATACTTTCCACCCAGAACCATTGGTTTCTCATGAAACCAACAAATCATCATTTCAATATCCTGACTAGAATTTGGCAATCCGTTATCTTTAATAATAAGATCTCCACGGCTTATATCAATATCATCTTCTAAAGAAAGTGTCACAGATTGAGGTGCAAATGCTTCTTCAACGTGCCCTCCAAAAACATCAATTGATTTAATTTTTGAAGTTAATCCTGATGGTAATACTTTAACCGTTTCCCCAGTATGAAATATTCCACCTTCGATTCTACCAGCGTATCCCCTATAATCATGATATTCATCTTTCATTGGACGAATAACATATTGAACGGGAAATCGGGTGTTATTATGGTCAATATCACTTGCAATATGAATATTTTCTAATAGATATAATAAGGTAGGACCATCGTACCAATCCATATTTTTTGATCTGTCAACAACATTATCACCCAGCTTTGCACTAATTGGCACAAATCGAATATCATGTACATCAAGTTTAGTAGATATCTTGTCAAAGTCAGATTTAATTTTACGGAACGTTTCTTCTTTATAATCAACAAGATCCATCTTATTAATACAAACAATTATATGAGGTATCTGTAATAATGAAGCAATGAAAGCATGTCGTAAAGTTTGTTCAATTACTCCTTTCCTTGCATCAATTAAAACAAGAGCAACATTTGCTGTAGAGGCACCAGTAACCATATTTCGAGTGTACTGAACATGTCCTGGAGTGTCCGCAATAATAAACTTTCGTTTTGGTGTTGCAAAATAACGATAAGCTACATCAATTGTTATACCCTGTTCTCTTTCAGCACGTAAACCATCTGTTAATAATGCGAGATTTACTTCTCCATCACCTGTTTTTAGACTAGCTTTTTCGATCGATTCCATTTGATCTTCGAAAATAGCTTTACTATCATATAATAATCTACCAATTAAAGTACTTTTACCATCATCAACACTACCAGCAGTAGTAAATCGTAAAAGCTCCATATCTAAATATCCTTTATTATATTCTTCTGACATATCTTAAATCTTAAATTTGAAATTTGAAATTTGAATTTATTTAAAAACAGTTTTCAAACTCCGTATTAAAAGTAGCCTTCTTTTTTACGATCTTCCATTGCAGCTTCAGATCTTTTATCATCATATCGTCCACCTCTTTCAGTTATCCGTGTAGCAGCAACTTCATCAATTATTTTCTCAAGGGTATTTGCTTCAGACTCAACCGCTCCAGTACAAGTCATATCACCAATTGTTCTAAAACGAATAATTCTTTTTTCAGGTATTTCACCTTCTTTTAAAACAACGTACTCTCCAGCTGCTAAAATTGTTCCATCCCTATCAACAACTTCTCTTTCATGTGAGAAATACAGATTTGGAATAGCTATATCTTCTAATAATATATACTGCCATATATCCATCTCAGTCCAATTACTTATTGGAAATACTCTGAAATGTTCACCCATATGCTTACGCCCGTTAAAAATATTCCAAAGTTCAGGGCGCTGATTTTTAGGATCCCATTGACCAAATTCATCTCTGTGTGAAAAGAATCTTTCTTTTGCTCTGGCTTTTTCTTCATCTCTGCGTCCGCCACCCATTGCACAATCAAATTTTAACTCTTCTATTCCATCAAGTAAAGTTGTAGTTTGAAGTAAATTTCTACTAGCATTCACTCCGGTTTCGTCAACAGATTTTCCCTGATCAATAGAATCCTGAACATAACGAACTATTAATTTAGTTTCTGTTTCCTTCATCAGGTTATCTCTAAAATCAATAGTTTCTTTAAAATTATGTCCTGTATCAATATGCATTAAAGGAAAAGGAACTCTTGCAGGCCAAAAAGCTTTACGAGCCAAATGAAACATAACAATTGAATCTTTCCCACCGGAAAATAGCATACATGGATTTTCGAATTGCGCTACTACTTCTCTAATTACAAAAATCGATTCCGATTCTAATTCTCTTAAATGATTTATTCTAAATTTGTTATCCATTATATATGTTTTACTGGTCGGATCTGCAAAATTAATCTTTTTTAAATTCTATCCTAGGTAAAAGAATGCCTAATATTTTCCGAACCGACTCATCAATACTTATTTCTTCGGTTTTTACTTCAACATCTGGAGAAACAGGTTCTTCGTAAGGCGAATCAATACCTGTAAAATTTTTAATTAAGCCAGCTCTTGCCTTTGCATACAATCCTTTTACGTCTCTTTGCTCACAAACCTCAATTGGGGTATTTACATATATTTCGAAGAAATCTTTTTCCCCTATTATTTCTTTTGCCTGATCTCTTATCTCTTTTGTAGGCGATATAAAACAATTAATAAGAATAACTCCTCCCTTCATAAACAGCTTAGAAACTTCGGCTATACGTCGAATATTCTCTTTTCTATCAGCTTCAGTGAACATTAAATTGCTATTTATTCCAGTTCTTACATTATCACCATCTAATAATTTTGTTAAAAATCCTCTTTTATGCAATTCTAATTCTAATTCCTTTGCAATAGTTGTTTTCCCAGAACCAGATAAACCTGTGATCCAAATTACAATGGAATTTTGATTTAAAAGTTTTTCTTTATCTTTTCTTGTAAGGATTTTATCGAATGAAGGATAGATGTTTGTAATATCATTTGACATATGATTATATCTTTTAAATAATTTTCAAATATATAAAAACTACAGTAAAATATTTAATCAATGCTTATATTAAAAATACAAAAAAAGAGGCATTCCTTGCGGATGCCTCTTTAAAATATTCTATTATAAAAGTTTTATTTTACCAATTCAACTTTTATAGCTTTGTGTCCATTTACCATTTCTTCACCAATGATTTTAATTTTAGAGAAAGTTTTTTCTCCAGATAAAGTAGCTTTTGATTTTCCACTAACAGCATGGCTATAAGTGTTTATATATGCTTCAAGTTGACCAGATGTACCAGCAGAACCATCACCTTTAACTAGATCTCCATATACTTCATACATAAATTCAAAATCGAATGTAACATCATCAAACGAATTTTGAGAAGCACCTAAGTCTCTAATATTAATCTGTGAAGACTCTGTTAATGCAGGATCAGAAAACCAAGAAGCATCTTCTAAATAATATCCATATTCAGTGTACCAATTAAGATATAATTCTGTTTTTACTGGTGCTAAATCTAATCCACTAGTAGCTAGAACAAACGTAAGCTCTAATTGATCTATCCATTCACCAACTTCAAATACTCCGATAGTATAATCCTCTTCGCTTATAACTACAACATCAACACTTACAGTATCTAAATCATAAGGAGTCCCACCTATAGTATCCGTATAAATGTTATCGAAAGATCCAGCATAACTGTTTATATTAAAAGGAATTTCAAATTCAATTTCAGTTTCTTCATTCACATTACCTTGAGCATCTACAAAAGCACCTGCTTCAATAGTCATGGTTATATTAGTCCATTCCCAAAAATCTGCATGTGCAATTATAACATGATTACCATCAAACATAACATCTTCAGCTGCAATGATCACTTGATCAGGTGACTGAGTAGAATAATATTCGTCATGGAATGTAATCGTTTTACCTGCAACATATGTAACAGCTCCATCAAAATAGATTTCAACATCGCCATCTTTTGCAATTTCGCCCATGTCAGTATGAATAACAACGTCATCAAGAACATTTGCGATAGTAAGACTTACATCTACACTTCTAGGTGAAGTTGGTGCAATAAGATACATTGAAGCTAGACTAGTCATTGCAATCTCTAACTCAAGTGTTTCATTAGCTTCTCCAGTCCAGTCTTCTAAAAATATAATCTTAAATTCCGCTTCAGTTGTATAAGGACTAATAATAGCAGAAAGAGTTTCGTAATCATTACCATCAGCTGTACCACCCGTTTGTGTTCCA
>WTBR01000157.1 GCA_013138975.1 Bacteroidales bacterium
AAAAAAATGGTAGCTACAAGCTACAAAAAAATAGACCGACTTAAGCAAAAGCCTAAGCCGAACTACTTTGTGTTATATTTATGTTCTTTTGCAGCCTTAGTCGAACAGGGGTAATTCTCATCCCAAAGCCATTTTTGAGGTCTCACTTCGTCAGCTCTCATTATTACTTCTTTTTAGGAGGTTGTGGAGTTGGCTTCTGCGGATTGTTTTTTGCAGGCCCACCTGGATGACCAGGTTTAGTACTCGGTCTTGGCTGTTGAATCATAGGTTTTTTACTCATCGTATTATTATTTTATTTTTTCCCTACTCGTGTGGCTTTTCGGTGTCGCCCCGTTTTTTATGGTTTCTGGTCTCCACTTTTACTTTAATTCGTATCAGGTGAAATATTGATTTCTAAAATTAATTTTTCTGCGTCTGCAAAGTCGTTCGTTAAACTTGCCCATAACTTAGTTATAGAAACCATAACCACTTTTTTTTCTTAATTATGGTTTCTATTTTGCATATATAATTAGTTTACTTAATTCCTTAAATTAATTAAAAGCCTCGTAATCAATATTTTCAAAATTTACTTATGAATATTGTTAATCATAATAGCTGTTTTACCTTAACAAATATAGACGAATCATTTTATATATCTAATTTGCTATTTATAAATTTGCTATTTA
Organism: Bacteroidales bacterium; assembly: GCA_013138975.1. GTDB lineage: Bacteria > Bacteroidota > Bacteroidia > Bacteroidales > UBA12077 > UBA12077. Next base: position 666 of record WTBR01000157.1, read on the forward strand.
CAAACGGGATACTCCATTTGTTAAAATGCGTCAGGCTAAATAAAGTCTATTCGGGCAAAATGATCCAGAGGGAGTTGTTTGGCATTGATAAATAATACTTTTCCAACTACATTATTTATAGTTTTACTACCAAACATTGAAAGGTTTTAAAGCGCTGTAAGGTCTAAATGAGATATTCATATTCGCCTAGCCGCTTTAAGCGGCTGGGCGAATTCAAATCCTGCGAGGTCGTTCTTCCAAACTCTCTTGTTTCTTTTTGTTTCTAGAAAAAAAATGGTAGCTACAAGCTACAAAAAAATAGACCGACTTAGGCAAAAGCCTAAGCCGAACTACTTTGTGTTATATTTATGTTCTTTTGCAGCCTAAGTCGAACAGGGGTTTTTTGGCATTGATAAATATTACTTTTCCAACTAAATCATTTAGAGTTTTACGACCAGACATTGAAAGGTTTTAAAGCGCTGTAAGGTCTAAATGAGATATTCATATTCGCCTAGCCGCTTAAAGCGGCTGGGCGAATTCAAAACTTGCGAGGTCGTTCTGACTCTGTTAGAGTTTTACGAGTAGACTCTGACAGGTCATTCTGACTCTGTCAGGTCGATCCGAAACTTAAAGCTTGACTTGACTCTAGTATCGAGTATCAAGAAAAGTACTTTTCGAGTTTAAATCTGAATTCTAAATTCATTTATTTACCTTTATAAAAAATTTAAAAAGCTGATATGAGTAAATTATACTTAGTACCCACTCCAATAGGCAATCTCGAAGATATTACTTTTAGAGCCATTCGAATATTAAAAGAAGTGGATATTATTCTTGCCGAAGACACTCGAAAAACAAATATATTATTAAAGCATTACGACATTAAAAAAATGGTTTTTGCACATCATCAGTTTAATGAACATAAGGCTATTCCTTCCCTTTTAATAAGAATGAAATCGGGAGAATCTATGGCTATGGTAACTGATGCCGGCACGCCGGGAATTTCGGATCCCGGATATTTACTTGCCCGAGCTTGTATTGATACTCAAATTGATGTAGAATGTTTACCGGGGGCTACAGCTTTTGTCCCGGCATTAGTAAATTCAGGATTACCAAATGATCGTTTTGTGTTTGAGGGATTTTTACCTCAAAAAAAAGGCAGGCAAAAAAGATTGAGTGAATTAGCTGAAGAACAAAAAACAATGATTATTTACGAATCGCCTTATCGCTTATTAAAAGCACTTGCTCAATTTGCTGAAACTTTTGGCGAAGATAGAAAAGCATCTGTTTCACGTGAATTGACTAAAATACACGAAGAGAACATACGTGGAACCATTAAAGAACTTATCGAATATTATACTAAATCGACCATAAAAGGCGAAATAGTAATTGTAATAGAAGGTTTGTCTAGTTATAAAAAATCGGTTAAAAGTGAGGAGTAAATATTTTGACTAATGATTACCTAATATCAGCAAGTAAATTTTCATTTATGTAGATATTAAGCAATTAGCCGTACCGCGGTTAACTAATATAGATGACATGAAATTATAATCGACTTGCTAATTATTAATAAATCCGTGCCACGCTTTGCAAAATGATTAGTTAATATCAGCAAGTAAATTTTCATTTATGTAGATATTAAGTAATAAACCGTGTCACGGTTAACTAATATTGATGGTATGAAATATAATCAACTTACTGATTATTAATGAATCCGTTTCACGGTTTGCAGATGTAAGGGATTAGTTAAAAACAAAATAAGTAAGCATTTGTTAAGTCAAAATAAATTTTATCTAAATTAGCAATATGATAAAATCTTTATCTCAGTTAAGATTAATAAAAATTCTGCTTCTTATAATATCTTTTATAGCTATTTTTTTAACTAATAATCTGCAAAATCTATATGCTCAAAGTAATCTTAATTACAACGATTTTGTAAAATCATTACAAAATGTTCCTAAAGATTCTCTTGCCCTTTTTTTATATCAAAGAAGTGAAGATTTTTTACAAGCCGACTCTTTAGTTTTTGCAAAAAAAATGCTTATTAAATGTATTAAATCTGCCAAACAAATTGAGGATACAAGCCTTATTGGATGGGCTAATATAAAACATGGTAAGGTTCTCAATAAACAATTCGAGTTTAATAATTCTTTTATGGCTTTCAATAATGCCTTCAAAATTTCTAAAATCCTGAACGACACTAATATGATGCTTGAGGCTATGTCCGGGATCGAAAATTATTATTTTCAAATCGAGCGCACCGACTCAGCAATTGTATATTGTACAAGAGCAATAGATATTAATAAAACTCAAAAAAACTATACTAATCTAAGCGATAATTACGGAACCCTTAATAGTTATCAAATATCTTACGCAAATGGTAACACTAATACTAGTTTTTTATTCGAAGGTTTAATGGACTCGTGTATAAACGCAGCACTAAAAGCGAATAATCCTTCACAAATGGTATATGCACTTACCGGTTTTGGTTTGAATTTGTATAATAGAGACTCATTGTTAGGATTTGAGTATCTAAATGCTGCGGTAGATTCAGCAAGAAAACTGCCTCCCCCATCAAATGCCCTGGTGTATGCTTTAACAAAATCAAGTACTTGTTATTCTCATTATGGACAGATCGACAAAGCTAAAATATTGATGGATGAAGCTTTAACTCTTGCTTTTAAATTAAATAACACTCGTCAATTAACACATCTTTATTATATCCAAGGTAGAATTTATTATAAAAAAGACTTTATTCCTCAAGCCATAGCAAGCTATTCCAAAGCTATTAATTTGGCAGAAAAATATCATTATAATTATTACTTACCATTTATCTACGAAGAATTTTTTGAGCTGTATAACTCTCAAAAAATATTTGACAGCAGTTTTGTTTATCAAAAAAAATACATGACTGTTTTTAATAAGGAACATGATAAAAATATGAATCGTGAGATTGCTAAATTATCAGCTATATTTCAGGTAGAACAAAAAGAGAAAACTATATCGAACCTAACAATTATTAACGATCAAAAGAAAGCTATAATAACAAATCAAAGAAATTTTATTATTTCATTGACATTGGGAATTATTGGCATCATTATATTGTTTTATCTATTTTACAATCAATATATTAAACTCAAAAACTCACACTTAAAACTTTCTCAAAACATTCTTGAAATAAATAAGAAAAATAAAGAAATATTTGAACTAAGAAAGAGTAAAAACTCTCAAAGAGAAATTATTTATAATGAACTAAAAATTAAATTGGAGAGTTTTTTTGAGGGTAATAAGATTTATCTTGAAAAAGAATTATCACTTACTAAAACCGCCGATCTACTCAATACAAATACATCATATCTTTCTGCATTTATTAACAATGAATACAATTGTAATTTCAATCAATTTATTAATAAATTTCGTGTTCAATACGCAAGTGATTTACTAAGTAAAAGAGAAATGGATAAATATTCTATAGAAGGTATTGCTGAATTATCAGGATTCAAAACAAAATCTGTTTTTAATCAGGTTTTTAAAAAAGATACTGGAGTTAATCCTTCTGTTTTTAGAAAGGCAACTATAGAAATTATGGTGAACTAGTTAATCCATTATTAATCAACTGCTTACTTAATCGCATCTTTACACACACAGTCAAATACTCCCTCCTCTTTGTATGGATTTATAAATTCACACATATCCAATTTGTCACTTATGTTTATCAAGACTATATTTGAATTACACAAAATAATACCAATCAAAACCTAAAAAAACTATATTTATAAGCTCTTTATTAATCTTATTTATTCAAAACTATTTATTTTAAATAAAAAAGTATGTCAATTAAAAACTTTTGCCTAATTATTATTGGACTATTAATATCAATAATGTCCTTTTCACAAACATCATCAGACAACTTTATTTTTCATTACACAAATTCCGACCTTCTTACACAGGAATTAATAGATGCAATGGAAAAGAAATTTGATAATCTTGATAAAACACTTTATGAAGTTTGGAACAATGTACACCTACTGGATCGTTCCGAAAAAATAGATGTATATCTTTATGATGTTGCTGAATCTTACACTTCTGCACCAAGCGATTTGCATGATTGGCATGTTGGATATTACTTCACATCAAGCGACGAATTACATATAAAAGTACCCTCAACAACAAGGCAATTAAAATATTTTCCGACTTTAGAAAACGCAGCTATCTCTATTCTTGCCCGTTATGTGGTAGATAAAAAGAAAGGTTCAGCACTGGTTGATGGAAGAAGTTTTGGTTTTGGTTTATTTGAATCGGGTTATACTCCGGATGTAAATTTAATAAACAGCTATTTAAGCAATAATGGCGACTTTTTTCCAAGTAATTATTCATCATATAGCACTTGGGATCAATTAGATGACGAAACAAATGTTATGTTGGCTTATACCTATGTTTTTGCTTCCATACTAAGGTATGGCCACGTACCTGCTACAATATGGGGTGGCCTGTTTTTTGGTTATGAATCTAACAGCGAGCGTATTTTGTATCAAATAACAAGAATCTTTTTTCTTACCGATATTGAAGATGGCGGTATGAGGAAATTTATTGATGGAGATGATTTTGTAATCTATAGCAACAGTCAAGGCCAAGCCGACTTGTCTTTAGAAGCATTACAATGGTATGCAGATAAGTACGATGAATATTATGGAGAAAGAATAAATCACCCTGTAATTGCTGCTATATATGGTTCTGATACTACCTATAGAATTGCAGAACGCGGAAGTGTAGATGATATGTCTTCGATATACGGTGGTGGAGAAGCACGTGGACATTATTTATTAAGAACCAGTCCCGCTGCAGAAAAACTCCTCACAGCAGAAGACACGGTTTTAACAAAATATTCAGGAATAATGGGCCATGAATTTATGCACAATGTATTTGCATATTTAGCTGAATCAGATCCTCCAACATGGTTAAATGAAGGCTCCGCAATGTTTGGCTCTGCAGATTACCTTCAAGGTAATAGTGGCATTAGTGTCAATAACATGCAGTCATACCATGATAACTATTGGAATAACAATAGCATGTATTTTCCGGATTTAGATGAAATCTTTGATACAGACGCTGGTCTTGGGTATAGTATGAGTACCTCAGCATTTACTTTTTTAAAAAATAGATTGCCAAAGGAAACACTTGCGCAATTCATGAAAAGCCCAACCGATTTTTCAATCATTGGCTATGACAATATTGATGAACTTCAAAGACATTTGTACGAAACATTATATCATAAATATATCCCTGATTTCTTATTTAATCCAACGTGGGATTTAGAAACGAGCTTTTCTTCAGGAACTAATTTTTCATTTACCTGGGACGGGCATTATATCACTGATTTGGTTTTAGAATATTCTATAGATAGCATGGAGAGTTGGAATCCTATTACTGAAGTAACGCTTGCAAGTGGCAGCTATTCTTGGACTATTCCAAGTGCTGCAAATTGTATTTTACGTTTCTCCGACAAGAAATTTCCTGAAATTAACTTTAACTACCAAATCCTAGGCGATAAACCTACTTTTGGTAATGTTTTTAAAATGACATTTGAAAATGGAGCTGTTAATGATATAACTTGGGGAAATAGTGGTACCGGTAAAGATTACGCATTGTATGTACCAAGAAACGATGGCGACAATTATGCAAAATTTAATGGACTATGGAACGCAATAACTGTTGAAGATTATCCAAGTATTAATTTAAGTGAAGACTGGACAATGCAAGGTGATTTTTTAATTGAGAATACTACAGGTGTAATGAATACAAAACCCGTTTTACTTGAAAAAGTATCAACTGTTTATTACAACAAAAACTACTCTATTTCATTTAATAACGATGGCTTAAATAAACTTCGGTTTGCATATACATTAGAAAATAATTCAACTTTATATTTAGATGTTGATGCCGGTATTACTAACAATAATTGGTACACATTTTATTTTGCCCGCTCTGTAGAAAATAATATTGCTGAAGCACGAGTTTATGGTCAGGATGGAACTCTCTTAGGTAGTAATAGCAGGCAATTAAATGGAGAAGGAAACGTATTGACAGGTGCAGGAGATTTGTACATAGGAAGTGGAGAATTCAATTCTAATGAAAAATGTTTGCAAGGAGGATTGGATAATATTGTAATTTCAGACACTTATTCAGAAGACCTTCTCATATATACATTTGCTAACGTACCTAATATTTCTAATATTCCTGATCAAACAATTGGTGAAGGGGAAAGTTTTACTTCAATTTCTTTGGATGATTTTGTAAGCGACTCTAATAATTCAGATAGTGAATTAACTTGGACTTACAGTGGAAATACAGAACTTACAGTTACAATTGACGCTGATAGAGTAGCTTCTATAACAACAACTATTGAAAGCTGGACGGGTAGCGAAACAATAACTTTTAAAGCTACTGACCCTGACGGTTATTATGGAACTAATACGGTTAAATTTATTGTCTTACCTTATGATTTGGAATTAACAAGTCCGAATGGTGATGAATTCTTTACAGCAGGTAATATGTGCGAAATTAATTGGGAAAATACAGCTGTTTCTGAAATTAAAATTGAATATTCAATTAATAATGGAACTGATTGGGCTGATATAGTTGACAATATTTCCAGCAGTTCAGGAAGTTATAATTGGACAATTCCGAATGAAACTTCAACCGAATGTTTGGTTAAAATAAGCGATGTCTCTAACTCTTCTGTTTTTGATATAAGTGAAAGTGCTTTTGAAATAGGAGAAATATCAAATAGTGCAGGTGGACCTTATATGGCTGATGGCAATACTGTTTTATTGCTTCATTTTGATAGTAATTTGAATGAAGAATCTCACAACTATACGCTTAGTAATCATGGAATTACAAAAACGTACGTCGCTAATCCTATTAGTGATTTGAATAATGCAATTTATTTTGATAATAGTAATTCTTCAAATGACTCGTACGTAACTGTTCCTAATACCGCAGGTGAAATGAGTTTAGATGGTAACTGGACTATTGAATTTTGGTTTTATATTGAATCGTGGGATCAAAGTTATAACAATTGGCCTGTACCCATTTTACTTCCTACAACCGGGTTTGACGCTAATTACTGCCTTGAACTTCCGTCTACTTATAAATGTCTTAAATATAATTTTACAGGAAGTAATGGAAGTGTTGGTTTGTATTCTTCACAAAACAGCGTTATACCAGGCAGATGGTATCATGTAGCATTAATTAACGATTACGATAATCTTACAAGTAAGTTGATGTTACACGATCTAAGCTTCCAGAAATTAGAGGAGCAATCTGTGAATTACCCTGCAGGGACAAGTATAAGTACAGCTTTAGAAAATTTAAAAATTGGAGCAGGACTTTTTACGGAAAATCATTTCGACGGTTATATCGATGAACTAAGAATTAGTAATGTTGTTCGGAATTTCGACCCTGTGCTTCGTGCAAATTTTTCATCGAATACTGTTTCAGGAACAAATCCATTGGAGGTTGAATTTATTGATTATTCAACAAAAGGAGAAGCTTCAATTAGCCAATGGAGTTGGGATTTTGGTGATGGAACAAACTCTACTCTCCAAAACCCGGAACACACATACGAAACTGATGGTGTATATTCTGTAGCTTTAACTGTTACCGACCAAAATGGCAATTCAGATATTGAAACAAAAACGGAATACATTACTGTTGGCACCTTAGTAGATCCTATTGCTGCTTTTACATCAAATATTACTTCAGGAACAAATCCCTTGGAAATTGAATTCACCGATAATTCAGTACAAGGAGCAACTACAATTACTCAATGGAGTTGGAATTTTGGTGATGGAACAAACTCTACTCTCCAAAACCCGGAACACACCTACACAATTGAAGGTGACTATTCTGTAGCTTTAACTGTTACTGACCAAAATGGCAATTCAGATACTGAAACAAAAACCGATTATATAACGGTAACAAATGTCGGAACAGATATAAATGATAATTTTACGGATAACGAACTATTTACCATCTATCCAAATCCTTCAAATAGAATAGTATATATTTCTTCGCCAGAACTTGTTAATCTTTCAATTTTTAATATTTCAGGGCAAAAAATGATCGAAAAGAAAAACTTTATTAATGGAGAAATTGATATTTCAGAATTTAGTAATGGAATTTATATGGTAATATTTTCTTCGGATAAAGGCATAGTAAACAAAAAACTAATGAAAAAATAGATTAAGTACTATTTGCTGTAAATGCTATTTACAAGTTTAAAAATAATACAAAATATAAAAAGTGAAGGTCAGAAAACACTTAAAAAAACGAGGCGTAACTGAAAAGCCATATGAGTAAGAAAACTATTTTCAAAAATATTCTATGAAAAGAAAAATACTTTTTTCCGTAGCATTAAGCTTTGTTTCATTTGCTATATTTGCTCAAACTAACCAAACTGAGCCTACAACTTCAACTGGTGGCGGAATTGATTGGTTTGAATTAATTGCTATAATTGGTTATTTAGGCGGGGTATTTATATTATTGCCAATAGTTATTTATACTAATTTAAAAGAAAAATTATTTATTCAAAGTGATGACACTCCATCCGAAATATTAAATAATTTAAGTCAAACTGAGCGTAACAATCGATCCTCTATAATTCTAGAAGAAATTGGAAAAAAGCTAAGCCCTTATAAAGATGAAAATGGTATAGATCTAATTACAATTACAAACGGTTCTCAAGCAAGATTTATGAAACACGGATTAGATTATATAAATAAAAATCTGTGTCCTGACGATCCTGAAATATTAGAAAGAGTTTCCGAATTCACAATAGTTTATAACGACAGGACTAGAAGAGCATTTACAGGATCAAACTGGATTATTTTTTGTGGAATTGGAATTGGAGCATTAATGTTATTTACAGGCGGAATTTCTACTTTTATATTTATTCATGCTCTGGGTTTATTATTTTATATTTTATCCAGCAGAACGACATTTTATGGCATTGAAAAAAGAATGAACTATTTTAGTGGATCCGGGATGATAAGTTCTGTAATGACAGGTTTATTTCTAGGAAATGGAGTTAAGCACTACGTTAAAGAAGGTGGAGGCTCTTGGAAAAGAGATTGGGAAACTGAAGGTCAGATGGCTATAATAGGTCTTTTATTTATGTTTGTTATTGCCATGTTTTTGGGTTTTTTAGCGGCATTCCTAGGAGTTATTAATTTCATTTTCAATTATTCCAGATCTTTCACACTCCCTTTTAAGTCAAATAATGATTGGTATGAAAGTAAATTTAATTAAGATATAATTTAAAAATTATTATAATTAAAAATCAATTAATTTAATATTCATACTTAATAAAAAAAAGCTGAAATTTGTGAATTAACATAGTTTTGAAGACCTGCCCGTGGGCAGGTCTTCAAAAAATATAAAGAAACTAGCAAATTGACAAATGATTAAAGAATATTTCGAAGACAAAAATCTCAAAAACAAAAATTATACAAAAGAACCGCTTCAAAAAGGAGAATATGAAAATTGCACTTTTAACAACTGTATTTTTTCAAATTCTGATTTATCTGAAATAAGTTTTACAGATTGCTTTTTTGAAAATTGTGATTTTAGCAATTCAAACATTAGTAATACTGCATTTAAAGATGTGAAGTTTAAGAATTGTAAAATGCTTGGACTTCACTTTGATGAATGTAACACATTCCTTCTTTCATTTTATTTTGAAGCTTGTATTCTTAACTTTTCATCCTTCTATAAACTAAAACTTAAAGGCATTACTTATAAAGATTGTAAGCTTGAGGAAGTTGACTTTATAGAAACAGATTTAAGAAGTTCTACTTTTAATAACTGTGACCTAATTGGAGCAAAATTTGAGAATACAATATTAGAAAAATCAGATTTAAGTACGTCGTTCAATTACTCTTTTAATCCTGAAAACAATCAAATAAAAAAGGCAAAATTTTCGCTGGAAGGTATTCCCGGTCTGTTAGATAAATATGATATTGTTATTAAATAAAAAAGATGGAATATAAGCCATGAAACTGAAAGTAATCTTACATAATTACCTTAAAGTTATTTTTGTTAATTATTGCATACTTTTAAGTCTTAGAATACTTGAAACACTCTTAATTATACTAAACTTTGGGTATCAAAATTCATTAATTAGTTCTGAATTAATCGGGCTTTTTAATGATTATATAAATGTAAATGCAATCTTAATTGTTGTTTTCCCTATCTACTATATATTTCACAAGAAAAACAAAACTATTGCAAATTCAGCATTTATTATTTCAATTTGCATACTCACCATCTTTCATTTACTTATACTTAAGTCTTTTCTGTATCAGCAAGTTCCTTTAGACATCTTTGTTTATCAATATTCAATTAATGAGATTTTATATACAATTAAAACATCTAACATAGGTTTTTTAAATGTCATTATATCAGCTATTACTTTATCTGCAATAATGTTTTTATCTTATAGATATTTTACAAAAAAAATATTTTCGATAAAAACAATTGGTTTAAGCTCCCTACTAATTGTTCTGTCTGTACCATTTATTTTTACTCAAATATCTATTCGTAATTTTTCTAATAAATATTCTAAAAATAAATCCTTTTACTTTTATACTCAATCAATAAAATATTTACTAAATCAAGATAAAAAAAACACTTATGCAGTTGCCGATGCTTATGATTTTCAGGAACTAAATCCTTTAAAAACATTTAAAAAATCTGACTATATATTATTGCATGAAACAGATTCTTTGAATCCACTGGGATCTTTTTTTAATAAATTTGACTCTGCACCGAATATTGTAATTTTGATTATTGAAGGTTTAAATGACGATTTTATACATAATTATCGAAATACAGATTTAATGCCTTTTTTAAGCGATTTAAAAGACAAAAGTCTTTATTGGAATAAGTGTTTTACTTTAGGAGAGAGATCATTTGCAGCGGTACCATCAATACTTGGGAGTTTACCTTATGGTGAAAGAGGGTTTACACTCCTGGAAAAGCTACCAAGGCATTTATCTCTTGTTTCGACATTAAACTCTAATGATTATTTCACCTCGTTTTTTTACGGACAAGCTAGCTGGTTTCATAAAAAGAATAGATTTTTTATTTATAATGATATTGATTTAATTATTGATAATAAGAATTTCTCTGATAAGTATAAAAAAATTATTGCAGGTGAGGATAATTTTTTTTGGGGCTATAATGATAAAGATCTTTTTAATCAATCGTTTGAGGTAATCGATACTATTTCATCCAAAAGAAGGCTTGATATTTATTTTACTGGGACAAGTCATTCTCCTTATATAATATCAAATGAAGATTATTACAATAAATACTTTATTGATATTATTTCTTCATTGACAAAAGAAGAAGATAAAGAATTCTTCAATACATATAAAAGGTATATTAAATCAATTCTATTTGTAGATGATGCATTGAAAGACTTTTTTAATAAATACAAAAAAAGAAATGATTATGAGAATACAATATTTATTATAACAGGCGACCATCCAATGACTGAAGTGCCTATTGCAAACTCTCTAAAAAGATATCATGTTCCTTTACTTATTTTCTCGGAAAAATTAATAAAACCACAAATCAATTCTAATCCTGTAAGCCATTTAGATATCTCAGAATCAATTTTATCTTTATTAGAACCATATGAAATAAACACCCCTTTGTTAAGTTCAGCTTTAGGTGAGAAACTATACCCAAGTACAAATTCGCATAAAAGACATTTTGCTTTTATGAATGACAATAGAGAAATTGTTGATTATTATTCTGACGACTATTTTATTTCTGGCGATCAAATATTTGAAGTTGATCCAAATCTCATTTTAAATGAAATAAATAATAATGAGATTTGGACTAAATTAAACAAAGAATTAAGTATATTCAAAAAAGCTAACCTTCATGCTTGTATTGATAATAAAATATTCCCCGATGACGAGTATTGCAGAAGTCTTAATCACACTTTAATATATTCTTCACATAATAATAACTCCACTAAATTTAGTTCTAAATATCATGATCTTATCCCTGAATTAGAAATCATTAATCAAGATTTAATTTTTGACATTGATTTTAAATATTCATATAAAGCTGATGATCTAATGTTAGTTTATAAGCTGATTGGAAAAGATGACAGCACACGACTTATAAAATACATGGGAATTCCAAAAGAAAGCAATTTCTTTCAGGCACACGTTAAAATTCCATTCCCTGAGATTACTGATTCAACTTTATATTTTGAGTCTTATCTCTGGAATCAGAAAAAAGAAAAGATTATATATTCTGATTTAAATATCTTAATTCATCAAGATAAATAAAAAGCTATTTTTTAGGAAACAAAAATGCCGGCTATAAACCGGCATCTTTACTATTATTTCATCCGAGAATCAAGATTGAATATTGATTCTTGTATCTTTTTACTTTAATCTTAAGTTTAGTTTCTTGGTCTAGACCTTCTTGGTCCACCGCTTGATGATCCACCGCTAGATGATCCACCAGATCTACTTCCACCAGATGATCTACCACCTGATCTTTCTCCACCACCGGATCTTTCTCCTCCGCCTGATCCACCTGATCTACCACCAGAACGACCACCAGAACTTCTTCCATATCGATCACCGCCAGAAGATCTGCCTTCGCTTCTTCCACCATACGATCTACCTCTATCTCCTCCACCACGTCTAGAGTCACGGTCTCCACCGCCGCCTCCACCAGCTTGTTTTTCTTTAGCTATTTCAGTGCTTACACTAATACCTTCGAAAACGGCTTGATTTAATCCATCAAGAACTTTATCTGTATATTGTTTATCAATTTCGAAGAACGAAAATGATTTCATCACATCTATTCGACCAATCTCTATATTATTTTCACCAGTAGCTTCATTTACAAGCCCCATTAAACGTTGAGGGTTTAGTCCATGATTTTTACCAACATTTACAAATAATCGATTGAAATCTGCACTGCTTGCTCTTCTTCCGCCTCTTTCTCTTTGTCCTGAATCTCTTTCGTCAGGAACATTTAAATCCGGAGCTTTTTTATAGTATTCTAAGAATCTATTAAATTCTAAAGAAACAAATCGTTTAATTATGTCTTCTTTATCTAAAGATTCCAATTTTTCATTAATAGCAGGCAAGAATCCTTCAATCTGATCATGATCAATTTCAACATTTTCCATTTTATCAATAAAGTGAAAAAGTTGCTTTGCACAAACCTCTTTACCTGTTGGAATGGTTTCCTTTTCAAAAGATTTATTTATATTCTTCTCAATTTCTCTAATTCGATATTTCTCTCTTAAATGAATAATTGCAATAGAAATACCTGATTTTCCAGCTCTACCTGTACGACCACTTCTGTGTGTATATGCTTCAATATCGTCTGGTAAATTGAAATTAATAACATGTGTAAGGTCATTCACATCTAATCCACGAGCAGCAACATCTGTTGCAACAAGCATCTGTAAACTCTTATTTCTAAACCTATTCATTACGTGATCACGCTGAGGTTGAGATAAATCGCCATGTAAAGCATCAGCAGGATATCCATCTCTAATTAATTTTTCAGCTACTTCTTTCGTTTCCATTCTGGTACGACAGAAAATAATTGCATAAACATTAGGATTCATATCTGCTATACGTTTTAAAGCAGAATATCTATCTCTTGCCTGAACTAAATAATACTTATGTTTTACGTTATCGGCTCCTGCGTTTTTCTTACCAACGGTAATTTCTTTAGGATTCGACATATATTTTCTTGCAATTGAAGCAACCTCTTTTGGCATGGTCGCTGAAAAAAGCAATGTTCTATGTTCATCTGGAACTGATTCAAGAATATCATTTAAATCATCACGAAAACCCATGTTCAACATTTCATCGGACTCATCAAGAACAACAGTTTGAACATTCGAGATATCTGCTCTCTTACGTCTAATAAGATCGAGCATACGTCCCGGAGTTGCCACTATAATATGTGTTCCCATTTTTAATCCGCGAATCTGCGTATCAATACTTGCTCCACCATAAACTGGCAAAACTTTTAAACCATCAACATACTTAGAATATGCCATCAAATCTTTGGCGATTTGAACACATAATTCACGAGTTGGTGAAAGAATTAAAGCTTGCGGATGTTTTTTTGAAATATCAATTTGATGAACAATCGGCAATCCGAATGCTGCTGTCTTTCCTGTTCCGGTTTGAGCTAAAGCAACTATGTCGCTATCAGTTTCAAGTACTACAGGTATTACTTCTGCTTGAACTGGCATTGCTTCTTCAAAACCCAATTCAGTTATTCCTTTTAGGATATCTGTAGAGATACCTAGATCGGTAAATTTCGTCATTTTTTTTCCTCCCGTGCTTTTGAATCCCTAATCAACTCGCCAAAAGCCGGTTAGATATCGAAAAACACCTAAATTAATTAATAAGGGCGCAAAGGTAGTGTAATTATTTGATTATGAACAATTATTTAATTTTATTTTTATTTAGATCTTAAGGTTTTTAAAAACCTTAAGATCTAAAATTATTCTATTATAAGATTATTAATGGACTCCTATTCATGTTTCTGATTATGGTAATCGATAAAATTACCTGTAGTATCGAAAAAGCCTATAAGTTTATTTCTTTCTAACTTAGTAGGTTTCAAAGATATTATTGAACCATATGACGACCATGGATAATCTTGCAAACGATCACAAAATCCATGATGCACAGGGTTATTGTGAATATAATGCACTAAATTCTTGAAATAAATATTTGAAGTAATTTCAATTCTTTTAAACGGGCTTACAAATAAAGGTCGGTAACGTTTATATCTTTTATTATATGATTTGGTATAAGTATTAAACAAATTCGAAAAATATTGATATAATGGTTTACTTGTTTCTACAGTTCTGGTTTTTATTAATAAATGGAAATGGTTTCCTAACAACACCCAAGCATAAGTTTCGGCAATAGAATCAATATTTTTCTCGTATAACCGTAGAAAATGTGAATAATTTTCATTTTCGCGAAATAAATTTTCGCTTTGTCTGCCTTTATTATAAATATGATAGTATTTTCCTTTTTCCAGAAGTGGATGTTTCATTTTATTATTTCTATAATTTTATTTTATTAGATCTTTAGGTCTAATAAAAATGATCCTAAAACTACATAATAAAAGGGATCACAACTATTGCAAGCCCCCTTAATAAATAGTAATTATTTTCTATGCTTCTACTGCAATCTGTTCCATCTTTTGAGCAACAACTTCGGTAACATAACGCTCTTGACCATTTTTATCGGTATATTTTCTTGTGTTTAATTTTCCGGAAACTGAGATTAATTCTCCTTTTTTCAGAAAATCCAGTTTTTCATCTTTTTTATTTTTCCAGTAAGTAACATTATGCCATGTGGTATTTTTAACCCACTCGTCTTTTTTATTTTTATAACTTTCGTTTGTAGCAATATTCATGCTTATAAGTGTACGCCCACTCTCAAATGTTTTTTCTTCTGCATCGCCTCCTAAGAATCCTTGAATTTCTACTTTGTTAATTGTTTTCATGTTATTCGTTTTTAAATGATTTACAATAATTATTTGATACAAAGAAAAAGAGAACATCACTCTGGATTCGGTTAATAAATGGGTATAGTCGGTTAATATTCGTTTGTTGTCGCTTGTAATTACTTACAAATTATTTTATATTTGATATTCAGTATTTAAACATCATAAAAAATGAATAAAAAAATATTAAGAAAATGCCCTGAATGTAAGGATGAAATAATTGGCCGTGCAGATAAGAAGTTTTGTTCTGATCAGTGCCGAAATACATATAATAATCGACTTAATAGTGATACAAGCAATACGGTAAGAAACATTAATAATATTCTTAGAAAGAATCGACGAATACTGCAAGATCATAACAAACAATCAGGCAAAACGATGCTTACAAAGGATACTTTGTTATCAAAGGGATTCAATTTTACATATTTTACCCATATGTACACAACAAAAAAAGGAGCAATCTACCACTTCTGTTATGAACAAGGATATCTCTTTCTGGAAGATAAAAATCTTTATTTATTGGTTGAGAATAAAGACAAAGAAGCTCAGTAATTCATTGTCTGTGTATATAAAGATCTGTTTGTCTTTATCGCTTATACACTTCTCGTTAAGGCTGTTACAACATATCCGAAAATCAAATAGGTATTGTAATTATGCTTACAATTAGTACTAATATTAAAAAAAACAAAAGTAAAAAGACTACCAAGCTTAGAAATAGAATGCAGATAAATGAAACAAACAAACATGGCGTAACGTTATAATTTAAAATTAATGATGCCAAAATTGTTATGTCTAAGAAATTTATTACATTGCACAACAAAACATTATATTAATATACATTATGCATATCTCCATTACAAAAGAACAGTTTGTTAAATTCATTTTAAACGATGTTAATGAAGAGGAACGTCAAAATATAATCGAAGCAATTAATACAAACTCGGTAACTAAAGAGAGATATTTACTTGAAAAGAGAAAATACGATGTAGAAAGGTATGTTAATGATGAAATAGATATTGGGGAAGCTTGCGAAATTGAAGAACTAATCAAAATGGATTCAAGATTATATGATCATTTTGAGATGAATACCGAAGCTATTGAAGAAGAAGATCAAGATGAATTAATAAACCTTAATCAAATCCCGATTACAAATGGGGAGCTTATTAAATTCATTTTAAACGATGTTTATGAAAAAGAACATAAAAAGATAAGCGAAGCAATTAATACAAATTCGTTAACTAAAGAGAGATATTTATTTGAAAAGAGAAAATACGATGTAGAAAGGTATCTTGATGATGAAATGGATTTTGGGGAAGCTTGCGAATTTGAAGAAGTTTTAAAAATAAATTCAAGATTACATGATTATTTTGAGTTGAAAAAAGGTGTTAATGAAGAAGAAAAACAAAATGCATCAATAAACCTTAAGAATATCCCCATTACAAATGAACAGCTTGTTAATTTCGTTTTAAACGATGTTAATGATGAAGAACGTGAAAAGATAAGCGAAGCAATTAATACAAAATCATTAATTAAAGAGAGATATTTATACGAAAAGAGAAAATACGATGTAGAAAGGTATATTG
This sequence comes from Bacteroidales bacterium, assembly GCA_013138975.1. GTDB lineage: Bacteria > Bacteroidota > Bacteroidia > Bacteroidales > UBA12077 > UBA12077. The sequence goes on from WTBR01000157.1 coordinate 17,810, forward strand.
ATGATGAAATGAATATTGGGGAACGTTGCGAGATTGAAGAACTAATAAAAATGAATTCAGACTTATTTGATCATTTTGAGTTGAATAATGGTGTTATTGAAGAAGAACAAGATGGATCAAACCATCAACAAATCACCATTACAGAAGAACAGCTTGTTAATTTCGTTTTAAACGATGTTACTGAAGATGAACATAAAAAGATAAGCGAAGCAATTAATACAAACCCGGTAACTAAAGAGAGATTTTTATACGAAAAGAGAAAATACGATGTAGAAAGGTATCTTAATGATGAAATGGATATTGGGGAACGATGCGAAATTGAAGAACTTTTACAAATAAATTCGAGATTATACGAACATTTCGAGTTGAATAATGGTGTTAATGAGTTTCTACAAATAGCTCTTAGAGAACAAATTAATAATATACATGCTGAACTTTATGATGCTATTCATAATAATGAAGCCGATAAAATAGAAGATGAAGTTAGCCCGGTTAAGGATACTACACCAGTAATAGAATTGAAACATAATGTATTAAGGATTGGTAAATGGGTTGCTGCCGCATCAATTGTATTAATGATTTCTACTTATGGGATGATGTATTTTACATCAAACCAAAATACGATAGATGAAAAATTGTATAATAAGTATTATGAGCCTTTTCGGCCTAATGCAACTAATTTTTTCAATAGCTCAACTTTAATTAAAGCAAAAAACAAATATAATAATCAGGAATACGATATTGCGTGGCTTCTTATTGAGAAATTACCCGGTTCGATGACCATTGAAAGTGAAAAAACTTTATATGCCGGTTTAACGCTCATGGAATTGGAAAGATATAGTAATGCTATTGATAAATTTGAACTTTTACAGGCGAATGAAGAAAAAGCTGTAACATATTCAATAAGCCAATGGTATTTGGCACTTTGCTACTTAAATACAGAAAGAAGAACTGATGCAACAGAAATACTTAAAGATATTGTTGCTAACAAAAGCTATAATTATTCCGATGCGAAGAAAATTCTGAAAAAGCTAAACTAAATTAGCCTCCAATAAACTAGTGTCAAGTCAAGAATGCTTTTTCAGTTGAAAACCTGACAGAGTCAGAATGATCTGGCAAGTCTAAATGAGATATTCATATTCGCCTAGCCGCTTGAAGCGGCTTGGCGAATTCAAACTCTTTCAGGTCGACCCGAAACTAGAAGCTTGACTTGACATTAGCTATCCACAAGCAATCGAGGTATCAACAAATGCTTTCTTTTTAATTTTGCCCTGTGCGAAGAACTTCTCTCGTGACTTAAGTAAATAATACCGTTTATTATTCAAAATGCCATATTTGTGAAAAACAAAAATCCGTTGAACGACTATTTAACTAAATTGAATTATTTTTTGAAGAAATATAAGTGAATAAAGGCCGTTTCCTTGCTGTCGTTATAAGGGGAATTTTGATGTTTAATCGGTATGATTACAAAAACACTTCGGCAGGCTCAGTGTGACAAGCTGATTAACAGCGAATTGTCATGCTGAGCTTGTCGAAGCAATCCGTGCTACGACTATTTAAAAATCTAAGGTAAGATTATTAGCATGTCGTGCTACGGATTTTATAATTATTAAGCAAATCTGGTAATGGCTGTTATACAGTAACAAAAAGCTTCTGCTCTTTCTGAAGAGAATCCGTGC
>WTBR01000075.1 GCA_013138975.1 Bacteroidales bacterium
AGCTGTACCACCCGTTTGTGTTCCATGGAAGGTCAAAGATCTGTTAATAGTTTTATCTATTGAAACAGTGTATAATACAATTGTATCACCTTCGTTAAAAGAAGTACCGGTATTTTCCAGTGTAAAAGTAACAACCGGATAAGAATCATCTGGTTCTACTATTGGTGTTTGATCCTGTGTAGCAGTATCACACGATACAATACCTAACAACAGAAGTGCAAGACCAATTATATTGTATTTTAAATTTTTTCTCATTATAATTTTATTTTAATTATTAAAAAAGCTATATAACAACTATTGCTTAACATAGTTTGCATAATATGTTCTATCATCTGCAGCGGCGTCAGTAACAATAGTGTATTCCATATACATTGTTCCGTTCGCAGGGTCAGATATTGATTTTCCTCCAACTCCTTCAACCCAGTTACTATAAGTATCAACTAAATTTTGACCTGGAATAGAAATCACATTACACACATCTAAAAATACAAAGCCAGGTGTTCCACCTAAAGAAGCAATACTCCAGTGACCAACTCTTGTTGTATGATATTCTCCAGTACCTATTTCAGTTATTACGTCAACGAAATCATACGTGTCTTGCAAAGCACCAAATCTCCAATATTCTACGTTTACATCATATGTACCTGCTAAACTAGAGAAACAAGCATAATTAAGGATAACACTTATAGTCTTACCACTATTAATAACTTTTGTATCCCCGTTAGCACTTGTAATTTCAAGTACCATTACAGGAGACTCTTCTAAAGGAGCGAATATGCCATCAGTTAACATAGTAAAATTGATTTTTGCTAAATGATTGTTAGCAGCTTCAAGAACAACTGTTGGATTATCAATTCTAAAATGTGTTCCTTCAATTGCAGTTGATGAAGAATGAGCTGCAATTGTTAAAGTAATGTCATTTGTAACATCCATTGATGTTGCACCTACAAGATTCAAATCAATAGTAAATGAATATTCTTCACCATCAGAAACTGCGGCAACATTTTTAGCTCCTAATCTAAACCCTGCAGTATTAAGGCTTTCTGCATTCAGATCGAGATCCGTCTCATCTTCTATCAAGCAGGAATTAAACATTCCTACACTTAAAATGAATATTAATATATATTTTATTTTTTTCATAATTAAATGTTTTTAAGATTAATTTCCCCAAAATATTTTTGTTGTAAACACATTTGGCTGTGTAGGAACATTAGCACCATTAGCAGAAATCTCACTAGCTGGATACATAAGTCTAACAGGTATATCTGCTGTAGTAGCAGTTAAAGAAACAGGTAAATTACTTGGAAAACCCGTTCTACTATAATCAAACCATGCCTGTTCAGCAGTAATACTATTAGTAGCAATCCATTTTTGTGTAATAATTGCTTCTAATGGAGTTGAAGAACTCCAAGCTACATTATTTATTGCTTGTCCATAATATGCAGTTGCATCACCAGCTCCTAAATAATCGAATGAAGCTTGTATTCCCATTTCGTAAAAGTCTTTCGCATTACCAGAAACATAAGTATTCTGAGCAGCTTCTGCTAGATTAAAATATACCTCAGCCAATGAATAAATTACTAAATCCTGTGTATGGCCTTTAAGAATACCAGGGCCTAAGTTAGAAACTTTATCAAATACAAACGCATCTGGGGTAGGAGTATCATAATCTAATAAACCTTGTACAACACCTAAATGACCATCTGTAGGTTCTTCATATATAAAATCAATTCTTGGATCGCCTGTTGTTGTCAAATAATTAATAACATGATCACTAGCACAAGTTGCATTATTTGTCATTGTAACTGTTCCACCTTCATCAAAACCAGCTTCCATATAGAAAGGATTTACTTTGCCAGCTTGTTGTGAATAACCAGGATTAATTGCTGCGTTATCAGTTATATAACCTGAACCTTCAGCTGCAATAACGCCAAATTCAGCTGTAATGTAAGCAGCTCTTCCACTCATGCTCATCTGACGAGTTAAGATTCTTAACTTAACAGTGTTTGCGAATGCTTTCCACTGATCCATATCACCACCAAACATTACATCATCAATACCAACTGCAACAGGAATCTCAGCATTATTTATTACGTCAATTGCAGCAGTTAACTGAACAATCAAATCTTCATAAATAGTTTGTGCGTCATCATATACAGGAGTTGCATTTTCACCTCTTAATGTAGCTTCAGTGTAAGGGATATCTCCATATGTATCAACTAAAAGTTGGAAATGAAAACTTCTCATGATCATAGCAATCGCTTTATAATAATCATATTTTGTATCTTCTAGATTCACTAAAACAGTATAGTTTTTTAAAGGCTCATAGTAAGAATCTTCAAAAACTCTGTCAAAAAAGGATGAAGTTACATTGTACCTAAATTCATCAGGATACCAGTTATAACCATCAGCCTGACTCCAGTTGCGCATCAACACATTTGCAAGAGTGGCATATCTTTTTCCTTGTACGTCAGAGTAACTAAGTACCTCAGCAGTCATTTTCTGTGCTGTTGCAAGAACTAGGTCTGGAGATACCTCTGTTGGATTATTTGGATCTGTATTTACATCCAGATAATCATCACACGATGCAAGTAGTAATACAGCTACAAGCACGCTTATGTATTTTAAAATATTTTTCATATTCTTCATTTTTTATTTTATATTTTTAGAATTCAATATTAAGGCTAAATCCGTATGATTTAGTTGGAGGAGATGCTAAATAACCACCAACACCAATAGTATTAGAACTTATCGAATTACCACCACGGCTTGTTTGATTATTAAATTCAGGGTCAGAAAATCTATTTTCTTCAGGTAACCAAGTCCAAGGATTTCTAGCAATAAAACCAACTATAACTTTCTTAAATGGAGTTTTGCTTAAAATTGATTTTGGTAATTCATAGTTAAGAGACAATTCTCTTACTTTAATTGCTGAAGCATCTTTAACATAATTTTCTTTTACATCATTGTATGCATCTGTCCAATAACTTTGACGTCCTCCACTTATTTGTATGTTTGTATTTTCTACAAAAACACCAGGACTTGTTTCAATTACTGAATTAGGTATAACAAAATCTTGTCTGTTTGCAGAAACACTTGCTTGAGATCTTCCAGTAAATTCCATTGCATCAGATCCTTCTTCATAATAAACATGACCTGTTCTGTAATCAACTGTTCCAGATACTGAGAATCCTTTATAGCTTAATACTGTTCCTAAACCAACAATATAATCAGGAGTTGTTTTACCTAAATTAGCAAGTCCATCTTCAGTTGTTGGATTTCCACTTGCAGCATCAACAATAATTCTACCTTGAGGATCTCTAGCATAAACATTTGCTTTAATTTGAGGGAAAGCCTCACCAACAACAGCATAAATACCATATTGTCCTGTTGTAAAAACTGCTATTTCTTCTAATCCTTCGTAAATTTCATTAACAACGGTTTCAGAGCTAGCATAGTTAAGATTAACGTCCCATCTAAAGTCCTTAGTCTTAAGTACTGTACCACTGATGGTTAATTCCATACCAGTACCTTCTAATTCACCAATGTTAGTTAAATATCTTAATGCACCAGAAGCAATCGAAGGAGTAGTTCTTGTAATTAGATCTGTAGTAACAGTTTTATACCAAGCAAAATCTAAAAACAATTTACCACTTAAGAAACCTAAACTTGCTCCAAATTCAGTAGTATTTAATTTCTCTTTTGAGATTTCTGAATCAACTGCTGTGTTATCTAAATCAAATCCGTTTACACCTCCATATGGGAAACCAACTTCCTGAGAGTATCTTTCACTAATTTGATACCACATTAAGTCATTATATACAGTAGAATTACTAGCCATAACTTTCGCAAAAGTAAGGATGTCACCACTTTTCAGAATTTCAAAAGCATCAGTTGCAACAAAAGACAAACCAACTGAAGGATAAAAATAACTTCTGTTATCTTTGTCTAGAGTTGATGTCCAGTCATTTCTTCCTGAGAAATTTAAGAATAAATAATTATTGTATCCTAAAGTAAAGTCACCATAAAATCCAAATGTTCTTTTTTCATGCCCATCAACCATTGCATCATTAATAAGTGCACCAGTTACACTTCCTGTTCCGTTTGAAAGGTCATAAAAATCAGGAATACTTAAATTATCAGCTCTGTAACCACTTTCTCTTAAAGACTCAGAATAACTACTACCACCAATAATTGTCTTTAAAGTGAATGAGTCATAAAAGTCAAAATTAGCTGAGAATAGAGCATCTACAGTATATATAGATTTCTGAAATTCATAATCTTCAACAAATGAATTTACTACACCAGCTGCACTTTGTAATACTGGATCATATGTTTGACTTGCTCTCCAGTTTTTACCAGTACCCCAAGAGTCATTTACAGAAGCTCTTCCAGTAAAATTAAGATTTTCTAAAATATCATAAGAAAGACTAAAATTACCAACTATTCTATTTGTTTCATCCATATTTCTGTTAGTTCCAATCGCCCAATATGGATTCTGATAATATGCATTGTAATAATTATCAGCATATCCGTAACTTTCTGGATTACTCCAATCACTATATTCGCTTAATGGAACATTAGTAGATTGATTTAATAAGAACCAATAAAGAGGTCTGTCCTGATCACCAATATCATCACCTACAACATCAGTTTTATCAGTTAAATAACTAGCGTTTATAGCTAACTCAATTTTACCAATTTTTTTACTAGCATTTATTCTAAATGTATTTCTCTCATAAGTATCATCCTGAACAATACCATTCGCTCTTTGGTCACCAAATGAAACATAAAACTTACTATCCTCAGTACTACCTGTCATGTAGATTGTGTTAGTTAAGTTATTTCCTGTTTCAAAGAAATTTAATAAATTATTATCTGCAGGAGCATAAGGAATCATTTGAGTTTCTAGAACATATCCTTCTGGCATTGTTGGTCCAACCTGTCGTATTTGTCCATCAAAACGAGGACCCCAGTTTGTATTTTCAATTGGATCATAAGCGCCTTCCCAACCAGTTCCATATTGATCTTGGAAATCAGGCATATAAGCAACTTGCTCCATTGTGTAAGAAGAATTAATACCAACAGTAAATTTATCTGCTCCACTACCTGTTTTAGTAGTAACAAGAATCGCACCGTTACCGGCTTGAGATCCATACAAAGCAGCAGCTGTTGCACCTTTAAGTACACTTAATCCAGCAATATCATTTGGGTTTAAGTCATCAAATGCAGCTGAAGTTGCAATTGATCCATCAATTACGATCAATGCTTCGTTGTTAGAAGTAATAGATCGAGTACCTCTTAATAGAATTTGCGAATTAGGATTAACCCCGTTATCTTGCACGTTAATCTGCAAACCAGCAACTTTACCTGCCAATGCAGATGCAGCTCTTGTTGGAGCAACTTTAGTTAATTCACTGTCAATTACTTTTTGTGTTTGATAAGTAATCTCTCTCTTTTCTCTTTTAATACCAATAGCTGTTACAATTACTTCATCCATTTGAAGAACATCTGCCTCCATTTGAACGTCGATAACTGAACGACCACCAATAACAACTTCTTGAGTTTTCATACCAACAAAACTTATTACCAAAACTTCGGTAGTACTAGGAACAGTAAGATTAAACTTACCATCCATGTCTGTTGAAGTACCAATTGTTGGGTTATCCTTAACCGCAACTGATACACCAGGGATAGATAACCCATCTTCGGTTATCGTACCCGAGATTTGCATTTGTGCTTGTACGGAAAACCCCACAAACAACAAAAATGCAAGAAAAATTGTTAATTTCTTCATAGATAAAAATTTTAGGTTCATAAAATTGTTAAAAAAATATTTTTCAGCGCTAATGTATAAAAAAAAAGGTATAATCAAAAAGAACTAAGAATATTAAACCAATCTTTTTTTAACAAAAATTAACAAAACACTACAAATTTTGACCTAATATGAACTTCTATTGTATGTTTTTTTTGAAATATAATAAAAAATTAAAGGTCTGAATATATTTATATTCAGACCTTTAATGTGATTTTAACAAACTCTAAAGCTTTGAGTGTACTATCTCCAAAATTTCTTTTTCCAGCTCTTCAGTTTTCTTATCAATTTCTTGTGCTTTTTTGCTAACAGACTCTACAAAGGTTTTATCTTCCATGTCTCCTGAATTAATTTTCACATTCAAAAAAGCTCCTTTTATACAAGAACGAATTGCTAACGCTCCAACTCCTGCGTCCGAAACTGAATTAGGGTTACCAATTTCAGCCATTGCTTTAACCACTTCTAGAGCGCTGTATGCAACTTCCATTACTCTGAAAGGAACCATTATAGCATTTTTAGTTGCATCTTGAATTGCTTGTCTTCTTATAACTTTCTCTTCCTCAGATCTTTTAGACAAACTGAATGCATCCATTATTTTATTAAAGGCATCAGTATCTTCATCAACAAGTTTAACTAGCTCCGATTGGTACTTCATTCCCTTTTCAGCCCAATCAGAAAATTCTTCCCAACGATCATCCCATCCTCTTTTATGAGAAGATAAATTCGCAACCATTGTTCCTAATGCTACACCCATTGCTCCCATATAAGCTGCAACAGATCCTCCACCTGGTGCTGGAGATTCAGAAGCAGTTTCATCTGTAAACTCAGTAAGAGTTAAATCAACCAGATTTTTCTTCTTTGCATCAGCAGCTAATTTATATTCTATTATCTTTTCTTCTGGTTTAAATTCATATAAATCATCAAGACCTAAAGATTTAACGGCAATTTTTATAATTTCCTTTTCAGGAATACCAACGGAACGATTTTGTTTTCTCAAGAAGTATTTACCTGCATCAATCATTGCTTGCAAAGGAATTAATCCTACTAATTCTGAACCAGAAACTCTTACTCCACGATCCAAAGCTTTTTTAAATACTTCGTCAAATGCAATATGTACCGGAGTTACACTAATATTAGTTAAGTTCATTGAAATTTGAGCAACGCCATATTCATCAATAAACCATCCAATAGCTTTTACACATTTTAACGTTCCTGGTGTCCATACCTTGTTTCCATTAGTATCTATCTCAGGTTTCCCGTTTGCAGAATTTTTAACCCTGCCCTTTTCACGAACATCAAATGCAATTGCATTTGCTCTTCGTGTTGATGTGGTATTTAAATTAACATTGTATGCTACTAAAAAATCCCGTGCACCAACTGCAGTTACACCTGCTTTCGCATTAAACTCAGCTGGTCCGAAATCAGGTTTCCATTCAGGTTTTGAAAGTTTCTCTTGTAGGCCTTCATATTCTCCTGCTCGACATACTGCTAAGTTTCTTCGTTCTTCTATTAATGCTGCATTTTCGTAACAATAAATAGGAATATTTAATTCTTCACCAAGTCTTTTTGCTAATTTTCTAGCATATTCAATAGTTTCTTCCATTGTAATCCCAGCAACAGGAACAAACGGACATACATCTGTTGCACCAAAACGTGGATGAGCTCCTTTATGGTTACGCATATCAATTAATTCAGAAGCTTTTTTAATTGCTAAAAATGCAGCTTCACAAACTTCATTGGGAGTTCCAACCATAGTAACAACCGTTCTATTTGTTGCTTGTCCTGGATCAACGTCTAGTAAACTAACTCCTTCAACAGATTCAATTTCATTAGTAATTTGCTTGATGATATCCATATTGCTTCCTTCACTAAAGTTAGGAACACATTCTATTAATTGTTTCATTGTTTTTTTGATTTTAAACGTTTTTATTAATTAGTAATTTTATTTTATACTATACCTTATATTATATAGCAAATAAAACTCTATGGATAACGAATACTTTTTAGCTTCATGACGTTTTACTAATAATATTTATAAATTTCAACAAACATATTATGATATTAACTTTCCATTTAAAATAACTTGATCAACTAATTTACTTGTATATGCATATGGCATATATTCATAGCTGGAAATTTTCTTTGTAATAAAAATATTCGCTATTTTTCCTTTTGCAATACTTCCATGTGTATCGCTTATACCCATTGCATATGCTCCATTAATTGTACTTGCGTTTATTACTTCTTCTGGTAGCATTCTCAATTTTATAGTACCTAAAGACATAATAAATTTCATATCTCCAGATGGTGATGAACCAGGATTAAAGTCAGATGCTAAAGCTATTGGCAAACCGGCATCGATCATTTTACGTACTGGAGGATCAACCATTCCTAAGAAGAAAGCTGCTCCAGGTAACAAGGTTGGCATTGTTTCAGATTCTAATAAAGATTTTATTTCATCATCTCCAGTAAATTCAAGATGATCAACAGATAAGGCATTGTATTTTACTCCAACCTGAATACCACCGGAATAATCTAATTCATTTGCATGAATTTTAGGACGCATTCCATATTTCATTCCAGCCATTAAAATTCGATCGGTTTGTTCTACAGTAAAAAATCCTTTGTCGCAAAACACATCAATATAATCGGCTAATTCTTCCATGGCAACTTGAGGAATCATTTCATTTATTACAAGATCAACATATTCGTCTTGTCTTTCTTTATATTCTGCTGGTACTGCATGTGCTCCTAAAAAAGTAGCTTTTATTGTAATAGGAGTATTTTCATTTAATCGTTTTATTACTCGAAGCATTTTTAATTCATCTTCTACAGTCAGTCCATAACCACTTTTTATTTCGACAGCACCTGTACCAAAGCCAATAATTTCATTAATTCTTTCTAATGATTGCTCATAAAGTGAATCTTCAGATGTGTTATGTAAAAGTTTTGCTGAATTTAAAATTCCCCCTCCCCGCTTTGCTATTTCTTCGTATGATAAACCTCTAATTTTATCTCCATATTCAATTTCTCTGCTACCTGCATAAACTAAATGCGTGTGAGAGTCACAAAATGAAGGAAAAACCATTTTTCCTGCAGCATCTATGGTTTCACCTTTAAAATCATCTTGATTAAGATCAGACATTTTACCAAAATCAGAAATAATATCATTTTCGATTAACAAAAATGCATTTTCAATGGTATTAAGGTTTTGCATATCTTTCCCGGCTACCCACTTATGCATTTCTGTTTCAACGCATACAAGACTTTTAATATTTGTGATTAATATACTCATACAAGATTTTTTTATTTTAAATTGCTACGAAAGTACAAAATTCATGATGATATAAACAAAAAATTTTCTGTTGTATAACTTATGTTCTATTTTTACGATCTAAAAAAATTGAAGAAATTAAAACATGAAAAAGAAAAGATCTATTCCGCATACATATGTAATTGTATTTTTTATAATCATATTCTCAGCAATTTTAACATGGTTTGTGCCAGGAGGAGAATTTGACAGGGAAACAATAACTTTAAATGATGGAACTGTAAAAGAAGTAATTGTAAAAGATTCGTTTCATTATACGAATCATGTACCGCAAACCTGGGAAATGTTCTCTGCATTTTTTGATGGATTTGTGGATAAGGCTGATATCATTGGATTAATATTATTAATAGGTGGAGCTTTCTGGATAATGAATGACAGTAAAGCTATTGATGTTGGTATTCTTACGTTTTTAAAGAAAACAAAGAAAATTGAACATTTTAAATTTTTCAAATTCCTAGGAATAGAAAATATTATTATAACCTTAATAATACTAATGTTCTCGATATTCGGAGCTGTATTTGGAATGAGTGAAGAAACTATTGCCTTTGTGATTATTTTTGTTCCAATGGCTCTTTCAATGGGTTACGATTCTATTGTTGGTGTAAACATGTGTTTTGTTGCTGCAGGGCTTGGCTTTGCCGGAGCTTTATTAAATCCATTTACAATAGGAATTGCTCAAGGCTTATCTGGTATCCCTTTATTTACAGGAATTGAATATCGACTTTTTACATGGGTTGTTCTAAATCTTTTTGGCATTATATATATATTAAGGTATGCTAAAAAAATAAAAAAGAATCCGGAAGCATCCATAGTTTTTGAAGATGACAATAAAAACTGGAGAAATAAAGAGCATATTGATATTGATAAATTGGAATATCACACTCCTATTTCTGCCTGGATTACTTATGCTTTAATTTCCGTTGTTCTTGTAATTATTTCGTTTGTAAATGTTAGTTCAACTTTATCTATAGGAAATTCATTAATTACAATTCCAATAGTACCAATTTTAACAGGGTTTTTTATTTTACTTAGCCCTATTTTATTAAAAAAATCAGTTCACTTTTTTATTCTCAATATCTTACTATTCACTATTCTATTTTTGATTATTGGTGTTATGGGATATGGCTGGTATATAATGGAAATTGCTACTCTATTTTTCGCAATGGGTCTTGCATCGGGTATTGCTAATAATAAATCACCGAATAATATTACTAAATTATTTATTGAAGGAGCAAAAGATATAGCATCGGCAGCTTTAGTTGTTGGCTTAGCCGGTGGAATCATTATTGTTTTACAAGAAGGTAAAATTATTGATACAATGTTAAATTCGGTTTCTCAATCGATGAATTCTATGGGAAAAGTCGGTTCTATAGGTGTTATGTATGTAATTCAGACCTTTATTAATATTATTATTCCATCAGGAAGCGCAAAAGCTGCTCTGACAATGCCAATTATGGCTCCATTTTCAGATTTAATTGGGATATCGCGACAAGCAACAGTTATGGCGTTTCAATTTGGAGATGGGTTTACAAATATGATTACACCAACATCTGGTGTTTTAATTGGTGTTTTAGGTGTTGCAAAAATACCTTATGAAAAGTGGGTTAAATGGATTACTCCATTCATGATAATGTTAATTATTCTTGGATTCTTATTGTTAATTCCAACAGTTTTAATGGACCTTAACGGATTCTAATCCTTTGATAGATTATAAAGAAAGCCGATGAAAATTAAATCATCGGCTTTTGTATTTTAATAATCATTCTGTTTTTCTTAAAATTCTTCAAACTTGTGTGTTATATCTTTAAAGTCTATATCTCTGAACTCACAACATTCATCTAGATTCTTACTATAAACATCCATAGCTCTCCTACTCATACCCATACTAGAGAATCCTCCATCGTGGAAAATATTTTGCATTGTTATTTTTTTAGTTAAATCAGAAAACATTGTAACACAATAATCTGCACATTCTTCAGCGGTTGCATTTCCTAATGGCGACATTCGATTCGAGAAATCCATCAATCCTTCTAATCCCATAATCCCTGAACCTGCAGTAGTAGGAGTTGGTGATTGAGAAATTGTATTTACTCTAATTTTCTTCTCACGACCATAAATATACCCAAAACTTCTTGCTATAGACTCTAATAATGATTTTGCATCAGCCATATCATTGTAACCATACAAAGTACGTTGAGCAGCAACATAGGAAAGTGCCAAAACTGAACCCCAATCATTTAAGGCATCTTTTTTTCGGGAAACTTGCAATATTTTATGAAAAGATAAAGCTGAAACATCTAATGTTTTTAAGAAATAATCATAATTTAAATTATCGTATGTAATTCCTTTTCGAACGTTTGGTGACATTCCTATTGAGTGTAAGATAAAATCAAACTTACCTCCAAATATCTCCAATGTTTTGTCTATCAGGTTTTCTATATCCTCAACACTTGTTGCATCTGCAGGAATAACTTCTGTGTTACAAGCTTTTGCCAATTGTTCTGTATCTCCCAATCGTAGTGCAAATGGAGCATTTGTTAATACAATTTCAGCTCCTTCTTCGTATGCTTTTTCAGCGACTTTCCAAGCGATTGATTTATCATTCAAAGCTCCAAAAATCAATCCTTTTTTACCTTTCAATAAATTAAATGCCATAATTAGATTTTTAATTTGTACAAGTTACTTACAACTATGTAAAAATAATGTTCACTCGGACTTGTTATTAAGATTTATTCTTATTTCGATAATAATACTTTTGCATTCTGTATTGCGGCTTCTGATAAAGATTCACCACTTAACATTTTAGCAATTTCCTTTATTCTTTCTTCTTTAGATAGTAGCTTTATATAAGTATTGGTACTTTCGTTATTATCCTTTTTATATACTACATAATGGTAATCGCCTTTACTTGCTATCTGGGGTAGGTGTGTTATATTTATTACTTGCATTTTTTCAGACATCCCTTTTATGATATCACCCATTTTATGAGCTATTTCACCTGATGTACCTGTATCTATTTCGTCAAAAATTATTGTAGGTAAGGTAGTTGTTTCAACTAATAATGATTTAATACTTATCATTAGCCTTGATATTTCACCTCCGGATGCAACTTTCGACAATTCTTCTAATGCTATATTTTTATTCGCAGAAAACATAAAACTTATCATTTCTTTTCCTGTTGATAAAAAATCTTCTGTAGGAATCTGCTTTACTTTAAAATTTGCGTTTGGAATTCCTAATTGTTGTAATATACTTATTACTTGTTTTTCAATTTTTGGTATAACGTTTTTTCTATTCTCTGATATTTTTGCAACTAACGCTAATAATACATTATATAAAGCAGTATGTTCTTTTTTAATTTTTTCAGTTTCGAAATCATAAGAATTAATCTTATCAATTTTTTGCTGTAATTCATCTTTTATTTCAATTAAATCTTTATCCCTTGAAACTTTGTGCTTTTGTTCCAGTGAATAAATATTATCCAACCTCTCTCTAATAAACTCAATTCTGGTTGGATCATGCTCAATTCTTTCATTTAGCTGTCCTACCTCATTGTTAATATCCTGAAGTTCTATATATACTGATCCAATTCGTTGAGCTAAATCACTTCCTTCTTTTATGTATTTTGAAATCGTTTCAATAGAATTTTTTGCTTGCTTTAAATTCGATATTATTGAAGTTTCCTCATTTGAAAGTATATTATAACAATTAGAAAGATTCACTTTTATTTCTTCAGAGTGATTTAATTTTTCAAGTTCAGTTTCTAATTCCCCTTGCTCGCCCTCTAAAACTTTTAATGCTTCTAATTGATCAAATTGAAACTGGAAATAATCCAAATCACTTTTAGCATTATCAGCATTATTTACTAATTTTCTATACTCTGTTGATAATATATTGTACTCTTCAAATTTATTTTGGTAATCTTCAAGTAAATCCTGATGATTTGCAAAAGAATCAACTAAACTTAATTGAAAATGATCATCTCCCAACAATAAACTTTCATGTTGTGAATGTATATCGATTAAATTTTTACTTAAATCTTTTAATACTGATAAATTAACAGGAGTATCATTTATAAATGCCCGAGATTTTCCTTTATCATTGATTTCACGACGAATAGTTGTCAAATTTTCATAATCAAGATCATTCAGCTCAAAAAAGCTTTTAATTTTATATAAGTCTATTTGGAATTTTGCTTCAACATAGCATTTGCGTGTTTTATCTTTTAAAACGGAAGTATCAGCTCTTTGCCCAAGTATAAGTGATAAAGCTCCAAGTACTATTGACTTTCCTGCTCCTGTTTCTCCAGTAATTATATTCAGTCCATTATTAAAATCAACTTCCAATTCGTTGATTAGGGCATAGTTCTGAATATAAATTGAATGAAGCATAATTGTTTTTTTATCTAAATTATGATTACAAACTTACTAAAAAAAGATTATTGAAATATTAAAAGGAGCTCTAATGTTATTGTTGTTTGATCTTTATGTATTTATCAGAATTTGTTGGATCTATTTCGACCAAAATTTTATATACACGATCGGCTTCTGCCATAAATGACTCAGAAAATATATTTATTAACTCATCTGACTTAGCTCTCATAATAAGCTCGAAAGCAAATAAATACGGATCGGGTTTCTGTCTATATATTTTTTGTAATAAATCAAGGCTTTCAGCAATTTGAGCCCTACCAACAGCTTCTTTACTATCCATTACATCTAATCCTAAACGATGATATCTATAAAGAAACTCTCTTAATCCTTTATATCGATCATTTAAAAAATTTTCGATAAACCAATATCTATTTTTTCGACTTTCAAACGCTTTCCAGCCCTTCTCCTGAGCATTTTGTGCATTATTAACAATTTGTTCGGCTTTCTGATAATAAGCTGTTCCTCCCAAATGAGAAAATGTATCATAATCTAGGCCTATAATAATGTATGCGTAATAAGCTAACAAAGAGGTTAAATTAGATCTATGTTCAGTGATACTAAATTCCAATGGAGCAAACTCCACGTAATTAAATCTTAAATCATCATCTTTAAAATTTAAAACAGTTGTATTATATGAAGTGTTAAAAGTTGGCCTACTTGATTGAATTTGGATACTACCCTTGAACTCATCACCATTATGTTCTTGAAGATTTATTAATATATTACACTCAATACGTTCTTCATTTGTATACATATGATTTGTCCATGCGGTATTATTCATAAACTCATACATTGCTGTTTGAAGTGTTTGAAATACTTGCTTATTTGTTCCTTGAATCTGGCTTGAATTCACTTGCACATTACACCTCAGCTCTTGACTATATGTTCCCTGTACAAATAATATTAATCCTACAACAAGTCCAAATATTTTCTTCATACTCTATGATTTTGAGAATTTTTCTATCAAGGTTTCAACAATATCAACGGCTACCTCATTTTTCGGTTTTAAATCAAATTTAGCTAAATTGTATTGATTATCAATAATACTAATTTTATTTGTATCATGTCCAAAACCAGCACCTTTTTCATTCAATGAATTTAAAACGATAAAATCGAGGTTTTTATTTTTAATCTTTAGTTTTGCATTTTCAATTTCGTTGTTTGTTTCTAAAGCGAACCCAACGAGAATTTGATTTTCATTTTTCATTTCTCCTAATTTAGCTGCGATATCTTTATTAGGTGTCAATGAAATATGCATATTGTCTTTACTTCGCTTAACTTTTTTATCAAACTGTGTTTCAGGTTTATAATCGGCTACAGCAGCAGACATAATTGCGGCCTCACAATCAGGAAAATATTTTATTGATTCATCGTACATTTCCTGTGCGGTTTGAATGCTAATTTTTGTAATTAAAGGATTTGATACATCCAAATTAGTTGGGCCTGAAACCAATATAACTTCAGCACCTTGATTTGCCAACTCTTCGGCAATTGCATATCCCATTTTACCTGAACTATAATTTCCAATAAATCTTACAGGGTCAATAGGTTCAAATGTTGGTCCGGCAGTAACTAATATCTTTTTAGATTTTAGTTTTTTTTTTGAGGAGAAAAAATCGATAATGTTTTTTGTAATTACTTCTGGTTCGGCCATTCTACCTTTACCGATAAGACCGCTGGCTAATTCACCGCTTTCAGGTTCTATTATTATATTACCATAAGATTTTAGTGTTTCGATATTTTTTAAATTAGCAGGATGCTTAAACATATCTAAATCCATAGCTGGCGCTAACATTACCGGACATTTTGCTGATAAATAAGTTGTAATTAATAAATTATCGGCTACAGCATGAGCCATTTTACCCATTGAGTTTGCTGTTGCTGGAGCTATTACATATAATTCAGACCATGAGCCTAAATCTACATGACTATTCCATTGCCCATTTTCAGGATCAAAAAAATCAACAAGGATTGGATTTTTTGATAAGGTAGCTAAAGTTAAAGGAGTAATAAACTCTTTGGCTAATTTAGTCATCACAACTTTTACTTGCGCACCTTCCTTTACAAGCAATCTAACAAGAATAGCAGCCTTATAGGCCGCTATTCCTCCTGTTATTCCTAATAAAATATTTTTTCCTTTTAGCTTCATGAGCTAATTTTTAGAATATTTCTATTCAGTTCCTTCTATTTCAGGTTTTCTATAATAAATTTGATCGTCCTGAAACTCCTGCACTGCGATTAAAGTTGGCTTTGGTAATCTTTCATAAAATCTTGAGATTTCAATCTGTTCTCTATTTTCAAAAACCTCTTCCAAATTATCAGTATAAGATGCAAATTCTTCCAACTTTCTATTCAACTCTTCTTTAAGTTCACTACCTATCTGATTTGCTCTTTTAGAAATGATAGCAACAGTTTCGTAAATATTACCTGTTACATTATCAATTTCATTTAAATTTCGCGTTACAGTTGTAGTAGGAGCTTTCGTTTTTTTATAATCCATCTTAAATATGATTTGTTAAATACTAATTCTTTAAAATACCCTGTGATTTATCAAATATTTCTGTTGCTTCATTCAAAAATGTGGTTTCTGGAAATTCTCCAACAAATGAATAAAACTCATCAACCGTAGATTGATATCTTTCAGTTCTTTTGATTTCAACACTATTTTCTGCTAATAAAAACTTAGATTTTAAAACCAAGAACATAATTTCTTCCCTATATCTTGTTTCAGGAAAATCATCTAAACTATTATTTAATGCAACAATAGCAGCTTTATAAGATTCTAAATTATAATATAATTTTGCACTTTCAAATGATTTTTCGACTAATTTATTTCTTATTTTCTCAACATTTTCAATACATTCAGACGTTTTTTTACTCGTTGGATATCGAGACATATACAAGCCAAACAATGTTATTGCCTGATAAGAATATGTTTGATCCAAACTAGAACGAGGTGATAATAAAAATGTACAATAAGCATTCATAAATTCAGCATCCTCAACAAATTTACTATTTCCAAAGGTTCTTTTAAACTCGTCGAAATAATGAGCGGCTAACATATAACTCTTTTCATTATAACTACAATATGCTGCATAATAAAATACTGAATCTGCCTGTTTCGTTCCCTTTAAAATAGGCTTTAATTGTTCTAATAAACCCTCGGCTCTCATATAATCCTCTTCGGCATAATACTCCAGAGCCTTTTGATACTTTAAATTATAATCTCGACTTTTCAATAATTTCTCATACTTACATGATGAAACCATTGCTATTAACAGTATAAATGGTATTAGTCTTCTCATATTTTTAAACATTTTGCAAATGTACGATTTTAGTTTAAATTGCTAAAATATAATGTCATTAAACGCTTAATTTATTTAAATTATTTTGTTCGACTTGCTATTTTTTTAAAAAAACGTACTTTTGTTGCAAAGTAAAATAATAATTAAAAAATATATAAGATCGTGGATATTTTTAACAAGATTAAAGAAAGCATGGGTCCATTGGGCATGTATATGAAACAAGCTCACGGATATTTTACATTTCCAAAACTAGAAGGTGAAATTCATTCTAAAATGAAATTTAGGGGAAAAGAAGTGCTAACCTGGAGTTTAAATAACTATATTGGATTAGCAAATCATCCTGAAGTTAGAAAAGCAGATGCAGAAGCTGCTAAAGAATATGGTTTGGCGTATCCAATGGGCGCCAGAATGATGTCGGGGCAAACTGGTAAACATGAAGAGCTTGAAAACAAATTAGCAGAATTTGTAAGCAAAGAAGACGCTTATCTATTAAATTTTGGTTACCAGGGAATGGTTTCCATTATTGATGCACTTGTTACTAGAAAAGATGTAATTGTATATGACAATGAATCTCATGCATGTATTATGGATGGCATTTTTCTTCACAAAGCTAAAGGAGGAAAAAGTTTTGTATATGCCCATAACGACATGGAAAAATGTGAGAAAATGTTAAAATTTGCAACTAGACGTGCTGAGGAAACTGGCGGAGGTGTTTTATTAATCACTGAAGGTGTTTTTGGAATGGCTGGAGACTTAGGTAAGTTAAAAGAAATAGTTGCTCTAAAAGATAAGCATGAATTTAGATTACTTGTTGATGATGCTCACGGATTTGGTACAATGGGTAAAACGGGTGCTGGTGCAGGAGAACATTTTGGTGTACAAGATGGAATAGATGTATATTTTGCAACTTTTGCAAAAGCTATGGCTGGAATAGGTGCATTTGTAGCATCAACAGAAGAGGTTACAAACTTTTTAAGATATAATTTAAGATCTCAGATTTTTGCTAAATCTTTACCAATGCCTATCGTTATTGGTTCATTAAAAAGATTAGAGTTACTTAAAACTCAAAGTGTATTAAGAGAGAATCTTTGGACTGTTGTAAATGCTTTACAAAAAGGATTAAAAGATGCTGGCTTTGATTTAGGTGTGACAGAATCTCCGGTAACTCCTGTGTATTTATCAGGAAGTATACCTGAAGGAACAAATATTACAATGGATTTAAGAGAAAATTATAATGTTTTCTGTTCAATCGTTGTATATCCTGTAATTCCTAAAGGACAATTATTGTTAAGATTAATTCCAACTGCTACGCATACTTTAGAGGATGTTGAGTATACAATTAATGCATTTAAAGCTGTTCATAAGAAATTACTTAATGGTGATTATAAAGCGGATTCTATTGCTCCGGTATAAACCATTATTATGATATAATAAAAAACCTCACGAAAATTTCGTGAGGTTTTTTATTAACTAATTTCCGCAAGTGGATTTTCATTCTTCTGTAGATTAAGCAAATAGCTGTGGGACGGATATTAACATAGTGGTTTTAGTAAATCCGTACTACGGCTTTTGAATAAAACTGTGCAACAGCCTGAGAACAAGTTCTGTTAGCCATAGCACTAAGGCTTGAGGAAAAAAGTATGGTAATTAGCCGTGACACGACTTACTTAAACTGATGACTGCAAATTGCTGTTTATTTACTGATTATTATAAAAATCGTTCAACAGCTTGCGGTTTTAAAATATTAAGTAATTAACCGTAACACGGTTAACTAATAAAGATGACATGAAAGTATAATCAAATGCTGATTATTAATAAATCCGTAAAACGACGCTTTGCGGATTTTAGATTAAGCAAATAGCTGTGCCATAGCTTACGGATTTAAAAGTATTAGATCATAATTATGATAAAAAAAACCTCATGAAAATTTTTCATGAGGTTTTTTTTATATAACTTATTTTTTATAATTGTGCTCCTAAAAACCGTTCTGCATCCATTGCTGCTTTACAACCAGAACCTGCTGCTGTAATTGCCTGGCGATATTCTGAATCCATAACATCACCACAAGCAAAAACACCTTCAACTTTAGTTTTTGTAGAACCCGGCTCTGTAGCGATATATCCTACCTCATCGGTTTCCAGATAATCAGCAAAAATATCAGAGTTTGGTTTGTGGCCAATTGCTACAAAAAAGCCATGAATATCCTTTTTAACTTCTTCGCCTTTGCCATTTGTTAAAAGAACACCATTAACACCGGTCATATCACCCACAATTTCTTTTGTTGTGTGTTCGAAAAGGACTTCTATGTTTTTAGTTTTCATTACTCTATCAACCATAACTTTTGAAGCACGTAAGTAATCTTTTCTAACTATCAGGTAGACTTTATTGCAAATTCCTGCAAGATAAGTAGCTTCTTCAGCAGCTGTATCGCCACCACCAACTACTGCAACATCTTTTCCTTTATAAAAGAAACCATCACAAGTTGCACATGCTGATACTCCTTGCCCTTTAAATTTTTCTTCTGATTCCAGACCTAGGTATTTTGCTGTTGCTCCTGTTGCAATAATTAATACTTCTGCTTCAATTAACTTATTTCCATCAATTGTTACTTTAAAAGGCCTGCTTGAAAGATCTGTTGCGGTTGCTAAACCAAAACGAACATCGGTTCCAAATCTTTGAGCCTGTGCTTTTAGCTCTTCCATCATAACAGGGCCTGTTACTCCTTCTGGATAACCCGGGAAGTTCTCAACGTCATTTGTTGTGGTTAGCTGTCCTCCTGGTTCCAATCCTTCGTACATTAAGGGGCTTAAATTTGCTCTTGCTGCATAAATTGCCGCAGTATATCCAGCCGGGCCTGATCCTATGATTAAGCATTTAACCTTTTCTGCTTCTGAATTAACTATTTTTTGACTTTTATTGTCTTCTTGACTTTCTAAAGATTTAAATAATGCCATTCTTTTATTTTTTTAATTTACTGATTTATTTATCTTAACTAACTATCTAACTATATCTATTTATAATTTTTATTTCAATCAATAAATATACCACATTTTAATTTAATTAAAATTTTGCATATTAAGATTTGATAAGTATTTTTGCACACAGTTCGGGATGTAGCTCAGCCAGGTTTAGAGTACGCGTCTGGGGGGCGTGGGGTCGGAAGTTCGAATCTTCTCATCCCGACTATATAATTATCAGATTTTATTAAATTAACCTTTGAATTAGCATTATTCAAAGGTTTTTTAATTTTACATTGTATTACAGTTCATTACGGATTATTGTATCATAATTAATACATCGTGATACACTTTTTTAATAAGTGAATTAAAATACTTTTAAAATTTTAAATGTTAAGTGATTTATGTCATAATGTCGAAAACTACGCTTATGAATTGCATATAAAAAATGACATATTGACGTTAAGTAAACTGGAGACTTTGTAAAAGGCAAATAAATGTAAAAGCTTTATTAGATTTTATAAAAAATGAGATCACCACTAGTTGGGTAGACAAAGGGTATTTAGCCAAGTGGCGAGAAATATGATCCACGAAATCCCTCGTCTGCACTCCAACAAACTCAGTGAAGTCCGCTCAAGATAAATTCAACGAACTACTTTCAGCTCACTATCGTTCCTGAAATTATAGTTTCACTGATTTAATAAAAGAATTAATGGGACATGCAGATATTGAAACATCAATGATTTACATTCATTTAAGCCAGAAACATATAAATAAGCAACTAGAGAATGCTAGTTGGCAACAAGAAAAAGAAACAGTCTAAAATGATTCGTAAATTCGTATTGTTTTATTACTTTTCTGACATATATAGTATTACTTTTTTACTTTATTACTTACTATTTGTTCAGTTTTTTCAATTAATTCACTTATCTGTTTTGAATTTTCTTTTGTATTATAACATTGTTTTAGGATAGGAATAAATTCCTCATCTCCTTTTTCTTGAATATATAATAACGCATTCTTGACAACTTTTTGATCAGAACTTAATAAATCGATAGTATGTGTCAATTGATTTTCAAATTGCAAAACATCAGATTGCTGCTCTTTTGATAGTGGTATTTTTTTAAAAAAAATATCTTGTATGTGGGAATTTGTTTTATTCATGGAATTTAAAATAAAATACAAACTTCTATTACTTTCTCGTAATGAATATCCTACATTTTCAAAACCTGTAATTAAATTTTTAAAATTCGATGATTTAAAATATTCTTCTAATTGTGTTAATCTTTTATAATTCAAATCTTGTTTTTTTGTCAAATCCTGTAACTCTCTTTTATAAATTTTAAGTTTCTCTTTCAGGTTTTCATTTTCCTTTAAAATTTTTTCTTTAGAATTGCCACTTTGATTTTCTGCATACCTCCTAATAATCCATAGAATTAAAAATAACAATAAAAAAAACGCACTTATAATAAATATGATAAACCATATTTTATTAGAAGATGCTATAAAAACAGATTTAATATTTACTGAATCATCTTTAATTGCTATGGAATCATCTTGACTCGAAATTATATTCTCACTTTCTTTTACTGGAATTACATTTGCTAAAAGTTCTAATTCGGATACTATCCTTTTATTACTTCCAACTAAAACATTGTTTATTGCTGGTATTATCTCATCATTGATTTTAGTACTTATTTTTTCGATATTTGAACTTGCACATTCTATTTCATCTAAACTTGATTTTACCTCTTCAATATTTGATGATATTTTATCAAGTTGCACATTAAACAAATCAGTTGTAACATGTTTATTAGATTCTACATCCAGAGATGTGACATCTCTAAAAAGGCTTTCAACATTCGTACTATTTTCAGTAATATTTTTTGTTACACCATAGACTCCTGAACCTAATAAACCAACTAAGGCAATTACTACACCCATTTCTATTTTCTTCATTTTAAGCAAATTCACATTCAGTTATCTTTATTATTTTTTTTCTGTATTACAGCTATTATTTTTAATAAAAACACACGACATCCAAATTATTTATTTTAAGGCACATACAAGTTCTTGTAAAATTATCAAACAAACAACTTTTTAATTAAAAATTATATTAATTACTTCACAAGTAACAATTGTAAGTTTTCTCTTTTCAAAAAAAAGATTTAAAATAATTGCATTAGCAGCAAAATTTCAGAGTGTTGGAATTATAAGTAAAGCGCTAAAAAATTTCCGAATTCAATAACTTAACGCAACAAATCAAGAATTTTTATTAATGGTTGGCAATTTTTGCAAGTTGGAAATTATATCTCATTCTAACAATTAAAGTATTATTTCAATTCGTAGCCGTTTGACTTGTATTTTTCAAGATTGGTTTGGAAATAATGATGAAAAAACAAATTTCCCATCGCGCTATTGCCCTCTGGGTAACATGGACTATTATTTTTTTTCTTCTAATAAATATATTTGGTAAAAGAATAATTCTGTAATTAAATTTATAACAGTTTCAATTGGAGAATCTTCAATTTCATAAGTCGTTTTTAGTGGGAAATGTTTAAAATATTCTTTACTGTGAAAAAATATCCTATCATAATCTGGGGAGAATTTAAAAAAGCAATATTTATCTTCTATCGGAACTAATTCATTTTTATCATTATATTCGGTAAGATGAATGACAAAATATGGTTGTTCTGGATAGAAACTCTCTTCATCAATATTCATACTGAAATCATAAATTAATTCATTAAAGAAATTTATTGTCAAGTAGAATTCGTTTAATTTCGCTTTATAAATATTTTGCGGAAATGCTTCGGAGTATGTTACAATTATTGAATCTTTATTCTGGCTATTATAAGTTTTAGCTAAATCTTCAAATGCTATAAAAGTCTCTTTATATATTGGTTGCCATTCTCTATTTAAATTATATTTTTCTTCTTTATTATCAACAATTCTTCTTTCTAATTGAATTATAGTACTGTCATAATTGGGAATGTTTTCTTTTGCCCAATTTGATACATTTTTTGTTTTATTTACTATTTCCTTTTTTATTTCACTAGAAATATTATTTCTTTCAATAAGACTATCAACATCACTATCAAATTCCTTAAGCTTTATTTCAAAAGCTGCGATTAATCTCTTTTCTGATTGTAAGCTAGCATTATTAGTAGCAATCCAAGCAAATATTTGACCTATACCAATGAGAGCAATTCCCATTATAAGAAAAATAGGTTTTTCATATCTAATTGTAAAAAATGTACCAATGCTAGCTAACAATAATCCAATTCCTGTAAATAATAAACCCATGTGTTTTATTTAAAATAAAATTATTATAAAATTATTATTTTTTTATTTAATAGTATAATATTTTTCTTCCTAATAAATTTGTTTTTATTTTCATTGTTTAGTTTTTACCAAATTGATTAGGTTGGTCTATATTCGCCACATTTAGTACACGAATAAGTTCGTGTTGGTTTTCTCATAAAACCGCCTAATACACCATGTAATGAACATTTTATTTTATACTTATATTCGCTATATATGGCGTTATTTGTTTCATTTGCTGCCTTTCCAATATCAAAATGATAATCAGGATTACAACCGATTGAAATTGCGTACATTCGCCATATCCCGACAAAAAGCCATAAAGTTCTTCTTTATAGCTTTTTTTATTAATATCAGACAAGAAATTCGTCATGCAACTTATATTGTTATTCTTGTACATAATGTCTCCCGGAACTTAAAAAACCAATATTTGGAAGTTTCTTTGTTTTATTAAAAATATCATATCCTTTCTTTAAATCAGTCCATAATGCTAATCTATCGGAATCAGATTTGTATTTTTTCTGAAGTTTTTTATATTTTTCATCAGTTAATTCTGCAGGAAAAATGCTTACTGGAATCTTTTTTTGACCACTATTTTTTGCTTCGATACAAAAAATATAAAGTTCTTTTATTTGATCATTTGTTATGGGTAAACAACCAATGGTTACACACGCACCATGAATAAATATATCATTTCCCAGATTTCCTTTTTCTCCGAGTATTTTATCCGATTTATTTGGATAATTTAGTCCTAAGGATAAATAGAAGTTGCTGTACGGATTAAATCTACTTATGTGATAAAATCCTTCGGGAATCTGCCTGTCTCCTTGTTTTCGTTTTGGGCCTGGTTTGCCGGAAGTTCGACAAATGTCATATTCCTTAATAAGTTGATATTTGCTATCTGAATTGTTTTTAGCCCAAAGTTCAATCATTTTTTCTTGCTTAAAAGCTCTTATATAGATTCTTAAATTATTTTTATCAATCGAGGAGCTTGTGAGAAGATCTAACATATTCGATTCTTTGTCCTTATATGCTTCTCTTACTCTTGAATATCTTAACTGATCATCTTTAAATGAATCATTCGTAAATGAAACAAAAGTCAAGGCTATTAAGGCTATTATTTTAAATCGGATCATACGTTTATAAATTTAAACAAATTTGGCATTCATTTCGTGTTCAATCATATAAAGAATTATCATAATAAAACATACAAATAAACGTTTAAAGAGAAATAATTATTTCATGAACATTTCAATCATTAGAAATTTACTTATTTCAGTTCTAATATTTTTTTCTTTTTCAACAAAGAGCAATAATCCTAAAAATTATTTTGATTCCCAATATACCGATGCCATCCAATTTTGTACCGTGAACATAAATTTAATTGAAACTACCCTTTCTGAATGTTGTATTCCTCCCGCCATGGCATTATCGGTAGCTTTTCCTGAAATGTTACGATATTCGTTATGGCGCGATTTATTTGAAACTACGAGTTTAGAACTATTATATGTTCATGGTGGGAAAAATGTAGCAAATTTTTCAATCGGATGGTTGCAAATGAAGCCATCGTTTGCGGAAACAATTGAAAAGAAAATTCGAAATAATGCCAAATTCTCTTTTAAATACAAGAGCCTGATTCAATATGCAAAAACAGATACTATAAATGTGAGACGAGAAAGAATATCAAGATTAAAACAATTCGAATGGCAATTGCAGTATTTAAGCGCTTTTATTGATATAAACTGTAATAGACTCAGGCTTGAAAATATACATTACGAACAAATGTTAATGTATTTAGCGGCAGCATATAATCGTGGAATGAATTCTGATATTAGTGAGCTGGCTAATTTCTCAAATACAAAAACATTCCCTTACGGCCCCGGAAAAAATAACCCCTTTGGTTTTGTTGAAGTGGCTGAATACTTTTTTAAGGCAGATGCAAAACAATTATTTAATAATCCTTAAACTCATAATCTATGAACAAACTAAAAAGCTCACATTGCTTGTTATTCCTAATCTTGATATTTTCTTTTTCTTGCACAAAGGAGAAATCTTTTGTTATTGAACCTCCAATTGCGGGTCTCGAAACAAAGTTTATTGAAATCAATATTAATCCACAAAAGGATAGTGTTTATATTCTGGAGAATGACACCCGAATTAGAATAAGCAAAGGAAGTATATTGGATATGGAAGGAAATCCAATAATGGAAAATATTAATCTCAAGTTTCGACAATTTGATGATGCTGTATCTATTTTCCTTTCAGGATTACCAATGTCTTATACAAGTACTTCGGGTAATATGGTTTTGCAAACTGCCGGGATGTACGAAATTCGTGGAGAATATAATAATGCCTCTGTTCGAATTGATACGGACAAACCAATTTCTATATCAATTGGTAGTTTTTATGATGACTCAAGACAAGGTTTTTTTAAACTTGATGAAGAGACGGGTGATTGGGATTTAATTGATATCCCAGAAGGGATATACAACGAAGAAGTTATTTCTTTACGTGATAAAGTTGCCAATTTAAAGCCTGAATGGGAAATCCCTTTACCTCCCAATTTTTATGTTTTTTCGCTTGGTCGTATGGCGGATATATTCTTAAATGACGATTGGAATAAAATTAGTAAAGCAAACATGGACGTCATGAAACAAAAAATGAAAGGATATGGCGTAAAAACTATGAATATTGGCGGGAGGTGGATTAGTGTTAAATATAAAGGAAATAGCTACGATGCAGCAGAAATGCTTTGGGAAGCAAATAAAACCTTAATAATTCCTAAATGGGCTAAAAACATCTATGGATCGTACTATGACAATGAAAAAAATGAATATAAGGAACAAATTTTATTGAAAAAAATAAACGGTAGCTTATACAAGCTAACTGTTATTGATTATAAAAACAACAAGAAGTGGAGTGCTAATTTAAAGCTAATTACTCACCTCAGATACTTAATTAAATATTCACCGGAACAACTTATTGCCAAACAGAAACAAATAGAACAAGAGATACAGGAAGCTGAAGAAAAGCTAAAAACCCTTCGTCTGATTGAATATACAACCGAAATATACGAAATGGGTATTTATAATTGTGACCGACCGGTATACTTCAGAGAAGGAAAACCTCAACTTAATTTCTCTTTTGATGAAAAAGCTATTACTGAAAAAGAAATACATAAAATTTCTGTTTTCAACAATGATTTATCAAGCTATGCTATTCCAACTAGTTATAAACCTATAACTTGCGCATTCTTTAAAGGTGTAAATAAAATTGTGCTTATTTCTAAAAATGGTGATATTGGATTGTTTTCGGGGCAAGACTTCAAACAACTAGATTCAATAGCAATTAGAAAATCGCTTAGTCTTGAAATTCCTTTGACAAAGATTAAGGTTGAAAACGAGGAAGAATTGAGAGAGCTTTTAAAAGAATGAAAATTATAATTGATAGGGTCTAAAAAACTAGTTTTAAAGCAAAAACACTTCGACAGGCTCAGTGTGACAAATTGATTAACAGAAAGTTGTCATGCTGAGCTTGTCGAAGTATAAACAACTTTTTAACTTTTGGGACAGCTCCTTTGCAAAGTTGAATTTTACAAATAGTCATACTACTGATAATTAGCAGTGTGTTTAAATTAAGCTAAGTTTGCCAAAGTTCTAAAATGTAACGAACTATTATATTATCCGAATACAATTTTTCTATATTTTGTATTCGGTTTTTATATTGTTACAACTAACTTATTTATTATTATTTTTACGATCTCTTAACAAGATCCTACATATTATGAAAAAAATTATAGTCTTACTAATTATTTGCCTTAGTCCTATTTTAATATTTTCACAAAATAACAATTCAAATTCAATTGTGGCTTTTTACAATGTTGAAAATCTTTTTGACACTTTTAACGACCCAATTACAAAAGATGATGAATTTACTCCTGAAAGTGAAAAAAGATGGACAAATATCAGATATCAGAAAAAAATAAATGACATTGCAAAAGTAATAAGCTCTTTAAACAATGCTGATTTACCTGTTTTAGTTGGATTTGCCGAGGTTGAAAACAAATTGGTTCTTGAAGATTTAATAAAAACTAATTTTTTAAAAGATGGGGATTATAAAATTGTACATGAAGAGAGTCCTGATATAAGAGGTATAGATGTAGCTTTGATTTACAAAACAGCTAATTTTAAATACCTTACACACAAAAAAATACCTATTCCTTTAAATACAAAATACAAAGTAAGAGATATATTATACACAAAGGGTATTTTAAACGAGACTGATACTTTGCATGTATTTGTCAATCATTGGAAATCAAGAGTTGGAGGTCAGGAAAAATCAGAATCACAAAGAATTAAATGCGCACAAATCTTAAGAAATTCGGTTGATTCTATTTTGGCAATCAATAAAAATGAAAAAATTCTGATAATGGGCGATTTAAATGATGAGCCTTTAAATAAAAGTGTATTTAAAACATTAAAAGCAAATAATTCAGGGAAGCCAAAATCGCTAAACAATTTAATGCTAAGCTTATCGAAAAATGGATTTGGGACATATAACTACAGAGGTAATTGGAGTGTATTAGATCATATAATTGTTTCAAACAATTTAACGAACAATAATAGTGGATTGTATGTTAAGGAAAATACCGGACATATATTTTCAGCCGATTGGATAACTTTTACATATAAAGACGGTAATAAAACTCCAAACCGAACATATGGCGGGCCTAATTATTATGGTGGATATAGTGATCATTATCCGGTTTATATAGTCTTAGCAAGAAAACGCTAAATACAGCGTTATTCTCATGTTGAAAAAAGGGAATTTTCTTGCAGACACTATATAATTCTTAAAAAACAACAATAAATTAATGAAATATAAATTAACATCAGAATATTCACCTACCGGAGATCAACCTGAGGCAATTAAACAGCTTACTGAAGGTGTAAATCGGGGTGATAAATTCCAAACCTTATTGGGTGTTACCGGTTCTGGAAAAACATTTTCTGTTGCTAATGTTATACAAAAAGTAGAACGGCCTACTCTTGTTTTAAGTCATAATAAGACTTTAGCGGCTCAATTGTATGGCGAATTCAAGCAGTTTTTTCCTGAAAATGCCGTAGAGTTTTTTGTTTCTTATTACGATTATTATCAGCCGGAAGCTTATTTGCCAATTACGGATACTTACATTGAAAAAGATTTATCTATAAACCAGGAGATTGAGAAACTACGACTACATACGACGTCTTCGTTGCTTTCAGGAAGAAGAGACATTATCGTTGTTTCCTCGGTTTCGTGTATTTATGGTATTGGGAATCCTGAAGATTTTCATAGTAATACAATTACAATTAAACAGGGACAAGTCATAAATCGAAATCAATTTTTACGTTCTTTGGTTGAAAGTCTTTATTCCCGAAGTGAATTTGATTTTAAACCCGGAACTTTTAGGGTAAATGGTGACACGATTGATATTTATCTTGCTTATAGTGATCTTGCTTATAGAGTAAGTTTTTGGGGCGATGAAATCGAAGAAATTGAATCATTTGATCCTATAAATAATAATATCATTGATAACTTAAAATCAGGTGTTATATATCCTGCAAATATTTTTGTGACGACAAAGGATCGAATGAATAAAGCGATCCATGAAATACAAGACGATTTATTTAAACAAATTGAATATTTTAAATCTGTTGGACAAAATCAGGAAGCAAAGAGAATAAAAGACAGGGTTGAATATGATTTAGAAATGATTAAAGAGCTTGGATATTGCTCAGGAATAGAAAATTATTCCAGGTATTTTGATGGTAGAAATCCAGGCACACGTCCTTTCTGTTTGTTAGATTATTTTCCTGATGATTTTCTCACGGTAGTAGACGAAAGTCATGTTACATTACCTCAAATAAGAGCTATGTTTGGAGGCGATCAAGCTCGTAAAAAAAATCTTGTTGAATTTGGGTTTCGATTACCTGCAGCTATTGATAACAGGCCTTTAAAGTTCGATGAATTTGAAGCAATAAGTAATCAGATACTTTTTGTAAGTGCAACTCCTGCGGATTACGAATTTGAAAAATGCGAAGGTGTTTTTGTTGAACAAGTTATTAGACCTACTGGTTTATTAGATCCTGAAATTGAAGTCAGGCCATCGTTAAATCAGATTGATGATTTAATGGAAGAAATAAATCAAAGAGTTAAAAAGAATCAAAGAGTTCTTGTAACTACTTTAACCAAAAGGATGGCTGAGGAACTTACTAAATATCTAAGTCGTTTTGAAATAAAATGCAGGTATATCCATTCGGATATTATTACAATGGATCGGGTAGAAATAATGGATCAGTTACGCGATGGAACTATTGACGTATTAATTGGTGTTAATTTATTACGTGAGGGACTTGATTTACCTGAAGTTGCACTTGTTGCTATTTTAGATGCCGACAAAGAAGGTTTTTTAAGATCAAATCGTTCGTTAACACAAACGGCTGGCCGTGCTGCCAGAAATATCGATGGTCGTGTTATTATGTATGCTGATAAAATAACAAGATCTATGCAGCTAACCATTGATCAGACAAACGAAAGAAGAGAGAAGCAGCTCTTGTACAATGAGGAAAATGGAATAACACCTACGCAAATTGTTAAGGCTTCAAAATCTATGATGGGTGATTATCAAATTCAAACGGGGTCAAAAGGAAAAGCATATTCCGAATCCGGGAAACTGAATATTGCCGCCGATCCTGTTGTGCAATATATGAATAAGGCAGCCTTAGAAAAGGCTATTGAAAAAACTAAAATTTCAATGGAAAAGGCTGCTAAAGATTTAAACTTTCAGGAAGCAGCTCGTTTACGAGATGAAATGTATGCTTTACAGGAATTAATAAAGGAAAAGTAAGAGTGTGAAAAAATCATTCTGTCATCCCCAATTAATTAGTTGTATGATTAGATTAAGCTAAATTACCAATGCACTTAATTTCTGGCTAATACAAACACTTGAAGAACAATCATTTAACAAATTTTCATTAAATAATTCACCGTGGCACGGTGGACTAATATAGATGATATGAAATTATATTCAACTTGCTATTTTTTTTAATAAATCCGTACCCCGATTTGCGGATTTAAGGTAAGGTAATATAACAATACTTTGTTGAGCTTTGGCAAATTTTATTTTTCATACGCACCAAAGTGCGGGGAATATAAGCCTTGAGATCCCTCAAAACACTTCGACAAAATTATAGTCTCACTGATTTAAATATTTAATAATTTATCGTGGCTCGGAAAACTAATATAGATGATATGAAATTATATTCAACTTGCTATTTTTTTAATGAATCTGTACCACGATTTGCGAATTTAAGGTAAGGTAATATAACAAAACTTTGTTGAACTTTGGTAAAGTTTATTTTTTATACGCACCTAAGTGCGGGGAATATAAGCCTTGAGATCCCCCTACTACACTTCGACAAAATCATAGTCTCACTGATTTAATTATTTAATAATTTATCGTGGCACGGAGAACTAATATAGATGATATGAAATTATATTCAACTTGCTATTTTTTTAATGAATCCGTACCACGATTTGCGGATTTAAGGTAAGGTAATATAACAAAACTTTGTTAAGCCTTGAGATCCCTCAACTACACTTCGACAAAATCAGGTTAAATAAAAAGTTCCCTTAAAAAGGGAACTTTTATCACGAACAAAATAAATAATGATAATAAAATGCAATAGCTAACCTAAATATGACTTGAGCATTTTACTTCGTGATGTATGCTTTAATCTTCTTATAGCTTTTTCTTTAATTTGACGAACACGTTCGCAAGTTATGCATAACCTTTCACCTATTTCTTCTAAGTTCTTTTCAGAAACCCCTACACCAAAAAAGTGTTTAAGGATTTCGCTTTCCCTATTGGTTAGTGTAGTTAATGCCCGATCAACTTCGTATTTTAAGGATTCATTAATTAAAAAATTATCGGTATTTGGTGAATCATCGTTTTCAAGAACATCAAGCAAAGTACCCTCCTCTCCTGTGGTAAATGGAGCATCAACCGAAACATGACGTCCAGAAACACGCATTGCATCAGCAATCTTGTCCTTTGGAATTTCTAATAGGTCTGCAAGTTCATCAGATGAAGGTACTCTCTCGTTCACCTGCTCAAATTTTGAAAATTCTTTTCGAATTTTATTTAATGCTCCTACTTGATTTAAAGGTAATCGTACAATTCTAGATTGTTCTGCTAAAGCTTGTAATATTGCTTGTCGAATCC
Organism: Bacteroidales bacterium; assembly: GCA_013138975.1. Lineage (GTDB taxonomy): Bacteria > Bacteroidota > Bacteroidia > Bacteroidales > UBA12077 > UBA12077. The sequence goes on from WTBR01000075.1 coordinate 31,432, forward strand.
ACCAAACGGCATATGAAATAAACTTAAAACCTCGTGTCTCATCAAATTTTGACGCTGCCTTTATCAGTCCCACATTTCCTTCATTTATTAAATCCGGCAATGTTAATCCTTGAAATTGATATTGTTTTGCAACAGAAACTACAAATCGCAAATTAGCTTTTGTTAACTTCTCTAAGGCTATTTGATCTCCTTTTCTGATTCTTTGAGCTAAATCAACTTCTTGTTCAACAGATAGTAAACTCTCTCTTCCTATTTCCTGTAAATATTTATCGAGAGAAGCACTTTCTCTGTTTGTTATTGATTTTGTGATCTTTAGTTGCCTCATTACGATTGGTTTTATTAAACAATATATAATAAATTACACTTTCAATTGTCATTTATAAAACATCTTATCGACAATACTAAAAAAAGAGGCTAACAGATTAAAATTATTCTATTTTTACTTTATACTTGTAAACATAAATATATCTGTTACCTGAATACATCGCCTCAAATTCTACAACAGCACCTTTCCCTTTTTCACTTAGTATTTTTTTAATATCATCGATTTGAAAAATTTTTTCATTTTCGATACGAGTAATAACGTGTCCCTCTTTTAATCCAGCTTGTTTTAATGCTCCATCTTTTAATTCAGCGATTTTAACTCCGTTTTTCACATCAAAAGTACGCTTTTCAGAATCGTTAAGTTGTTTAAAAGAAGCACCTAAGATTGACAAATATTCTTCCGTTTTCAGAATCTTAGTGTTTCCATGCATATTACGTAATAAGACCTCAAATTGTTTCTTTTTATTATTTCTTTTTATTGTTAAAGAAATTGTTTCTCCGGGGCGATATTTACCTATTTGTTCTGTAAGTTCAGCTGCGCTATTTACTTTAGTATTATTAATGTCTAAAATAACATCATCAACTTTTAATCCTACTTCTTCAGCTGCTCCGTTTTCTGTTATCTGTTGAACTAATACTCCTTCTATTTTATCAAGATTTAATTCATCTGCTTTTTCATTATCTAAATTAATAATTTGCACACCTAGCACTGCTCTTTGAACTTCTCCATATTTTATAACATCAGCAACAACCTTTTTTACTATATTTATTGGAATGGCAAATGAATAACCTGAATATGATCCCGACGGAGAAATTATTGCTGAATTTATACCCACTAAATCGCCATTTAGATTTACCAAAGCACCCCCACTATTCCCTCTATTAACAGCAGCATCCGTTTGAATGAATGATTCTATCGGATACTGACTTTGTCCTCGTAAAATATTAATATTTCTTGCTTTTGCACTTACAATTCCTGCGGTAACTGTTGAAGTTAAATTAAATGGATTTCCAATTGCTAAGACCCATTCACCAACTTTTAATATATCTGAATTACCAAATGTTATAAAAGGAAGACCCGATGATTCTACTTTCAAAACAGCTAAATCTGTCCCGGGATCTTTTCCAACTAATTCTGCTTTAAACGTTCGTTTGTCATTTAAAACTACTTGTATTTCACTTGATTTTTCAATAACATGAAAATTTGTCACTATATAACCATCTTCAGAAATTATTACTCCTGACCCAAAAGAAACACTTGGTTGTTTTTGCGCTTCTCCAAAAAGCCACTCATAAAGAGGGCTTGAATAATTATCATTATTTTGCAAATTATATGTAGATGTTACATGAACTACAGTATTAATACTTTTTTCTGCTGCAAACGTAAAATCAAGATTCTGACTATTTTGTATTTGAGGATTTTGAGAATAATTTACTTGATTCGAATCCTCCAACAAGCTTAATGTTTGTTGTTTTTCTAATCCTTCATCAGTTTTAATTTGATCATTAAAATAATTTGAATACACAATAACAGCAAGTAAAGCCGACAAAAATGCTATTGCGATATTCCCAATAAATGTACGTGCTTTCATATCTTAATATTTTTTATAAAGTTCTATTAATAATGTCAAATTTAATGCCTATTGCACTAAATGTAAAGGTAATTAACATTATTTAACGTGACCTCAACGTAATAGTTTAGCATAAATAAAGTCTTATCATCTCATTTTCAATAAGTCAGAAAATAAGGATTTATCAAACCATTATTGAAATTTGGTAAATATTGTTATTATTTAATTAAAAGTTCGTTACATTTTTGCATTAGTTTGAAATTAAGAACTTTGGCAAAGCTAGCTTAATTTAAACATTCGACTAAATATCAGGAGTTTGAATGTTTGTTAAATTCAACTTTGCCAAAGATTAACAGAGTATTGTTAATAATATAACAATATTTACCAAATTTCTTCTTAGCTATTATCTAAAGAGTGGGGTGTCCAAAAAGTCCCTTTATTGTCATTACTTTGAAAAAGGGAATCTCTTAATTGAATTGAACACTATGAAGTATGAGATCCCCAATCAAGTTGAGGATGACAGATAATGACTTTTGGGACAGCCTCTATTGAAAGCCAAATATTTACTCGATTGCTTATATCGAAAACAGGTTATTTAACAACACTTATTCCTTGTTAAATTCTATTAAACATCATTTCTTTAAAATAAACAATAAAGCTATTAAAAAAGTTATTTAATTAAGTTTTGAATTATATGGTTGTGAATTTTTACAATTTATTCATAAGTTTACAAGAAAATAGGCTATGAACTTAAAATTCCACAAATATCAAGGTGCTGGTAATGATTTTATAATTATTAATAACAGGAATAATAAAATCAAACTTTCAGAATTACAAATTAATAAATTATGTGATAGAAGATTCGGAATTGGAGCTGATGGCTTAATGCTTTTAGAAAATCACTCAGATTTTGATTTTAAAATGATTTATTTTAATTCTGATGGTAAGGAAAGTACTATGTGTGGAAATGGCGGCAGATGCCTTGTTGCTTTTGCAAAATCAATTGATTTAATTACTACAAAAACGTATTTTTTAGCAACAGATGGGACACATATGGCATTAGTAAATGATGACGATTCTATTTCGCTACAAATGCAAGATGTGAATGATTTTAGAATTGTGAACACCAATTATTACATGAATACCGGATCGCCACATTATGTAACTTTTAGAGATGATATATCAAAAATTGATGTTTATAGTCGTGGAAGAGAAATAAGAAATAGTGCGGAGTTTGGGCCTGAAGGAACTAATGTGAATTTTGTAGAAATACAGGGAGAAAAACTATTTGTTCGCACTTATGAACGTGGTGTAGAAGATGAAACATTAGCATGCGGGACAGGAGTTACTGCATCTGCTATAAGTGCATCATTTCACTCTAAATCTGATAAAAACTCATATGATATTATTACAAAAGGAGGTAATCTTAAGGTTTCTTTTAAGCGACAAGAAGATAATACTTTTAATGACATTTGGTTAACCGGCCCTGCTACATTTGTTTTCAAAGGTGAAATTGATATGTAATTTCATCCTAATTCCTATATTTAATCACAAAATCGAATATTCCAAATCATGAAGAAACTAAATCCTATTTTCATTTTCATATTAATTTGTTTTTTGAACTTGACTATTACAGCACAAACTGATTTAAACAAAGATGTGATTATTGAAAAGTTAAATGAACAGCTTGAACAATTGAATCATCGTTTAGATAAATTAGAAAAAATATCTGATGATATTCTTTGGTACAATAAAATTGGAGATATAGCATACATTGACAAAGTGTATATTTATGGCCCTCCGAAATGGAGAGAAAAGAATGAAACAGCGCAAGGTGCAGGAAATCCGGTAAAATTTTGGACATATACTTTTATCCCTAAAAATATTGATCCTTCAAAAAAATATCCATTAATTGTATTGCCTCACGGTGGCGTTCATGGTGATTTTACAACTTATTATGCTCATATTATTCGTGAATTAATGGCACAGCAATATATAGTTGTGGCAGCTGAATATCGTGGCAGTACAGGTTATGGTAAAGGCCATTATGAAAAGATTGATTATGGTGGATTAGAAACTGAAGATGTTGATGCAAGTCGTAAATATATGATTGAAAATTATGATATAGTTGACAAAAACAGAGTGGGAATAATGGGTTGGAGTCATGGGGGAATGATTACTTTACACAATATTTTTGATCATCCAAAAGATTATAAGGTTGCTTTTGCCGGAGTTCCGGTTAGCGACATTATTTCCAGAATGGGCTACCAAACACAAAGTTATCGTGATTTGTACTCTGCTGATTACCATATTGGAAAAACAGCTTATGAAGATGTAAATGAGTATAAAAGACGATCTCCTGCATGGAATACTCATAAATTCCAAAATACTCCATTATTAATACATACAAATACTATTGATGATGATGTTAATGTCTTAGAAGTAGAACATCTGATAAAATCGCTTAAAGCTGACGGAAAAAAGTTTGAATATGAAATTTACCAAGCTATTCCCGGAGGACATTCTTTTGACAGAATGGATACAAAACATGCCAGAGAAGTTCGAGTGAAAATCTACAAATTTTTGGATCAATATTTAAATCCACCTAAAAAAATAAACTCGGTAAGTGATTTGGAAAAGGCAGCTTATAAGTTCAATTGATTTTTATAAAACTGTAAGGAGCTGTCCAAAAAGTTGTCTATACTTCGACAAGCTCAGCATGACAACTTTCTGTTAATTAGTTTGTCACACTGAGCTTGCCGAAGTGTTTCTTAACTGATTTTTATAAAACCTAAAATTCGCAAGTAAATTTTCATTCATATAACATTAAGTAATTAGCCGTTCCACGGTTAACTAATATAGATGATATGAAATTATAATCAAATGCTATTTATTAATAAATCCGTGGCATGGTTTGCGAATTTAAAGTATAAAACAAAAAGAGAGGCAATAAATTATGAGGGCACTGAAAAAGTCCTTTAACTAATAAAAGCAATAAAAACACTGAATTTACCTTTGTTTTTATTGCTTTTTTATATCTTGTATTTGTAAAAATATAAGATGTATGTTAGCTCAACAACAAAGCCTTGCTCTAAGTTCCTATTCCGAACTTTATGATTTAATTGTCCCTCAAGATAACATTCTACGCCGCCTAAAGGAATTAATTGATTTTAGTTTTGTGTACGATGAACTATCTGCTAAATATTGTCACAACAATGGTCGTAATGCTGAAAGTCCAATAAGAATGTTTAAGTATCTTTTATTAAAAGTTATTTATAATGTTTCTGATGTTGATATAGTAGAACGCTCAAGGGTGGATATGTCATTCAAGTACTTTTTAGATATGTCACCAGAATCAGATGTAATAAACCCAAGCTCCTTAACTAAGTTTAGAAAGTTAAGACTGAAAGATACCGATTTGCTGAATTTACTAATTGGGAAAACAGTTTCTATAGCACTAGATAAGGGCATAATAAATTCAAGATCTATAATTGTTGATGCGACTCATACCAAATCCAGATCAAACCCATTGTCACCTGTAGAGGTTTTAAAAGAGCGAGCGAAGTTGCTTAGAAAGGCAGTTTACGCTATAGATGAAGACTATAAAGACAAATTCCCAAAAAAGAATGAGGATGATAATTTGGAAAATGAACTTATTTATTGTTCTGATTTAGCTGAATCTATTATCGAAGACCAAATTTTTGCTTCTTACCCTGCGGTTAAAGAAAAAATAAATTTATTGAAAGAAACGATTGAAGACACCCAAGATCATTACACTATATCAAAAGATAAGGATGCTCGTACTGGACATAAATCAGAGGATTCATCCTTTTTTGGCTATAAAACTCACCTTGCAATAACAGAAGAGAGAATAGTAACTGCAGCTGTAGTTACTTCAGGGGAGAAAGGAGATGGACCACAACTGCCACAACTAATTGAACAAAGCCAACAAAATGGGATGATTGTAGATACAGTAATTGGAGATGGTGCTTATTCTGGAAAAGAGAACTTAAAACTGGCAAACGAGAAAAATATTAAAATTGTAGCGAAGTTAAACCCTGCGATAAGTCAAGGAGCAAGAAAAGAGGAAAAGAAATTTGAATTTAATAAAGATGCAGGAATGTTTGTGTGTCCCGCAGGTCATATGGCCATTAGATGTGCTAAACAGGGAAATAAAAACATTGGGACAAATCAGGCTTATTGTTATTACTTTGATGTTAGAAAATGTAAGACTTGTTCCTCAAAGCAAGGATGTTATAAGGAAGGAGCAAGAAGCAAAACTTATTCTGTCAAGATAAATAGCACTGAACATTCTAAGCAAATAGCTTTTCAAGACACTGAATACTTTAAAGAGAAGGCAAGGCATCGGTATAAAGTTGAAGCGAAAAATGGGGAGTTAAAAAACACCCATGGCTTCTCAAGAGCATCATCGTATGGATTGACAAACATGGAGATGCAAGCAGCTATGGCTATTTTTGCTGTAAACTTAAAAAGAATACTAAAACTAGTATAAGTTACGGGGTAAAATAGTCACTTCTATAAAAATTGCATATTATACCCCATATAAAAGCAATTTGAGCCATAAAAAACATTAATAAAATCAAATCAACAAAACAAGCTTACAGCATTTGATATGAAATATCTCTTGTTGTAAGCTTGTGTTGTTTTTAAAATCCTCAAATTATTGGGACTTTTTCAGTGCCCTCATAAATTATTGCCTCTCTTTTATATAGTCGATTTTCTTATACGTCTATTCTAGCATATTTAGCGTGTTTCTCAATAAATTCTCTACGAGGAGGAACTTCGTCTCCCATAAGCATTGAGAATACATGATCTGCTTCGGCAGCACTATCAATTGTTATTTGGCGCATTGTTCTTCTTTCCGGATTCATTGTAGTATCCCAAAGTTGTTCAGCATTCATCTCTCCTAAACCTTTGTATCTTTGAATAGCTACTCCTCCTTCTTTCCCTTTTCCCAGTTCTTCAACAGCGTTATTTCGCTCTTCATCAGACCAACAATATTTTTGAGTTTTTCCCTTTTTAACTAAATATAAAGGTGGTGTAGCTATATACAAATATCCTTTGTTAATTAATTCAGTCATATAACGAAAAAAGAATGTCATTATTAAAGTTTCAATATGGCTACCATCTACATCGGCATCACACATAATAACAACTTTATGATATCTTAACTTATCGAGATTAAGCGCTTTGCTATCCTCTTCAGTTCCTATTGTTACACCCAGTGCTGTAAAAATATTCTTAATTTCTTCGTTCTCAAATATTTTATAAGGCATTGCCTTTTCCACATTCAGGATTTTACCTCGTAATGGCATAATAGCTTGGTGTTTCCTATCTCGTCCTGCTTTTGCAGTACCTCCCGCAGAATCTCCCTCGACAAGGAAAACTTCGCATAATTCAGGATTTTTATCAGAACAATCGGATAATTTCCCTGGTAAACCAGAGCCTGTTAGAACATTTTTACGCTGAACTAATTCTCTAGCTTTACGTGCAGCATGTCGAGCTGTTGCTGCCAATATAACTTTCTGAACTATTATTCTGGAATCCTTAGGATTTTCCTCAAGATAATTAGACAATGATTCACTTACTGCCTGATCAACAGCTCCCATTACTTCGGAATTACCAAGCTTAGTTTTCGTTTGGCCTTCAAATTGAGGTTCTTGTACTTTAATTGAAATAATCGCTGTTAATCCCTCTCTAAAATCATCACCACTAATATCAAATTTAAGCTTAGTAAGCATTCCTGATTTCTCAGCATAACTTTTTAAAGTACGAGTTAATCCACGACGAAAACCTGATAAATGTGTTCCCCCTTCAATGGTATTAATATTATTTACATACGAATGTACATTTTCAGAAAACGAAGTGTTATAGCGCATTGCTATTTCAACTGGGACACCATTTTTCTCTGTATCAAGGTAAATGGTATCATTTATTAATTTCTCACGAGTAGCATCAAGAAAAGCAGCAAACTCTTTTAATCCTTCTTCAGAATAATAATCATTTGATCTAAACTCTCCACCATTTCCATTCTCTTCTATTTCTCTTTTATCTATAATTGTAAGCCTTATCCTTTTATTTAAATAAGAAAGTTCTCTTAATCTTGTTGCAAGAACTTCATATTTATATTCTGTTACGGTAAAAATACTATCATCAGGTTTGAAGGTAATAATTGTACCTGTTTTATCAGTATCTCCTATTACTTTAATATCTCCAACTGGTTTTCCAATTTTATATTCCTGAACATATATTTTACCATCGCGATGAATTTCGGCACGCAAATCTTTTGATAGTGCATTAACACAAGATACACCAACACCGTGCAAACCACCGGAAACTTTATATGAATCTTTATCGAACTTACCACCTGCATGGAGTACAGTCATTACAACTTCTAATGCCGATTTACCTTCTTTTTCATGAAGATCAACTGGTATACCTCTACCATCATCAGTAACGGTAATAGAATTGTCTTCGTTAATTATTACATCAATATTTTTACAATGGCCGGCTAAAGCTTCATCAATTGAATTATCTACTACTTCGTATACTAAATGATGAAGACCTTTTTCGCTAATATCACCAATGTACATAGCTGGCCTCTTTCGAACCGCCTCTAATCCTTCTAAAACCTGAATACTATCAGCTGAATAAGCATTACTGTTATTGTTTTCTACAGCTTTATTCAATTCATCATTTTTTAGATCACTCATCTTATCCTTATTTAGTTATTACCTTATTTAAAATCCAACCAATACTTGAGCTTTTTTAAGTGAAAAATCACTTAATAAAACAGTGTAAAAACAGATACTTGTTAAATGGATTTTTTTTGCTTTTTCAATACTCAAGAATGCGTTTGTATTTATCTTATTTACAGACAATTAGAAAACAGCTTTTTTTCTATTTTTTAATCGTGTAAATATAGTAATAATATGTGATTATTAGGCGATTAAATCTAAATTAATCGATGTAACTTATTAACAAAAAAATCGCATTTAACAAACTAGATATTTTATTTTATTAGTCTTTGCAAGAAACGCCAAATTACTCACGTGTTTAATATTAAATTGTGTTCGTGAGCTTCGCAAAGTTCTGCGTTATTCTTGTGTTGAAAACAGTTACTTCGACAAGCTCAGCACATCGCACTTACAAAAGTAAACTCCTTGGTTTTCAACAATTCGAATTCCGATAGCTATCGGAATGTCTTTGACGATTCATTTCAAAGACTTAAAAAAAGGAAATTTTCTGACACTAACTAAAATGAATATGTTAGGCCTAGCATTATATTAAATCCATAGGTAGGATAATAATTCCACTCATAATAACCATCAGATAATAAGTTATTTAACTGAACAAAGCCTGATAATACTTTTGAATACCTGTATTCAGCCCCAATATTTATGTCGATTGCAGATTCCAATTCATCAAAACCTCCTGTATCGTCAGTTTTAGCAAACCGTTTTCCAATAGCTAAAATATCCCCTTTAAGTATTATTTTTTGACGTAAATTGTATTTTGTAGTAAAAGATAAGTCAAAAGATGGTTTATGCCATGCTTGTGCCTCATTTTTCATTATATAATCATTGTAATTTGCTTTTAGGTTAAATGTTAATTCTTCGGAAGGAGAAACTGATATTTCACCGAAATAATTTACAAGTTCCAGATCATCGTAAATTACTCCAAACGTGTTACCGATACTATCCGAATTTACAAAATCATTTATAAATAATGGCATATTATCAATTAAGGAATATGTTACTTTAAAATTATAATATGTTGTAGAGCTAAAATTACCCCTGATACCTCCAAATAAAATTATTTTATGATCGGTGTTTAACACTCCTGTTCCCGGAACTAAAAATGGATTAATTATACTCATTTTCTGAAAATTATTAACTTCCAGTTTTCCATCAATTCCTCCATAAGCTATTAAATAATGATTTGCCATATCATATTCCAACAATGCCATTGGGTAGTAATAGGTTTTAGTATTATCTCCTCTACTATCCGAAAATACCTTAATCCCGGCTTTAATACGCCATCTGTCTCCAAATATGCCAACCCAGGGATTTAATCTAATTATGGTATTATTAGCTGAATCAAGATTTTCATTTGTTGAATAATGCTCAATTGCAATATTAGCACCAACCATTTCTTTAGTAAAGATCCTATTAATATCGCCATTAATTATAAACCCTAATTCATTGTTCTCGAAATTATCTTTTGTATAATCAACTTTTACACCAAAATCATAATTTACATGTGAAGAATCAACGTAGTTACTCTTATAATTAGCATTTAAATTCAGTGTTAAATAATTCTGTTTAATATTATCTTTTAATAATATGGTATCAATTTGAGTATTATATCCATAAAAATATCTGGTATTACTTAAAAGCCCCATTTCACCTTGTATTATCGAACTTTTCAAAAATTTCTTTCCAAAAAATCGCAAATCATTATCGCTAAAGCCTGCGAACTCTTTTTCATCATTATCAAATTTGGCTTGGCCAATCGAATTCAAAAATTTATAATAAGCTCCTATTGAATAATCTTTAGATCGTTTATTGTTAATATATGCTTCTACCATAGGTAACACTTTTGTACCTATTCCAACTTTTATGTAATTATTATTTAATCTTGATAAAGGCTCTCCGACCATCTTAGCTGGCCTAATAGGTGTTACCGAATAACCAACACTCATGGGTTTGGTTTGAAGGGTGTATTTTATTTCAGGTATCGTTTTAACTGTATCGGTAATTTTAGGAAGATGATTCAGTTTAAATGCATCTGAAATTGTTGGTTCGTAAGGCTTAATAACCTGAACTTCTTTCACCAACTTTTCTTGTGCTGTAGAATTTTTTAATCCTAAAACTAAAAATCCTAAAATGTGAATGTATATTAATATTTTTCGAGTCATATCTTAATTTCTTTATTTCAAAATTTCATTGTATCAGGAACTGCTTCGAATAGTTCGTTATATTCTCCTTCTTCGTTATCTTCAAAATTCAATTCAATTTCATCTATTTCTTTTGGTTCGTCTTCTAATTTTTCGGTTTCAATTATTGCATTATACTTCTCGGTAGCTAATGAAATTATATCATCTTTTGCATTTGGGTCATAATTTTCAATTATACTTTTTAGAGTATGCTTAGCTTGAAACATATCATCTGCTTTAAGGTAAACATCCGCCAAAAGAATAAACGACTTTGCTAACCAGACTTCTTGCGAAGTGTTTTGAGATGCGAAATCTAAAATCTCTTGTTCTGCCACATCTAACTGGCTATCTTCAAAATATATTTCGCAAATTAAATATTTAGACTCTGCTCCTTCGCTACTATTTACTTCCTCTGATAAGATTCGGAATTCATCAAGTGCTAGTTCATTATTCTTATTTGCATATAAAGCTTTTCCTTTTTTATAATGTGCTTCGCGCTTATATTCTTCTGAAATTTTTTCTGTATGTAAGACTTTATCGGCAGATTCAATAATTTGTTCGTAATTACTTAATAAATAATTACTTCTCATTTGTCCAATACGTGATTCAATTAAGTGATTATTAACTTCTGCTATTTGATCCAATTTTTGATAATTTAAAAGTGCGTCATCGAAATTTTCATTGTTAAAATTAATTGCTGCTGCTTCCAATAAGGCTTGCTCAGAAAATGTATTTTTAGGTTTACTTATAACGAAATTGTATGACTTTAATGCTTCGTCTACATTTCCATTTCGATTAAGACAATCTGCCAAATAAAAATGAGTGTTTAATAGAAATGATCCATTAGGAAATTTTACTAAATAATCGTTAAACTGAGGAATAGATCTATCACAATCACCTTCCATATATAATTTTTCAGCCGACATATACGATAAGGAATCTTTCTCATTTAAACTGATGTCGGCAAACTCACCCAAACCATTTACATACGAGAAATAGGAATCAACATCATTCATATCAACATAAATATTTTTAATGCCGGTTAATGCGTTCTTGGCTTCTGAAGTGCCCGGGAATTCATCGACAACTCTTTGATAATAAATTAATGCTTCTTGATTTTTATCGTTATTGTAATTTAATAAGCCAAGCCGAACAAGTGATTTTTTAACATAACTACTGGTAGGGTAATCTTCAATAATACGTGTGTATTCTTCTATGGCCATTTCAGGTTTTTGTACATCCATGTAACTTCGAGCCATTTCAAAAAGTGCATCATCAATATAAACCGATTCAGGATGTTGATCTATTAATTGCTGTAATGTATTTAGTTTCTTTTCCGGACGAATTAATAATCCAAGACTAAATCCTCGTTGAAACAATGCATAGTCATCATCTACCAATCCAAGCTCTATTGCTTTATCGTATGATTCTATAGCTACCCAATAACTTCTACTAATGAAATAGCTATCGCCAATTCGATTGTAGGCATCTGCAACGTTTATTGTGTTTTTATCTTTAGTAAACCCTATATATTTTCTAAACCATTGTATTGAATTTGGATAATCTTTTAATTTAAAATATGAATAGCCCATATTATAATGAGCAAGATTATATTCTTCTAACTGAAATGCACCACTGGTTGTAAGGAAATTATTATAAAATCCTACTGCTTCTTCATATTCAGCCATTTGATAATAAGCTTCGGCTTTCCAATAATTAGTTTGTGCGGCAATGGCACGATTATATCCTGGATATTGCAGTGATTTATCAAAGGTTTGAATTGCCTCCAAATAGTGAAGGTTATTAAATAATTCTAAACCTCGATAGTATGCTACTTTTTGAAATGCTTCTTTCATTCCATGATCTTTCTCAGAAATTTTCTCTAAAGAATTTAGCGCATCCTTATAATTACTTGTATATAAATAAGCCATTACCAGAAAATTATAAGCATCATCTACACGCTCTGAATTTGGGTATAATTCAATATATTCATGAAAAGCACCAATAGCCTCATTAAATGGCGAATGATATAATTCATATGTGAGTAAGGCGTAATTAAACAATGCTTCTTTTTTAATTTCAGGATCGAAATCTAGTTTTGAAGCAAACTCAAATGCTAATCGGGCTTTAATTTTTTGGTCTAATTCAATATAGCAATCTGCAATATGAAAATATGCATTTTGAGCTAACTGATCGGTTTCTCCTAATACTTTTTCAAAAGATACTGTTGCACTATCATATTGCTCAATATTATAATAACAATATGCTAATTGATAATAATCTTTTCGTGTAACTACTTTAGCTTCATCAGAATGTTTTTGCAAATACTCAATTGCATTACTAAATTGCTTTTTTTTATAGTACGAATCTCCAATTACTTTTGCAATTTCACTTCTGCGTTTTTCACTGGCTGACTCCAATAATGATGGTGCATATTCAATTACTTCATCATATTTGCCTTGTAAATAATAAATTTGAGTAATATAATATGGCGCAACAGGTGCGAAAGTCTCATTATTACTTAATTTTTGAAAGCCTTGCAAAGCTGTTTCGTAGTTTTTATCCTGATATGCAATATGAGAATAATAATAGTTTGCCGGTGCAGAAAATTTAGTTTCAACATCCTTTAATTTATAAAAATTAGAACTTGCTTTGTCATAATTTTTTTGCATGAAATAGCTGTATCCTAATTTAAAATATAACTCTTCTTTCTCTTCTTCATTAAGTTTATCTTTATTAAGCTCATCAAACCATTTTATTGCTTGATGATATTGCTTTTGCCTATACTGGAATGTTCCCATGTGAAAATAGGCTGCATTAACTTTCGAATTTTCAGGATGTTCAGCAATAAACTTAGAAATTAAATATTCTGCATCTTCGTTATATAACTCAATAGCACATAAAGCAGTATAATATTCTGCATTTGCCTTAAATTCAATATTAAGTCCTTCATAAGATTCAATTGCATTCTGGAAATGTTTTTGAGCCACTCCAAATTTTTGTTTTTCGAATAGCTCTAATCCTGTTTTATAATCTAAATCGGGATCGGTATAAATCATCGATTTTTGAGCAAAAGACTCACACCAAACAGTTAGCAATATGCTAATTATAAGTATTTTAATATATTTAATTTTTATCATAAATTTCGTCCTTAAAATTCGTATAAATTTAAAAAGAATTAACATAAGAGTTTGTGTATTCAGACTTTTTTAATTAACATAAAACTGTTAATTACTAATTATATTTTCTGTTAATCATTTAAAAAGATAAAAATGTTAATAATAGTGATTATTTGGAACCATCAATAATTTCGTTATGCTTTCATTTCAGTCGTTTACAAAAGGAAGCTCCTTGATTTTCAATACTCGCTAGCCTTACTCTTGTCATTTCCTAATAAGCCACTAAAAAAATTGATCGTTTTAATTAATGTCAAATTAACAAACGCTTCGACATCTACTTTAAATATAAAAATGACTTTTTTTATCTACATTTGTGACTAAAGCAAATAACATACCATGTATTTTTTAAAAACCCAAGGCACAAATAAAATACCTGATTATATACAAATTAGAGATGATGACTTTGTTTTACTTGCACATTTTAAAACAAACTATCCTGAGAATCAAATAAGAAAATATCAGCTTGTAGAATATAAAAAAGAAATACTGAAATTAATAGCAATTGCTCCGTATGGAATTTTATATGAATTGTAAAGACGGGATGCAGGATACAAGATGTAGGACATAAGATACAGGATGCAGGATATGCACTATTGAAGTTTGTATAAAAATAATGCTAGGTTACTTTAAACCTGAAACTTAGAACTTGAAACTTATTAATTATGCCATTAGATACTATCATTGAATTTGAAAATGCAAATATATTTCAAAAGGATAATTTAATTCTTAAAAATGTTAACCTTGCGATTAATAAAAGTGAATTTGTTTACTTTATTGGGAAAGTAGGAAGTGGTAAAACAAGTCTTATTAAAACAATGAATGCCGAAATTCCAATTCAGGAAGGTGAAGCTAGGATTGCAGGTTACGATTTAACGAAATTAAAAACGAAACAAGTACCGCATTTAAGAAGGAAGTTAGGAATTGTATTTCAGGATTTTAAATTATTATCTGACAGAACCGTTTACGATAATTTATTGTTTGTTTTAAAAGCAACTGGATGGAAGAACAAAGGTGAAATTAATGATAAAATTGCTCAGGTTCTTGATCGTGTTTCTTTAGGTTATAAAGGATATAAAATGCCTCATCAACTCTCCGGGGGTGAACAACAACGTGTTGTAATTGCAAGAGCTTTATTAAATGACCCTGAAATTATTTTAGCTGATGAACCAACCGGTAATCTAGATCCTGAAACATCTGAAAATCTAATGCAATTATTCCTTGAAATAAGTAATAATGGCCGTGCAATAGTTATGGCTACTCATGATTATAATATGGTGAAAAAATTCCCTGCCAGAACAATTACATTTGAAAATGGCAAAGCTATTGAACAAGATCATGCTAAAGAAATTGATTTTGAAAGTTTGAAGGAATAAATAATATTACCAATTGCGAAACATATAAGAGTCATCTATTTTATTTCTGATATTCCAAATGATAGAAAAATTTAGAAATATATTTAAAAATGAAATATATAAAAATGTATTAATATTATTCTCTGGATCATCTCTAGCCCAAACTATTCCTTTTCTTGCTACATTAATATTAACACGTTTTTTTACTAAAGAGCAGTTCGGTGTTTTCTTTTTTTACTCCTCTTTATGTATGGTTCTTTCAATGGTTATATCATTAAAGTTAGAACTGGCAATTGTGCTTCCCTTAAAGAAAGATGATGGGAAAACTCTTTTTTTTTCAAGTCTTATAACTTCCGCAATTTTATCATTTGTCGTACTTCTTGTTGTAAATTTTTTATATAATCCAATTACTGCTGTACTTGGCGAAAGAAATATTGGAAAACTATTATACTTACTTCCTATTTCAACTTTTTCACTAGGAATTGTACAATCATGCTCCTATTGGTTTAACAGAAATAAAAAATTTAAAAATATATCGATAACAAAAATCACCAAATCAACAATTTCATCAATAATACAAATTAGTTTAGGATTGTTGTCATTTCTAAAATACGGATTGGTAATTGGAATAATTAGCGGTCAAATAGCATCTGCGATTTACAGTATTTTTATTTCTTTTAAGGATAAAATTATTGACACGAAGACATTTACTCTAACAAAAGCATTTAGTTTAATAAAAAAATATAAGAACATTCCAATTTATAATACTAGCGTCACCCTTACAAACACTTTATCGAATCATTTACCTATCTTTTTATTGACAAGTTTTTATGGTTTGGAAATGACCGCTTTTTATGGATTAGCAAATAGAATTGTTGCTACACCAATGGGGTTAATTAGCCAATCGGTTGGAGAGGTGTTATATAATGAGGCGACAAAAAGATATAATAATGGTCAAAGTTTGCGTAGCTTAGTAATATCGAGCTATAAAAAATTGGCAAAATTAGCTGTGATTCCATCAATCATTTTGTTATTTATTGCTCCATATGCATTTGTTTTTCTTTTTGGTATTGAATGGAAATTGGCAGGAACTTTTACTCAATTTTTAATTCCGTGGCTTTTCATTGGGTTTTTAAATGTTCCAACAAGCTTTATAATTACTATTTTAAATAAACAAAAACAATTATTAATTTATAATATTCTACTTCTGATTTTCAGATTTATTGCTCTGTATATTGGATTTAAAATTTTTGATAGCGTTACATATTCTATATTTTTATTTGCTTTAACAGGACTTGTTTTTAATGTATTTCTGCTTTTTTATATCATAAAAATTTCAAATATTAAGACTAATATTAAAATATCTTAATATATAAACCATTCTATATAAATGATTAAAGTTAATCTTAATATAAATAAAGGATTTAAATGGTATACGGAGAGTAACATTTCTGTTAAGGGCTTTTTATTTGATTCCGATCAAAATTATTTCGAAAAGGAACAATTAGTTGGTTATTTTAAGAAAATAAAAACCAAAAAGGAATTGCTTGATAAAATCTCAAATGCTAATGGTCTTTTTACTGTTTTAATACAAAATTCGGATAAAGAAATATTATTTTCGAATGACAATATCAGAGCTTTCCCCTTATTTTATTCAACTCAGAATGATGTTTTACATATTTCTGATAGCGCTTATGAAGTTTTAAAATCAATACAAAATCCTGAGTTAAATATTCCAGCAAAGAACGAATTACTATCATCCAGCTATGTGGGTGGTTCAAACACTCTAATTAAGGAACTATTAGTAACACAATCAGGTCAGATCTCTCAGTTTCGAAATACAGATCTAAAATCTGAGTTCTATTTTAATTACTATACATCATCGGAAAATCGCTCCCCTTATGACTTACAAAAGAAACAATTAAATAATGAATTGGATAATGCCTTTGAACGACTTGTTGTATCTCTTGGTGGTAGAAAAGCAATTATACCTCTTAGTGGTGGATTTGATTCAAGATTTATTGCTTGTAAACTAAAAGAGCTGGGTTATAAAAATGTACTATGTTATTCGTACGGAAAATGGAATGATAACCAAGAAAGGAAAACATCTCAAAGGGTTGCAAAGCAACTAGGGTTTGATTGGGAATTTGCAGAATACAACAAGGATACGATTGGAAATTATATCGATGATGAAACTTTCAAAAATTTCTGGTTATATTATACTCAATTATCCACATCTGTAATGTTTCATGATTATTTTGCTTTAAAGTATTTCAAGGAACAAAGTATTATTCCTGATGATTCGATTTTCATACCGGGACACTCTGGAGATTTTCTTGGTGGAAGTCAACTTTATAAAAATGGTAACATTAAAAAAGATGCATCTCTGGAAAGGATCGCAAGAAATATATTAAAACATCGATTTGTTCTTACTAAACAATCATCAAAAACAAAAAAGGAAATTTTCAATAATATATATTCACAACTTAAAAATAAACACAAGGAACGTGAACTCCCAATGGCCTATTCAATATTTGAGGACTGGGAAATAAATGAAAATCTTTCAAAATATAATGCAAATTCGGCACACATATATGATTTCTTTGGATACGAATACCGTCTTCCATTCTGGGATAAATCATTAGTAAATTATTGTAAGACTATACCATATAATTATAAATTTGGAAAGATTCTTTATGATGATGTGTTAAGAAATAAATTTGAGGAACTGGATGTTAATTTCGATGAAGGAAGAATGCTAAATCCTACAGAATTCAAATTCTACAAACTTAGAAGTATTATAAAATCGGTTATTCCTTTAAAAATAATTAATTATTTAAAACCTAAAGCAGATCCGTTAAATTATGATTTTGCGCAAAATAATTTATTAGAAGATCTTAAAAAACATCCTAATTTTTCTATTGCGAAAATAAAAACCAGAAATTCAATCTTTACTCATTGGTACATAAAACAAGTTGAAGAATTATTAAACAATCAATAAATTGCAATGCATGAAAACAAATATGCTTATAATTGGAGCAGGAAGAAGCGGGACAACTACATTATATGAACACCTAAAATCACATCCTGACATATGCTTTTCTAATGCTAAGGAAGTTCCATACTTTTCAATTCCAGATATTTATAAAAGAGGTGAATCCTACTATCATTCATTCTTCAAACCCAACAATCAAAAAATAATAGCTTCTTCGGATACATATCTGCTTATTGATAAAGATGCTCCAAAAAGAATCTCCGATTATAATCCGGATATGAAAATTATAATCATGCTTCGTGAACCTGTGGAACGTTCTTATTCATCCTATGTTTATGCAATAAATAATGGACACGAAAAAAAGACTATTACATTTCGAGATTCTTACAATAATGAAAAAGAAAACATTGCAAATCCTGATATCATAAAGAAAAATAATTTTGGACACTTTTATACAGGACTTTATCATAAGCATGTAAAATACTGGATGCAATTTTTTCCTAAGGAGAATTTCTTGCTTATTAAAACACAGGATTTAAAAAAAGATTACAATGAAGTGTTAATAAAAGTAAGCAAGTTTTTAAATATTAGGGAGATTAAAAGCGAAATAAAAATTAAAACAAATGAAGCTTCCGGAGCGAAATTTATGTTTTTACATAAATTCCTGATTAACCGAAATTCTAAACTTAGAAAGGTTTTAGCTAAGATGTTTCCGAATTCCTTGAAAGAAATCGTTTTTAATTCCGGAATAATTGAAAAAATAAACAAGCTAAATAAAAAACAAACCTTATATAAGCCAATAAGTAAAGAAGATTCAGTATTTGTAAAGAATTATTTTAAAGAGGATTTACAACTATTAAAAGATGAATTGGATATTACTTTTTAGACCTTATTTTCTTCGAATCAGGTTTTTTCCAATTAAGCATTTGCCTATATAAGCTAAATATTCTTTTGTTATGATCTGCCTCGCAGATTCGTTTGATATTTCAATTGGAAGCCTTTGCAAATGTTTGGTATATAAGTCATCTTTTATTCCTGCGCAAGCAAAAGATAAATCGACTATCGGATTATTTAAAGAGTAAATAGTTTCAAAAAAATGTTTTGATACCTTATAATCTGTAAACGGGAAGGCAAACAAATTATATTCTTGATTAAAAGATTTTTTTATCCACTTTATACTTTCTGTAGTTTGTCTTAGTTGCTCATCAAATGGGATATTGAAATACTCAGGATGATCAATACTATGTGCTCCAACTGAAAATCCTTGTTTAATCAAGGATTTTATTTGTAATGAAGTGAGATAGGGTTGATTTGTTTCAAGAAATTCATCGAATTTATAATCAATAATTTTAGCTATTTCATCAATTACAAATTTGTTTTTATAATTGATATTCAAAATTGATTTACAAATGTCATTTTTTTGGTTTGGCTTATCAATTAATTTTGAGCTTATCTCATTAATTCGACTTTTACTTATTTCTTTGGATTTTACTTCTTCAACCAACAAACTTGCTTTATATCGGTAAAACAAATTTTTATTGTCAATAAAATCAGAATTAACAAAAAAAACTGCAGGAATTCCTTTTTGCTTTAATATTGGAGCAATAATATCATGAACTTCTCTTAAACCATCATCGAATGTAAATAAAACAGAGTTTCTTTTTATTTTAGTACCGTTTTTAATAGATTCAATTATGGTATCAACATTAATTGGCTTATAATATTTTAATATAAAATCAATGTCTTGAATAAATTGCTTCGTATTTCGAACTGGATACAAATTCTTGATATGTTTCAAATCATGATCACTCACGACATGATACAATGGCAAAAGCATGCTTTTACCGGATAAATATATAAGACTCTTTAGCATTAAAGCATTTTAAATAAACTCTCCGCCGCAAGCGACGAGGTATAGTTTCGAAATTATTTTTTATTTCGCCACAAGTGGCGGAAAACCTGACTGCCGTCAGTCAATTTATGACCCAAAAGATCCATCGACTACACTTCGACAAGCTCAGTGGAGCCCGCTCAGGATCAGTTCGACTAATTAATTTCGTTTCACAAAATCAAAGTCTCACTGATTTAAGGGCCAAATTAATCTATTTTGCTTATAGTGGTAATATTTAACCGGAGTTGAACCAAAACCACTAAAAAATCTAGCCATATTGTTAATTGATCCTCCTTCAAAATCAAAAATTTCTTTACTACCGGCATTTTTTTGCAAAATCCAGTCTATCAATAAAAACATCGATGATTTTTCTTTGCCTTCTTCATTTGATGAAGAAACCAAAAACGTCAACCTATTTTTATAATTAAGTAAATATACTACTGAGAGTAATTCATTTTTTAAATTAAGTACACCGTAACTTTTCCCAATCCCTGTTTTTTCAGCTATTTCTAATACGCTTAATAATTTTTTATAATGCCAAGCGCTCAAGTTATTTACAGGATTATTCTTTTTAAGTCTCCAAACTTCTAATGGCGACATATTCTCAACTATATGTAAATCTTGCTTTTTTGCCTTATTGATATTTCGCTTTGTATTTGTTGAGTAATTGCTCTTTATTTCATCATATTGAGTAGATAAATTTAACTCAAAATTACTCCGTTCCGTGCAATTTAACTCCGGATCAAAATTCAGGTTTAAATGAATTAACTTGTACTTCGAAGGAATTGATTTTATAAAATCAGTGCTTGAAACTGCTTTATTTTTTTCTTTATAGAAAACTCCTAATTGCTGACAAAATGGAGGTTGAGTTAAATATTTCAATCCATATTTTTTCTTAACTGGAAGTGGCATTATCATTTCGTAATCACCATAAACCAAAGCGCCCCAATTGGGAGATACAATATCTAAATACCAAGATAATGCGTACACTAATGCATTCTTAGAATTCTCTATTACAGAATCCCATTTTTGCTTATCAATCTGATTATGTTTTAGGTATTTTATTTCCAATTTAAATTTCCTTTATAATAACAAATATAAGAATTCATTATTTACGAATACGATTGATACCATTTATGTTTCTTATTTCCTTTTGCTGCCATAATAATTCCATAGTTATTCTTTCCGTAAATCCATTTTCTATTCAGTATAGTTTTTACAAAGAATCCCCACCACACCAGCTGATGTATACGTTTAAATTTGGTTGTAAAACCATATTTATGCAAAAGCTCAATTATTACTTCAAAGTCAGGCCTATTATTGATCGTACCTGACTCATCATATCTTCCTGCAACTACTGTAAGGTTGATATTTTTAACTTCAGATAAAATTTTATGCATTCCCTTTAAAGCTTCATATTCTGCACCATTTATTGTAAAGTTAATGTGCCCAATTTTATTTATATCAAGTTTCAATTTATTCACTATACTATCAAGAGTATCCATTTCTACCATAATTTTCTCTTCAGTAAATTGTACTGTTGAATCAATAGGAATATTATTAAGCTGATTCCAACTTGCAGATTCTCCCAAAAGCAACTCACATTCTCCCTTTTCAGAATAAATTGCTTTTTGTATTAATTTAATATTCAATTTCTCTTTATTAATTATTTCTTGAGCTACCCTAATATTTTGCGGATCAGGATCAATACCAATTACAAAGCCATTGGGTTTAATTCTTTTATAAATAGATAACAAGTCAGTAGTTACAGGGGCTTTCATGTCAAATCCCAATTGAATTCCAATTTCACCTTTTTTAAGATTAGGAAATTTTATTATGGAATCAATTTTTGCAAATAGTTTCCAAACAAGTTGTTTTATATATTTAATCATCAATTTAAATTAATTTAAAAAATCAAAATATTTTGAGAATTCCCTATTGCAGAATCCTACTTTTGTTTGTTAATCTGATTATGTTTTAGGTATTTTATTTTCAATTTAACTTTATTTAATAATTTTTCTACTCCATAAACGAACAAATATATTTTCCTGTATATATAATTTCTAATTTTTGAAAATCAAAATACTGTTCCTCTAAATATATTTTATTTGATAAGACTTCAATATCCGGTGGACAATTAGGCTTTAGCTTTTCATCATTTATTTTCACTTCTGATTTAAATAAAATTGTATTATTTTCTAACACTAAATCACTGATATAAACTATATTAATTAGTTCTTTTTCTTCATGCAAATCAAAAATCATCAGTCCTCTAGTGTTTGATGTCCCTTCATCAAAGATTGCAAATCTATCGTTTACAATTCCCAAAAAGTAATAACTTAAATTATCCCTTAAGTATATTCTTTTATTACTTCGATAAATAAGAATCTCTTCTGAAGTTTCAATTATTCTTTTTTTAACTGTGAAAGACTTGTACATTAAAATAGTTGTATCAAGACTCTTTGTGAAACTAAAATTATCTGTATTATCTAATAAACCCAATTTTCGATATTCAGCTTCAGTCCTTTTTCCATCAATTTTGTTTTCTTGACTACTCTGTGCAAATATAATTTGTAATGAAATAATAATTAAGATAAGGGTTAAATTTATATTCTTCATAGGATTTTTTACTTTTAATCGTTCTAATTGCAGTCAAAAAAAATGGTTACTGGTTTTAAGCTGAAAATTAATCCGATTATGTTTTAGGTATTTTATTTTCAATTTGAATATCTTTTGTTAAAGCAAATATAAGAATTCAATTATTACAAACATAAAGCCTTACTGCTTTTAAAACTTTCGTATTATATTTGCTATATATCTTAAATTCTGAAATATTGAAGAATATCACTAAGTTTAAATTAAGCAATAAAGTTACCCTACTTTTTATTTTATTACTTGCATCAATACTAAGATTCTATAAATTAGACCTCATACCATTTACACACGATGAATTTAGTGCGCTTTTTAGAACTCAATTTGATTCTTTTAGTGATTTAATTAAATTTGGAGTTGTTGGTGATGGGCATCCGGCAGGAATTCAAATATTTCTATATTATATAGTTAAGTTATTTGGCATTAATTCGTTTTTCGTAAAGCTTCCATTTACGATATTTGGTATTCTATCAGTTCTTTTCACATACTTAATTGCAAAATCGTGGTTTAACGAAACCGTTGGTTTAATATCTGCTGTTTTTATTACCACGCTTCAATTTCCGGTTATATATAGTCAAATTGCCAGACCTTACATTTCGGGGCTTTTCTTTAGTTTAGTTATGGTGTATTACTGGAGTAATTACGTTTTTAAAAGCAATAAAAAGATAGATAGGAATATCATTGGCTTTTTAATCGGGGCAATTTTATGCTCGTATAATCATTATTTCAGTTTACTTTTTGCCATAATCGTAGGCATAACAGGTCTCTTCTTTGTTAAAAAACGTAGAATTTTGTATTACATTAGTTCGGGCGTGTTAATATTTATTTTTTTCATTCCTCATTTAAAAATTACATTTTTCACATTAAGTATTGGTGGTCTTTCTTGGTTAGGAAAACCCAATGCATTTTTCTTTACAGATTATATAAAATACATTTTTCATTCGTCTGTATTTATTGGAATTCTAATATTCCTCTTGCTAATTATTAGTTACTTTTTTAGAAATAAAATTAAAGGGATAAATAAATACAGAATTATTGCTTTGTTATTTTTCATACTCCCTTTTCTTATTGGGTTCATATATTCAATATTTGTAAAGCCTGTAATTCAGTTTTCTGTATTAATCTTTTCTTTTCCATTTCTGATTATTCTGTTAACATCTTATTTAAAAGAGTTCAATTCGAAAATCAATCTTTTAATAGTTGTAATAATTTCTACTATCATTAGTTTATCCTTAATAATTGAAAAAAAGCATTACTATGTTTTTTATCAATCGGGATTTTCTGAAATTTTTAATGACAATAATCGAATAATTCATAAATATCCCTCAAATGTTACGTCTATTTTATCATCAAATAAAAAAATATCTAACTATTATTTAAAAAATGATTTAACAGCTTATTCAGATAAAGATAATTCTGCTTTAAGCTCAGAAATTGAAAAATTTGAAAACAACTTATTTACTATTGGATGGAATACGCTGGATTCTATAAATCGTTTTAAAGAAAATGCTTCAATAAAAAATTATAAAACTTTTTTGGCAAGTCAAAATTCAGATTATTTATACTACGGATGGGCTCATAATTTTGATAGAAAAATCCTTCATATAATACCAAATTACTATCCGTATCTAATTCAAAAGAAGAATTTCTTTCATTCTGAAACTTATTTATTTTCTAAAAAGAAACCCGAAGAATATGAAGAAACAATTCTTTATTCAAATTATAATGGTTTTGAAGAAAAAAATAGATTATGGTCAGATTCAAAACACGTAGTTGACTCAATTGCATTCAATGGAAATTATTCTAGTTTCATTTCAAAAGATATTGAATTTAGTACAACATTCAGCGCCAAGTTTAATTCAATTCTTAAGAATGATTATGAGAATATCCTTGCCTCAGTAAAGTTTTATAGTCCTGTTAATAAATGCAGTGCTTTTCTTGTATTTAGCATCGAAAATAGAAACAAAAAAATAAAATGGCATTATGTCGACTTAAATGATTTTATTGATAAAAACCAGAAATGGCAAACAGCAAACCTGAGAGTTCAAATTGATAAAATCCATTTCCCATTTAATAAAAACATTAAGGTTTTTATATGGAATTTAAATAAGGAAGAATTCTTTATTGATGATTTCTCAATCAAAGTTTTTGAGGGAAATAAAAATCGTTTTATGTATTAATAATAGTATTTATAAAATACTCTAAAATTTAACATAACAATCATTTGAAACTCCATAATCCCATTTTGCTTTATCAATCTGATTATGTTTAGGGTAGTTTATTTCCAATTTAAATATTCTTTGTTAAAGCAAATATAAGAATTCAATTATTACAAACATAAAGCGTTATAAGTTTTAAAACTTTCGCTTTATATTTGCTATATAATAAAAATTCTAAAAATTAAAGAATATCAATAAGTTTAAATTAAAAATAACCCCCCAATATATCATATACCGTTTTATGATAAAAGTATCATTCATTACCAACCGTTTATCTGAATGCTAAGAGCTACTTTTATTCAAATTAAACAGTCATGTGCATTCGAGCATGAAAATATTGAAGACTCTATTGGCATTTTTGGTTTGAGATATAGAATAGCGGGAATGTCAAATCTGCATAAAAACAAATGAAAGATAGTAGGGATTTCTTTTAAAACTTAGTTTGTTAATTTTGTACACTATATTGAGATAATAAATATTATGTTTTTTTTATAATCCAAATATCTTGTTGAGGTTTATTATTTTTAATCTTACCCTCAATATGCTCTATTAATTCATTACTTCCTATTAATTCTTTAACAAATGAAGCAGGCTGAAAAGCACCATATGTCCGATGTCCCTCCTTTGTCCTTGATTTTACCACTAAATTACCTTTCTCAAACTTTAATTTCTCAGTTACAGTTAATTTATCTTTAAATGCATTTCCGTGTAATGTTAAAAAAATGATTCCTCCTGGTTTTAAAACCCTAATTAATTCATTAAACCAACTGTAGTGCATTTCTTTTGACAGGTGCGTAAAGATAGATATCCCATAAATAATATCAAAAGTGTTATTTTCATATGATAAAGGTGGAGATAATTTGTTTAAATTAAACGAAACATTTGGAATGTTTTTACTACACCAATTAATATATCTCTTGTTATAATCCGTACCGTAAAACTGACAGGTTTTATCCATTACTTTGGGAAGATGTCTTATTACTCTTCCAGGACCACAGCCCCAATCCAAAACTTTTAGATTCTTAAGAGATTTATATTTTTTAAAAAACGAAACTAACCATTCTGCGGTATTAATACTTTTATTATAAAAGCTAAAGTAATTCAAGTTAAATGTTTCATAAAGGAAATATGGAGGAGGTAGAACAACTTCTGGGTTTGCTCTTTTAAATTCACGTCTAGTTTTATACGTTTTTAAAAATAAAATATAAAAGTGAATTTTATCTGCAAACTTCATTAACCCTAACTTTCTTAACAATACCGAAATAAATTTGCTCATAAATTGAATAAATTAAAATTAGGTTGCAATATAAGAAATGTAGTCTCAATTTTATTTATTTAACAATTAATTTTTTAGTTATAAATCCTTTATCGTTAACAAATCTCATGAAATAAGATCCTGAATATAAATCCAAATTACCATCCATTACATATTCGCCTAAAACTTCCTGTTTTGCAGTTTTCATTCTCGCCATTAAGCATACTCTGAACCATTTTGAAAATTCTCGACAGTTATATTTCACTTATGTTTATCAACCTGATAATTTTTGAGGTATTTTATTTTCAATTAAAACACTTTTGTTAAAGTAAATATAAGAATTCAATTATTACAATCGTAAAGAGATATAAGTTTTTAATCTTTCGTATTAAATTTGCTTTAAAACTTAAATTATAAGAAAAGCTTAAACTAAGCAATAAAGTTACTCTGCTTTTTATGAATAAAATATCAATTTATTTTCTGACAAACTATAAAAATAACAGCCCGCTGAAATAACAATATTCTTTTTCTAATTTTGCTATATTAACGAGCTGTTTTATTTACTTGAAATGTATAATAATCTATTTAATCTTTATAAAATATTTATCCAGATTATCTTCTTTTATTAAATAATTTATAAACATCGTATCAACTCCATATGCTCCACTTTCACTATAAAACTCATTTTTTGTATCATTGAATTTATAAAATTCAATGAAAGGATCTTTTTCCAATAATAGTTTATATAAGCTATCCGCACCTGGTGAAGCATTATAATTCTGATTATATTCTTCATTTGTTATTGACAAGATTCCAGAATTCTCTCCTTGTGTACCATTCAGCAAATAACCTTCAGTTAATTCGACAGGCCAATACTTAGGTTCACCTTCCCCGGGACCCGGATAAGAGGATATTTTAGATTTATCAATTGTTAATTTAACACAAACATTATTAGAATAATCTGCTTTAGTTTTATATATATAAATCCATTTATAATCGTCACTTCCTACCTCACAAGAAAATGAAAATAAAATTAGAACGATTAAAGAAATGAGAAATTTTATTGTGTTTTCTCGAATTTTCATATCTCTTTATTTTATTAATATTTTGTATGCAATGATTTCATTGTCAATTTCCACTTTAATAATATATAAACCTTTAGGTTTACTATTCAAGTTAATCTCTAACTCTTGGGAGGCAAAATTACATTTTTCAAATATTTTTTCTCCTGTTAAATTATATATAATTACATTATAATTTAAATTCTGATTATTAATATTTAAATTAAAAATACCCGTACTTGGATTTGGATAAATATTAAAATTATAATCACCTAATAATATTTCATTATCATCCTTTATTATGAATTCATTATTACTAATAATAGGAATTTGCGGTTCAAATTCTTTACTTCCACCATGAACTACAAGAATATCAAGAGCTTTAGTTAAAACTTCACCACAACTATTTCGGAATTTAATTATACAATAATATGTATCTGTAACAGTATTTTCCCCTCTCCAAACAACAGCTGAATTATTCTCAATTATACCAGCACTTTGAAAAATCGCATATCCATTTCGGTCAAAAGCCTGTAATTCCCACGTATCTGCATTATAAACATTATAATATAACTCATCATTAATACCATCTCCATTTGGAGTAAAAACATCATACCATGTGGGAACACTTATCCCGGATTCTCCATGACTTATTTCTTTAATATCTGCATAAAACATACTACCCGGTTTAACAGAAAAACCTGAACTTAGATGTATCGAATTACCTGCTGTTAATAATAATTTCCCACCATCTACTGTCAATGTTTCATTATCTGAAGGAAGAATAATACTACTGCGTGCAACTTCATGTTTTACTCCTGTAACATTCGAATATGAAACATCTGTTATATTCTGACTCACAGAATTACATGTTGGCGAAATACCAACAATAGCCATTTGATTTTCATTATATTCAGAATCTCCTGGAGTTAAATCATCTAAGGTATAGAAACCATTGCAATATCCTCCCCATCCCCAATTAAAATGAAATGAGTTAAAATTAGGAGTATCATAGCCATCACAAACAAAAAAGTGCTTTGAAGTGCTTATATCTGCTTTGTCACCACGATAAAGTATTGGTCTTCCAGCATCTATCTCAGCTCTTAATAAATCTTGCCAGGCTCCAGAATAATTCCATTCTGATTTTGTTTTTTTTTCAGCGGCTTCGTATTTAAACTCATCTACAAAAGCATCTTCTATATTACTCGTTGTAGTCCACGATCCACTACAAAAATACTCTATATTATTATCCATTTTACAAGCACTTCCACAATCACTAAGAAGCCAAGCTATTTCCTCCCCTCCCCATATATCTGAAGAATTCGTTAAAACATTTGGCATTAATTCCCAATCATATGAACGATAAGAACTGCTTTTAGGCCATTGCCAATACCACATGATTTGCCCCATTGCAACGGGACCACAACCTGCTGGTTTGTGATCGCAATTACAATCACTATCGGTTGATGGAGGAGTATGTGCATTATATGATGGAACACACCCCCCACTGTTATTTGTACTTTGCTTCCAATTTACTTCTCCTCTATCTGATGTATTTAAAAGTCTCGTTCCAGGGGTATATGCAAATACTAAGTTCTTAGGATTTTTAATCAACTTAGGATTTAATAAATCATTCCACTTCTTAGAGACTTCAGGATAAATAATTTTTCTACCTTTTGCATCAATAATTTGTTCCTTGTAACTATCAGTCCAACCATTAAAATTATCAGGTTTAATTGCAGTTTTATCAATTATTCCTTCAAAAGAATATCCTAAAATTGGAATCACTAAATCATCAGCGGAAACCATAACCCATCCTCCTTCACAAAAATTAATTACATAATATATTGTAACATTATTCTTGTATTTTTCTTCAATTAGACTACAAATAGCATTTTTTCGTTGGGGTTGCCTTAAATTCATAAAATTTTGCGCAACAAATTTTGCTTTTTCTTTATCTATATTACTAGCATAAAAAACATTACTAAATAATAGAAAAAGAAGTAAAAATAAAAAGTTTCTCATATCTAATATCTTATTTATTTTCTAATTCAGTGACTCTAGTCTCAAGTTGAATAATATAAAGTGTAAGTTCCTCAATTTTTTGTAAAAGCTTACTCTGAATTTCTCCGACATTAATCCCATTTTTCTCTACTTCTTCAGCGGAGGGTATCTCTGGCAAGTGTCCATTATTTTTTATAAAATCATCAACATCCTTTATTGTACGAAGATTATAATCTTTTTCAAAAACAAAATCAGACCAACTGGTTTCAACGTCAATGGATTTTGCACGTATACTTCCATTAACAGCAAGTTTATAATTACCTGGATCCCATGTCCCGATTCCTAGTCTGCCATCATATGTTAATATCATTAAATGATTAGATGAATTAATGTCTCCCCCAACAGGTAAGCTTCGGAAATATAAATTCCCCAATCCATTATTACCAAAATTAATTACTCCGTGCCCATTTGAATTGGCAAAAGTGAAATGATTTGAACCAGTGATTTTTATTGATCCATTTACATCTAACTTTGCTCCTGGTGATGCGATTCCTATTCCTACATTCCCAGAATTATAATAAATATCAGTTCCATTTGTTTCCCACACAGATGAACCTCCACTAAAATCAACTAATTGTCCATTCTTATATAAATTACCAGTATAATTAATATCACCACTTACGTCAAGCTTTTTAGTTGGGGTTGTAGTTCCAATGCCAACATTGCCAGATGTATTTACTATAAATCTATCTCCGCTTGGGCCTACTTGAAAAGTTCCATCTGTTCGCATTATCCCTGAATTGTGATAAAAACTTTTATTACCGTAAGTTCTAATCCAGGTAGCATCGGTCATATACAATCCTCCTCCATAAGATTGAAAATATAAACCCTTTGAGCCGTAAGCCCTTAACCATCCTCCATTTGCATATATATCACCATTTACTTGCAGTTTATACGAAGGTGAAATTGTGCCAATCCCAACATAATTTGACGTTACTACTTTCGCAGAAGTGGACTTAGTTGCAATACTTCCAGTATAATAAATTCCATATGCGTTCAAAACCCAAGGACTCGGGTTTGTTATAATAATTTTTGATGGTTCGTTGCTTATACTTTCATCTAAATTGTTTTGTGCAGTTAACAAATAACTTGATAACAGCAATGCTGTTACCGTAAATAATTTTTTCATAATACAAGGTTTTTATTAGTGTGTAAATAATTATATTTTACTCGAAATTATAAAAAATAATTTTTAATAATCATGCTAAATAACATGCATATTGTTGAATACAGATAAATAAAAAACAAAGAACACAAAAGTCCTTTCTCCATTATAAAAACTTATTGAAATTAATTTAAAGGATACTGTAAAAAATAAAATAATAAATATAACATCTAACTATTATTATTTCGCTTATTGTAATATCTATAATAAATCCTACTCACTATCTTCTAAATTATATTTATATCTTTGAATTCCATATTAAAATTAGTGTAACCCAATATGAATTTAAGAAAAATTTATTACTTTTTATCTCCAAAATTAAGATTAGTCGTTCGAAGATTATTTTATTTTCCGATTGATTTACTAAACATATTTCGTTTAAACAAAACCCAACTCTCGCCACCTAAGGGTAAGATTTTTACAGGATCGGGAGATTTTTTAAAACAAGGAGAAACTTTTTTAAACCATTTTATTGATTTAGGAAATTTAATGCCTGAACATAATGTTTTAGATATTGGCAGTGGAATAGGAAGAATGGCAATTCCACTAACAAAATACTTATCGCAGGAAGGAAAGTATGAAGGTTTTGATATTGTAAAAACAGGCGTAAAATGGTGTCAAAAAAATATTACTCCTAAATTTCCAAACTTTAACTTTACACATTTAAACCTTAAAAACAGTTTATATAATTTAAGTACAAATCAGGAAGCTTCAAAAATAAAATTTCCTTACCAAGATAATTCTTTTGACCTTATAATTTTAACTTCTGTTTTTACTCATATGTTACCAGATGATGTTGAAAATTACTTGCAAGAAATTAGCAGAGTTTTAAAAAGCTCAGGGAAATGTTTTTGTACTTTTTTCATTTTGTCAAAAGAATTGAAAAATACAAATTCAAGTTTCAATTTCGCATTTAATAAAGGGAACTACAGTCTTATGGATGAAAAAGTTCCTGAAGCGAATGTGGCATATAAAAATGATTACCTTAATACGATTATTTCTAATGCTGGTTTAAAAGTAAAGTCTGAGCATTTTGGGTATTGGTCGGGCAAGCAGAAATCTGAATCTTTATCCTTTCAAGATGTTTTAATATTGGAAAAACAATAGCACCTTATTAAAGAATAAGGACTAAGTTACGTTCTGTATCCCCAGCCAAAAAGCTGGAGTTAGTCAAACTCACAAACCAATTAGGTGTCTGCCCTTTTATTAATCATATTTCGGAAAATAATGATTTGAAAAATAATATTTCTAACTTATTTCTTGTCAAAAATAAATTCGAGCATACTTTTATAAACTGACTCCCACCCTTTCCAGTGTCCATGATCACTTAAGGATTCGTTATGCCATAAACTTACGAATGTACCTTTTACTTGCCTTACTTTTTCAATTATTTCTTTTATCCTATTAACAGCTTCATCAACGTCTAATTTTAAATATTGATTTAATGTTACATCCATTACTTGAAAAGGAATAATTTTTAAATCAGTTTCTTTTTCATTTTTTAAATCATAAAAATTAAATGGTGTGCAAGTACCTGCTCTAAAGCCAACATCCGATGAATAACCTAAGGTATAATCTTCTTTTATTCCCAGCTTTAATAGATTCTGATATGTTTCTGTAAATAATAATTTTAAATAATGCTGTCTACTTTTGCTTATTGGATTTGATGAAATCCCTGATAAATAATCAAATTCTTTTTTAAGTTGATTAAATTCTTTATTTGATTCGTAGGATGGATGAATTCCAATTTCAGCAACTTCAGATACTTTCTTTATTAAATCTTGAAAAGCTTCATTGTCAAGTGGAAGGTTTTTATCGTAGGTATTGTAATTACCTACCAAAAAAAACCATAATGGCTTTATTCCATATTGCTTATGCATTGAGTCCAAATAACCATATGTGTCAAAGGGATCTTTCTCTCCATTTAATGTTTGAAATCGCTTTATATTTTCGTTAAAATCAAGTTTAAACAAATCACGCATTGTTGCACCTATGGTTCTTACTGTTCCTTTATACAAATAGGCGTATGCATTATCAATATCAATTGTTGAAATATAGTTGAATTCTCTTTTGCAGGTTTCATATCCTTCGAATTTTAATTTAAGCATAACAGCGAGTTTACATGCCCACTGATCAACTATTGGATCATATAAAAAGCCATTTTTACCAGCCAAACTTTGGTTTGCTTCGAAACGACCATGCTGATCTGCACTAAAAGGTAAATATTCTTCGTATCGACTAATTAAATAAAAACTTGCAGCGAAAATGTCAAAAGGAATTTCTGAAGTTTCCAACCCTACCTGACGGACAGGCAGGGTTTGAAAAAATACTTTCATGTTTTCCCATTCAGATACTTTTATTTTCTTTTGTAAAATGTTTGACTCAAATAATAAATCTGCCGGAACTATTTGAAAACTATTTTCTATCTTCTCAGAAGTGTAGTTAATCTTAGGAAGATCGGAAGATACAAAATCATTTTTATCTGTTACAATCTTATATTCGACACCCTGAACGTCATTAAATAAAAAATTTAATATGTAATTGAGACGCGTTGATGTTTTATGTGAATAGATTAAGATCAATGTATTTAGGATTTAGTTTAATCCAAATTTACAAAAAAATATGATCATTCAAATTCGACAATAGTAATTCCTGATCCTCCAAATTGA
This sequence comes from Bacteroidales bacterium, assembly GCA_013138975.1. Classification (GTDB taxonomy): domain Bacteria; phylum Bacteroidota; class Bacteroidia; order Bacteroidales; family UBA12077; genus UBA12077. The sequence goes on from WTBR01000075.1 coordinate 64,788, forward strand.
ATACTTTCATCGTGATATGATCTAACAACATTGACTGTTGCTAGGTATTGACGAATTAATTGACGTAAAATACCATCGCCTTTTCCATGCAATATCTTCACATTACTCATATTTATTACAATGGCCTCATCGATAAAGTCATTTACAATTTGTAATGCTTCTTCGGCTCGTTTTCCGCGCACATCAATTTCTGGCTTAAAATTTAATCTTCGTTCGCCAAAATCCCATGATGTTTTGCCTGAACCCACATTTCCTGTTTGTTTTTTATATTGTTCCTCAGAAATTTTCTCAAGTTTTTTTATATCCAAGGTAGTAATCATGTTCCCAAAAGCAACCATAATGCTTTTACCATTAACATCGAGAACCTCTCCAACAGAATTTTGTCCATACAGCGAAACCTTATCGCCCTTTTCGTATGTATTTGCATCTCGAGGTTTCTGTATTTCTTTCTGCTCTGCTTTTACAGATTCTGGTTTTTTCTTTCCTCCTTGTTCCCTGTTTCTAAGCTTATCTATCTTTCTATTTATTCTTTCTTCTTGCTCCGGATCAACTTCGCCTAACTTTTCCTTAAAATCGTTTAGTTTTTTTCGAACAATTCTTGTTTTATCTTTATCGGCTTGACTTTCTTTTATTTCACGTATCGTATTTTCAATCTGCTTATTTACACCGCTTAATAATCCTTCTGCCTCTTCTTTTGCTTTTTTAAGAATCTCCTTTCGGGATTTATCAGCTATTTCAAGTTCCGATGTATATTTTGCAATTTGTTCTTCGAGTTTCTTTTCTGATCGCCTAACTTTTTCGCGTTTGGTTTCCCAATACCGCTTATCTCTCAATATATCTTTCAGGTTCTTATCGAAATCGATATGATCTTTACCTATTTTATCGGTTGCCTTTTTAAGAATACTTTCAGGTAATCCTATTTTACGAGCAATTTCGAAAGCAAATGAACTACCCGGTTCGCCTATAGACAGCCTAAATAATGGTTGTATTTTAGCTGTATCGAATAACATTGCGCCATTCTCAATTCCATGTGCCGACGATGCAAAATGTTTTAGGGATGTATAATGCGTTGTAATTACCCCTTGTGCTTTTTTCGAATTTAAATCATCTAAAATAGCTTCAGCAATTGCTCCTCCCAGCATTGGTTCTGTTCCTGAACCAAATTCATCGATTAAAATCAATGTTTTATCATTTGCCGATTTTAGAAAGTTTTTCATATTCAGCAAATAGGAACTATATGTACTTAAATCATTTTCAATGGATTGATCATCGCCAATATTTAGGAAAAGATTTTGAAACAAACCTATTTCCGAATTTTCATTCATTGGAACTAATAGTCCACATTGAAACATATATTGAAGTAGTCCTACTGTTTGCAAACAAACCGATTTCCCTCCTGCATTTGGACCCGAAATCAGTAATATTCTTTGATTATCGTTATTTAAGATAATATCCAAAGGTATTACACTCCTTGCCTCAGATTTAAATGACAAATACAATAATGGATGAATAGCTTGTTTCCATTCAACCATAGGTCTGTCATTGAAAATTGGCTTTATTCCATTTATTTTATTCGCCAGTAATCCTTTTGATCGAATAAAATCAATGTTTCCCATATACTCATATGTAAACAATAAATCATCGATATACGGTCGAATATCATCGGCAAAAATTCCAAGGATTTTTACAATTTCACGCCTTTCAGCATAGTACAATTCTTTAATATCATTGTTTAACTCAACTATTTCAGCAGGTTCAATATATGCTGTTTTTCCTGTTGCTGATTCATCAAGAATGAAACCTTTTATTTTTCGTTTGTGTGATGCATCAACTGGTATTGTTGCACGCCCATCGCGAATTGAAAGCGAAACATCAGGATCTACAAGGCCATTTTTTTGTGCATCTTTTAAAATACTATGCAAGCGTTTTGAAACTGAACTCTCTTTACTTCGAAGATCATTGCGAATGGAACTTAATTCAGGTGATGCGTTATCCTTAATTTTCCCTTGTTTATTTATTATTGAATCAATACGCTCAAAAACAAAGGGATAAAGTTTTACATTTTCTGCTAATTTCTGCAAATATGGATATTTATCTTCTTCTTTTTTTGCTTTAAAAAATTTCAGAATTGCCCGAATAGTTTCTAAAGAACGTTTCAGATTAAATAATTCTTCGGGTAAGAAATATGTTCCTTCAATCCTAATTTTTTTTAGGGCAGGCGTTAAATCTATAAAATGATTTAAAGGAAAATCATTTTCCATTAACATGATCTGCCTAAACTCATCAACCTGATTTACTAAGGTTTCAATGAAAGAATATTTAATTGAAAAACGGATTTTATCAACACGCATTCGCCCAAGGTTGCTTAAACATCCACCTTTAAGCATGTCTCGGATTTTATCGAATCCTATTTTTTGTTCAAAATTTTCGGGGTAAAGCACTTCTGATTGATTATTGATTATTGACTATTGATTTTTGCAAAATTAATATTTTAACTGGCAATTTAGCAATTTACTATTACGTTCATAAAAGTAAAATGCGTTTTTTATTACTTAAATGATGACATTTATTTATTAAATAATAATGATCTTGACTTTGTGGTACTCTGTGGTAAAAGATTATACCACAAGGATACGCAAAGTAAACACTAAGATTCACAAAGTATTACATCTTAAAATTTTCACAAAAAAATTCAGACAATTTCACAAGAACAATTATATATAATAAATCTTGATAAATTATTATTTGTCTTGTAACTTGAAGAATTAAATATTACCTAATATCCGTAAGTAAATATTTATTCATTTAACTATTAAGAATAGCCGTACCACGGTTAACTAATATAGATGACATGAATTAATTATCACCTTGCTGACTATTAATAAATCCGTGGCACGGTTTGCGGATTTAAATATTAAAATATAAAATGATTTTAAAAAAACATCAAATATTAATTTGGGTGAGTATTTTCGCCATTGCCATGGGAATATTTGAAGGTTCTGTTGTTGTGTATTTAAGGGCTTTATACTATCCCGAAGGGTTTAGTTTTCCGTTAGTACCAATGGATAATCATATTGTAATTACTGAATTAATTCGGGAATTAGTTTCTCTTTTCATGTTGCTTTCTGTTGGTATAATTGCAGGTAAAAATTTCTCGCAACGATTTGCATGGTTTATTTATTCATTCGCAATTTGGGATATTATTTATTATGTGTTTTTATGGATAATTTTAGAATGGCCTGAAAGTCTTCTTACATGGGATATTTTATTTCTATTACCTATTACTTGGACGGGCCCGGTTATAGCTCCTGTATTATTATCTATACTTATGATTTTATTAGCTATGATAATATATCACTTTAATCTTAAAAGTAATTTTAAGGTAAAAATTTCACGGATAGAATGGCTGATTTTAATTCTTGGCTCTTTTATTGTTTTTACTTCATTTATATGGGATTATAGCCGATTTCTTTTAAATAATCTTTCATTATCTGAACTACAAGATAAAACCCTAGTTGATAAGTTATTCAATCTTTCAATAAAATATATTCCTGAATCTTTTAATTGGATATTATTTTTATCAGGATTTTTCATTATCGCTTTTGGCATAGCTTTTGTCTACAGACATTGCAAAAAACTAATCAGTTAAATGACATTCTTCATCTGATAAAAAAGGTTCTTAGTCTGGAAGTATTTTTTTCTAATATCAAAAAAGACACTTTTGACCTTGAAAATATTTTTTCAAAATATAGATTTCATTAACGAAAATACTAAAACAAATAATAAACGTTCAAATTATACCGATTACTTATCAAAATGCGCTTTATGTCTAAAGCACTTTGATAATGTATCGGCATTAACCATTGTAAATATTTAAAAGCACTTTCAGCGCATTTAAATATACAATTGAATTGTGTTAAAATCCAAGTTATTTTCAATAATTTTGTATTCGCAGAAAGAAAACTTTTGGTGATTCATTGAACCGAAGTTTATCTTGTATAGTGAGGGAATTATTTCCTCACTATTTTTTTGCTTTGCAAAAAGCAGAAAGAAAAACTTTTGGCTCATCAATACCCGAAGCGTATCTTTTACCGGTACTTTTTTCATGCCATTTTTCTTGAGACATAGTATTGATCATAGGGCAATCCAGATTTTGCAATAGCATAGACCATTTTTAATAATTTATTAGAAACTGCAATCAATGCTACTTTTTTTGGTTTGCCTTTAGCGAGTAAGCGCTGGTATAGTTCTGCACATGCTTTATTATGTTTAGATGCTTGCAAACTGCACATATATAGCTTTTTCCTTACAAGAG